>CBDCNU010000028.1:0-304655 GCA_965219475.1 Opitutales bacterium | reverse complement strand
GTTCAATGGAAACTTGAAAACGGACGGGCAGGGATGAGAGACAGATTTACGGGGTGAAAAAGTTCCACAAGCGAAGGCCAGGTATGGATTTGAGGTGCTGGTCATAGGTTACCAACTTCGAGCCACTTTCGATGGTAGAGCAGGCAATCCATACGTCGTTAATGGGGATGAGACTACCGTTTCGTTTCAACGTATCCATAACCTCACCGTATATCACTGCGGTCTCCTCGGTAGGTAGCCAGACTTCAACGGTTGGTTTTTCCAGGAACTGTCGAAGCTGGAGGAGATTATCCCGGAGTTTGGAACCGCCTCGAAATCCGTAGTGAAGTTCTCCAATTACAAATAAGGGCAGGTAAACCTTGTGGACCGCGGCAAGGGTGTGGAGCACCTCCTCGTCGCCCCGCATGAAGGCGCTGTAGGCGTTGCTGTCCAATGTAATGGCCGTCATATCAGCGTTGCCAGTCGGTTGGCTCAATCCGGCGAGCTTCGGAGATTCGGGCGTCAAATTCGGCGCTCTCCTCCGCAGACCAGGAGCCGAAAAGATCCAGAAAATCCTCGCGGTGGTCGACGGGTGGCGGTTTGGTCAGCCCCAATGAGTTTCTGAGTATGGATTTTATGGTCCGGTTAAGGGAAACACCGTCTCGCTTTGCCTGCATTTCGATGCGTTTGGCAAGCTCCGCTTCCAGTTTATGGATAGTGATTGATTTCATGATTCACAAATGAACCATTATGTGAATCATGTCGACGCCCTCGGTCGATCTTTCCACCCCACCCATCACTGGTTTCAATCCGCTCCCCCCACCGAAGCAAGGGAGCAGAGAAGATTTTCGACGATGAACTACCCTAGGGACATTTGGAGTCCCCTTACGTTTCCCTCTTGATGTACGATGCTCCACAAGTAGGGTTTTCACGGCCTATTTGGGGGTGTAATTTTCTTAGCGTGTTCAAATTTAATCAATCAAGGAATGGGGAAACTCCGAAAGCTTATGCCTGCTTGGCTCCACCGGTCAGACAGGGCTTCGAATACTCCGTTGGGCTGACCGAATCGATAGCCGGAATCAGTTGGGATTGCTACGGTATAGTTTGAGGTAGAAGAACGTCTGAAAATGGAGAAAACCCAATTAGAGGTTGAAGTGCCCATCCGAGAAGGACAGATCCTGACTGGTCTTTTTTTTAATGAGCCCATGCGGGTGGAGACTGTGCGTTCGAACGGGACCGACGCTTGGATTGTTGGCCTCGTCGGTCAGGTGTCTGAGAAGTTCCGCCGAGTTACCCTCACTTCAGATGATATCTCCAATCTGACCATCGCCGACTCTTCTCTCTCCTACGATGGCGATGGACGGCTTCTGCGAATTGCCCTGCAAGCCTATTCACTCGGAATCGCTTACGAGTTCGATCCCTATTTCGGACTCTCCCTATCGCGCGTGGACCCGTTGCCGCATCAGCTTGAGGCGGTCTACGACCACCTCCTTAAACTCCCCAGCGTGCGCTTCCTGCTCGCCGACGACGCGGGCGCGGGCAAGACCATCATGGCAGGCCTCTTGGTCCGGGAACTCAAGCTGCGAGGTATCATTGAACGTGTTCTCGTGGTCTGTCCCGCGAATCTGTCCTTTCAGTGGCAACGCGAGCTCAAGGAGAAGTTCGACGAAAAGTTCCTGGTGCTGAAGGGTAGCGACATCCGCGATCAATTCGGCGTCAATCAGTGGCTGGAGCAAAAGCAAATCATCACCTCACTCGACTTGGCCAAGCGTAGCGAAATCTTGCCCGGATTGATGCAGGTGCGTTGGGATCTGGTCATCATCGACGAGGCCCACCGCATGTCGGCCCGCGACGAGACCCACAAGAGCCAGCGCTACAAGCTGGGAGAATTGCTGCGCGATAGTACGGACCACATTTTGCTTCTGACCGCCACCCCACACAAGGGCGACCCGCAGAACTTCACCCTATTTCTACAGCTTCTCGACCGGGACGCCTACGCCGACGTGAAATCGATTCGCCAAGCCATGGAACGGAGACGCGCGCCTTTTTACTTGCGGCGCACTAAAGAGGCGATGGTCTACTTTCCGGAGCGTCAGAAAGATGGAACCTGGACGGCAAGACCTGTTTTCACAAATCGCATCCCTCGCACCGCAGACTTCGCCATCGATGGCCAGGAGTTTGATCTCTACCAAAGGATCACCCGGTTTGTGAAAAGGCAGAGCCATCGCGCTGCCGCTCAAGGCGACGACCCTCGGGCTCGGGCGGTCGGTTTCCTGATGTCGCTCTACCAGCGGCGCCTCGCTTCCAGTACCTACGCTATGCGGCGGTCGCTTGAGAATCGAGCAAAGCGGCTGGAGGACGGTCTCAAACGCGCCCAGGAACTGGTCCGGACAGCGCCGCCGGATCTGCCCGATTGGGATGAACTCGATGAATTCGAGGACGCCGAGCGGGAGCGCTTGGAGGAAATGCTGGAAGCCATCACACTGGCGGGCAATGCCGAGCAAGTACGCGAAGAGATCGCGGAACTCCTGCAACTCGCCGAAGAGGCAAAAATGGTCGAAAACTCGGGTAACCAAGCCAAACTCGCTCATCTCCGAAAGATCATGCAGGACGAGGGCTTCTTTGACTGCCCCGAACAACGGCTACTGATCTTTACCGAGTTCAAAGATACCCTTGACCATCTAATGGACCGGTTTGAAAGCCTGGGGTTTCATCGTCGGCTGCATCCACGGCGGTATGAAGCCCGGCTCGCGCGATGAACCGGGAACCCGGCTCTACACTGAACAGCAATTTCGCGATGGTGACATCCAGGTTCTGGTGGCTACCGAAGCGGCCGGCGAGGGCATCAACCTTCAATGCTGTCACATCCTTTTCAATTACGACATCCCCTGGAACCCAAACCGGCTCGAACAGCGGATGGGGCGCATCCACCGTTACGGACAGCGGCACGACTGCCTGATCTTCAATTTCGTTGCCACCAACACCATCGAGGGACGTGTGCTCCAACGTCTGTTAGACAAACTCCAGAAAATTCGCGACGCCCTGGATGACGACGCCGTGTTCAATGTCATTGGTGAGATTCTACCATCTGCCCGCGTGGAGCGCGTGCTTCGAGACTACTACGCGGGCAGGCTCGGGGACGCCGACCTCGAGGAGAGGCTCCTGCAGAACGTGGATGAAAGTCATTTCAGAGCCATTTGTCAGACGGCTTTGGAAGGTCTGGCAGCAAAGAAACTCAACCTCGACATGCTTATCGAGCGCCGAGCCCGTGCGCAGGAGAAACGAGTAGTACCTGAAACCATTGCGCGTTTCCTCAAGGAGAGCGCCCAGGATGCGGCCTTCTCCCTGAGGCCGATAAGGAATTTGTCTCATACCTTTCATCCGGGTCGAACACCATCCAGCCTGAAAAAGTACGAACACAAAACGGACTGGAAACTTGCAGAGTTGGCAGTTCGCTATCCGCGCCTGTCAACGGACCGCGATACGGCCGAGAAGAACAATCTTGAATGGGTGACCCCCGGGCATCCGCTGTTCGAAGCCCTGCGGCGACACGGGCTTGACGCCGGACAGGATGCATTCGCGAGAGGCGCCTGCTTCCATTCCCTGGCCCACGAGGCGCCGGCGCGGCTCGACTTCTACCGTGCACGAGTTGTGGATGGTCTCGGACACATCATCCACGAACGGCTCTTTACTGTGGAGTTGTCGGACGGCGGGTCCCCCCGCCTTCGCGAGCCGGATGTCCTGGGCAATTTGAGTCCCACTGATGCATCCGATCATCTGCCGCCCGTAGCCGTTCTTCCCGAGGCGACCGCCTGGCTCAACGAAAACGCCTTGGCCCCTTTTATCAATGAGGTCCGCGAGGAACGCCTGACCGAAGTCGAGAACATCGGCGAACACGTCGAACTCTCCTTGACCGAAGTTCTACAGAGGATCGATCAGGAGATCGGGCGCGCTGCCGAAGAGGTGGAAAACAAAGTGATCGGCGCGGAAGGACGCCTCGCGCGGGCGGAAAGCCGCCATGCCGAGGTGCTGGCGCGACGTGACCGCCGCCGCGATGAACTCAAACGGCAACGGGCGGTGACGCTCCAGGGGGTTGAGCGGTTGGCCAGTGTGCTCATTCTGCCCCATCCGGAAAGCGGCCACCTTGATGTCCGCCGCTTGCGCCCCCACCCTGAAACCGAAATGACGGCCATGCGGGTGGTGATGGAATACGAGACCGCACAAGGGCGACAAGTCTATGACGTCCATGAAAAAAACCTCGGTTACGACGTGACCAGCCTTGATCTCAAATCAGGGGAACTCCGGCTGATCGAGGTGAAGGGACTCGCCGCTGCCACAGGAAGCATCCTGCTCACACCGAACGAGCGGCGCGTGGCCGAGGATCGCCCCGACTGCTTCTGGCTCTACGTAGTAACCAACTGCACTACTGCCCCCGAACTACAGGAACCGATTAAAAATCCGGCTCGGTTCCCCTGGCATGAAGTCTCCAAGGTGCAGCATTATTGGCTGAATGTGAACGCGATGACCAAACCGATGGAAGTCAGCGAAGACGATGCCCCCTATTGCGGGAAGGAAAGGCCATGACGAAGCGGTTCGGACGTGGATTCGGCCCCGTCAATCTGAGCCAGATCAAGAGATTCTATCGACTGTGGTCAGCCGAACGAATTTTTCAGACACCTTCTGAAAAATTGGAAGGTGGAGAAGATTCGCCAGACAGTGCATGGCAATTTGAAGATTTCCACCTACAGTGTTATTCCGCAGACACTGTCTGCAGAATCCTCGCTGGCCAGCATGGCTGAGAACCGTCCCGACTGCTTCAACCTCTTCATCGTTGCTAATTGCACAACCGCCCCCTGAACTCCAGGAACCGATCAAAGACTTGGCGCGTTCCCGGTGGCATGAAGTCACCAAGGTCGCCCATTAATATCTGAGCGTTGACACTCTTAAGTAGTCGGTGGAAATTCAGGAAGCTCAGAAAACATCTGCAAGATGGAAGACAAGCGATAAATGAACGGGCCAAAATGAAAACCATATCGAGTGTAAGCGCTCAATATCCCATCGCTAAGGCAAGAGAATTGCCAGAAGGCGCTGTATTTCATCGGTGTGCTCTTCAGGTAAACCCACACGACTACAGTGGAACCTTCCGAGGACAGAAAATCAGCGGCGATGCACGCCAGCACGCCAAGGCCATTGTCGACAAGGCAGTCGAAATCGGCGTTTCCGTGCTCGCCATCACCAATCACAACGACGTGAGCGGAGTAGCTGCTTTCCAAGATGCGGCGTCGGGTCACGGAATAACGATATTCCCCGGTTTCGAGCTGTCGTCTTCAGAAGGTATTCACATTCTTTGCATCTATCAACCAGATTCCGCCGAAGAGCAACTCGGGCGATTCCTTGGAGAATTCGGAATCCGGGAAACGGTGCCTTCCGCAAAACCATCGACTGCTTCTTTTTGTGAAGTCCTTGAGAAGGTTCGAGAACAGGGGGGAATCTCAATTGCCGCTCATGTAGTAAACGACAGGGGATTGTTCACAGTTCTCTCGGGTCAGCCGCGAATCCACGCGTGGTGTAACCAAGACCTTCTCGCCATTCAAATCCCAGGGTCCGTTGAAAATTTGCCGCAAAATGTTCGCAAGATTGTAGAACACAAGGAACCTGAATACCAACGAGCCCACGCGGCTAGTGTGAATTTGGCTGTGGCTACAGTAAACGCTAAAGATGTTGTGAAGCCAGAGGATTTAGAGGACCCTTCTGCAACCACTTGGATAAAGATGTCAGAGGTGGGGGTCGAGGGTTTAAGGCAGGCTTTTCTCGATCCTGGATCGAGAATTCGGCTGAACACCGACCCCACGCCCGACGAACATGCCGAACTCGTTTCACTGACTTGGAAAGGTGGCTTTTTGGATGGTGCGGCTATTAACCTCAATCCGAACATGAATGTCTTAATCGGCGGGCGCGGAACCGGCAAATCGACTGTCATTGAGAGTCTGCGGTACGTGCTTGGATTGGACCCTCTCGGCGAGGAGGCAGACAAGGCCCATAAAGGTATTGTTCGCCAAGTACTCCGCAGTGGTACAAAGGTTTCACTACTTGTGCGCTGCTATCGCCCTGCGCGACGCGAGTACCGAATAGAGAGGACCGTTCCAAACCCACCTGTCGTTCGAGGTGGGAGCGGCAAGATTTCGAACCTCCTTCCAAAAGAGATGTTCCCTCGCGTCGAGGTTTATGGGCAACATGAAATATCCGAACTCACCAAGAGCCCCAAAAAGCTTACACGGCTTCTCGACCGCTTTGTCGAACAGGACGATTCCTCGGCCCGGCGCAAGGCCGATCTCCTCCGAGAACTCGAAAAGACGCGGCGATCCATAATGGATGTAGACACCGAAACCCAACAAATCGAGGAGCGCTTAGCCTCCCTGCCAAGACTTGAGGAGACACTCAAACGCTTTCAGGAAGCCGGTCTTGAAGATCGCCTGCGCGAAAAGAGTTTGCTCGTTCGTGAGGAGCAGGTGCTTGATTCAATTCCCAAGCGCCTACGGAACTTCCGCAAATGCCAAGACTTTCTCCGCCAAGAGCTTCCGATTGACCGGGTGTTCTTGTCCGATCGGGCACTCCAAGATCTGCCGGGCAAGAAAATTCTTGCGGACGGCAATGTCATACTGGAGCGCCTGAGCACGGATCTCGATCAATTAGCTGGCCAATTTGAAGAAGCGCTACAGCAAGCAGATGATGGAATCAGCGAAATTCGCTCTCGCTGGAATAAGCGCAAGGAAAAGGTCCAAACCGCTTATGAGAGAATTCTGCGCCAACTTCAAAGATCGGCAGTGGACGGCCAAGAGTTTATTCGTCTTCGGCGGGAAATCGAAAACCTTCGCCCGCTCGGGGAGCGGAAGTCCTTATTGAAACGGCTAGAAAAAGAACTCCTGGAACGAAGGCGAACGCTACTCGACGAATGGGAAGATATTAAGGCGGAGGAGTTCCGAAACCTTGACAGAGCCGCGAAAGCAGTAAACAGGAAACTTCGTGACCGCGTCAAAGTGGAGGTCACAGCCGCAGGCGATCGAGAACCGCTACTCCAATTACTCCGAGACGAGATTGGAGGCCGCCTCATAGAGACAACGTCAATCCTTGCCAAGGAGGAGGACTTTTCGCTACCGCTATTCGTCCATACCTGTCGGATGGGACCGGATGCAGTTCAAAAAACATACGCGGTTCCACCATCCCAAGCCCAACGGCTTGCCAAGGCGCCTCCCGAGACTCTGATGCATATTGAAGAATTGGAACTGCTTCCCTTGACAACAATCCATCTCAATACGGCTCCTTCTGGAAAACCGCCGACATGGCAAGCACTCGAGGCTCTATCGACTGGCCAAAAAGCAACCGCTGTTTTACTGCTCCTACTCCTTGAGTCTGATGCTCCGCTCATAATTGATCAGCCTGAAGACGACCTTGACAATCGATTTATCACCGAGGGAGTAGTTCCCAAAATGCGCGAGGAGAAACGCCGCCGTCAATTTGTTTTCTCTACCCACAACGCCAACATCCCGGTGCTTGGAGACTCCGAACTGATCGTTGGCCTCAGTGCCACTGGAGGTGTGGATGGGGGGAATGCCTACATCGAATCCAAACACATGGGATCAATTGATGCGCACCCGGTACGGGAAATGGTTGAAGAAATTCTCGAAGGTGGTAAGGATGCTTTTGAGCGCCGCCGCCGGAAGTACGGATTCTGAGGATACGACAGGTGAACAGAGTCGAATTTATCGAGTTGATCCGCAATGGTGAGAGTTCGGGCGTCGAATTCAAACGCGATGATATAACTCCGAAACAATTGGCCAGCAGGATGGTGGGGCTACTGAACCTCGAAGGTGGCCACATTCTTCTTGGAGTGGAGGAGGATCAAAGTATCAGCGGTCTGACCCGAGACCAGGCCAAAGCGGAGGAGTGGGTCATGACGGTGGCTCGCGATCACGTCCAACCAGCCGTAATTCCTTATTGGGAGAAGATATATTTGGATAAGGAGAAGGTCGTTGGCATAGTGTCTCTCCCCGCGAACGCACCCGACAAACCATACAAAGCAAAGCATGGCTCGTACTGGATTACAAAGGTGCGTGTCGGAACTGTAACGCGTGACGCAACACGAGAAGAAGAGGAACGCCTATACCAGCAGTCCGGGCGACTTCGATATGGCCTCAAACCGGTGCTCGGCACCGATTTCAACAGCCTTGATCCCCGTCGTTTACGGGACTACTTCGTCAGGATCATGGGAGGAACTGCTCCGATTGAAAACGAAACTGATGAGTGGCGGAAGCTATTATTGAACCTGGACTTTGCAACGATCTCTCACGGGCGCTTGGCCGCAACCGTCGATGGCATGTTGCTATTTGGGAAGAATCCGAGACGATTTCTATCCCAATCTGGCATCCGTGCCATCTGTTATCACGCAAAAGAGCCTGACTACGCAACCCATGCTGATGAGGACTTGAAGGGACCCCTGGTACCGCTCTGTGCGGGAGATGGGTCGCTTGTCGAGCCAAGTCTGGTCGATCAGGCCTGGGATTTCGTGCGACGTAATACCACACCTTCCGCTCGTCTCGAAGGTCCGAGGCGGATTGACCATTGGGAGTTCCCTGAAGAGGTCCTGCGCGAAGTCTTGGTTAATGCTCTGGTTCACCGCGATTACAGTATCGCAGGTACGGACGTCATGCTGTCCATTTTTTCCGACCGAATTGAAATTCAGAGTCCGGGCAGATTGCCCAATACTGTGACGGTGGATGGAATGAAATTGGGAGTGCGTTATGCCCGCAACCAGATCCTGGTCAACGTTATGCGTGATTACGGCTATGTGGATGCTCGCGGTATGGGAGTTCGGAATAAGATCTTTCCTGGAATGCTCGCCCACAACGGCACCGAGCCCGACCTGATCGAAGAAGATCACCGCTTCACCGTACGCCTTTGGAAGCAACGGGGACCCACATGATCCCCCGCGAATGCAAGCGCCTTGCCGAGGTGGACTTTCCCATTGCCGAGGTTTCGCGGCATGCGGTCCGGGAAAAGTCGATTCGGCACGGACATCCCTCGACGCTGCAGCTGTGGTTGATGAGGCCGACCCCCGGTTGTGTTAATGGCGTTTCTTTTGGCCCATCCGTGCCACTAGCACTGCCCTTAAATGTAAATTAATCTACGAGAATTAACGAAATGCATGAAGTGAGATCAATTGATGACCTGTTGAACCAGATCAGCCGCGGGGAAATTCTGCTTCCGGAGTTTCAGCGCGGCTACGTTTGGAATCGCAAACAGGTGCGGGGGTTGATGCAATCGCTCTACCGCAAGCATCCGACCGGTCACTTGCTGATCTGGCGCACGTATAAGCCATCCCTGGTACGTGGCGCCGAGGTAACGCGGGACGGCCACTCCCTATTGCTGCTTGATGGGCAGCAGCGCCTGACGACACTTTACGTGCTGTTCAAGGGCGAGGCGCCGAGGTTCTACGAAGGCGAATCATTGTTCTTCGACCTGTACTTCAACGTCCAGACCGAGGAGTTCCGCTTCTACCAGAAATTGCGGATGAAAAACAACCCGGCTTGGATTGGCGTCCACGATTTCCTTCGCGAGGGTCTGACTACCTTGCTTGAACGCCTCGAAATCCTTGACCAAGACCGCCGCACAATCATCCAGCAGAACTTGGCCCGTCTGAGCCGCTTAGACAAGATTCGAGACTACACCTACACGGTCGATCAGGTCGCTGGCGAGGACTTCACTGTCGAGGAGGTCGTGAATATCTTTAACCGGGTCAACAGCAAGGGCACACCGCTCGTCAGGGCAGACTTGGCTTTGGCCCACATATGTAGTATCTGGCCCGAGGCCCGGGCGGAACTGCGGGCCTTCAGAGCCAAGATGGTAGAACTCGGCTTTGATGCTGATCTCAACTTTCTCGTGCGCTGCTTGGCGGGAGTGGCCACTGGCTCGATCGTACTTGAAGGTTCCTTCATGCGAACACCGGCAGAGACCTTGAAGACTGCATGGGAAAAGATGCAGCCGGCGTTCGAACATCTTGTGGGTATCCTCCGCCACGAGGCGTATATTAGCGGCCTGGACGACCTGCCGACCAACAATGTGCTCGTGCCAGCAACCATTTACTTGGCACGACAGGGCGGGAGTTTTCCGACCGAGGCCATTAAACGCCGTTTCGTCCGCTGGATTTATTTGGCCGGCCTGTGGGCTCGCTATTCCGGGTCCAGCGAAACAAAGCTCCAGCAGGACGTAGCGCTTGTGTCAGGGAACGATATCGATCCGACACATGAACTGGAGGCGGCCATTCTGCGGGAGCGTGGCCGAGTCTCCCTGGAGGAGTCAGATCTGGACCGGGCACGCATCAACTCGGCGGTCGCACGTCTCAGCAGGATTGTGGCGCGGGCGCGCAAAGCCCGTGACTGGTTCACTGGCATCCGTATCTACGACCAAGCCGTGGGTCAGAGCAAAGGAGAAAAATATCACCATATTTTTCCAAAGAAAGTACTGAAAGCGGTTGGATTTGACGAATCGTTGAGGATAAACGCGGTGGCAAATCGGGCCGTCCTTGGACAGCATGCACCCAAGGAACGTCGTCAATCGTCACCCTCCGAATATCTACCTGAGATCGAAAAAAATCAGCCGGGCGCCTTGAAGGCGCAATCCGTGCCGATGGACCGAGAACTCTGGAAACCGGAGCGCTTCCTCGATTTCATGGCCGCGCGACGGCGCCTATTGGCGGGGGCGATCAACGCATTTATCGCGAGCTGGATCCCGGAGGCCGAATCCGGCACTATCGATGAACAGGGTGTTCGAAGCCTTATGGCCCAGGGTGAGGGGCGAAACGTGGAGTTCAAATCGAGTCTGCGCTGGGATCGGCGAGAGGAGAGGGTCAACAAGGTCCTGGAAGGCCTCGTCATCAAGTCATTGGCCGGATTTCTAAACGGGCAGGGAGGCACCCTTCTGATCGGAGTAAATGATGACGGTCAAGCCGTAGGACTTGCCGCTGATTATTCCTCCCTAAGAAAAAAGGGCAATCGCGACGGCTTTGAACTGCATTTGCAGCAACTCATTGTCCGCGATCTTGGCGAAGCGGCGTCTTCGTCGTTCCTGACAGTCAATTTCCACGAGATTGATGGCGAGGACATTTGCCAAGCCACTGTCGAGCCCAGTGATCATCCTATTTACGTGGAGCGCGGCCGCGAGGCAGTCTTTTATCTGAGAACCGGCAACGCCACCCGTTCGCTTCCCGTGAACGAGGCGGTCAAATATGTGCACCATCGGTGGGGTGGTGCATCGTGACCCGGCTTGGGGAAAGCGGCATTTTCAGGCCCGATAAAAAATTTCGATGAACCAGATTTTAAGCACGAATCCATTTTTGACGATGTCTCCGGAATTGTTGACGCCGCAATGGGAAATGTAAAACCAATGGAAACAATTTAGGAATGCTGAAAATCTTGGAGTAGAATATAGAATTTTGAATCAACCCTCTGACACAACCGCCGATATCCTTGCTTCATTGCGTCCTCTCTATGAAAGGAACGCCACAGTGAAATTTGATCCGTTGCGTCCTTACTCTGTATGGCTGAAGTTCGCTTTCTGTAGAGCTTTCAGTTTTGTCAAGTTGGCTTCGGTTCAAAAACCTGAGGCTGTCTTTTTCCTTGTGCCTGCGCTCAGAGCTATCACCGAAGATCTAATTTTACTCCGCTTTCTTTCGAAAATAGGTTCCGTCGATGATAGGGAAACTGTTGCAAGGCACTTGATGACAGTTGATGTGGGAAATAAAATTAATTATCAAATAAAATTCTTTCAAACTTTTCGACCCTTTCAGCCGAGTATACCTATTGGCAAGGATTCGGAAGAGAAGGTTTCGGTGGCAAAGAATGAATTGCGTGATTTCTGGAGAGCCAACGGATGGCCTAAATTTAAAATAAGGGGAAGGAAACTGCCAATGCCATCGATACGAGAATTGGCGGAGAAATCGGATCCTGGTATGTTGGAGGTCGTCTACGACTTCATTTACCGCCTTACCTCAGGAGAAGTTCACTCCAGTCCACGACCGGTACTAAGACTTGGTTGGGGAGAGTCTCAATCACCGAACGATATGCCGACCATGGCTTCTTTCTGTACTAAGAATCTAGGCCCCTACTTTCTAGCAATTATACAAATTTACGGCAATTTTCTACTGTGTCTTTGGCTTGAGTTGTTTGAAGATAAACTTGACGTGAGTAAAGAAGATCTCGCCTCGGTCTCAAAACTAAGAGAACACCTGTTATCTGAATTCCGGTGGCCTGAAATGGTGACATTTGAAGAAATGAACGTACCTGCACCTAATCCATGGAGAGTCATGTGGCCTGGCATTACTGTCCAAGCACATTATTCCAGAATGATGAAGAAAGGATTTATCGCTGGCGCAAAGGAAATACTGAAGGCAAATAGTCTTAAGCAGGAAAGAACCAATGACAAAGGGGGTGAAGGGTGATCCCCCGCGAATGCAAACGCCTCGCCGAGGTGGACTTTCCCATTGCCGAAGTTTCTCGGCATGCGGTGCGAGAGAAGTCGATCCGGCACGGGCATCCCTCGACCTTGCACCTGTGGTGGGCGCGGCGCCCGTTGGCCTCGTCGAGAGCTGTGTTGCTTGCGCTACTTCTGCCGGATCCATGCGACCCCCACTGCCCTGAGGATTTCAAGTGGCAAGCGCGGGAGATTCTGCGCGAAGTGCGGCAGCCGCCGGAGAATGATGCTGAAATGCGCAAGGCCTTGCTCTGGTTTATTGCCAACTTCGCCAACTGGGATATGGCTGCAAATGGGGTCTATTTGCGGGTAGGGCGAAACTTGGTGAAAGCAGCGCACGGCGAGGAGCCGCCACTGGTGGTAGACCCTTTTGCTGGCGGAGGTTCAATCCCGCTCGAAGCATTGCGGTTGGGTTGCGAGGCGTTCGCCAGTGACCTGAATCCAGTGGCATGTCTGATCCTCAAGGTGATGCTGGAGGACATTCCACGTCACGGGCCAGGGCTCGCAGAAGAATTACGAAAAGTTGGGGCGGAAATCAAAGCAAAAGCAGCGGAAGAGTTGGCCGATCTCTACCCCACCGACCCGGATGGAGCGACGCCGATTGCCTATCTCTGGGCCCGCACGGTGCGTTGCGAATCTCCTAACTGTGGGGCGGAAATTCCCCTCATGCGTTCGTTCTGGCTGTGTAAAAAGCCCAAGCGCAAGTGGGCGTTGCGGCACCGAGTCGAGCGATACGATGGAAAGCCACCGTGCGTCGAGTTCCAGGTATTTAAGCCGCAAGCAGATAAAGAGGTGCGCGGCAGCACGGTGACGCGCGCCAAAGCGACGTGTTTGTGTTGTAGCACGGTACTGCCACCCGAGCGGGTCCGGGCACAACTTGCAGCGCAAAGAGGCGGAGCGGACGTTGTCTTCGATGACGAGGGCCGCCGGACTGGAGGGGCACGGATGACAGCGGTGGTAACGCTGAAACCCGGTGAGAAAGGACGCCACTATCGGCTTCCAACCATCGCCGACCACGAGGCAGTATATCGTTCGCAAGTGCGCCAAAAAGATATCCTTGGCGAGTGGCAGCGAGGTGGAAAACAGGGACTTTGCCCAGTGCCTGATGAACCGACTCCAACGAAAGACACGCACCGCGCTGTGGGAAGTCAGCTTCCCCTTTATAACATGTCTACATTCGGCGACCTCTTCACAGCGAGGCAAAAGGTGGCGTTGATGGCGATAGCAAAACTGACTGCTTCCATTAAATCGAAAAAGCACCCTTTAGCATTAGCATTGACTAGAGCGGCTAATGCTGGCTGTTCGCTTTGTAGATGGCACACAACCCGCGAGAACCACGAAGGTGTCTATTCACGTCAAGCCCTTCCCTTAGTTTGGGACTATAGTGAAGGTAATCCGTTTTCTGATTCAACGGGCGGATATACCGGAGCCATAAATTGGATTGCTAAAGTAGTTGAGGTTTGGCCTCAGTCTGACATTGGCCAAATCCAAATCGCCGACGCCACCGATCATCCACTCCCCGATCAATCGGCTGAAATCTGGTTCACGGATCCGCCATATTACGATGCGATTCCTTATGCCGATCTCTCTGACTTCTTTTTTGTTTGGCTCAAACGCACACTACCGGATTACCCGTTGCTGCGGGACCCGTTCAATGCGGATAATTCACTTTCACCCAAGAGCCGTGAAGCGGTACAATGTGAGAAAGTTAAGGACGTAAATGGAGCCCCCAAGAATAAAGAATTCTACGAAGGAGCAATGGCCCGGGCCTTCAGGGAGGGGCGTCGAGTGCTGAGCGAAGATGGCGTTGGTTCCGTTGTCTTTGCCCACAAAACCACCGAAGGATGGGAGGCGCTACTCTCCGGCATGATCCAGGGCGGCTGGACGATCACCGGATCATGGCCGATTTCAACGGAGATGAGGACCAGACTCAACGCACGCGAAACTGCCGCTCTCGCAACCAGCGTTCATCTCATCTGCCGTCCGCGTCCCGAAGACGCCCCTGTTGGTGATTGGGCCGATGTCCTACGGAAATTACCGGTCCGTGTCGCTGACTGGATCGACCGGCTGCAAGGTGAAGGGATTCGAGGCGCGGATCTGGTTTTTGCCTGCATTGGTCCAGCACTTGAAATTTTCAGTCGCTACCGCGCCGTGGAGACTGCCGAGGGACATGAGGTAGACTTGCCCAAGTATTTGGAAAAGGTCTGGGAAGTGGTCGGCCGTGCTGCTCTCGAACAAGTACTGGGCACGTCCGAAGCAAAAGCGCGCAATGGCTTGGCGGGCGCGTTGGAAGAAGACGCCCGCCTGACAGCGCTTTTCCTTTGGACCCTCCAGAGCACTGAAGTCTCCGAGGAAAACGGCAAGAATAAGGGGGTTGAGAACGATGAAGCGGTCGCCAGGGTAGCGGCCAAAAGATTCAGCCTCCCCTTCGATGTAGTGCGCCGCTTCGCCCAACCTATGGGTATCGACCTAGACACCTGGAATGGCCGCATCATTGGTCAAAAGAAGGGCATAGTGCGCTTGCTGCCTGTTGCGGAGCGGGCGAAGAATCTGTTTGGAAAAGATGGCTCCAGCGCCGCGGCGGACCAGATCGAGAGCGACTTGGTTGGGAGCGTGCAACAGACTCTTTTCCCGGAGATGGATGCTACGCCAAGGAACAGGGGTATGCGAATTAGAAAGAGGAGCATCCTCGACGGGGACGCTGAACTTCAATCACTCGACGCTACAACGTTGGACCGCGTACACGCTGCCATGCTCCTTCAGGCTAACGGCCACGCCAATGCGTTACGGAAATTGATCGGCGCCGAGCAAGATCGCGGACCAGATTTTCTGCGGCTTGCCAACGCGCTGTCCGCGCTCTACCCTCAAGGCTGCAACGAAAAACGACTACTAGACGCCATGCTGTTGGCGGTACCACGGTGATGCGTTATTCATTGTTCAGATATACAAGGGAGATGTTCCATAAGGGTTGACGCAAAGTGAGGATTCTGGCTTAAGCACTCCAAAACCCGATCATATGAAGAGGGAACATGCATCCAATCTTTTAGAAAAGAAGCCAGCTCCATGACCGATGATATCACTTCACAACCTGCATCACAAAAAAATCCAGCTACGAGGGATTCAATCGCTGTCGAGTGGCTTAATTCCAAGCTCGAAGAAATTGAGAATCATACTGGTAGGGATGCGCTGACAATTTTCGGTCCGATTGTGGGGTCAGTCGCTCACCGCGTCAGGTTGGCGATCGAAAGCGTGCCGCAACGCCAGGAAGGTTCGCTAGTGGTCATTGATACAAATGGTGGAATCGTCGAGGTTGCCGAACGCATTGTAACCACGCTCAGGCATTACTATGAAGAGGTGACGTTCCTTATTCCCGATAAAGCGATGTCGGCGGGGACGGTACTCGTTATGTCCGGGGACGCAATTTTGATGGATCACTTTTCTTGTTTGGGGCCGGTTGATCCCCAGTTGGATATAGAGGGTAAACCAATTCCGATATCAGTTCTGTCATATCTTGAACAATACGAACGTTTCGTAAAAAAAGCCGAAGAAGGCACCCTGACAAGTGCCGATTTGGTACTGCTTCAGAAACTTGATGCCGCTGATTTGCGTCAATACGAACTGGCGGCAAAGCTATCGGTTAGACTCATTCAAGATTGGCTTGTGACGTACAAATTCAAGGATTGGTCAATACACGATTCTACAAAGAAAGCTGTTGCCCAACAAGAAAAGGAGAATCGTGCAAAAGAGATCGCCCAAGCCCTTAACGATCAAGAAAGATGGGGAACTCATGGACGTGGAATTAACCGGGATGTTCTAGGTGAGTTGAAGCTTAAAATTGATGATTTGGAAGCTGATCCTACATTGAGCAACTTGATCAAGGAATACTTCTGGTTCTTCAGGGATTTTGCTTTCAAGGCAGAAGCGATTAGCCTAATCCATAACCGGTATTACTTCTGAAAGGAGTCCCTATGCTAAAAGAACACCAATTAAAGCTAACCGAAGAGCAGATTGCAAAGAATCCGGCGGTTGATCCCAAGATCGTCAATGAGGCGCTTCAAATGCGCCGCGAACTCGAAAAACTGGGAGTGTGGGAAGATAGTGGTAGTCGAGTGAGAAACCCCTTTGAAACCAAGCCAACTTTGAAGCCACGCAGGGAAAACAGAAGTCGGCTCATCACCCAGAACCAATAAATCCTGTTGATTCCGAAAGTGCCGCTCAAGGCCATATTGTTGGCGGTAGCACGGTGAAGGCATGGCAACCGTCCTGAATGAGCACGTTGTATGGCAGGTTTCTGCCGGTCCAACTGACCGCTCCTATGCCGATCAATTCTTGAACCACGGTGTCGCCCTTATCGGTCCGGGCCATACCGGGCCGTGGTCTTCTGAGCGGTCTGACAGGGAATTCGAAGACGTGGTTGTGCGGCGTTTCGCTACGGAGCTTGTCGTTGGGGACGTAGTGTTGCTCAGAACCGGCCGTTCGACCATTTGTGCGGTTGGCCTGGTTGCATCCGACTACCAGTACCTGCCTCATTTCGACGACGTGAATGGCTGGGATCTACAGCATGCCCGGCGCATGCGCTGGATTGAGCTTCCAGAACCGTACGATTTTGGCGGAAGAGTGTTCGGGGCCAGCCCTCCCCGCCTCTCGCGCGTTCAATCGGAGAATGTCGTCGAATATGTCAATCGGTTCGTTGAATCACCACCCACGGACTGGCAAACCCGCTCCCTTCCAAGCCTGCCGCCGGAGGAACTGCCACTTGAAGCGCCACCACACGAGTTGGAGGAACTCGTCGCTCAAGTCAATGACTTGGTGGAACTCTATTGGAATCCTGATTCCTTCGGGGAACGGCCCATGGAGGACGAGTTGGTTGCCCTTTACGTCGTTCCTTTCCTGCGCAGGCTGGGATGGCCCGTCGAGAGGATTGCGGTGAAGTGGCGCCATATCGACGTGAGCGTGTTCTCCAAGCTTCCCAGAGTTCCGGAACACTGCCATTATCTCATCGAGGCCAAGCGACTGGGCGCAGGGGTTGAGGGCGCGCTTGGTCAGGCAATAGGATACGTTTCGGACCTCGGGATTCAATGCGATGTAGTCGTTACGGACGGCATCCGCTATCGCATGTATGACGCGAACAGGAACTTTGAGCCCGTCGCCTACGCGAACCTTGCGCGCCTGAAGCAGTCGTCTTTAGAATTGTTCAAATGTATGAGAAGGCCATAACTAGAGGAAATTGTGAGACCTTGGTACAAAATTGTTACACTTCGCAGAGAAGTCCGCGAAGGCCGTTCCTTTAGCCCGGACGAGTTCGCCATCGCTCTTGAGCAAGTTGTAGCAGGAACCGCACCGGAGGACTATAGCGATCCTGTTCAATTCTTTTCGCGAACCTGCTTTACTCGAGCCCTGAAAGAACACACTGGTATGGTGCTTCGGCGACTTTCCGGCAAGACCGGGAACACGGCCCCCGTCCTGACGCTGGTCACCCAATTTGGCGGCGGTAAGACACACACCCTCACTTCGCTCTACCATCTGGCCAAAGCCGGTGCGGACGCCTCCAAGCTCCCTGGAGTGGGGGATCTCCTGAGGGAGGCTGGATTAGCGGAGGCTCCCTCGGCTCGCGTCGGTGTATTCGTGGGTAATGCCTGGGACCCGTCGGAGGGGCGTGAAACGCCCTGGATTGATCTGGCTCGGCAATTGGCAGGTAATCAGGGTGTCGCTGCCCTTGGCTCTGCCTCCCGGACCACACCACCGGGAACCGAGGCACTGGCTAAGGTGTTTGCTGCTGCAGACGCGCCGGTGCTGCTGTTGTTCGACGAGGTCCTCAACTTTGTCAACCGTCACCGAGGCATGGCCGAAAGCTTTCACGCCTTTATACAGAACCTGACGGTCGCCGTGACCGGTACCACGCAAGCGGCAGCCATCATCAGCTTGCCCCGCAGCCAAGTCGAAATGACCAATTGGGATCAGGAGTGGCAAGACCGGATCACAAAGGTGGTCCGCCGCGTTGCCCGTGACTTGATCGCCAACGACGAAGCCGAGATCAGTGAGGTCGTGCGACGGAGACTGTTCGAGAACCTCGGAAGTGTGCGTATTCGCAGGAATGTCGCCAAAACTTACGCGGACTGGTGCTTTGAACGTAAGGCCCGTTTTCCTCCCGAATGGCTGGCGGTCGACACCGCCAGAACAGAGACAAAGGCAAGGGAGTTTCTGAGGAACCGGTTCGAGGCGTGCTACCCCTTTCATCCGGCAACCCTGTCCGTCTTTCAAAGGAAATGGCGTGCGCTCCCTCAGTTTCAGCAGACCCGTGGGGCGCTCGCAATGCTCGCGCAATGGATTTCCTGGGCCGCTCGCGAGCTTTTCCACAAGGCGCGCACGGAGCCTCTGATCACGCTCGGTTCGGCCCCGCTACACGTTCCCGAATTCCGCGCAGTGGTGTTAGGCCAATTGGGTGAAACCCGCCTCGACGTGGCCATCGAAGCAGATCTGGCCGGGCCGATGCCGCATGCCAAAGCTCTGGATGTGGACGCCAAGGGCGCTCTGCGCGACATCCATCGCCGTGTAGGAACGACCATCCTATTCGAGTCCTCAGGAGGGCAGGTAGATAAGGTGGCCCATTTGCCCGAATTGCGCTTCGCCCTAGGCGAGCCGGAGGTCGAGACCACCACCATCGACAACGCCGCAACTGCCCTGGAGACTTCCGGGTTCTTCATTCGCAAGGTCGGCACGGACGGCTATCGCATCCACCACCAAGCGACATTGAAGAAAGTTGTGAGCGATCGGCGTGCTTCGCTGGACGAAGAAAAGGAGATCAAGCCGGCAATCCGCAAGCTGGTCGAAGCGGAGTTCAGGCGTGGCACGACCCTTCCTCTTGTCGCTTTTCCGGAGGACAGCGCCACGGTCCAGGACTCACCGCGCCTCACACTGATCCTCGTCGACCCCGAGACGGAATGGAAGGACGACGACCAAGCTTTCAAACGGATTTTCGACTGGACAAGGAAACGGGGCCAGTCGCCACGGCTTTACCCTGGATCCTTGGTTTGGTGTGCTAAGAAACCGGGACGCGAACTTCGTGACAAGGTGGAGTTGTGGCTTGCCTGGCAGCGCGTAGCCCGCGAAGTAACCCAAGGGATCCTGGGCGCCGAATTCGACACCACCGACCATTACAGAGTCAAAGCCCAAGTCAGGGAGGCAGGGCAAGCCTCTAAGGACGAGGTTTGGGCAAGTTATCGCTTTGTGGCGCTTTCGGATTCAAAAGGGAAAAACGGACTCAAGGTCATCGACCTTGGGGCTGGCCACGCCAGTGCGAGCGAGACGCTTTGCGGCCGCATCATAGGAGCGATGAAATCCGAGGCTCTTCTGAATGAAGGGGTGGGCGCTGGTTACATTGACAGGAACTGGCCGCCCGCTTTCAAGGAAACCGGAGAATGGCCGCTCAAGAGTATGCGACAGAGCTTTCTCGACGGCTCGTTGACGCGGTTGATCGACCCGGATGCGATCCTTCGTCAGAAGATCACGGAGTTTGTGGAAAAAGGAGAATTCGCCTTGGCCTCAGGCGACCAGAATGATGGCACCTACACTCGGATTTGGTATGCGGAGCCGATCAGCCAGGAAGAGGTAGCATTTGAATCGGGTGTCTATCTCCTGACCAAAGCCAAGGCCGAAGAACTCAAGACACCGCCAGAAGATCCTGAACCGCCTCGACCTGGTCCTACGCCAGACCCAGGTCCGAGACCCGGGCCAAAGCCTGACCCAGAATCAGGTCCGGAGCCGCCTCCTGGCGGTCAGAAGACAACCCTTCGGCTTTCCGGCACCGTGCCCCCCGAAGTCTGGAACCGCCTTGGAACCAAGATCTTGCCCAAACTACGCTCCGGGGACGACCTCCAGGTCAGCGTCGATTTCTCAGTAAGTGTCAACTCCCAGACCGTAAATTACATGCAAACCGAGTTGCAGCAGATTCTGGATGACCTGGGCCTGAGCAACCGGGTTCGTGTGGAAAGATCAGAGGATTAAGAGTGTCCAGCCAATGAGCTTTCCTTATTAGGGAGCAATTCAGATGATCTCCCGGATAATTCGAGAACATCCAATGTCTCAATGTCTGTTGAGTTCAATATAGGGTCGCCGATAAAGCATTCGATATGGCTTTCGTAGAAGTTCGAAACGAAGAAATCCGTAGGGACAAACCCGACGGCATCGCCTGCTGGTTCATTGACACCGACTACAACGGGGAGAGTTTCTTTGTCCGCCACGCCTACTTCCTCGGCGCCCGAGACCCCTACAAGGCCCTCAAGACTACCCTCAAAGCAGAAATCAACCGCGAAGCCTGGGAAACCCTCCGTAGCGACACCTCCCGGCCCTTCGAAAAACCGGCATCAGGACGAATCGCAGTGAAAGTCATCAATCACCTTGGGGATGAGGTGATGAAGGTGTTTCGGGTATGACTATCAATTGACAATGGCTGAATTCGGTATGATGAATCGATTGTGAAAGGTTCAGATAGGTTAAATTTACAGGTGACGGACTTCGGTCCAATTGTTAAGGCAAATGTCGATTTGCGGCCGTTCACGCTTTTCATCGGGCCGAGTAATATGGGCAAATCTTATCTAGCCATTTTGATCTATGCATTGCACGAACGATTTGGTCACTACTCCCTGAGCTTTCCTTACATACCGGGTGGCCCATCGGTGTGGTATCCACCACGCCATTTAGAAATTGGGCCAAAGGACAAAGCACCACTTTCGGACCATGACTTACATCACTTCATTGAATGGGCACAACAGCTATCCTCCGAGGCAGAAAAGGTTCCTAATCCCTTACCCGAACAGATCGCCCCACTAATCCGTAAACGGCTAGAATCGAGGAGTGTTTCTGACAAATTAGCCGAAACTAACTTAGCACGTATGTTTGGCCTCAAAACCCCATCGGACTTGATTCGTCGACCAAGCTCCGCGATGGCACACATTGTTCTTCGCAGATTTGTTGAAGCGGAGATGAAAGACGAAAGGCCATTTGAACACAAACTCGATATTTCAAAGCAGGAACCGGACCTTTTTTCCCGACCAGTTCACCTTTCCGTTTCGATTCCGGCCGAAAAACCATTGTATTTTGAAGAAACAAGGCTGGAGAGGGTGATTTGGGAGAGGCTAACCCTTGGAAACGACTCGCATACACAAGAAAAAAGAAGATTCGCACATAGGATCATCAATGTTCTCGCGGATGGTGTATGCCCCCATATTTTCGGATCCGTAAGTTCTCCGGCCCATTACTTCCCCGCCGCTCGCACTGGAATTATGCACGCCTACAATGTAATTGTCAGCACCCTGATAGAGCGTGCTGCAATTGCTGGAATCCATCCAACAACACCTTTACCCATGTTCCCAGGTGTTTTAGCTGATTTTCTAGAGCGGCTAAGGATATTGGGTGAACGGAGGGGAAAAAGAAGAAGCGGTATAGAAACCCTCGCAACTAAACTCGAAAGAACAGTATTAGGGGGAACTGTTCGCCTCAAGAATGGCCCAGTTTGGGAAAACCATCAGTCGATCACATTCCGTCCCAAAGGTTGGAAAGAAGGCCTGCCGCTGATGCACGCCTCCTCAATGGTCACAGAATTGGCCCCGTTGGTGTTATTTTTGCGCCATATCGTCCGACCGGGTGATGTCCTAATTATTGAGGAGCCGGAAGCTCATCTCCACCCCGGCATGCAAGTTGAATTTACTCGCATCCTGGCTTCTGCTATTCGAAATGGAATCCGAATAATCGTGACCACTCATAGCGAATGGATTCTGGAAGAACTCGCAAATTTGGTAAGTGCCTCGACACTTTCAAAAGATAAGCAAGAAACCCTTGGAGTCGCGGACTTTGCACTTGAGGAATCCGAGGTGGGTTCGTGGCTGTTCCTGCCAAAAAAACGGCCCAAGGGCTCAATTGTGAAGGAAGTCAAGCTCGATCCGGAATCGGGGACTTTCGCGTCGGGCTTTGATGATGTTGCCGCAGCTCTCCATAATCGGTGGGCCGATATTTCGAGCTTTTCTGAATAAGGCGGCGGCCAATGAGCGATTTGGTCAATTCCGTTCTGGAGAAGGTTCCTGGAAATTGTCGCGCTAAAAGTTGCAGCGCGAAACGATGCTCCGTAGTGCTTTCGAATGAGCTACGTCCAAGAGTCGTAATCGATTTGGACCGCTGCGAAGAGCTTGTTTCGAAAAGTGACACACGTTGTGACTACATTGTTTTCAGTAAATTTTGTGGGGACGATTGGGTTGTGCCTTTAGAGCTTTCAACAGGCAAGAAGCGTGCAAGCGAGATCGTTTCCCAACTCCAGGCTGGTGCCTCCATCGCGGAAGGGATTGTTTGCAACGGTGTTAGTGTAAAGTTCCTGCCTGTGTTTGCTCATCGCGGTATCAAAATACATGAGATGAAAACACTCAGAACCAAAAGGGTGAAGTTTAGACAGAAAAGTGAAATTATTCGCCTAATCAGGTGCGGTTCAAAGCTCATCCAAGCCCTATAAATTTCCTCGGAATGTGAATTTCCGCATCGCCGACACTTTCACCCACAGCCTCGCGAAGCTCACCGGCAACGAGCAGAAGGCCGTCAAAACCACGGCCTTTGACCTTCAGTTGAACCCTGCTCGGCCAGGGTTGAGAATGCACAGGCTGGATGGCACCCGAGACCCGAATTTCTGGTCTATCCGAGGAAAGGAAAAAGGGTCAGTCCAATTATTCATGGAATTTGGTTGGTTCGATAGGAATGTTCCAATGTATTTTCCGATGCGGACGGGCTGCAGGCAGGTGACAATTCGGCTTTTCGGTGCGGTTATAGGCCCCAAACAAATTGCTCGTAGGGGCCGGATTGCCCTGGTTGACACCCTCCCAGCTACCTCGGATTTCTTTCCCCAAATATGATTGAGAGGCACTGGCATAAAGTTAAACAAAGAGCCCTTGGTTGTGGCCAGGCTATGCCTTCCCTGCACCAAGGACTCTCACCAGAACCAACCCTACAACCCCCATGAACGCAATCCAGCAAGAGTCTCATTAGACTTGCTATGAAGTTTGGGGTCCAATCATTATTGAGAATTCGTAACTACTCAGGTGGTTTAGGAGAGACAATATGAAGGAGTGAGAATCCAGAATAAAAAAATATTATAAAAAACATAAAAAAAGCTGTACTTTTAAATTTCCATCTGTCATATACTTATGAATGCAAGACAGGGAATCGAAAAAGCGGGCGCTTTTAGAGTTGATCCAAAAGGATCCCGAGGCAGTCGTTGAGCTGCTTTTGAATCTGATGGAGCGTGTCGAAGTACTCGAGCAAAAGCTTGCCAAAAATAGCCGCAACAGTTCAAAGCCGCCCAGCAGTGATGGTTACCATAAGCCCAAGCCCAAAAGCCTGCGTAAAAAAGGCCGTCGCAAAAGCGGTGGACAGCCGGGCCATAGGGGGAAGACATTGCAGTGGAGCAAAAATCCGGACCGGATAATAGAGCACACCTTATCGCGCTGTCCGCTAAGCGGGGAGCGTTTCACTGATAAGGACATCGTGAAGATCATCAAGCGCCAAGTGTTCGATCTTCCCCAACCGAGATTAATAGTAAACGAACATTGGATCTATCAGTATCGCAACTCCTCGGGCCGTATCGTGACAGCAGAAGTTCCCGAGGGCGTGAATGCTCCGGTGCAGTATGGAAAACGATTTCAGAGTTGGTTGGTGTATTTGAATGATTACCAACTCGTTCCATTGAATCGAATAAGCCGGATATGCGCGGATTTATACGGTTATTGTGTCAGTGAAGATACCATATTAAAGGCTCGTCAACACTGCTATGAGCAACTGGAAGGATTTGAAAAGCAGGTGAAGCAAAAGCTGGGAAAGTGCGCCACCCTCCATGCCGATGAAACCGGGCTGAAGGTGAATTCGAAAAATCATTGGCTACATACTGTGTGCAACAAGCGCTATACTTTTTTGGGGATCCACCCCAAGCGCGGCTATCAAGCCCTACAGGACTTCGGCATATTGGAAAAGTTTTCCGGGCGGCTGGTTCACGATTGCTGGCCGACTTATTTTCGTTTGAAAAACTGCCAGCATTCCCTGTGCAATCCCCATCTGATACGGGAACTGGTTTTTGCCCAGGAACAACTCCAGCAACAGTGGGCCGCCAAGATGAAGCAACTCCTGCAGGAAGCCTATGAATACCGTAAGAATTGCAAGGGAGATGTTGCCACTAAAAGCAAGCATGGTTGGCATGTTCGTTATGGCAGAATTAAACAGAAGATATCGGGTGGCTTCCGGACCCTCCCAAACGCTGAGATCTTTGCCCGTATCCGCTCATATATCTCAACAGAGCAAAAACAGGGAGTAAAGGCGTGGGAGGCTCTGACAAAGGTGTTTGACCACACTTGCTTGTCCCCCGGTTATTAATCTTCCACTATCCGGGGAATCCACGCAGAATCCCTGGATACCTGAGTAGTTACGAGAATTCAAAAAAACAAACTAAAAAATCACTTTAGGCCAAAACCCAATCAAAAGATAGATATAAATCAAAATAAAGTGAAAAATTTGATCATTGCATTCATTTGTGGTTCGCTTCTTTCGAGCGGAATATTAATCACTCTCAAAATCGGGAACAATGGAAGTCACAAACTTACTGATGGAATTAAAGCAGTCAAACAGGAAGAAGGAACACAGGATTCTTTTAAAATTTATCATCTTGGAAACTGCATCTTCGATTTTACTGTAGTCGAAAATGGTTTTTATTTATTGGTAAGGGAAGATAATTTGTTGGTTCCAAGATTGGTTTTTAAAAAATTGAATCAACATTCAGATAAAATTCTTTATTCACTAAGGAGCAATCGGGTGCTGGAGGACGGAAGTCAATTAATTGTCGACCACGACATGGAAACGGGCGAAATAAGAACCTCAATTCATTGGGACGGTTCCGAGATGAAAGCTTATGATAAAAATGGCAATCTAATGAAGACTGATGTGAACAATATGAATTCGCTTAATTTAAGGAGACAACAATTATCAGAAGCTCTTAAACGGGAAGGCAATAGGAGAGAGTAGAAGACCTCAGAAACCCTTCTGGGCTGGTACCAGATGGCTACGGCAGGACGGGTTGGACGGATAGCCACGGAATTTAAAATAAAACAACGCTTCGCTTGATGCCTTCCTCCACGACCCTCCAACAAGATATCGGGGGGGGGAATTCCTGTCCCCCAGCGAAATTCTAGGAAGGCAAAAAGGGCCAGCCCTAGCCCGAAAAACTCACAAAAAAGAGTTGTCCTAGGTTGTTGCAGATGTTAAGTTGTTGATTTTAAGAAAGTTACATAAACACCAACAACAACCAGGACAATGACACACTGTAGCCAAAAGGTTTTCCAATTTCAAGGCTTAAACAGCCGAAAAGTGACGGTGGATTTCAAAGGGGGCTATCTCAGTAGTGAGGGTGGAGCGCTCATTCTGCGTGAAATGGAACGGCGCCACCGCATCCTCAGAAAGTTGTCCCGTTGCTTTGTGGATTTGCGTAATCAAGGGTTTGTCGAACACCGTCCGGAGGAGTTGTTGGCCCAGCGCATCAACGGGATTATCCTGGGTTATGAGGATATCAATGACCACGACCGCCTGCGCCTGGACCCGGTGCATGCCTTGTTGGCGGGCAAGACTGATATCACCGGTGAGAAACGCATCCGTAAAGCGGACCGCGGCAAAGCTCTGGCCGCGCATGCCACCCTTAATCGCTTGGAGTTGGGAGCCTGCGGAGGCGATGGACGTTACTATAAAATTTTGGCCAATGCCGAGAGTATTGAAGCCTTGCTCATAAGCGAAGGGCTCAAGGCGATCCCTCCCCAAAGCAAGGAGATCGTGTTGGACTTCGATGCCACCGATGATCCGTTGCATGGCCAACAGGAGGGAGCCTATTTTCATGGCTACTATAAAAGCTACTGCTACATGCCGCTGTATTGTTTTTGCGACAACATTCCTTTGTGGGCGCAGTTGAGAGACTGCAAACGCGACGGCAGCGATGGCACCGAAGAGGCGCTGGCTAAGATCGTGCCGGAGGTCCGGCGGCGTTTTGGCAAAAAGATGCGCATAATTGTGCGTGCAGACAGTGGATTTGCCCGCGATGCGATCATGAACTTTTGTGAGAAAGAGAAGCTGTATTATTGCTTCGGATTGGCCAAGAACCCGACGCTTAAAGAGCTGATGAAGAATACCTTCGAAGAGATGCTCCAGGAAATTGAAGCCGGGCAAAGCGCTTTGCCGTATCGGCAGTTTATCGAGTTTGGCTACCGCACGACAAAAAGCTGGAGTCGATTTCGGCGGGTGGTGGGCAAAGCTGAGATGTTGGCCAAAGGGAAAAATCCGCGTTTTGTGGTGACCAACTTGCCGGCGGAAGGTTTCGCCGGAGATGCTCCCGAGCGCTTTGCGGCGAGGCGCCTCTACGAGCAGTTTTACTGTGCCCGAGGGGACATGGAGAACCGCATCAAGGAGCAACAACTCGACCTGTTTGCCGATCGCACCAGCACGCACTTCAAAGCTTCCAACCAGTTGCGATTGTGGTTTTCGAGTTTTGCCCACCTGATACTCTCCAGGCTGCAGGCCGAGGTGCTCAAAGGCACCCAGTGGGCCCGCGCCACGATTGGCCAGATACGCTTGAAGCTGTTCAAGATCGCGGCGCGTGTGCGCATCAGTTGCCGGCGCATCCATTTTGAGTTGGCTAGCTCTTACCCCTATTGGCAGGACTTTGCCAAGGCCCACGCCAACTTACAGGCTGATGGGTTCACCTAAAATAACTCTCTTGTGCAGTGCTGGCGGTTGGATCTGATCCCCCAATGAGAGGGGCCATGGAGGATTTTTGCCGCTGACAAAAACGGGATGCGAAATGGGCTTTGAGCGGCATCGTTTTGGCCAATCTGAGAGAAAAATGAGAGAAAAATTTTAGCTGGAAGCCGCCGAGTTGTTCCGGGCCCCGCTGATGGGCGCCTCAGAGCAGAAACTCAGAAATTTGTGAGAAATGCGGGCTAGATCCGCAGTTTTTTGAACTTTTCTGTCACAAAATGGGTGCCTCGTCCTATTCTGGGTTCGTGAAGCGCCCGAACCCAGTTGCGGAGCCCCTTGAGCCGGTTTCAGAGCCGCCCAGCGACCGGGATGAGGACGAGGCATTTGACGTGATTCGCGTGCAGAACGGCGAACGCGGAGCGTATCGATTGCTCATGGAGCGGCACATGCGTTCCATTCGGGCGCTCGTTGCCATGGAGGCTCCTCTGCAACGGACTTCTCCTCGTCATCGAAGACCCTGATCCCTGGGCTCACGATACTGAACCCGTATTCTGGACCGATTGACTCAAGAACATGCCTGGTCGAAAGGACATCACTTCCCCCTGTACGTGTTACTTACAAAACGTGAAAGATTGCCCGTAATGTTGACATTTCGGAAGCAATGTGGGCAATAATGAAGCCCTCACTCGCAAAGGCCGCTCGCCGCTAACCTCAAAATAATAAAATCGCCCTATCGATGCTCCCAGTTTTTCTCCTCCCCCTAAAACCCCCACCTTGGCGGCTACGCCGCTATAAAGCAAATTCCTATCAGTAATAGGTCTGGTCAAATCCTTGAAATGAACCTGACACCACAACTCCACCGACAAGCTCGTAATCCTTCAATGATTCCAAATAATCCGTTATGGTAAATGGTTTTGGCGTAAATCCCTGATTTGAGACTAAGGGGAATGCTGTATTAATAATGTGCAGATGTGAATCGAATATTTTCAACAGTTTTGAAATTGATGGAATAATCCTTTCATAAAGAAAATGATTTTCATCTTATCACGTTGCGGTTAAATTAGCCGACTTGCCACTTGGTTCTTTTTGTTATGAAAGCTACAGCTCTCAATTTCTTTTTCACACTCACATTTCTATATGGTCATCTAGTATGTGCCCAGAAGTCTGAATTCCTGGTAAAGCCTTTTCTGCAGGACGCATCCCCCAATTCAATTGTGATCAAATGGGAAACTAGCAATGGAGCAGAAAGCATTGTGGAATATGGTAAAAGTCCAAAACTGGGAAAAAAGACAAGAGGTAAGGCCTATGGTATCAACTATGATGATTCTCGTTTGCATGAAGTCAAACTTGCAGGCCTGGATCGACTCACGATGTACTACTACAGAGTGAAAACCGGCGATTTGGTTTCAGACATTTACCAGTTTAAAACACCGCCGTTTGCGGAGGACAAGGAAAGTTTTCGTATTGCTGCCATGAGCGACATGCAGGAAGATCACAAGTATCCGGACAAGTTTGAAGAATTGATTAACGAGGGTCTGATCAGCTACCTGCAGGAAAACTATGATGGGACTGTTCCCGATAACCTGGCACTTATGATGATCCCGGGGGATCTCGTGCAGAATGGTGCCGTTTATCACCAGTGGAAGCGTGATTTTTTTGATCCCGCTGCTCCTCTTTTTTCACAGGTTCCAGTGTATCCTGTTCCTGGTAATCACGAAAACAATAGTGTTTATTTTCTTCAGTATTTCACACTACCTGAGAATGGCACTCCCGCATACCATGAGCATTGGTGGTACAAGGATTATGGAAATGTCAGGATCATCGGTATGGATTCCAATCCGGGTTATAAAAACAATCACCAACTAACCTGGTTAGACCAAGTTCTTGAAATGTCCGCATCTGATGAAAACATCGATTTTGTGTTTGCACAGCTTCACCACCCTTTCAAATCCGAAATGTGGGTGGATGGAGAACTGGACTACACCGGAAAGATTGTGAAGAAACTGGAAGCATTTTCGACAGCTACAGGAAAACCCAGTGTTCATTTCTTTGGACATACCCATGCATACTCAAGAGGGCAATCACGTGATCACAAACATCTTTGGATCAATGTGGCGACTGCCGGCGGTGATATCGACTATTGGGGCGAGTATGCGCAACGAAACTATGAAGAGTTTTCAGTCACTCAGGATGAATATGGTTTTGTAGTAGTGGATATTGATCAAAATAATGGTGATCCGTCCATGACCGTACGTCGACTGAGTCGAGGGAACGAAAACCTTCCCAGGGACAATGAAATGAGAGATAGTTTGACCGTTTGGCGATATGAAAAGAAGCCTGCAACTCCAGTAATTGAATCTCCAAAAAATGGAGTGATTATTTCGAACCGGGAGATACTTCTCAAGGCAAGTGATTTTGATTCAAAACATGCTGGTGCAGTCCATGGTGCCGCGCACTGGCAGGTTAGCCCGACGGAAGATTTTGCTAAGCCTGTCATTGATCGATGGCGACAGCACCAGGATTGGTATGCGGATATTGACCGACAGGCCAATGACAACCTGACAGATGAGTTAATACTCTATATCGAATCCAATAAAAACTACTTCTGGCGAGTGAGGTATCGAGATCAAAACCTCAACTGGAGTGACTGGTCAGAGACAGAAGAGTTCAAAGTTGAGGACCGGTAAGGCATTGAAAAACCCGCACCTTGGCGGCTGCGCCGCTATAAAGCAAATTCCTATCAGTTATCAGTAATCGTTCCTATCCGGCATTTTCATCACGCCCGACTCAGCGTAGGTTGTTAGGTATGCATTGGCTCGGCATCATCACGATTTGCGTTGTTCTTTCTGCAGGGTGGAATGTGCGCGCCCAATCCACCGGTGTTGCCAAGAATCGTCCAGATGAAGCCCGAGCCGCATACTCTCCCGAGAAGGCCATCGATTTTATCGAGCGGTCAGTCAGCAGTTGGCAAGAGAGACGCCGTTGTGTCACCTGCCACACAAACGGTTTACACCTGGTCGCAGGTGCCCAGACCACACCAAATTCGAAGATACTTATCAGCAGTCAAGAATTCACCCGCGACTATCTGACATCATACATTACAGGCACGGCCAAGCCACACGGTCAGCGCGGGGCTATCGAGGGTATTGTCGCCGGCGCCAGCTTCCTGGCTATCAGCGAGATGACAACGGATAAGAAGCTGCATGCGAGAACCATCAGTGCGCTGGATCATATCTGGTCGAAGCAAGATCCCTCTGGTGCGTGGGAGGACTGGCTCAAATGCCATTGGGGTCCGTATGAAGTGGATGATCATTTTGGTGTAACCCTTGCCACTATCGCTCTAGCCATGGCGCCAACTGACTACCGAAGTAAGCCAAACGCCAAAGAGGCCGAGAAGAAACTACATCAGTATCTCAAGACCAATGCGCCCACCGCCCCGCATCAGCAAGCCATGATGCTTTGGGCAGCAAGGCACGTTCCCGAATTGGCCACGGCCGAACAAAAACAGAAGTGGATCGAGTCGCTCCGGAAACTGCAGCAAGAAGATGGGGGTTGGGTCTTGGCTCAGCTCGGCGATGCGCAGTGGCTGCGTGAAGATGGGAAGCCGCACCATCAAATTAGCGACGGCTATGCCACTGCCATAGTCGTGTACGCTCTGCGTCAGGCTGGTGTGTCCAGGGAGGACCCCGGCATTGTACGTGGCATCAAGTGGCTGAAGACGAATCAGCGCCAAAGCGGCCGTTGGTTCACCCACTCTCCCCGCCGCGACGGCCGTCACTACATCAGCCAGGCAGGCACCAACATGGCGCTGCTCGCCTTGCATAGCTGTGGAGCGCTGAGGATGGACAATAGATAAACGGACTCTCGCCGTGCTGGTCGCTACATTCGCGGCCACGTCTCTGGCCCACCCCGCGACAGACGAGGGAAACAACCCGCGCACCTTCTGGAAGCATGCCAGTCAGACACCTCGAGGAGGTTGGGAATCTCATCAAAGATGGGGGTTACACCTGCGCCGAGCCGCGTTATATATATACATTAACCACCCCCAAAAAAAGTTGTTCTCTTAACGGGCGAGCTTTGCTAATAATGTGATTATGAAAGCACTCCTATCAATATTTCTGCTCCTCGCCTTCGGTGCATGTGTTTGGGGCGAAACACCTCCATTTATCACTCAATCAAGTCCTTCAGTCCTTGCTTTTGGACTGACTGATTTTCAATCTTGCACTGAAAGAGACGCCCCGCATGTGAATTCTGACGTTGTAAAAACGCGGAAAATGGATAGAATGAATCGAGCAAAAAAATGAAAGAAAAGTATCCTGATAAAGTGGAATTGAATCTGCCGATCTGGAAAAAGATCATCTTCTATCTCGTGGTCCTAACCGTCGTCTTCCTGGCCCTTGAGCTGGGACTTCGCTTGCTTCTCAAACCTGAGAGTCGGTTCCTGGCTGACCCATATGTTTCATTCAGTGGAAGCGCTCCACTCTTCATTGAAGCAAAGGACCCGGGTACGGGTTCCGCAATCATGAAGACGGCGCCGTACAAGTTGCTCTTCTTTCAGGATCAGCAGTTTCCCGCAAAGAAAGCCAAGGACACCTTCCGAATTTTCTCTATGGGAGGATCCACTACCTACGGGCGACCCTATAATGATCAGACCTCGTTCTCGGGTTGGCTGCGGGAAACCCTCCCGGTGGCCGATCCCACCAAAGCATGGGAGGTCATCAACGCGGGCGGAATCAGTTACGCCTCCTATCGAGTTGCCTTCCTAATGGAAGAGCTCGCCCGATATGAACCGGACCTCTTTATCGTCTATACCGGCCAGAATGAATTCCTGGAACAACGGAGTTATGCCGATTCGAGTATCCCCGAACAGACGGTTAAAAGGGCCAACCAATTTTTAAGCCATTCGAGCATCTACCGCTTGATAAAAAAGGGCGTCGATCTGGCCACCGGCAAACAAGCTCGACCTGGTCGTGAAGAAACGCTCCTGCCCGAGGAAGTGGAAACCATTCTGGAGAATTCGATAGGTCCCGCCAACTATCATCGAGACGACTCCCATAAACTTAAAGCGAGCGAGCACTTCCGCCGCAACCTGGACCGCATGATCGCTATCGCTCATTCGGTGGGAGCCAAAATCGCTTTCATCAAACCGGCATCCAATTTGAAGGATTGCTCCCCTTTCAAAAGCGAGTCCCGGGAAGGGCTGAGCCTCCAGGAAACGCGCCGCTGGGAAGCCCTGCTCGACCAGGCTCGGGCTCAAGCTCAAGCCAAAGAATGGAATATCGCCTTGGAAACCCTCGATTCAGCATCCGCGATCGATGATCGCCAGGCGGATCTACACTATCATTAAAGGAACTATTCTGTATCAATCCGGAAAATACGCCGGAGCGAAGGAATCTTTCGAACGGGCACTAGAAGAAGACGTCTGCCCATTGAGAGCAATTCACGCAATCGGAACAGCAGTTGAGGCCGCTACCGCCGAATCGGACGCCATGCTGGTAGACTTCGAGGAGTTGGTTTCAACTGAGAGCCCGCATCAGATTACCGGGCAAGAAATCTTTATCGATCACGTCCACCCGACCATCGAAGGTAATCGGCTCCTGTCTATTCTAATTCTTGAAACATTGAGCGAGAACCAGATTCTCTCCTATGCGGACGATTGGAAAGGCGACATTTCCCTGGTAGAGATAAAACGGAAGGTCGAAAGTCGTTTGGATCCCCTCTTTCACGGACGCGCCCTCCGCAACCTCGCTCGCATCTACCGGTGGGCGGGGAAATTTGACGAAGGCTATCATCTGGCCAAGCAAGCCCTGCAACATCTCCCAAAAGATCCCGAAACCCTTTATCTAATCGGGTCCAACGCCCTCGATACCGGTCGCTTCGAGGAAGCCATCCAAAACTTAAAGGAATCCTTGATAGGCAGCGGCGACGCCGAGCAGGCGATGATTCTCAAAAACCTGGGCAATGCCTACCTGGCTTTGGGCCAGTGGGATGATGAGATCGCCGCCTACAAAAGGCTTATCGACCTGGGCCCGAACTACCTTGAAAGCACAAGCAATCTCGCTCTGGCCCTGCATCGCAAAGGCGACTATGAAGCGGCCATTGCCCAGTATCGGGTAGCCCTGAAGGCTCAACCGGACGACGCGGAGACAATGAGCAATCTTGGTAGTCTCTACTTGAATACCAATCAAATTGAGCAAGCTCAAGAGATCCTGGAACAAGCACATGAACAGGATCCCTATTTGTTTGAAGCCGTATTTAATCTGGCGCTGGTTGCGATTCACTCGGACAGAAAGGAGGAGGCAATCCAACAGCTTCAAGAGGCTATCATTATTCGACCGGATAGTTATGAAGCACATCTGGAATTGGGAGATTTGCTTAGGGCTTCCGGAAAAATCAAAGAAGCCGCCAAGACCTTTCATCAAGCCATAAAGATCGAACCAAAGGCCGCAGACGCCTACTATTTCGCCGCCCTCTTACTTGCCCAGGAAGGCAAGATCGAGGACGCTCGTTACCTGAGCCAGGAAGCGACCAAGCGTAATCCGAACTGGACGGATGCAGCAGGGCTGACTGCCGAGCTGGCCCTCGCTCGAGAGTTTTTTTCGGAATCCGAAAAACGCGAGGCCCTCAGCCTGGCTCAAAACGCCGCCCGTCTCTCGAATAAGCAAGACCCGAAGATTTTCGCCACCCTGACCAGAGCCTACCTCATTAATGGTCAAACCGATCAGGCGCGAACTACCGCTTTGTTGGCCAAAGAAAACGCGGAAAGGCTTGAGATGGCATCCCTGGTAGAGCGTATAGAAACGCAATTCGCAATGCTCCTGGAAGAGGAAGCTCCGTAGAACCTGTCTCAAATTCGCGTATGACGATGCAGAGAGCTTAACGCGCATTCAGCTTATCGCTCAGCTCTATATACTCGCATAGGGTGGCCACGTTTCGATTGAAAACCGAACTGCTGATTCGATCCATCACAGAGTACTGCCCATTCCAACGGACCCCTCTGGGCATCTTTGTTTTAAAACGATCATCTCGCGTGATCCAGGCGCCGGACGATTCCTGGGCCTTCAGTATCTTTTTCACGGAACTGGACAAGGCCTGCAAGCGTTTGGTCACTTCTTCTTTGGACAGTTCAGGATTCTCGTCCTTCCTCAAACCATTACGCCCCAATTCCAGCGCTTTCTCGTAGCGTTTACTACCCGCTTCCAACCTCGATTCCAAATTCGTTTCATAACCATAACCCGTGCGGCGCTCCAGGTGGAGCTCCGCCACGCTATCCACCCGAATCCTCCCACGATCGTAATAGAGGGCCTTATTGGTGCCGATCTCGACAAAACGGGCCCATTTTCCGTTTTCCATCCGAATATCATGGAGCCATCTGAGCGAATCGGGAATCGGCTCCAACAAGGTCCCGTTCCCGAGTGCCAAATAGAGGTCGATTAAAGTATCGATATTCTTGATCGTGACCGCTGGGCAAACCGAAGCCGGCTCGAAGGTCCGGGCCCAAGCCGGTTGGAGAAACTCGTTGTACTGCTGAGCCCAACCGGGCTGGGGAGGAGGCAGTTGAGAAATCATCATAAACCGCGCCGCCCGGCGCAGGCTCTTCTCGATCGCTTTGTCGTTATCGTAATACTGATACGCCTCGATCATGACGCGAATGCAGTCATTGATGCCGCCATCATTGAAAGTCGCAAAATCATGATAGTTGCCTTGCTCCGGGTACTTGTGAGGCCAGCCGCCGTTGTCCAATTGAGTCATGATCATCATCTCCACGGCCCGCTTCGTTGCCGCTGAGAGACGGTCATCGTCGATCTCCTGATCCAAGGCCATCAGGAAACTGACTGCAGATTGGGTTTGATTGTCATCGAAGCTGACCGTTTCGTTGCTCAGATCCGCGAAGTTAATCGTGTGGTCCCATCCGCCATGTTTGTTCTGTCCGCGAATCAACGCGTAGGCCGCATCTTGGGGATACAGCCAGTCCATCAAAAGCCATGCCCTGGTGCCTGAACGCGAGACGTACATCAAAATCCTTTTTCTCGTAATAGAGCTGCAGATTCCAGAGCTCTTCCGCCTGATCCAAAATTCTGAGCGTCTCAGTCGGGCGCGAAGGCAGATTGACCTCGGAATCCAGAATAGTATAGTTGGCCACAACACCGAAGCCCGGAATGATATTATCAAATCGCTTTTGGAATTCGAATTCGTAGCCCCATACTTCCTCCGGATCCCCATTGACCACCGTTCTAACCAAAAGCTCTTCGACGAGTATACCTTGCCCAACATATGGGTTATTCGCCTCCATACCGAAGCGACCGACCATAGAGTCCATCGGAACATCAAATTCTATATCAGTGAAAGCATAGATCGGATTCTCGATTTCCTTATAGAAACCGCCTACTGAGAAGTAGCCACTTCCATCCTTAAAGTAATGAGCAATCGAAAAGTCGACGTTGGTGGACTCGTACGGCTGAAGATTGGGGTTGGGTAATGACACTTCACCTTCGAAATTGGAGTCATCAGTGAAGTCGTCCGGGGTGCCGCCATCGTCATCAACGTCGATTTCGAACTGACTATCCCCAGGAGATCCAAGATCAACGTAGTCAGGGCGGCCAATTGTACCGGTGTAAGCGCTTCGCACTACCCAATTATCTCCCACATCCCAAAGGAAATGTACGTTGGGCGTAAAGTTCTCGTACTCAACAGGCGTAACAATGGGGGGAAGTATGCGAGTTTCTAAACCGGCAAACGGGGAGGCAACCAACGTGTTTGTGATGGCGGCATCTGTTTTTTCGTAGCGAGCGCCGGCTAAGAGGGTAAAGTTATCCGTCAGACGCCCGGTTCCCATAAAGTAGAACGCCGTGATATCTTCAGTGAGGAAATAATCGTCCTCGACCGAGTTCTCCACCGCTTCATCAGTATCAGTTTGGAAAGCGGAATCAGCTGAGGCATTCTGGGCAATCTGCTCTGCGCGCATCTTCTCCCGATCCGGCAACCATAACTGTACATCTGCCGGCATACCGGGGTAGGGGAACTTCTCCGAGCCAAAGACACTCTGGTAGGTACGAGTAAGATCTCCGGTTATCGTGTTGCCTGTGCCATCCATGAACATGTAGTAGTTTGTGCGGGGATCTTCACGGAAGCTCTCCTTATCCACGAACTTTTCGCGGTTCAGGGATTTGACCCCGGCTTTAAAAGTAGCATTCCTTCCTCCAATTTCAGTGTTCCAGGTGACGTCTACGTTCGCGGTGATGGTATCTTCCTCTACAAGCATTGGGTTGAATTGCTGCTCTTCCAGCATATAGAAGCCAACGTTTTGCAAGTTGAAATTTTCCGGACCCAAACCACCTTTATCAGCCGCGATGTATTCCCAGGCATAACGTAAGTCTTCGTCGTCATCCGCAGCGATAGTATCTCGGACAAATTGTGCGTTCGGTGTCAATACGAAGGTGGAAAAGCCATTTGCAGCTTCAATGCTGGAGGCAGCTGAGTTCTCCAAAGTCGGATCATTCTTAAAAGCATCGATACTGCGGTTTTCCGCGCTCTCCTCGACTTGCAACTGATAGTCGTTGGCGCGAGTTTCCTTGGCATTGGTGGAGACCAAATTACCCTCAATGATGAAATTTCCGAATTTCTTTTCGCCGCCAAGCACGAACTGATGCACTGGCCGTTCCTGGTATCCATCGTTCCATTTGCCTTGAACGCGCGCTCGCTGCGAAAATGCAGACCGGGGTGAAATAACCCGAGCCCTCGTGGAATTGCGGATATCCCGCAATGCACGGTAATGTTGATTCCAAGCCATATGGTCGTCATTAGACTCGGTCAGGTAATATCGAAGCCAGGCGTGAGTGTCCTGGTTGGGCTTGTACTCGAAGTTGGCGTTCGCCCCGCGGCGCTCTCGCTTCTGTTTAGAGTAGCGATATGCAAACCTTTCGAACAGCATGATATCGCCAAACTCGTTTTCTATCCCATCCGCGGAAATGTATTTAGAAAATCCAGAGGTTCCACCGAGAAGACGTGGATTCGGGTGGCCAGGCGCCCATGGGGTGCGGGTTATTGCGGGCATAGGCCTTGACCGACCCTGGGGCTCGCCGGTCTGAATTACCTTCACGTAAAACCGGATTAACCGCGCTACCCAGCACTTTGGCATAACCTGCCTTTATTTCCTTTTCTTCTTCTGACCCGGGTTCCTCCGGGTAATCGGGAATAGCGTAGCCCTGGTCTTGCAGTTCCCGGATCGCTACGGTCAGTTGCGGAACAGATGCACTGATGTTTGGCAGTTTTATAATATTGGCTTCCGGTGTCTTGGCCAATTCTCCCAACTCGGCCAGATGATCACCTTGTGCTTGCTCCGCGGTCAGCCGTTCCGGGAAATTGGCCATGATGCGTCCGGCCAGGGAAATATCCCGCGTCTCGACCACCACTCCGGCAGCTCCGGTAAAGGCTTCAATGACCGGGAGGAGAGAATGAGTCGCCAGGGCAGGGGCCTCATCGGTAATTGTATAAATGATTTTTGCAGCTTGAGATGTCATACCAATTCTGAATTCGTATCATATCCTGGGTTTCCTTGGTCAGCCGCAGATCTGTCTAGCTGGATCTGGAAGCCGCTAAGACCAAGATGCATGGGCTCAACCGTCAATAGTTTTGAGACATTCTTGCTGGTTTCAAATCGCTTTTGTCGTCAGCGCATTTTACGGGCCAGGTTGATAGGGAATTTCAGGCGCCTAGGGCAGGTCCTCAGGCAACGATATAATAAATAACTGGCGGGTTAAGGCCCCTTCTCCCGTCAACCCTGGCGCCAGGACTTTATTGCCGCTGCGGTTCCAGGAAGGCGAGGGATCTTGTCTGAGGTCACCCGATTGCCATGCTCCGATATGGAAACCGCCCGAGCGGAGATAGGCACCATCCGAGCGCCGATAAAGGGTATAAAAATTGGCCGATTTTTCCTTCACCTTATGGCCATTTACGAACCAGTCCCCTTGAGGAGATAGACTAATGTCGCCTTCCGGGTCGGGAAAGATCTCCTTATTTCCAAGTTCCCCGATGACCAATTGTTTGTCCACGTCGTATATAACTTGCCGGCCATCCAATGCGCCTATCATCCGGTGACCGTAGTCCCATTCCGGATGGCCGCCGATGAAGGTCGTTAATCGCTTTAAACCAGTTCCATCTGCGTGTATGACAAAGGGCGCGTTGACGCGTGGATGGTCCTTATTGTTTCGCCATCCCGCGCGGGCGAAAAAGAATAAAAGGTCGTCCTCACGATTCCAAAGGGTGTGGTTAATAAAGAGCGCCAAATGGTCGATATGCGGTTCGGTTTCCCGAATAATGGCGGCCAACTCGTGAAACGACACCAGCAGTGAGTGATCGCTTGTTTCCGTGTTCACTTTAAAAATTCCATCATCCTTCGGGTGAAGAACGCCTTCGGTCCAATCGGTGGCGCCCTTGTATCCGGTTACCGGTCGCAGGCGGGCCATGCGCGCGTAGTTTATGCCGGCAAACCATCCGCCATTTTGTGCTATCCCTCCATTGCCTACCGGATGGTCGTCAAAGCGGTACTCCCTGATCCGTCGGCCTTGAGAAATATCGTAGAGCACACAAAAAACTTTGCCGGAATTTGGATCCCGGTCGTTGAAGAAGAACTGGGTTTCAGCTTGCAGAGGATTCCAATAGAACATGGTGCCTTGCTGTGGATTCCAAGCGCGGGATGCTTCCACTTTTTTAACTGCGTAATTGTTGTGGGTGTCAATCAATACCACATCTGCCGGTTCGTGGCCTTCCGGCAGGGTGATCCTGAAACGAAGTTCGCAGGGCCAGGATGTATCGCTCCGACTGATTCCAGGCTATGTTCTGGACATGGCCGATATAGCCGAAGAAATGATGATAATGATTGTCTTCGGTGATTTGTTCCACCGATAGCTCAGGCTGTGCCGAAATCCCCAATTGAGTGACTCCCCCCAAAGCGACCAGTGTACAAATCAACTTGGCTGCCGTCATCTTTAATAGCTAGTCAGCGCATTCCGTTCGGGTACCGGATACCAATCCTCAATCATGGCTGCCATCTTGGCCACAATCTCTGGGAGTTGACCGGCCAGGTTTTGTTTCTCGCCCGGGTCCTTTTTTAGATTGAAGAGTTGGGGGCGTTTCTCCTTCCGCGGATGGACGTGGGGGTACCGGTTTACTTCGCCATCGTAGGTGAGCAACAGTTTCCAGTTTCCCTCTATGCACCAACGGAAGAGGAGGGAGGCTGCCGGGTTTTCAATGTCGGCTATGTCGTGGGCGAAGGATTCTCCGAAGATCGCAGCTCTCGGAATATCAGAGGCTTGTTCCATATGGGGCAGGAGATTTAATCCCGGCAATTTGATCGCAGGTTGGCGGGCTCCTGCGGCGGCCAGGATGGTAGGAAAAATGTCGATACTGCTGACCAGATCCATGCGATACGCCGGTTTCAACTTCGCCGGCCAGGAGTAGAGGGTCGGCTGGCGAACACCCCCCTCGTAGGGGGATTGTTTGGAACGCGGCATGAAACCGTTTCTTTCAGGATTTTGAATCCAACCATTGTCGCCGATCAATACGATCAAGGTGTCGTCGCGGATCTTTTTCATTTCCAGGTAGCCAATCAGGTCTCCGCAGGTTTCGTCGAACCACTCGATCATGGCGTAATATTTGGCGATGGGTAGTGGATGCTCGTCCTTGTATTTATCGAGGAGTCGATGGGGCGGGTTATGCGGCGTGTGTGGCAGGAAAACGGCATACCACATGTAAAACGGTTTGTCCGCGTCCACCGCCCTATCGATAAAGTCGAAGCACTCCTTGAGTCCCTGGCGTCCGATTTTCAGGCCATCATCCCCATGCCTTCCGCCTTGCTGAGGAAACCCGCGCGTCATGCCGTGGGTAAATCCACCCTGGGAAAAATTTCCTTCCCACCACTTTCCGCTCTGGTGGCTGAGGTAGCCTTGGTCCCCCAGCAGTTCGGGCAAGGTATCGAATGGGTCGATATAGGAAATGAGTTGGGCCCGTCGTTCGTTGTAGAGCGCCGAATTCTTCTCGGCATATTTTGGAGAGGGATCGTTCCCGGTTACACCATGCCGGTGAGCGTAGTGCCCAGTAGCCAGCGTCATCAATGAGGGACGGCACAGGGCGGTGGGCACGTACCCACGCGGAAAGACCACGCTCTCGTTGGCCAGCTTGTCGATGTTGGGTGTCTTTACATGCGGGTGCCCCATAAAACCGTAATCCGTCCAGGCCTGGTCGTCGCCGATAATGAGAAGGACGTTGGGCTGCTCAGCCCCTGTCGGCAGCATGGTGAACAGCAGGCTGAAAAATACTAAAAATAAGCGTCGGTGCATGCTTCAAATAGATTGCGTCGTCAGGGGGGAAAGTTAAAGATATTTCACTCTCAAAATGAAAAAAATACTCCTTTGCATCCTCTCTTTTATTTCAATTTCGGGTGTCTATGCGGAAGACAAGCGCCATAGCCATTACCTGACAAATCGTGCGCCGCTGGTAGCCAAGCCCTATGCGGAGTTGCCACTGGGTTCGATCAAGGCCGAAGGCTGGCTATTGGACCAACTCCAACGTATGGCAAAGGGCATGACCGGGCATCTCGACGAATGGTATCCGGAGGTCGTCGGTGAGCGCAACGGCTGGCTTGGAGGCGATGGCGACGGCTGGGAGCGGGGACCTTATTGGGTCGATGGTTTGCTTCCGCTCGCGCACATACTGGATGACGAAAAACTTTTGGCGAAAGCGAACCGTTGGGTGGAATGGACACTGAACAACCAGCGCGCAGATGGTTATCTTGGCCCGGTGCCGTTTAAGAAACCGCCAAAACCCGAACCCGGCCTGTAGCGCGACAAGCGTGAAGACTGGTGGCCGAAGATGGTGATGCTAAAAATCCTGCAGTCGCACTACAACGCGACGGGTGATGAGCGGGTGATTAAGGCACTCACGAAATATTTCAAATTCCAGCTCAAGGAACTGCCCAATCGCCGGCTCGACCACTGGACCTTCTGGGGCAACCGTCGTGGTGGTGATAATTCAATGGTCGTCTACTGGCTCTATAATATTACCGGCGACAAGTTTCTTCTCGAGTTAGGCGAAGTGCTCAAGGAGCAGACGCACCCCTACACGCATATCTTTCTCAATCGTGACGACATTGAAATGCACGGACCGTTTTTCAAGGAGCAGTGGACCGCGAAAGACGCAACTGCCTATCCGTTTCACTGCGTGAATCTCGCGCAGGGCATGAAGCAGCCAATAATCGCATTTCAAAACGATCAGGAACCGAAGCACCTGAAGGCGGTACGCAAGGCATTCGCGGATTCAAAAACACACCACGGCCAGCCGTACGGATTGTTCGGCGGAGACGAGGCCCTGCACGGCCGCTCGCCAACGCGCGCCACTATGTTCCCGACGACCCAAGCGTATTGCAATACACACGTATGCTAAACCCCGGGGAATCCCAAACCATCCATTTCAACGCTCCGACTGCCCCTGGGGATTACCCCTATCTGTGCACTTACCCCGGACATTGGCAGGCCATGAAGGGAACCCTCATCGTTTACTAAGCGGTATGGGGTCAGTTAGAGAATCGCGGCGTAAAGCCGCTCCTACAGCTATACCAGTTGGAGGTTTGTAGGAGCGGGTTTATCCCGCGATTGCCAGGGAGTGCCATAGCCAGGAAAAGGGTCTGCTTGCGAAGGAAGGGGTCAAGTCGTAAAAAGTTATGCCTTACAGGGTCGGTCGTCTTGTAAAAGTGTATGGAGTGAAACGGAATACGGTTTTTAAGACCCGACCCTTTTCTTCCGTAAGGCATCACTTTTCTACGGCATGACCCCGACTGGCGTCCATACCACATTCCTCTACATACGCCCTTAACTTAGTGCCATTCAGGGCTGACCCCATACACCCCGAGTTCACACATCCAAATCGGAGGGATCAAAATAACAGCGCAGAGATTCGATCTTTCCGTCTCGCATGCAAAACACGTTGCAGACCGCCATGGTCCCCGATTTTCCTTCGGGCGTAGTAAAATTGAGATCGAATTCGACCGCGATCCTGTTTCCCGATTCGGTGTAACGAACAACCTGGCAATTGAAATCCACGCCTCCACTCAGCATGGCCGCGTACTGTTGCCTTACCGCATCCGCCCCTACGCAAAGCTCTGAAATGGGCGCTTTGAAAGTAGCGTCATCGGTATAATGCTCCATGACACCATCGACATCTCCGGCCGTTTCCTTGGACCAGTAACTCTTTACGATTTCCAGGTTCTTACTCATTGCATTTCAATTTACACCCTCGGGCATGGTCGGCATCTCAGGAACTGAGGCTGAAGCAGTTAACACGGACGCTACCAACCATCCGGCTATTCCCCTCAGGACCATGACAGTTCCCCCGTACTCTGGCCAAAGGACTCGATTTCATAACCGGAGTGATTAAGTATGGCGGTGAACAGGTTGCACAGGGGTCGCTTGCCTTCCCCTTCTTGGGAGATAAATTTTCCATGCCTGAATCCGCCTCCTGCCAGAAGGATGGGAAGGTTGTCCGTGTTATGCGAATTGGCATTCCCCAGATTGCTGCCAATAAGCACAGAAGTGGTATCGAGCAGGTTTCCACTCTCCTCCCGCTTGTCCTTGAGCTGGGTTAATAAACGGTCGAAGCAACCGAGGATTCTGGTTTCGATTATTTTGAGTTCGGCAATCTTCGATTCATCCCTTCCATGGTGCGATAGATTGTGCTGGTCTTGGGTGACTCCCTCCACTTGAGGAACTACACCATGATCGTGAATCATCAAACTCACTACTCTCGATGAATCGGTCTGCACAATCAGGGGAATCATATCCATCATGAGCCGAATCCGCCCGATCAATTGAGTGGTATCCGGGAAATCGACCGGAGGATCGGCATCTACTTCAGGTTTTGGCGTGTCCATCCAGGCCTCGTTTTCGGTTATCGACTGTTCCGCCTGACGAACCGAGGTAAAATACTCGTCCAGTTGCGCATTGTCCGCCGCACTGGTTTTGCGCTGCAACTGCCGGGCCTGCGACATCAATTCGTCGAGGATACTGCGCCCATCTTTCAGGTTCTGTTTTTGCTGGGCGACTTCTTCGGGTTTACCCTGAAGAAACAGTTCGGCAAACAGCTTGGACGGGCTCGAGTAAGCCGGAACCATCACCCCGCTACGGGTATAGGACTGACTTTGTTCATTGCGAGTACCCAAGGAGATCGAGGAGAAACGGGTATCATTCCCAACCTGATCAGCCGCAACCTGGTCGATGGAAATAGTGTTACGAAAGCCACCTAGTCCGGGCCCCCGCGCGGAGGTCAACCAGGACAGTTCACTATTGTGCGGTTGCCGGCCGGTCTGGGCCTCGTGGGCCAGACCCGAAAATAGGGTGAAGTCGCTGCGGTGACTCTTCAGAAGTTTTAAATACTCGGACAATTCGTAGTCCGCACCCGAGCCGGTCGGCCACCAGGAATCCGGATAGAAGCCCAAGGTGGAACAGATGAAGACCAGTCGCTTGGGGACGGCGGTGGATCCTGTTGCCCGTGCCAGGATCGGGTTCATGGATTCGAGTAAGGGCAGCGCCAGGGAAACCCCTGCGGTTTTGAGAAATGTCCTTCGATCGATCGGTTGATACATGTTTTTAGAGGAACGTTATTTGTTTCTGAATAATCTGCTCTGCACCACTTGGTGAAGGATGGACCGGATCCCGTAACCCTCGGGCCGCGTTTCTTCCAGTATCCGGGCAATCTCATCCCGGTCCGCGAATTCGATTTCGCCTCCGGTGGCGAACACCATCAATTGGGAAATGAAGTGACGGGCAACCTGATTCTCATGAGCCAGCAAGAGTTGCTTGAACTCGCGAATGCCTGAAAATGGAGTTCCATCTTCCGTTACGCCGGATGCATCGACGGGCAACCCCTCGGAATAGAACCCCCGGGTGACACCGAAGAATACGTTGGGCTTGGGAAGGTCATCGTCATGGACCCGATAAACGGAGCGAAAACGGCCAATCGGATCGAAGCTTTCCAAGGCGAATCCCGGCGGGTCGATCCGCTTGTGACATTGGTTGCAGGAAGCGACATCCCGATGCTTGTTCAGGATTTCGCGAATGGTGGTAGCGCCACGGGTATCGGGTTCGATGGCGTCGACAGGTGGCGGGGGCGGAACCGGTTTGCCCAAAAGATTATTGAGGACGAAGTTGCCGCGTGGAACGGGCGAGGTGATGGTGCCGTTGGCGGTGACCTTCAGAATACTGGCGTGAGTAAGGACTCCTCCACGGGGGCTGTCTTCCGGTATTTCCACCTTTTGCATCTCCTGGCCCGCCACACCCGGGATCTGGTAGAGCTCCGCCAGCGGACGATTCAGAAAGGTAAAGTCGGAATCGATAAAGTTTGCCACCCCCAGATCCTCGTCCACCAACTCCTTGAAGAATAAGCACGTCTCATTCAACATGGCCAAACGTATGGTGTCCTTGTATTCCGGATACAGCAGTTTATCGGGAGTGGTGGCGTCGATTTCCTTCAAGCGCAGCCACTGCCCGACAAAGTCCTCGACGAATCGCTCGGATTTTTTGTCCTGCAACATGCGTTCCACCTGGCGGGCCAATATCCTGGGATGGGACAGCCTCTTCCTCTTCGCCAAATCAAAGAGGTCCTGATCCGGCATGCTCTTCCAAAGAAAATAAGAAAGGCGCGTAGCCAGGGCGTAGTCGTCCAGTTCGCCCGGTTCACCTCCGTGAAAAATAAACTGGGGTGAACTCAGCAGAGCCCGGAGCGGTAATCGCAAGGCATCGAGAAAGTCGCGCCCATCTTCCAATGCTGGTTTGGCCAGTTTTACGAACGCTTCAATCTCGCCCGGCCTGGCGGGACGACGGAAAGCGAGCGGCACCAGGCGGGCAACAATATCTTTCACGTGCTCCATCGGCTCTTTGCTCAATTGAACTTCGTATCCCTTCTCCCCTTCCACCAATTCCACCCCGGTCAACAACTGTCGGGTGTTTGGCGGAGGCCAGGATTCGAAAAGCGGTCCTTCCACATGAATCGACCTTAGGGCTACCCCTTCACCCTGATAATCTTCCAACGGTCCGGATGTACCAAGCCCCAAAGTGGCTCTGCCGTAGCGGCCCAATCCGTCTTCCGAGTCCAAATCGCCCGGCATCGGATTTATGTAATCCCCGGGTTTCAGGTAGGCGGTAATTTCCAGGGTACTGGATTCACCTGGAAGTATATCGACAGCGCCGATCACATCAATATCGATGCGACCGCTTCCACCACGAATGATTTTCAACGCGACGGGTGTTGTAGCCCGGTAGGCATAGGCATCGGCGGTGATGCGGTACATACCTGACTGTTGGATATGGAAACCCGCACGATCCGACCTCATGAGAAAGTCCAGGTCGATGATGAGACCCACTGCATCATCCAGCTTGAGAATATTATCACCACCCCGATTGACATCCACGGTGAACCACTTGTGTAAATAATCAGAGTTGTAGTAATCAAACTCGCGTTTCCCCTGGTTGGGGCGCGGGTCCGGATTGATGGCAAAATCGAGTGCCCGGTCGGCTGTATCGAGATAACTTCGTATATGAATATCGGAAAAGCGCTGCTCCCTACCTACCGTATCAAATCCACTGGAGTCACTTTCCGCCGGCAATAAATGACCCAAGCCTTCGGAAATCTTCAATAAATCCATGATGGTATATGCATACTCGGTCGGGGTGAGGCGGCGGGAAGGTACCCGGCCCTGGCTTTGCTGGGCAGTCGAATTGGTTTCCAGCAGGATGTGGCGAAGTGAATCGAGCGCTGTCTGCAGAAGCTGTGGATCGGGACGCTTTTTCTTCTTGGGCGGCATCTCCCCATTTTTGGCCCGGTCAAACACATGCTCCCACTGCCGGAAAGTAGGGGGATCTTCCAGGTCAAATCCCAGGCTCTCGAAATCCAACGCAGTATCAGTAGCCCAGTCATGGCACTCGATACAATGTGCCTCAACCAGGGGGCTCACCGCTTCCTCCAAGGGAAGAGGCGCCGGATTGCCCTCGGAGGACGAACTGAGCCCCATCAAGAAGAAAAAACTCAGTAGGTTAATGGAGTGTTTCCTCATCCCAAAAGATCTCGGCTTAGAAAAGTAGATTTCTACGATTGAATGGAAAGGGCAATTGATCTGACCATTTTGCTACAGTGGGGGATTTGACAGCAATAATAAACAATATTATTAACGAAATTAACAAAATAAATGCCATTTTCGGCTTTTGACCACTGCAACTGAACCGTTTCGAATGAACCGATCGCGCGTCATACTCTTCAAACTGATCACGGTGCTATTACTGCCTGTGCTCTTCCTGATTGCGGTGGAGTTGGGGCTGAGGTTGGTTGGGTTTGGTTACCATACGGCGGTGTTCTCGGAGGAAAAGGGGCAGGTAAGAAACAATTGGGCCTTTACCTTCCAGTATTTTCCCTGGTCCATGGCCCGCCCTATGCAACCGGTCAGCTTCAGCAAAGAAAAGCCGGAGGAATCCCTGCGGATTTTCGTTCTGGGCGGCTCTGCCGCACAAGGTTTTCCGGCTTCGGAATTTGGCATGGCTGCTCAATTGCAGATTCTGCTGGAAGAGGCCTTTCCAAATCGGAAGATCGAAGTCATAAACACCGCCATCACCGCGATCAATTCTCACGTGGTCCTTCCCGTTGCAGAAGCCTGCCTGAAATACGATCCCGATTTCCTGATCGTTTATGTGGGAAACAATGAGGTGGTGGGTCCATTCGGTCCAGGAACCACACTTTCAGGATTCAGGCAAAGCCGGTTCTTCATCAAGGCATCTACGGCGCTCAAATCGACCCGGTTCCACCAACTGATCACCCTGGCCATGGGCAGGCATAAATCGCCTACGGGGTCCTGGCGAGGGATGAACCAGTTTTTGCAAAACACGGTCTCCAGGAATGACTCACGCCTGCAGGCTGTCTATGAACACTACGAGGCCAATATGCGTGAATTGTTAAATGCGGCCAGTAAGGAAGACTGCACAGTCATCGTTTCGACTGTAGCGGTTAACCTGCGGGACAATCCCCCCTTTGCCTCGAAGAAAAAGACATCCCTTTCTGAGGAAGAATCCAGCCAATGGGCCAGCTATTTTAAAAGGGGAAGGGAGTTTCAGGAAAAGGGACAGTATGGCTTGGCCATTGACGATTATCTGTCCGCCAACCGGATCGACGATGGGTTTTCAGAACTCCACTACCGACTTGGCCAATGCTACCTTGCTCTGGAAGAAGAATCAAAGGCCAAACAAGCCTTTGTTGCTTCCCGTAACTTGGACGTTCTCAGATTTCGGGCGGACAGCCAGCTCAATGCAATTCTAAGAGACTTGCCCGAAGGATCCCTTCTGGTCGACAACGCCAGGAACCTGATGGGGGCATTTAAGGAACCACCTGATGAAGCGTTTCTCGTCGACCACGTGCACCTTTCCTTCAAAGGAAATTACTTGGTGGCCCGTTCCCTGGCGGAAGCTATTTTGGCTGAATCGGCGCCCCCCCCGAACGGTTTTCCAGACGAGGCCGAAACCGCTCGCTTACTGGCCTTCAGTGATTGGGACCGCCACCGCATTGCCAAAAAACTGGCCGGTGAGTTGATGAACAAGCCGCCCTTCACCAACCAATTGGGTCACGCACAACGTCAGGTGAAAAGACAACGCCAAGTCAGGCGCTTGGCCGACAGGCTCACTCCCCGAGCATTGACAGCCATTGAAAATCAATTTCGGGAAATCCTGGAAATAAGACCTGGAGATCGGCAACTCCGATTTCGATTCAGCGAGTTCCTGAGGCAGATCGGGAGCCCATCGGAGGCTCGAAAACTCCTGCAGAAATTGGTCGATGGAAATCCGCAGGATTTCGCGGCCCGCCTCAGCCTGGCTTACCTTGCGATGGAGCAGAAGGAATTTGAAGCATCGGAACGCCATCTGACTTTCCTGCTCAAACAAAATCCCTATGCCATCGAAGTGCGAAGCGAATTCCTGAGAATAATGGTTGAACGAGGGGACCTGGATCGTGCTGAAGCGTATAGCGAGCAACTGGTGGCAGATCATCCGCAAGACCCGGACATCCGATACCTTTCCGGCCTTATCCAGTTGGCCAGGGGAAACATAAGAAAGGCCCTCGAACCATTTCGCCAGGCTTGCCAAATCGATTCGACCCACAACAGAGCTTGGAAACAACGCGTTCAACTCATTCGTGAGCGTGGCTATGCCAAGACCACGCTGACCGAAGTCGAGGCATGGATGAAAGCAGACCCCAACAATACGGACGCTCTTGTGACGCGGGCCGAACTGATGATGGAACAAAAGGAATACTTCTCTGCCGAAGAATCTTACCGAAGGGCCGTGAAATTGAATCCCGATCTATTTCAAGCTCGCTCAATGTGGGTTCAGACAATGACCCAACTGGGTCGCATCGATCAGGCAATTTCCCTGTTACAGGAGGATTTGAAAGCCGACCCCTACATACGGGAAGGCCATTCCATCCTGGGACTCGCTCTCGATTACGCCGGAAGAAAACGGGAAGCAATCGAAGTTTACGAACGGGGCCTGAATCGACATCCCAACAGCGCAAAAATCCTGCGAGAACTAGCCTGGATTTATTCCACGGCCAAGGATGACCGGCTACGCAACGGACCAAGGGCTTTAGAGCTTTGCCGCCAAGCCCTGAGCACTTCACCTTCCGACCCGGATTTACTGCAGGTGCTGGCCGCGGCTTTGGCGGAAAACAGACAATTCGAAGAAGCCCTGATAACGGCCATCCGAGCTCTTGAACTGGCCCAAGCGCAAAATCAGGACAGCTTGGCCAATTTCATAAGCCGCTGCCTGCCCGCCTACGAAAAGCGACTTCCCCTCCGGGCGGATTAGCCTCAATCCTCAGCTTTTCCTATAGGGCTTTGATACATTCTCAAGCATTGGGAAATGCTTCAGATTGAGTGATATTAATGGATGATTATGGTGCCGGGCGGTGGCGGCAATCATACAATCCGCCAAACTGCTGTTATGAGTTTTTCGATATTTTCGGCAGATCAACCCTCCCTCTTTGGCTATTTCTTTGGTAACCGGTAAAATTGTGAAGGCCGACATCATACTGTCCAATGCTGATCGCTCGTCGCCTTCAATTACTCCCTGATATAACTCGGCAACGGTGATTGAGCTGATAAAAACCGCATTGAGATTCGATTCCAGAAATTCCTCCGCACGAGGATCTCCTCTCAAGTAATCGATGAGAACATCGGTATCGACCAACATAAATTGGGACACCACACTAGAATCGGTCGAAATTCTTTCGAAGTGCTTCAAGATCCATATCCTCCCGATCATTCCAGATACCTTTCGCTTTACGAATCCTGGAAAGTTTGTCCTGGGGCCCAACCTTTCCCAGGTATTCGTCAATAGCCTCTCGAATGACTTCGCTTTGCTTCTTACCAGAAGCCTTGGCCAAGCGAGTCACTCCCTGATGCTCATCCTCCGTCAGGTATATCTGCGTTCTAATCATACATCGTGATGTATAGTAAATTTTGTTTCCGTCAAATCAATTTTCTCTACTATCTTTATTCAGAATAACGTTTATATTGTCATTAAAATCTATTATATTGTTTTTTTGTTGAATTTTCCAACTCACCGGGGCAAGCTGGACGGATGGGATGACAAACCACCCGCTTGGGTCACCATCCATCCAAAAACATGCAAAGGAAGGCTATTTTATTGAACCCGATTGACAACATAGCTGCGGCCCTGACCGACCTGAAGGCAGGTGACCAGGTCGATTTGGAACCTGGAGAGGAAGATACCCGAAGCATTTCATTAAAGGATAGCATTCCATTGGGCCACAAATTTTCCATTACCCCCATCCCGTCGGGAGCCGACATCCTCAAATACGGTCTGTCCATCGGACCAGCCACCCGGGACATCGCTGTGGGTGAGCACGTACACACGCACAACGTCCTGGACAGTGATGACGACAACCTGGTGCAAAACATCGGAAAGGAGGCACCCTGATGGAAATGGATATCTCAGGTTACCAGAGAGCGGATGGGCAAGTGGGCATCCGCAACAACGTGGCGGTCATTTATACGGTCGGTTGTTCGAAGTTCGTGGCCCAGAAAATTTCCGACAAGTTTGAGAACGCTCAGTTGTTCGGCCGGCGAAACAGTTGTCACGAATGGCAGCCTCTGTTCGACAAGTTTGTAGCTCTGGTCAAACATCCTAATACCGCCTCGGCCCTGTTTGTGGGTCTCGGTTGTGAGTTCAACGAAGCCCCACGCTTTGTCGAAGCACTGAAGGATTCCGGGAAATCGGTGGAATTCGTGCAGATCACCGATTCGGGGGGCACGATCAAAACCATTCAGGATGGCGCCAGGAAACTACGCAATTTGATCGAAGAAGCGGAGCAGGCGCCGCGAGTTCCCCTGAAAATCTCCGACTTGGTGGTGGCCATGGATTGCGCCGGATCAGATGCCACATCGGGATTGGCATCCAACCCGGCAGTGGGTGTTGCCTCGGACATGCTGGTGAAAGTCGGCGCCACGGTCTATTGTTTTAACGTGGATCAGGAATTGGTGGGAATGGAGGACGAATATGTGGCCCGAGCGGCCAATGGAAACGCCGCTGCACAACTGCGGGCCGTCATGCCCGATTGCAAGGCCCCGACCGTGAGTAAAGGAAACCGGGATGGCGGAATCACCACGGCTAAAGAGAAAGCCATCGGCGCTTTCGCCAAAGCGGGCAGCTCACCCTTCATGGGGGTGGTGAACACCTTTGAAAAACCGGTTGAGCCGGGTCTCTATCTCGAAGTCATGGTGCCGGGATCCTTCGAGGATTACAGCGATCCTCAATGCGCCATGAACATGGCGGCCTGCGGAGCCCACGTGGTGGTGGAAACAACCGGTATTGGCACGGTAACAGGAGGCGTAGTTGCCGCCACCATGAAGGTCTGCGCCAATCCCAAAACCTGTTCCCTGCTGGGGGACGAGATGGATGTCGATGCCAGCCCCATCATGACTGGCGACAAGACCATCGACCAGGTTGGTGAGGAAATATACAGCGAAATTCTCGCCGTGGCGGGAGGCAAGCAGACCAAATCCGAAATCCTGGGACATTTTGAAGATTGAAAAGGTAATTGAAACGGACGTGCTGATCGTCGGCGGCGGAGCCGCCGCCCTGCGCGCCGCCATCGGCGCTGGAAAACAAGGGGTTAAAGTGACCGTGGCCCTGAAGGGCAAAACCGGCAAGGTCGGCGCTTCGGTCTCGCTCGATTCTCCGGCGGTGGCTTGGCAATGTGCCGACGGCTGCTCGGCCCATACCGGTGACAGCCCCGAGGTGCATTTTCAGGAAATCGTGAGGGTGGGTCTCGGCATGGCCGATCCTCGCCTGGCACGCATACAGGCCACTGAGATCGTGGACCGCACCCGCGAGTTGGAGGGTTGGGGCGTGGAATTTGTAAAAGACCCAACGGGAAAGAAGAAGCACTTCACAGCGCACTCCTGCTTTGCCAGTCACCACCGGGCCCACTCAGTGCGCGACATAGGGCGCGGCCACGCCGGGGAAATTGTCTGGGCCATGATAGATCAATCCAGGAAATACGACATCGAGGTGCACCAGAATGTGTTTATCACCGATTTGCTGGTGGAGAAAGGGCAATGCGTGGGCGCCATGGCTTTGGGTCCGGATGGGCAAGCCATGGTTTACCGGACCGGGGCGGTCATGTTGGGCGCCGGGGGAGCCCGCCAGATCTTTCCTCCGGTAATCTTCCGGGGCATCGATACCACCGGGGACGGGTACGCCATGGCTTTGCGAGCCGGAGCGGAATTGACCAATATGGAGTACATCCAGTACATGGTGCTGCCGGCGGGATTTAACATGACCGACATTCCGGGCATGTACTGGAGCGTCTTTCCGAAAATGAGAAACCGCTTGGGGGAGGAGGCGCTCTCCCGCTACCTGCCGGACGGTTTGACGGCGGAGGAAGCGATGCGCAATCGCTGTATGCACATGCCGTATTCCATGCGCGATGGTTCCGGTTGGATCGACGTAGCGGTGGCCAAGGAACAGAATGAAGGGAGGGATGTTCCCGGTGGAGGTCTTTACCTGGACTTTTCGGAATGCGACCTGGAGAACTACGAACCGGTCATCCAACACCACTTCGATGAAGGAAAGATGAAACGGAAAGCCATCCGTCCCGGCAAGGAGGCGCGTGTCGTTACAACTGCTCACGCCAGTAATGGAGGCATCCTCATTAATGAACAGGCGCAGGCTTCCCTACCCGGACTCTTCGCTGCCGGTGAAGTTTGCTCCGGGCCCCATGGCGCAGACCGCCTTGGTGGAGGTATGGTCAGCATGGGTATCGTATTTGGCGCACGAGCCGGAAAATACGCGGCCAAACACGCCAAGCAAACCGACCGATCCCCGCTGAAGGAAAGCAGCTTGGCCCCGGCTCTGGAACGACTAAATACCAAGGGAGGTGACCGGAAGGCAGACGACCTTTTCAATAAACTCCAGGAAACGATGGGACGCGATTTCCTCAATGTGAAAAGCCGCGCCGGTTGTGAGAAGCTCCTGAAGGACATCGAGGAACTACGAGGCGGCTGGCTACCGAATTTAAGGCGAAAGGACCTCCCCACCCTTCGCCGGACCATTGAAGCTGAGAATTCGCTCAAGGTGGCCGAACTCATGGTCCGGGCCGCGCTGGCCCGGGAGGAAACCCGGGGCAATCACTACCGTGAAGATTTCCTGGAAATCGACGATGAGAAGTGGCGCAAAAATGTCATTTTATCCGAACGAAAAGGAAAAGTGAACCTGTCCACCCGAGACCTGAATGAACTGGCATCGGTTTCGTGAGGTAACGTGGTATTTAAGCATCAGGTACAGATTTATTAACCCTGTAATCTTCCAACAACATTCGAACGGCATTGCGGGGACGCAATGGCCCTACCATGGGCCGGTTGAGGTAGGGCCACTGCGTCCCCGCAGCGCCGTCAACGATAAAACAATGGATACATGAATCATCCGACATTGGCCACTATCTCCGGAATATTAACCCTAACTTTACTTTCCTGCAGCAAGCCGGAACCAAGGTCATCCTATGATATTCCGGGCTGGATCGATGAGGAGCGGCTCCTGAAAGAGGATCAGGAGGGGGCCAACTGGCTCTCGCTGGGCAACAACTGGAAGCAACAGCACTACTCCCCTCTGGACGACATCAATGCCTCCAACGTGGCTGAGCTGGGCTTTGCCTGGGAATATGACGCCTCCTCCCGCATCGGGAAGGTGCCCCGCGGCCTCGAGGCCACGCCATTTGTGGTGGATGGGGTCATGTACACCTCGGGCGCCTGGGGGGTGGTCTATGCGCTGAAGGCCGATACCGGTGAAGAAATCTGGCGCTACGACCCACCAGTGGATCCGACTTATAGCCGTAAAGCCTGTTGTGATGTGGTCAACCGAGGGGTGGCTGTATGGAAAGGTAAGGTTTACGTGGGAACCATCGATGGATGGCTGACCAGCCTGGATGCAGCTACCGGAAAAGTGAACTGGCGGTCGGATGTCATCATCGACCGGACAATGGCCTATGCCAACACGGGGCCCCCTCAAATCGCCGGCCGCGTGATCGTTATCGGCACTTCGGGAGCGGACATGGGAGCGCGCGGCTATTTTTCTGCCTACGACCTCGAAACCGGTGAGCTGGCCTGGCGTTTTTTTACTGTGCCGGGAGATCCAAAAAACGGATACGAGCACCCCGAGGTGGAAATGGCGGCAAAGACCTGGGATCCCGACTCGAGATGGGAAGCCGGTGGCGGCGGCACGGTCTGGGGACAAATGACCTACGATCCGGAATTGAATCTTTTGTATGTAGGCACCAGTAATGGATCCCCCTACCCGGCCTGGATCCGAAGCCCCAGTGGCGGAGACAACCTGTTTCTCTGTTCCATTTTGGCCATCAATCCGGACACCGGGCGCCTGATCTGGTATTATCAGGAAACGCCTGGAGAAAGCTGGGATTATACGGCAACCCAGAACATGATCCTGGCAGAACTGGAATTCGGCGGCCGGATGCGGAAGGTGCTGATGCAGGCGCCCAAGAACGGCTTCTTCTACGTGCTTGACCGGGAAACAGGTGAGCTTCTTTCGGCAGAAAATTTTGTCGAAGTCAACTGGGCCAGCCATATCGACCTGGAAACCGGTCGTCCGGTATTTACCGGCCTGGCCGACTACCGGGACGAACCAAAGTTTGTTGTGCCGGGACCTTATGGGGCACACAACTGGAATCCCATGTCCTACAGCCCGGAAACAGGACTGGTTTATATCCCCACAACCAACACGCCGATGGTGTTCGGTTCGCCCTCCTCCTTCACCTACCAGAAGGCGACCTGGTCCATGGGCCTGGGCATGGGCATCAATGTGCCGTTTTCCCCCGAGGATAAAAAGACTTACGCCGATGGCCAGAAAGGCACGGAAAAGGAGGATATTTTAAAGGCCTGGGATCCCGTAAAGCAGGAAGCCGTGTGGGAGGTCAAGCTGCCCATCGCCATGGGCAACGGAGGAATATTGTCCACTGGCGGGGACCTGGTTTTTCAGGGGACCAATACCGGGCATTTAAACGTTTATCACGCCAAAACCGGGAAGCTGCTTAAGGGATTGTTTACCGGTACCGGCATCATGGCCGCACCGATGACCTACAGGATCGACGGGGTGCAATACGTAGCGGTCATGGCCAGTTATGGAGGCGGACGCCTGGCCTTCGGATCAACCGAAAAGGAGGTCGCCTTTCACCAATACAAAAACTACGGCCGTATATTGGCCTTCCGTTTTGGTGGGGGGGGTACGCCGCTCCCGCCCAAAGCCGAGCCGGTTCCCCGACCCGCTCCTCCCGACATCCAGGTCAATCCCGACAACCTCGAATCCGGCGGCGGCATGTTTGCCTTTTATTGCCGCCTCTGCCACCAGGCCGGTCCAAATGAAATCTTTTTCTCCCAATACCCGGACTTATCCAAGATGACCGCGGGCACCCATGCTATTTTCAAACAGATTGTTCTGGACGGAGTCTATGCTCCCCTGGGCATGGCTGGTTTCGCTGATGTCTTGAACGAGCAACAGGCCGAAATGATTCATCACTTCCTCATCTCGCGACAAGAGGAACTTTGGGAAGCTGAGAATCAGGAATAGCCGCAAAAGAACGCAAGGAGGGAAAGTTAAATTAGGAATTAGGAATTAGGAATTAGGAAATTTGGGATATGGAAATGGACTCTGGCCAAGACGCCAGGTTCGCCAAGATTAGTATCCTTTTTTCCCATCCGTGCCCATCCGTGTCATCCGTGGTTTAAAATACCTGAACCTCATCTTGTGACTTCTGCGTTCTTTTGTGGCTGATATTTAAATGAGAACACGGAGACATTGACACACTCTTCAACTTGATCCTGCCCATAAAGCGATTCATCATCCACGGCTATGAATGAAGAGATTAGAAATCTGTGTAATACGATTCGTGAAACCTCTTATGCAATCCACGAATATCACGGCCATGGTCATTTGGAAAAGGTATACGAAAATACCCTCGCTCACCGCCTCAGCAAATTGAACATCGGAGTCGATCAACAATCTCCAATTACCGTTAAAGACGAGGACGGAACAGTTGTTGGGGAATATTTTGCCGACATAATCGTCGAGAAAAAGCTAATTTTAGAAATAAAAGCTACAAAATCGTTATCTGGAGAACACGAAGCACAATTACTAGGCTATCTGAAATCCACACAAATTGAACACGGGCTTCTCATCAACTTTGGATCTTTTCGTTTTCAGATAAAAAAGTACGTTCTGTCTCAGGATCGATAGTCTGAAAATGAGGAAATAAAGGAATAGCCGCAAAAGAACGCAAGGAGCACAAAAATATCACCCCTAATTTGCTTTCACCTGTTTTCCTCATTAACCGGTCAAGACGTAAAATCTCCCGCCTGCAGGAATGCCCAACTCCAAAATAATATTCTTTGCGTTCTCTGCGTTCTTTTGTGGCTAATAATTTAATGAGAACAGATTGTTCTGGACGGGGTATATGCCCCCCTGGGCATGGCTGGCCTCGCTGATGTCTTGAACGAGCAACAGGTCGAAATGATTCATCACTTCCTCATCTCGCGACAAGAAGAACTATGGGAAGCTGAGAATCAGGAATAGCCGCGAAAGAACGCAAAGAGCACAAAAATATCACCCCTAATTTGCTTTCACCTGTTTTCCTCATTAACCGGTCAAGACGTAAAATCTCCCGCCTGCAGGAATGCCCAACTCCAAAATAATATTCTTTGCGTTCTCTGCGTTCTTTTGTGGCTAATAATTTAATGAGAACAGATTGTTCTGGACGGGGTCTTTGCTCCCCTGGGCATGGCTGGTTTCGCTGATGTCTTGAACGAGCAACAGGTCGAAATGATTCATCACTTCCTCATCTCGCGACAAGAAGAACTATGGGAAGCTGAGAATCAGGAATAGCCGCGAAAGAACGCAAAGAGCACAAAAATATCACCCCTAATTTGCTTTCACCTGTTTTCCTCATTAACCGGTCAAGACGTAAAATCTCCCGCCTGCAGGAATGCCCAACTCCAAAATAATATTCTTTGCGTTCTCTGCGTTCTTTTGTGGCTAATAATTTAATGAGAACAGATTGTTCTGGACGGGGTATATGCTCCCCTGGGCATGGCTGGTTTCGCTGATGTCTTGAACGAGCAACAGGCCGAAATGATTCATCACTTCCTCATCTCGCGACAAGAAGAACTATGGGAAGCTGAGAATCAGGAATAGCCGCGAAAGAACGCAAAGAGCACAAAAATATCACCCCTAATTTGCTTTCACCTGTTTTCCTCATTAACCGGTCAAGACGTAAAATCTCCCGCCTGCAGGAATGCCCAACTCCAAAATAATATTCTTTGCGTTCTCTGCGTTCTTTTGTGGCTAATAATTTAATGAGAACAGATTGTTCTGGACGGGGTATATGCTCCCCTGGGCATGGCTGGTTTCGCTGATGTCTTGAACGAGCAACAGGCCGAAATGATTCATCACTTCCTCATCTCGCGACAAGAAGAACTATGGGAAGCTGAGAATCAGGAATAGCCGCGAAAGAACGCAAAGAGCACAAAAATATCACCCCTAATTTGCTTTCACCTGTTTTCCTCATTAACCGGTCAAGACGTAAAATCTCCCGCCTGCAGGAATGCCCAACTCCAAAATAATATTCTTTGCGTTCTCTGCGTTCTTTTGTGGCTAATAATTTAATGAGAACAGATTGTTCTGGACGGGGTCTTTGCTCCCCTGGGCATGGCTGGTTTCGCTGATGTCTTGAACGAGCAACAGGTCGAAATGATTCATCACTTCCTCATCTCCAGACAAAAGGATCTCTGGGAAGAGGAGAATCAGGAATAGCCGGGAAAGAACGCAAGGAGCACAAAAACACCAACCCTACTTTGGCTTTACCTGTTTTTCTCATTCAACGGTCAACCCGCAGGTCTCTCCGCCCATGGATAGGCCCGATTCCACTAAAAATTCTTTCCGTTCTTGTAGGCCTTTTCGCGGTTGCTAATGAAGATATCCATCGCTTCCTCGAATGTCCTTACGAGGCCTGGACCAGCCAGATTCCATCTTTCTTGAAATAATCTCTGATGAATCCGCCATCCCGGGTTAACAACCGATCGGCATGATGTCGCGCATGGGCGCCAATCAGGAAATCGGCAATTACTCTTCCGCGTTTTCCTCCCCTTTGCAGGTACTGACTAAATACCCTGCCTGCATCCAGGGCCACCGGCAGGGTTCCTCCAACATGATCGAGCTCCCAATCATTGAGAAAGCCCGGCATGTTGTTTTCACCTACCACCGGGGTTACCTCGGCCAATACAAAGCTGGAAACGATCAACTGTCCTTCGGCTCGTGCCTGCTTCAGCGCTCGCAGGGACGGATCCTTCCATTTCCTGTCGTCGATCAGGACATCGATGATCACCGAGCTGTCCAACGCCGTAATCATTTTCCGCGTATCTGCTTCAAATAGGCCGTGGCCGATTTCCCGAAGGGAAGCTTGCCTTTGCCCACCCAATCATCGAAAGGCGAACCCTCGACCTTCTTTTGCCCAATGAGCTTGCCATTCTGCTCGCGAAATTCCAAAACAGCGCCCGCTGTCAACCCAAGCTGCCTGCGGAGCTTTTTGGGAATGGTCACCTGACCCTTTACTGAAACAATAGAATTCATACTTTTCAGATATGAATTCCTACTTCTTTGTCAAATCCTTCTTAACCTATCCCCCTCATTCAGCGGTCAACCCGCAGGACTCTCCGCCTAAGGAAAGGCCCGATTCCACTAAAAATTCTTTGCGTTCCCTGCGCTCTTTTGTGGCTGATAAAATCGCAGCATTCCATACTTCACCATCACTGGCTACGGAGGACTAAAGAAAGCTGCTCCTACACCTCGAATTCGGCCGGGTTGAAGTAGGAGCGCACGTCCTGGATCTTGCCGTCCTTGACGGTGAAAACATTGCAGCCGCGGGCTTCGCCGGTCTTTCCGTCGTGGGTGGTAAAGGGAATCATCCACTCCACGGCCAGGCGGTCGCCGTCCTCGGTATAGCGCTGGATCTGCACCTTGGCATCGGCAAAGCCGGTTATGACGGCGGAATAGAGTTCGCGCAATTGTTCCAGGCCTTGCAACTCTTCCGAGATGGGAGCCTTGAAGGTAGCGTCCGGTTGAAAGCAACTGAGGATGCCTTCCAGGTCTTTGTTTCCTTCGAATTCCCAGTAGGCACGAATGATAGCTATATTACTCATCGGATATTCTAATTATTTTGTATTTGAATAAACAATACAGCCCCCACTATTCCTGTAGGGGCCGTATCACTTCAACTTGGCAATTTACTGCAAACAAACTTGGACTTACCAACTTAAAGTGTTGGTCAAATAGTAGGTAGTAGGCGATGGACTACGGAACTGCCGAAGTACTCCATTGGGGTCTGCTCCGATTGGAATCAAGGCTTCACCTTTGAATGCATTGCGGATGTTCAATTGAATCTTCCAATTAAGCGGATTTCCGAACAGTTCAATATTTCTATTGTAGCCAACCCACAGATCGATATTATCTTCCTCCGGACCCCAAATCGGTTCGTTCAAGTCAGGCAGGTACAAGTCGACCTCTTCGCTATAGTCATAATCATAACCAATGGACACCTTTGACTGCCAGCGATAGGCGCCCCCCAAATTAAAGCCGCGAAGACGTCCTTCCGTGAAACGGTAGTTGGTCACCAGGTTCGCGCGCCATTCACGTTGTTCAGTGGATACCTGGCCTTGCTTGGCTCTAATCGCTGCAAAAGGACCTGAAAACAAACGGATGTATTCGCTATCCCACAGCAGAGCATTTCTTATACTAAGGAGATGGTTCGCCTGCCAGAATTGAGCGGCCTGCATGTTGGCGACAACCTCGGCGCTTGCTGCAGCGAGGGCAGGCGCAACATCCGAGTTGATCGTCTCCTGCTGGCCCACGTTTAGCATGACACTCCAGTTGCTGGTAATATTGCCCACGATATCGACTTCAAATCCTTCGGCTGCTCTGGATTCAACCGCGCTTAAGCCCGGGATAAATGTTTGTTGAAACTGGTCGTTTTCCATCCTCCTATCCACCCTCCAATTGAGCGCGTCCCGTGTCCTGGCAGGGAGGAGATTGATAATGGCGTTTATAAAGTTATCATAAGAAGCATCATCATTGACATTGGTAGAATTGACATGAGGTGGATCTCCATTGGGAGCGGCGCCATCGCTCGTTATAATAAGTCCTGGGTCGGTCCCGCCTCTTTCTATGATTCCGTTGACAAAATAGGTGTAAGGGCCCTGCTCCCGAGTTTCTACAGCATCCTGAACAAAGGGGATACCTTCATTCCGGTCAGTTATCAGATTGATGATCGGTGTCCGGCCAGCGTTATTGAAGAACTGCTGAAATAAACCGGTGGCTCCTCCTGAAGTTGATTGAGACTCATTCGTTTCGTACCAGTTGAGACGAACCGAAAGCCGATCTTCCAACATGGATAGGGTAAACCCACGTTCCTCGGTGTCTCCAGTCGGCGGGTTCAACACCTCGTTAAATATGTTGCGGCGCAGCCGGGTAGGCTGGAAGTTCTCGGACTCACTCCAGTGGACGGACAATCTCACAGCTCCACTGAAAGGATTCCAGGAATCCGGGATTCGAGCAACTACACTCGTTGTTTCGGTATCTCCTTCGATGGGATCTGTAGATACATCCAGTAATTCTCCACCTGCCGGGTCGGCTGTGCCATCGGGTAGATTTGAGGAAAAGCTGGTATCCGAATTCCTTGAAAGGAACTGCCTGCTCTCATCACTACGGGTACCGTATATCAAGGCAAGGGTAGGAATGTGTTCCATCTCCTCAAAGAAGAATCCCTGATACGCAAACACCTCTGAATCGACCTCGATTCTGTTCCCGGTTGTCCTTGTGAGGATATCCCGCGCCGGAAATTGACCGGTTCCATAGCCCTGCCATCCGAATCCGGGGTTGATAAATTGCAGACTGAAAACATCACCTTCATTGATCCTGGGTGCGTTGATGGGTTCGGTGATCTTAAAGTCTGTAGCTGTCCGGAATTCATCGCCCAATAATGAGGGACCGAAATAAACAGAATGCCGAATTTGACGGGCGCCACCGCCAAGAGGTTGCCCACTGAAAGCCCGCGCTTCAGCGCCTTCACCAGTAACATCATCGCCCCAATGGAATCGCTTCGATTGACTATGAACGGTGCGCTCTTCATTCAGCTTGATGCCGGACAGGATGTGCCGGCCAAAATGCTTGGTTATACCGTCGCTTTCAGTCAAATCGATTTCATAAAATGCGTTAGCGCGCCAGGACTCTCGGCCAATCTGATTGAACCGGCGGTCACGGGTAAAATCGTTCATGAAGGCTCGGCCTACGTGCGGATTCAGCGCTGCGCCATCCCTTTGCCAAATGTTCAGATCTACTCTTATATTTCGGCTGTTGCCAAAAGTTCCAAAATTCCCCGGGCTGAAGCTCAGATCGGCCTCGGTATTGTAGCTTTCTTCATGGTAGGCAAATTCGAATCCTCCCTTACCGTCGAAGAAAATCTGTTCCAATGAAAAGTCGGTGGCATCGAAGTCCTGACTTACCCGGTTCATATCTCCGGTGATCAACAGGTTATTATTGTCGAACATCACCAAAGGCATGGTCGGCCGTTTGAAGCCTGCGCCACGGAGGGCGTGCTGTGTAGACGTGTAAACTGCTGGCCAACCTTTCCTTCCCGGACCACGAGGTTTAAAGTCAAAGGATGCGCCTTGCTGACCCTGAAGCCCGCGGCTGGCGTCCCAATCTCCAAAGGCAGGAACGGTGTGGTCGGGGGAAATAAGCGCTATCTGGCCAAAGAAATTAAGCGTAACCGGCGTGCCTATCGAATTGAAGTTCAAATTCTGATTGATCGGCATCGGGGCAGGCACATCCGGATGATCCCGAAATGTCCCGTCAGAAAGCCACCCCTGAATAATTTCATCGTCCTCTACAACATCATAGGGCGCGCGGTGATGGATAAACTCTTGCGGTCGGTTGCTGTTAAATAGCGCTTTTGGGTAGCCCAAATTAGGGCTGGCGCCCAACCAGAAGAACTGGCCACCTCCGAATAAGTGCGGTCCTCTGTTGGATAAGGTATTATGCTCGAGGTACCATTCGGGACCCGCTCGGCTAAGGCTATGTTCATCGTCAAACCACTGCTCGAATTCATAGACCGGAGGGACGACATTGGCCCTGTTGCTCCTAATTAGACCTTCTTCGTAACTGGCGCGCAAAGTTGTGCGACCCAACCAACTGTCCTCTCCCTCACGCAAGACAGCCTCCAGGGATACAAACATTCTTTTATCCCGTTCAAAAGCAGGCCTTTGTTGAAATTCTTCTTCATCATAGAGACCGGCTACACGTACAGCCAAACGATCCTCGACGAGTACCTTATTAATATCGAATGTTCCACGATGAGACCCACGTTCTCCAAGCCGGAGGGAAACAGAGCCTCGATTGCCGGCTACGGTTGCATTGCGTATGGAATTCTCAATAACCCCACCTGCTGACCCAATCCCGAAAAGCAGGGAATTGGGTCCTCGGTTGATCGTGACCGATTGGGTATTATAGCCATCAAAGGGAATGTCCGTGGTAAAATAATTGCGCGTAAGCGTAGCAGGGTTAAGACCGCGAATACGTTGTGCATAGTGCGGGTTGATTCGATTGTCATCTTGCGCTACACCGTTGGAGAAATTACCAAAGACACCGGCAGACTCCGTGTTCACCGCATAAGGCAGCAATGTTTCGGAATCGGTGGCTCCAATATCCGCGAGGAATTCTTCGGTGTAGACGGAAATGGCTGCACCCACGTCCTCCAACCTGGTTTTTAGACGAGTTCCCGCCAGCGTAGTGGTAGCGAGGTAGCCCTGTATTTCACCTTCCTCGATAACAAAGGGTGACAATTCGTAGACCTCCGCTTCCTCTTCCTCCTCCTGAGCCAGTGCAAAAAACGGGCTCAAAACAAGAAGTCCCGCGGCGATTATCCAATTATGAGATTTACTTTTCATCGTGCTTTTTCGGGTGATCATTATCGTAGATGCGTTTCCGTATTGTTTGTCAGGTTTATCCCAAGAAGGGTTATCCCGCCTTGCGGGTTACGCGCTTGATGCGTTGAAATTCATGCAGGGCTTTGGATGATCCGACTAATCCCAAGCCACTTTGTTTGATGCCCATATGGGGCAGGTATGGCGCCCATTTGGCGGCGTTGACCATCACTTCCCCGAACTCCAGCTCCCGGCTGAATCGATCGATCCGCTCCCCATCTTCGGTAAAAATAAAGGATGAAAGCCCCGCTTCGGTATCGTTGGCCATTTCCAGAACCTCATCGTCATCTTCAAATTCAATGATGCTGATGACCGGTCCGAAAATCTCCCCCCGGTACAGTTGCATATCGGGAGTCACACCCTTGACGACGGTAGGCGGATAGAAAGAGCCATCTTCCGGCAAGGCAGATAGATCGCCTCCAGCCAGAATCTCGGCGCCCTTCCCCACCGCATCCGTCACCCAGTCATGAATGCGGTCCCGGGCCTCGTGGCGAATCAGCGGACCCAAGGTCGCCCCGGAATCCTTTCCAAATCCCGGCTTTTGCTCGGCGACCCCCTCCACGAATCGCTTTTCCATTTCGGAAGCGATCGATTTGTGAACAAAAACCCGATTCGGATCGATGCAGATCTGACCGGCGTTGAACATCTTGAATCCGCAGATGATACCTTGCGCAATATCTTTGTCGGCGTCGTCAAAAACGATGGCCGGGGCGTTCCCTCCCAGCTCGAAACAGTAGTGCTTCAGGCTGGTGTTGCCCTGGGTGAGGATCTTTCTTCCCGTGGCGAACGATCCCACTGCGGACAGCAATGCCGGGATAGTACTACCGGATAAAGCCGGTGGAAGCACCTCGTTGTCTCCATACATGAAGGAGAGCACTCCGGGGGGAAATCCGATATCGTGACAGATTTTCCCGATAAGGTAGGCGCTGATCGGCGTTTCCGGAGACGGTTTTATCACTATCGTGCAACCGGTGACCAAGGCGGGGCCCAACTTGAAACTCATGGTCTCCAGGGGAAAGTTCCAGGGCAGGTAGGAAACGACGACCCCCAAAGGCTCGTAAAGCAGTTCGTGCAGGCAGTCACCATCCGGGTCCGGAATGGCTTCACTTTCCTGCTTTCTCATGGCGTCACAGAAATAATCCAGGGATTCCATCAAGAGACCGGGCTCCATTTCGGCCTGGGTCCAGACCTTTCCCGTCTCGTACATCAACGCTTCCTGGATAGCTTCCCGGTTCTCGCCGATGGCATCCTTCAGCTTTTGTATCCAACCGATGCGCTCCTCCAGAGGAAGCCTGCTCCAGGTCTTGAAGGCCTCCAGAGCGGCGTTCAGGGCGATTTCCGCGTCGGCGGGACCGGCCTTGGCCACTTCGCCGATGACTTCATCGGTGGCAGGACAAGTCACCGAGTGCCGTTCTCCGGAGTGGGCGTCACACAATTCACCCTTCATGTAAAGAGGAAGGTATCCGAATTTCATAGGGTCGGTTTCGAAGCGTAATGTAGAAATAGTTGCGTAACGCCTCAGTGGGAGAGGGTCGTAGGGGATGTTAGCGGTGGAATCACTGCAAGATTGATGGCCAATCCAGTCAATGCAAGCAAAAAGACAATATATTTGTCTCAAATAACAATTATTTTGTAAATTTAGCGAAAAAAAAGCCGCATCTCGCGAAGTGGATTAACCGCGAAATCGAAAAACAACGCGAAAGAGACCTTCCTTCAGGATGCCGAGCGTGGTCTTCTCAAGGATTAGCCCGCAATTCTCACAAATTTTCTACTGCGCTTCGGAATACCGGCACTGGTGCGGACTTCGCTGGATTCGCGACTTTGCAGGGTGTCGACCCAGCTTCATCCGCGCCTCTGCCCGAAGCCCACACCAGCACTCGATCTCCGTTCGCTCGCAATGAACTTTGTGAGAATTGCGGGTTAGGTTTGTCCTGAAGCACAAGGAACCTCAGGGAAATCTACCCATGGATTCGGACTGAATTGCGCAGCCCGAGCAAATTCAGAACCGGCGGATCAAGGCCAGACGTGCTGTGGAAAGCCTGTTTTCAACTTCGTAGGTTACGGGCCTTCTGGGAGTTGCGAGTCCGCAGCAGAGATTATTTCCGGAGCGATTAACCAAATGGGAACTCTCGCCAAAATCCATGTAGGAGACTTCCAACCGCAGCGCCCAATCAACGGACAGCGCCGTTTCCAAGCCAGTCCCGAATACCCAGCCCACTTCGGTCGAATCCTTGCTGAAGGAATCGTCCGGATCCCATATGGTGCCGGAATCAATATCGATCACCGAGTTGCCGATACCGGCCATAGCCAGTCCGGCAGTGGCAAAGACTGTGATGCGATTAACCACTTGTTCAATTCCCCCGCGCACAGAAACGATCCAGGGAAAATCCGCTTGGGCCGTTTCATCCAAACCTTCGGGATCGAGCTTGTCGGTGGAGGCCGAAACGTGGGTTATGGCAACGTCGAGTTCCGTTCTCAGGACCAAGCCACCGACATCGAATTTTCTCCCTACGAGGAAGCCTCCGACAAGGCCCGTATCGTCATACTTGGAAACCGTGCCGGGATTACCCCAGTCAGCAAAGCCATCCACATCCAATAATCGGTTCTTCATCAGACCGGGACCGATCAGGATCCCGGCGTATGTGTCGAAGCGTTCAGGCCCCGATTCGTTCGGTGTGGGATCATCCAGCGCGGCGGCCGCATAACCGGCATTCGCCATGATCAAAATAGCCAGCAGAAAAACTGCCAAAGGGCCCGCCAGAAGGTTTCCTCTCCAAATTTCCATCACAACAAGATTCAGAAAGGAATTGCTTATTGCATTCCCATGTGAGGTCAAATGCGGATTATCCTGAAAAAACGAATCGGCCTGATCTCCACTCGGTTGATCAACTCTTGGATTTGGATAGATGCTCCAGTTGGTTTACTCCTTTCCCGGAATTTGCTAACCAGAAAGACATGACAACTGAAAAATCAGAATCACCGGAATCCGGATTCAGATTGCTGGTCCTGGCCAAGATCCAAGCACTGGAAATCCTTCTGGTAAGGGCATGTGCCGAAATCCCTTCCTTTGACCCCAGGAGCTTAAAGATAGAGGTCAGCGAATTTGCCTTATTCGATGCAGAGGACCCGCTCCAACAAGCCATTATGGAACAACTCATCGAACGCCTCGACGCGATAATCTCACGCAGGTCGTATTAAGATTCTCCAGCAACGCTCCTGAAGGGGCAGGTATCGGAAAAACTCAGCCTGACCGGTCTGGAAGTTTAGCCCTTTTCTTCGGAAACATTCCGTTCAGGAAAATAGACGCTTGCTTTGGAAAGATCCGGTTCAAGAGTTCCCAACCAGCGCAGATCGAGCCACTGGTACTGGCGCCGGTTAAGCCACCAACAACTGCCCCTTGCCCCAATTCGGTCGACGCGAAGAAAAAACTGGAAATGACGCCGGCACAGGCACAGGCAACTCCCGTAACGACCATCAATCCCAAGAGCCGTTTTGTGAAGGAAATGCTTCCCAATGGTTTCTTGCCGAAAACACCAATATTAAATTTAAGACATGAAAAGTAGTGAAGAATCAGCATCACACCAACAATTATCACCGGAGCAGAAGGAGCTACTTGTGTACCGAAAAGATTATCATAAACAAAACTGATTCCAATCCCAACCGGCACCCCTAGAGCTGTTCCAATCCAAATCCTTCTTTTTGACGGTTTCATATGATCTTCGCTTTTCATTGTAATTTAGGGGAAACGGCTGACAGGGATTTGCTGCGGCTGTAAGTAGGTCATATCCAGGGACCTACATAAATTAATTTCACTTTTGGCAGTATGACGGGCCCCCTCTCACCTTCAACCATAAAGCGGCTTGAGGCACGGTCTAGTGAGGATGTTCCAGGTGAAACCTCCAATTGGTCCATTGTGGCCAAGGCGCCGAGAAAGCCGAATGACCAGGGAATAAACCACGAATGGGAAGGATGGGGGAATTTTGGTTGCAATTAACCTTAAAATTTGTTCTATTTCAGGGCGCGTTCCCAATGAAGTTTTACCGGGAGCTTCCTCTCGTCCTTTTATGATCACCTGCAGGCAGGTCCTTTTGATTTGCTGTTTAGCCTTCCATACGGCGGCGGCCAATTTTGATATTGGGATATTGGGGCGGTTGTTTCCGGAGGATTTCTTCAAAGCGCCGAACATCGGGAATATCGAGATATCCCCATCGGGGGAGCGGTTCATCTACACTTTCAGCCTTTCCGGGCTGCACAACTTCTATGTCGTCGACGTGGAGACGATGGAAAAGAAATTCTTTGTCGGAAAGAATGTCGAGAAAGACTATGTCAACTTCGTCGATTGGAAGGATGAAGAAAGGATTATTTTTCAAACCCGGTTCGGAAACATTTACCTGCTTGATCTCAACGACAACAAGCGGACCTTACTTTTCGATTCGGAAAGAGTAATCGTATCCTATTTTGCCATTTTCTGGGGCAATTATTCCCTGCCGCGCGTACTTTCCCTGCTGCCGGAGGACAGTGATGGCATTCTAATTTCGGCTCTTGATAACAACGGGGTCCGGCAGGTTTACCGGGTCGATCTTGATTCGGGTAAGCGGGAGAGACTTTTCAGAAATTTCAAACGCTTTGAGATTTTCCATGCCGACCTGCAGGGCCGGGTACGGATGGCGTTCAAATCCAGCCCTCGGAAGCTGGAATTCTTCTATCGGTCGGTAAAGTCCGATAAATGGATCCCCTTTGACAAGGTGTTCAAGGGTCAGGAGCTGGAAGGATTTGATTTGGACAAGTATAACATCACTCAGCGACGCGAATATTTTTTGGCGTTTGATTTTAATCCTGAACACTTTTATTTCGCGTCAAACAAGCTCAGGGACACCGCCACCCTGTATAAGTACGACATGGCCTCGCAAAGCGTATTGGAAGAGGTGGCCCATGATCCGGAATATGATTTCATAGACCCATTGCGGCACAGGACGTTTGCCGCGCCCAGTTATAAGCGGAAAAAATGGGTTGGATTTTTTATTGATCGGGAATATCCGGCCATGCACTGGATCGATCCATTCTTCAGTGATTTGCAGGCCAGGGTGGATGAACAGTTGCCCGACTCAAAAAATTTGCTAACGGGCTGGAACAGGGCTGAGACCGTGTTCCTGGTAAATGCAATCCGGAGCAATCGTCCCGTCGAGTATTACCTTTACAAGATCGAATCGGGCGAACTGATCCGGATTGGTTCGGCCAATGAGGACCTGATGGAGGTGGAAATGCCTGAGTCCAAGCCCATTCGCTTTGTCAGCAGGGACGGGCTATCCATTGCAGGATACCTGACTCAGGCCAAACCGGCCGTCGAGAATGGGCCGGGCCCACTCATCATGCTGGTTCACGGAGGGCCCTGGATACGGGATTCCTATGGTTTTGATCCCGTGGTGCAGTGGCTGGCATACAATGGGTTTCCAGTGATGCAGATCAATTTCCGCGGGTCTACCGGTTATGGTTATGAGCACTTTTATGCGATCAAGCGGGATTTTGGCTGGGGGGTGCAAAACGACATCGAGGACGGGGTGAATTGGGCGGTGGAAAACGGTTATGCCGATCCCGAAAAAGTTGCCATAACGGGGATGAGTTATGGCGGGTATGCCTCTGTGCTGGCGCTGACCTCCCGTCCGGAAAAGTATCGATGCGGAGTGGCAATTTCCGGGATTTACGATTTAATTCTGGCAACCAGGAATGTGAAGGAAGGCTCCGATAGCGGCCTTTCCTATGAGTCTTGGAAAACAATGGTGGGAACCGAGTGGAAGGATCGGAATACGCTCCATGACATTTCTCCCATTAATCATATCGATGCTTTGAACAAGCCCGTTCTTGTGGTACACGGTAAACGGGACGAGGTTGCCAATTTTGAACAGGCCGAGCTTCTGGTAGCAGCGCTACAGGCGCAGGGCAAACAATACGAATGGTTGGAGGTGGAGGACGAAGGACACGGATTCATTCTGCCGAAAAACCAAGCCATGGTCTTTGAAGCGGTGGTGGAATTTTTAAAATCAAACCTGATGCCCCCATCATGAAACTCTGTTGGCAGACTATGTGTGTGCTGATCCTGTTTCTGGTGATCGGTTGCGCAGAAAAAGATACCCGTGATCCCTTGTTGATCCAGGCGGAAACCGGAGAGGCGGACGCACAATATCAATGGGCCGAGCGCCTGAGAAATAATACGGAAGGCTTGGAAGAAGCGGTGGCGTGGTATGAGAAGGCTGCAGAGCAACAGCACCTGCCCTCCCGTATGGCGCTCATGAGCATTTTATCCAGCGGTCAAATGGGAGAGAAATGGGTGGCGGATGGAATTCAAATGGCCCGGATGCTCAGCCAGGAAGGCGTTGACGAGGCAAAGGTGATATATGGGAGGGCGCTGCTTTCGGGAAAGAGAATCCCTCAGGATATGGAGGCGGCCAATCGGTTATTTCGGGAATTGGCCCAAAACCACCATCCTTACGGTTTATTCAAGGAAGCACAAAATACTTTGGAGTCTGAGGATGGTTCGTTGAAATATTCCGAAAAGTGGGATCTTCAACGTCAGATTCAAAAGGCGGCGGAAGCGGGCTACCCCGATGCTCAGTATTATTTGGGAATGCTCTTGGAGGAAGAGGAGCATTTGGAGGATGCGGACAAATGGTTCCTGGAAGCGGCCAGGCAGGGTCATGCCCTATTACCGCGGAATCGGAACGTTAACCAACCAGGAAAAAGGTATTGAGCTATTGGAGATCGGGGCGGCCCTGGGTCAATTCGAAGCGGTGGAATTCCTGCTGAAAGCCGCTTATCTCGATGAAGACTGGGATCGCCAGGAGCAGGTGAGAGCTTCGGCCCTGATGAGGCTGGTGGAAGGCCTGGACGGAAAAATGTTGATGGCGCTCCGATCAAAGATCGAAAACGTCGATTCCCTTTACCTGCAAGAAGTTGATTATCAGTTGGATAAATTCGAATTAGCGGCCAGGAAATTCCGGTCTGAATTTGACTCCTCCATTCCGCCGTTAACTGAGGAGGAGATCGAAAAACTGGGATCTCTTTTTTCCGAAAGGTATGGGGATTACGCCCCACTCTATCAGAAGGCTGCGGAAGAGCGGGACGTGGAAAGCATGTTCGAATTGGGCAGGTTGTGCCTGGATCCCAACCATAGCTTCAGCAGCCCGGAGGAAGCATTCTATTGGTTCGATACCGCGGTAAAGGAAGGATACGGAGAGGCCGGGCTTTGGGTCTACCAGCAATACCTCGCCAAGGAAACCGAAATATTTTCGGAAGCCCGCGCCATGCGCAGTTTGAGAAATGCCTGCGAAACCGATCATGCGGAGGCCAAGGTGGCCTATGCCGAAGGATTGATCAGCGGGAAGCGCCTGAACCAGGACTACGAAGAAGCTATCCGATACCTGTGGGAAGCCAACCGCATGGGACATGACCGGGCAAGATTGGTGGCCAAGGATCTGGTCGGGCAAGGAAAGGGGATAGTCCCCAGAATAGATTTCAATTCCGGCGGACCCGGAAGATTGTCCATAAATCGGAGAGTAATTTCAGACTTGGGAAAGGCGGTATCGGAATTCATGGGAGACCTTCCATCCGCGTTTGTTTGGCAAATCGTGAAGGACCTTGCCGATGAGGGCCTTCCCGAATTTCAGTTTCTCTGGTGGGAGTCGGAACTGAAAAAGTGGGAAAGCCGAAAAAATATCTCAAGTTTTGCCACGATGGGAGGCATGTTGGGACATGTCAGTTTAAAGTCGCGAAACATAGCAGATCTGACCAGGTACAGACCTTCTCCAAGGCGTAGAGTCGCTTTGGAAAAAACCCGGGAAAGCACTCGTGTCGAAGGGTTGGATGAGGAGGCGCTTTTGGGGACGGAACAAATTAAACGTCTGGCCGAATCGCAATTCCCGGAAGCCCTATTGGTGGTATCGGGGTGGAAATTGTTCGGATTTTATGGATTGGAAGACCCAAAGGGAGCGGTTGAGATCTGGGAAAAAATGGCCACATCCGAAGAAGGGTCACCGGAAGGGAAGCACTTGTGGGGTTACGCGCAGTATACAGGTTACCAATGTCTGAAGGACGTGATCAAAGGGGTCCGATTCATACGGGAAGCCGCGGAAAGCGGGGAAAAATATGCCCGGAAGCTCTTTTCGGAAAAGGTTTACCGGGCAGTCAGTCTGAGGGAAACCGAATACATGGAGGAATTAGCCGTACATTTCCGAAACAACCGCAGCTATCCCAAGGAGTACGCAGATGAAAAATTCTGGTATTGGATCTCGGAGTCAGCCAAGGGGGGTTCCATTCCGGCCTTGCGCATGATTGGGGCTGCCTACTTTAAAGGTGAAGGAGTAGAGCAAAATCACCTTCGTGGTATTCGCTACTTGGAAGAAGCAGCAAAGTTGGGCGACGTGGATTCCCAGTATGACGTTGGAGTTATCTACACCGCAGGTAAAGTGGTTCGGAAAGATAACAATAAGGCCAGACGTTACTTGAAAATGGCTGCCGACCAGGGGCACGTAAAAGCAGCAACGCTCGTAGCGACACTTGAGTCCGCAAGTGAGGAATCCGGAGTGGATGGTTCGGCCTTCCTTAGCGCCGTTCTTTCGAGCGCATTGAATCAGGACTTCTTTCCTTTACGGCCCGTGGTGGTGGTAAACGGCCAAGCCATGCCGGTGATTAATGTCAGATCAAAGAATCCGGCCTACATGGATTCCAAAGGACAGAAGACGGCTCATAAAGACGACAAAGTTATCTATTATGCAGCCGACTCCTTTGCCGAAGGGAAAATTACCGTTCCAACGTTGGGTTATACCGCTCCCGTCATAAGGGCAGAAAATGGGTATGTTTTTACGGGGCAGGAGCCTTCCATTACGGTGCGCTGCCAATCGGAAACATCCTTACAAGACGTTTACTTCCTTTTGGTTATCAAAAATGTGGGCGGTTCGGTAAATTACCACTGGCGTGCCTTGGGCGACATGCGGGCGAACAGAGAGTATAAGAAACGGATCCCCTTGGAAGACAGGTTTTTTGATGGGGATGATTTTGCTTTGTACTTTTTTACAAAAGGCAAGGAATTGATTACCGACCAAAGGAGACAGCTCCATTATTTTATCGAAGATGGCATCCAAGCCTTCACCAAGGCCAGAAGCCGTTACCTGGAAGGACGTGAAGGGCAGACCATGCCACCACAGTTGTACGAAACGATTCCAAACCATCGCTTTGGAGATTTGACCTATCCCAAAGGCTATGAAGCCACCTTCACCATATCGGAACTGGGTTTTGTTTCCGACTTGGATATTCCGGACCATCTGAATGCGACAGCCAGGGAGCGTTTTTTCGAGGTTTTGGGGAAGTTGCGTTTCTTTCCTCATATCAAAAACGGAAAACCCGCCCGGTCCAGGGTCCTAATGGAAATCAATTAATGCCAAATTTGGCAAAATGGGAAACCGATGGTCGGGTTACCCTGGCGGCCTAACTGCTGGAAGCTACCGTGACTTTATCCACGAGGTCCCGGACAAAGTGAAGCTTCGTTTTCCGCCGTAGCATCACCAACAGTCCGCACCCATTCCACCAGGCTTCCCATTCGAACCGGAAAGCGACATTCCCGCAGGTCAGTGAAATCATATCGCCGTGAACGAGGTTGGAGGCTTGGGCAGCCATCCAGGAATGGCCCGGATCCAGTTGTTCCGGCAGATTGATGTCGCCGAAATTGAGGAGGAAATTGGGCGATGCAACGACCTTGCCTCGGCGCGCCATCATGAAGTTGTTCCGGATCAAACCGGAATTCGTGAACGAAATCCCTCGCCAAATGGACCCCGGCAAGCTTTATGTCTGCTGTCTAAACGGTTATTTTACTCTAATACCCTTCGGCCATCCGGGGACGTCGACGTCGAGGGGATCGCGCGTGTCGGGGTCCATGGGATGAAACTGGAAAGTGATATCGCGATTATCCTTGTCGAAGATAATCATGCCGTAACCGACAAATCCATCGGCTTTCGCTGCCACCGTAAGTTTGTTTCCAAAGCGATCAAAATGGTTGCCAGAGCCCGGCATTCCAGGAATTTCCCCACCTTTCGGCTCCTCCACAGGATCCCATATCCGGCCTTGACTTGATCCAAAAGGAGGAAGCGAATATTCCCAAAGACTGTCATTCCAGTCCTCAACACCTTGTCGTAAAATGACTCCGTAGTGAAGGTCTCCGGAAATCAAAACGGCCTTGGAGGGATTCAACGCCCGGAGCGCATTATTCCGCGCTGTTTGAGGCCAGCCATTCGAATCCATGTCGCCGAATGTGCGTTGATAGTTCCCGACATTTGCATAAGGAGACTGATGCAGTACGGCGGCAAGGCGCCTACTCCTGCCGACACGTTTTGCCCATTGACGGACGAATTCCTCCTGGGCTTCTCCCAGCAAATTAAGACCAGGCGCATCCAGGATTCGCGTATCGAAAGCGGGATCCATGATCACTTCCGGAGTCGTATTCGGTTTATTGGCACGAGGGTCATCGATCGCTTGTTTGAGAATGACCGTGGGTGGTGACTTGAATTTACGATCTTCCAGGATTGCAAAACTTACACCCCCATATTCCAGGGAAGTAAAGTATGCGAAAATTCCGGCATCCCCCCAGGGACCCGGTTTCACGGGGTCAGGCAGGTGCCACATTTGCGCACGCTCCACGGCATTTACCCATTTTGGATGCAGATATCCACCAGTCGTACGGTCACCGGTCATACGTCTTCCGCCATCACCCCAAAGGTCTCTCGCATAGACATCATGATCGTCAGTGATGATCACACAGGGCCGGTCCCTTAACAGGTCACGAAACGTCAGGCCGAATTTCCGCCACTTCGCCAGGTAGCTCTTCATGGCCGGTAATACATCCGCTTCAGTTTCTGCTTCAATTGTTTCTCCGCCCGAATTACTCTGGTAGAGTTGGTCACCGGCAAAGAAAACCAGATCGGGATTCTGAGCGATCATCTGCTCCACCGTTTTTCGATAGGGAAACTTCTTGTCGTTCACGCAGGAGATGGCCAGGAGTTTGAAAAACTTCCGGTCAACCGGATCCGCCCGTATCGTCCCCTCAATCTGGCTGGTGCCACATTGGACCCGATAGGCACGATTGTTACCAGTATTCCAATTCTCGATACGGAACTCAGCTACCGAGGTCAGCGGATCCACCTTGACCTCCGCAAACGTTTTCCAGCCCTCCCCGGAACTCAATTGCAACTTTGCCGAAGCCGAAGTCGGGTCCATGGGATCGGCATCGGTATGAGCCGCCAGTTTAAGCGTGTTGTTGGCTACTCCATACTGAACCCACAGTAGGTTGGGAGGATCGGATTCCGTGGCGATGGTTTGGGAGAACCATTGAACAAGTATGACAAAGACCAGTGAAAACAGAGGAATGGGTTTCATGATCAGGTTGCCCTTGCCGAGGCCTTTGGCTTCTGAGGATTTTCCTGCGTTACCGCAGCCGAAGAGCAACGCCCCACTTCCGTTGGCGGCGGTAATGGTGTAAATGAACGCCTGGAATACGGTTTCCTGTTCATACTATCATTTGATTTCAGGGAGTTACTGCTTCAGTGTCATTGGGAAATGGCTCAATCGCATATCGGAAAAAACATACTGCTCCATCCTGTATTTTCAGGATCCAAGCCTGTTTGTGGCAACTTCCGTTTAAGGTTTAATACCCCTTTGCATTAAAATACGCCCTTGGCAGAATGTACCAGTGTATCTTCAGCCCGCATTTCTCACAAACTTCGTCGCGAGCGAACGGAGATCGAGTGCTGGTGTGGGCTTCGGGCAGAGGCGCCTGCCTGTGCGCTGCTCGCAGGCAGGCGGATGAAGCTGGGCCTGTCCGGCCGTAGCCCTTGGGCGAAGCCGGGTCGACACCCTGCAAAGTCGCCTGCTTCTGTGCAGAGCACGGGCAGGCGAATCCAGCGAAGTTCGCACCAGTGCCGGCATGTCCTGCCGTAGCCTTTAGGCGAAGCAGGATATTCCGGAGCGCAGTAGAAAATTTGTGGGAAATGCGGGTTAGCCCACCGAACCGAACACGGCATATCTTTACCGCCCAAAATAGCTCTTTAAGAGACCCGTCATGAGAAACAGAAACTTGGCCTGACTATAGCCGATCACGATCTTATTTAATAAGTACTTCCCGGTGTCTGGAAAATCGCGATACTCCATCAGGGCCTTCAACTTCAAGCAATACATTATGTTTGAAACTCGATTTGTCATATTTGTGGATCGGGTTTTGTTCGTTTGATGTTTCACCGTCACCAAAATGCCATGTCCACTTTGTTATGTTCCCGATTGATTCATCCTTGAAATAGACAAGTCGCCGATCCATATCGATGACTTTGAACGAAAACCTCGAATCCATAGCAGGGAGAAGGTCCTTTTCTATTGGCATCAGGCGGAATGCGCAGAGATATGATGCGTCCTGAACGCTCATTCTGTGACCAGCGAGGGTGGAATTACCCTTGCCGTCCTTTTTCCCGTTATCAAAATCAAGCACGGCCCAGGAGAGCCCGATGAGCTGATCTTCGACCAGTTTGGAGGTAACTGCACGCTCAGGGCCGTCATAGGGCGCGTAGTCGAACGGAGTCACCCAGAATTCAAGGACGAGTTTTCCGCCCTCTCCAGGTTTGAAATTGTAATCGTAGGCCTGATGCGCCCAGGGGAACCAACCGATCCACGGATTACCGCCCCAGACCATGCACCACTGCTTGTTGATTGGTGGGGTGAAGATGTGATAGTTCTGAGCATGGACACCGCTGAAACGGAAATAGTTTTCGACCGGATCTTCGATCTGCGCATTGTGGATGAACTGTCCGCCGGATATGTCCGCATCGAGTGAAATCTCGAAAATATCATTCTGGTAGCTGCGTTTTACATCGAAACGCCCAAAATCCCAGAAGTCGTCATAGGCTTCATACAGGAAATAAAGGCGGTTCAGTCCTTTGACCCAGCCGACTTTCACCGAAATATCGAGGTCTTCAGGGTTGACAATTCCGTCCTCATACCCGCCCTCAGTGCCGTCAAGCTGGTCGGTGCGATAGGTGTATTCCTCGCCGACCATGTCCCAGTCAACTGTCTTGCCGTCAATATGCGGAATATGTTCTGGCGGGAACTGGAATACCTTGAACTCTTCATCAGAGCGTTCAAATGCCTGAGCGGTAATGGCTGTCAGAAGAAGCAGGATGATCGCAAATGTACTTTTTTTCATGTGATAATTGCCTTTCGGTTTTTTAAATAGGGATTCATTAATCCAGTCCGGATAGGGGGCTTGGCCTCACCCAGTCCCCGGCGATCGAAATTCCCTCATTGGGTGCATGAAATTTATGACAAAGGGAGGTTGTCCCATTTTTAGTTGAAATTGGGTAGTTCTCCACTGCGGTCAGGCAGCTTTCTTTTGGTTCGATTTCATATTCTCTTGAAGCGCTGGATGTAAAAACCATACTCCCGGAGCTTTTTATTACGGTAACAACAACTACAAACGAATAAACTTGGAACTTCCGCCTGCCTACTGCAAACAGGCACGGACGTTTGGGAAGATGTGAAGAGTTCTGCTCAGCTCACGTATTCCTTCAGCCAACCCTGGAGAATCCCCAGGTCACGACGCATGGCAGCTACCACCTCCCGTTTTGGGATGGTTATTTCACGATTTCCACGATTGGCCCCGCCCAGCGGGTATTCGAAGTGCATGGAAATGGGACCCGTAAGGCCCAATTCCTTTACCAGTTTGAAATAGGCTGGAAAGTCGACCATGCCGGTTCCCAGAGGAACGTGCCTTGCCCGCCATCCATTTTCCTCCTTGAACCACCGAAAATCCTTGTTGGCGGTAAACTTGATATAGTCCTTCAGCAAGCGGAGGCCCAGCGGCCAGGCGGTTCCGCCTTCCTGGGTGGCGTGTTTAACGTCGTATTGACAGCCGATCCACTTGGGGTTGAGACCTTTTAGCAGGTGCCAGAGGTCCCAGACAGGGGCACCGACTTGGGTCCCGGAGTGGTTCTGGTAAGCCCCGTGTATGTTGTACTTCTCGTTGAGTTCGGCCAACCGTTCCATGGTGACCCGGTGTTTCCGGAGGTTCTTGTCGATGGAAATGGAATTGTCGTACCGGAAAGAACCCATCCGGTAGTACTTCACGCCCAGATCGCTGGCCGTTTTGAGTATTTTTTCGGTGTGCACGTCATCCGGATCGCTTATCCGGGTGGTGATGGTATAAACCTTGATTCCGGCTTGCTCGACCGCCTGGACGGCCTTGGGCATATCGCGTTCTACATTTTCCGGCAGCACGTGACCCCCGGGCCGGACCGTGAGGGCCACCCCGGCAAACCCGATCTCAGCGGTTGTTCGGGCCATGTCGGCGTAATCCAGAAACTGCAAGTGCTTGGAGAATAGGCAGACCTTGATCTTTTCCGATACCTTGCGGCCGGCCCCGGTCAAGGTGTTCCCCAGGGACAGGGAAGCCGCCGTGGCGGCCATTCCGGCCACAAATTGTTTTCGACTCATTTTATTCATGGAACTGTTCTGAAAGGAGGAGGCTATTGCAGAAACACGGCGGATGTCTAGAATTGCCTTTTTTACTTTAACCAAAAGGCTAAGGATTCAAATTTCAAAGACGCCAAACCAGCAGCAACTGGGCCACGCTCTCATCCCAGCTTGTTCCGAGCTTGTTGAGCCAGTATTGATACTCGATGCCGACCATGAGCTTTTGAGGTGTTCCAGCCATGGCCTTGCCCAGATCCCACAGGAACTGCGGTTGAGCGAGAATTGAACCCTCTACCCTCTGACCGAGTTCGTTTTCACGGCTGCCCAAGTACTCGGCATGGCCGAAGATGGCGAAAGACTGTTGGCCAAGGTCGAAGGGCAGGGCCCAACTGACATCGAACATGAAGCTATTGTCGGTTTTTGGGGCTCCGCCACCCAATAGTCCGGTGTTGTCGTCGATATAGGCCGTCAGGTCCGTATTCAAAAACAGGAAACCGGGAAGGTCCCAGGAGATTCGTAGGCCGGGCAGGTACTTCAAGACCTTGGCGTCGCCTCCGGCGTTGACCCCGCCGATCAGGGAAAAATCCCGAATGGGGCCGCTTTGGCGTTCCTTTTTCCACAGCTTCCCCAGGCTCAGGGTTGGATACCACTCTCCATAGAAGTCGCGGTCGTTGAACCCGTCACACGCGCCGTCATCAAGGTAATCGACAAAGAAGAAACTGTCACCGAATTTCCATTCTGAAAATTGTTGTACCGTAAATACAACGGTTTGATGGTCCGCTTCCGAGAATGGATTCCCGAGTTGGCCGTATTGCAGGTGAAACTCGGTTTGGGCAGGCGTTGTGGTTCGGGTGGCCAGCAGCGCCGCTGTTACAATGCCGGCCCAGGCTGTATTCAAGGCATTCGCGGGAAACCACATCAGGCTTCGGTCCATACCGCGAGTTCATAACCGTCGGGATCGGTAAAATGGAATCTGCGGCCGCCGGGGAATTCGAATACGGGTTTTGTCACCTTGCCTCCGGCCCCTTCGATGCGACGCGCCATATCGTCTAAATCGGTGGCATAGAGGACGACGAGAGGACCCCCTGGAGTAACGGTTCCGCTCCCATCAAATCCACCCTTCATATGGCCGTCGGAAAATTCGCAATAGTCGGGGCCGTAATCGGTAAAGGTCCAACCAAATGCTTTGCCGTAAAATTCCTTCGACCTGGCGATGTGGGCGACCCGGAACTCGATGTAGTCAATTCGACGATCCTGCCGTGGCTTTTCCATGGGCCCCATTACTTTTCCTGCCCAACAGCCTTTGACAAGGCCAATAATTCCATGAGGAACGATGGATGAATAGTTGTAGCAAAAACCAATGCCTATTCCCGGCCCGCTTCGACCATCATCACCAATGAGGGCAACATGAACAGAATGAACAGACCCGAAAAAATGAGTCCACCGACCATGCTGACCACGAACGGCACCAAAAACATCAGTTCGTCGCTGCGCTCATAAAGCAATGGCGCCAAGGCCAGGATGGTCGTAGCGCTAGTCAGAAATACTGCCCGGAACCTTTGGCGGGTTGCGGCCGACGCCGCAGCTATGGCGGGAAGCATCTTATTCTCGTTAAGCAGTTTATTGTAGCGATCCATCAGAACGAGGGAATCGTTCACGATAACACCCCCGACACCGATTACGCCAAAGAGAGACATGAATCCAAAATCCCACCCCAGTATCCAGTGACTGATGACACCACCGGCAAATGCCACCGGAATTCCCAAGACGGCGATCAAGGGCTTCCAGTAACTGCGCAGGAAGGCTGCGGTAAGAACGTAGATTGCGATCAACACCAGGGGAAAGAGAAGACTCAGGGTCTTCAACATGGATCTCTCTTCGCGGGCGCTGCCATCCAGCTCAATGACTAAACCGGGGTAGCTTTCAAGGAGCCCGGAAATAATATTCCCGCTAATCTCGCGACGGGGCCGGGCCGGGCCGGGCCAACTACAACTGAGACGCGGCAAGGTCGACCTCCAATCCTTCTCTCGCTCCCGGCAAGGAGCCGACTACAATTCCCTCCCCGGCGTCGAATGCCACAACTACCAATCCTTCATCTGTTCGCCCAATTGCATGCGGGGAAATCGAAGACAAGGCGCCGTCCATTACGACCCAGACGGTGTCGCGCTCCTGCAAAACCGAATCCGGCAGAATGTAAACATTTTGGAACGAGGGCCCCTCGATTTCGATTTCCACAAAGGAACCCGGAAAGGCGATGGAGGCTGGACTTACAGAGAAGGTCCGGTAAATTCTACGGCAAATACCTTGCATGAAATGTCATATCCCTGGATGAAGTGAAATCGCCCTGCCCAACGGGAAGGATACGATGGACCGGCTGAATACAATCATTGATTCGATCAACGGCTTTGTCTGGGGCCCGCCCATGCTCGGCATGCTGGGGGTAACGGGAGTACTCCTGACCCTCGGGCTCGGCTTCATGCCGTGGCGCAAGGTCGGGTACGGATTCCGGCTGCTCTTCGACAAAAGCGACACCGAGGGGGAAGGCGAAATCAAACCCTTCAATGCCCTGATGACGGCTCTATCGGCCACGGTCGGGACTGGGAATATCGCCGGGGTGGCCACGGCCATTGCCTTGGGTGGTCCCGGGGCGATATTCTACATGTGGCTGATCGCGCTGTTCGGCATGGCCACGAAGTACGCCGAGGCGGTGTGCGCCGTTTCCTATCGCGAAGTGGATAAATCGAACAAGTACGTGGGAGGGCCCATGTACTACCTTCGCAACGGTGTGGGCAGGTTTGCCCCCGCCCTGGGCAAATGGCTGGGCCTGGCCTTCGCCATATTCGGGGCGGCGGCGGCTTTCGGAATCGGCAACGCAGTGCAGGTCAATTCGATGGCGGCCACGCTGGTGGACAGCTTCGGCATCCCGGTCTGGGTGACGGGCGGGCTCGTCGCTATACTGGTGGCGGTTGTGGTCATAGGCGGCATTCGACGGATCAGCGAAATCGCAGGCAAGCTGGTGCCAGCCATGATCGTTCTCTATCTGGGCGCCGCCCTGCTCATCATCGTGATCAACATCGCAGAAGTGCCCGCCGCCATAAGCCTGATCTTCACCCATGCCTTTACCCCGGCTGCGGCCACGGGGGGCTTTGCCGGAGCCGCAGTGGCCGCAGCTATCCGCTTCGGAGTGGCCCGGGGGGTATTTTCCAACGAGTCCGGCCTGGGATCGGCCGCAATCGCACACGCGGCAGCCAAGACCGACAACCCCGTTCGTCAGGGCGTCATAGCCATGCTCGGAACTTTTATCGACACCCTCGTCGTTTGCACGATTACCTCGCTCGTGATCCTCACCTCCGGAGCCTGGACCATGACGGACGAAAGCGGCGTGGGTCTGACCGGCGTAGTGCTCACTTCCACCGCTTTTCAAAATACCCTGGCGGGGGGCCAATACATCGTAACCGTCGCCTTGGTGATCTTTGCATTTACCACCATAATCGGGTGGTCCTACTACGGCGAGCGGTGCTGGCAGTATTTGTTCAGCGAAAACAGCCTGATTTTCTACCGCGCGCTTTGGGTGCTGGCGGCGTTTGTCTTCGCCAATGTGAAAGTGGCCTTGGTATGGAACCTTTCCGACACCCTCAACGGCTTGATGGCCGTGCCCAATCTGGTCGGCCTGCTGTTCCTGGCGCCGATGGTGTTCAAGGTCACCCGAAAATATTTCGAGCAAACCTGAGGCGCGGTGGGAATGGGGTCATTTGGGAATGGCCGATGTTCCCAAATGCCTGGGGAGCGTGCGGAAATACCGCGCCAGGGCAATCTTCCCATGTTTTTCCAATCCCCGGGCAAACACCAGACACTTCTCCTTCAGCTTTTCCTCGGCCAACAGACGCTGATCATGGCCCAATCCCTCATCCCTCAGAATCTTCTCTAATGCTCTGATGCGGTATCTATCCAGTCCCCAGGATGCCGATAGTTGATCTCGATGCCCGCCATGTTTTTCAATCAGCGGTTCGTCTACCAACAGGACAGGCATTCGCGAGGTAATCCGCAACCACAGGTCATAATCCTCACAGGCCGGTAACGATTCATCGAAAATTCCCACCTCTGCAAAGACCGTTCGGTGCACTACAACGGTAGATGGAGAAATGGCGCAAACGGATAGACAGTTCCGGAATATCCATCCTCCCCTCTTTCGATACGGACCAGCCACCGGCCTTTCCTTTCCCCGGTATATCCAACGCTCCTCCGTGTGGCATAGGCGATAACCGGAATTCAGGGCAAGGACGCGCATTTGCTTTTCAAGCTTGTCAGGCATCCAGCGATCGTCCGAATCCAGAAACGCGATCCAATCCGTGGCCGCGTTTTCCATGCCCCTGTTCCGAGCAGCGCTCACCCCAGCGTGCCTTTGCTCGATGACCATCACCCGAGGATAGGTTCTTCTCACCCAATCGGCCGTTCCATCGGTCGATCCATCATCCACCACCAGAACGGCCTCGGGCGGTTTCGTCTGGCCCGTAACCGATTCAATGCACCGTCCGAGTCTCCCCCTTCGGTTGTAGGTGGGAATCACCACGGAGACTGCCCACGGATCAATCATGTAAGGTGGAACTGATTTTTCCTACTGGATCCATCTCAAAAAAGTAAAAAGTCGACCCTGAAGAAGTTATTATCGAAAATAAATCCTCCTATCATGAAATTACTACCACATCTGATTGCCTTCCTGGCCCTGGGAACTCCCCTGCTCGATGCTCAAAACCAAACCCGCAACAGGGGTGCAGGGATTGAACCTGAAATCCTCATTGCTTATGAGGCTCTGAATTTTCAGGGCATGCCCTACCGGTTTTTGCTACCCGAAAATTATAATCCCGGGAAAAAGTACCCCCTCATCCTTAACCTGCATGGCCGGGCTGGTATTGGCGATGATAATGAATCGCAAATGCGCAATTGGACTGCCGTTTTCGTCGATGAGAATTGGCGCAAAAAATATCCCTGTGTCGTCGTCGCTCCGCAATCCTGGGATTCCTGGTCTATCTTCAACGAGAGGATCCCCGAACTGACGCCGGAACAAATCGAAGCTTTTTCTCCAGCCTGGCAGGCCCGCTTCAACACCGGCAGGTATTCAACCGACAGGGTTTCCACAGGCAGCCTGACCATGGCTTTCCTGCTCGTGGATGAAATCGCGCGGAATTACAGTATCGATACAAAGCGGTTTTACGTCATGGGCCACTCAATGGGCGGATTTGGCTCCTGGAACGCCATTTGGGCTGAACCGGATAAATTTGCCGCTGCCATTCCCAGCGCCGGGGGGATCTTACCCTGGAAAGATGTAACGCGCTTTAAGCATGTTCCCGTCTGGACCTTCCACGGCGACATCGATCCGACCGTATCCGTAGACTACACGCGCGACATTTTTGCCGCTATGAAAGTAGCAGGTGGCAATCTCAAGTTCACCGAGCTTGAAAACGTGAAACACAATGCCGGCAATTACGCATTTTACTACCAGGGCGATGACTCGGAAAACGGTCACATCACTCACACGAGCAGCGGCCTTTGCGACCCTACTCCCAATGTATGGGACTGGTTGTTCAGACAAAAATTAGAGTAATGGAATGTTTTGGAAGTCTCCCAGCCCGCGCTCTATTCCGCCGGAACCAGCACCCAGAACTCACCATCCTGCAGCGACCAATCCCCATTCCGCCGTTCGATGCGCCAGGACATTGCCATTATGGTAACCGATCCCAGATCACCGAGGTCTATTTCAAAAGTAAGGTCATCCGGATCGAGAACCTGATCCGCGCCCTGGTTATCCGGCAAATTCAATAAATCATGGCTTTTGATCCAGCCTATGAAATCCAGTCTGGCCAATTCTTCATCGGCGCTACTTCGAACCACCAAGTCGGAAGAATCAAAATCACTACCCAACTGGACATCAGTTCCATCTAGCGAAATAGTTTCATAACGACCAAATCCATATTGAATGTTAAGGATGCACAGATCGTAAACATCGCCGATAGGAACGGGTTTGGCCCGGTTGGATCGCACCTCAAAGGAAGTGTATCCTGAGCCCCCGTCTGAAACGAGACCCGTATAATCCATGATGGCCTGGGCAAAGGAATAGGAAGGTTCCTCCAACCAATCCCGCCCTTGGCTATCAGTGCGAACTGAGGGATCGACATTCTCGATCAAAGGCGCGAAGGGCTTACCTCCATAGCTCCCGTGTAAATATTGTACTACAGAATTCAGATCCCGGTATATGGAATCGTCCACTTGGTGCGGATTGGGAGTCAAGGCGCCGTCGACCAGAAGACCTTCTTGCTCCAGTAGAACGTTCAATCGCTTCCATTGGCTTTTTAAGGCCACTTGGCTCGGACTGAGAGGCCCCCACGAGCAAACAAAAAGAAATGCAATCAGACTCCATGGAATTACGCGGAAGGAACCGCCGGGTTTTACGGTGTAATAGACGGCAATGGCCAATAACCAGCAGCACAATACCAATCCGAGATAGCGAATTTCGGTAAATCCATAATCTCCAATCCTTCGTTGCAGCGCCAACAACAGGAGAATTCCCAAGGGAAGAATCAGGGGAAAATAAAGCCGCCAAAACGACTTGGCCCACTTGGAAACCGGTTCCAATCGGGTTAACGGCCAAATGAGCAGACCGGTTAATCCTCCGACCGCGGCCAGAATGAACACCGGTATCCCCACCATGCCGTCCGGCCAGGACCAGGTCACCACAATCTTGATGGCATAGGCATACAAAATCCCAAAATAAAGAACGCCCAGGGGAAGCAGGATAAATTTACAGAAAAAGTGAAGCCACTTGGGATATTCGGCGACCAGTTGGAGACGTTCTTCCTTCGTCGACACTCCACCGAGAAACAAACAGGTGGTGAAAACAAAAGCGCAGAAGAACCATATGCGCGCGTAATTTTCATCCTCGATGTCTACCCCAAAAAGCTCATCGATGCTGACCAGGGCCAGGGCTACTCCTACGAAAAACACCCCGCTGCAAAATGCTGATAAAAGGAACCGGATGAGCAACAACTTGTTGTATTCCCACAGAGCGGAGTCCGTTTTGATCAGTCTCAGATAGGGGCAGACGGCGATTCCCAGGTGTGTGATTCCTCCCACCATCAGCAGCCGAATCCAGAATGCATCCAGCACTCTTCCCTGATCATCGATCGGTATCAACAGGCCAAACCCCAATACGAAGAACAATCCCGCCGCCGAAACGAGCAGCCCCCTGATGGAAAACTTGCCCCCGACATTCTCCGCTATCAGGCCCGTCAGGATGAAAGTCGAAATACCCAAACCGGAGGCAAAGGCCAATTTTATCAAGCGCGAGAAGGCGGCGACATTCTCCTGGATTTCCGGTTCAAGAAGAATACTGGCGGTTGAGGCGCAAACAAACGCACTGAGGACGGCCAAGGGAAACCGGCATAATACGGCTATGAAGCCTTTCCCAAGCTCCTTCCAGAATGAAAGGCCGAGAATCTTCATCCGGGTCGGGACCCAAACCGTGGGACCAAATACTCCCCTTCCCTATTTGACCGTTATGGTTATCTTTTCGGAAATAACTACCGGGTCGTGGGGGAGGTGGATCTTGTCGGCAAATAACAACTGCAAAGTGTGTTGGCCGGGAGGCAGGGTCAGGGTTGTTTCGGTCTGCCCGAGGCCAAAATGGACGATGTTTTCGGTAGCGGGAAGGGGCAGCCCGAAGTCGGGCATTTCATCCACATTGATGAGCAGGTGATGATGTCCGGTATTGGGAAAATCGATTCCGGCGGGGGCGATTCCCATGCCGGAGAGGCCGAATTTTACGGTAAATTCCTGGTTCACGGTTTTCCCATCCTTGGGCCAGATGAAATAAACTTTGGCCCCTTCGGGGGACGGGGTGCGGGGTAGATCAACCGCGACCAGGGAGGATGAAACAAGCAAACCGGCCAGGAGAATCAACGTGTTCTGAATTTTCATAATTGTTCAGGGGATGGAAATTAGTGATTTGTGCCGGGGATCTTGGGCTCCTCCCCCAATCTTGGCAAACGGGAAATTTGGGGGAGACTCCATGGATTTCACGAATGAGCACGGAAGAGGATATCCCTATGGTTGAAATCTCCCGGAGGATCGCGGCGTAAAGCCGTTCCTACAGATGAAACTCCGAAATCGGTAGCTTGAGTTGGTTGTTATTTGCCTTGCGATTCGGCGACAAAAATCGGACCGTTGCTGCGTGCCAGCTTCCCCCATACGTCGTAAATTCAAGCCAGCATGGATCTTCCTATTGGGAGCAGTGGCGGGGATGATAGAGGTCCGGGCACAGGAGGAGCGGGAAGCGATCACTTTCGGGGATGCGGTGGTCGAATATCAAAAGGGAAATTACCAGAGCCTCCTACCCAAAGTGTTGACGGGAACGGAAGAAAATCCCTGGAACGACGCCTGGTGGAGCCTGGCGGTCGAATTGCACATGACCCAGGGGCAGTACGTTGAGGCCTACCGGACGGCCGAAGAGGGGCTCAACCGCCGCTCCTACAGCATCCGGCTCCGCATGGCGGCCCTCGAGGCGGCCCGTTACAACAACTTGGCGGACAAAGTGGAGGAACACCACGACGCCCTGAGCACCTATTTTCCCATGTGGGCCTATCGGGTTCGGTCCCCAAATGACCTGGTCGACCTGGGGGAAGCCGCCCTGCTCCTTGGGGTGGACCCTAAAATAGTATTGGAAAACTTTTTCAAACCCTCCAGGGAGGAGGAAGAGCCGCCGGCGCGAGCTTTTCTCGCTTCGGGCCGGTTGGCGCTGAAAAAATACGACTTCCAACTCGCTTCCAAGACCTTTCAACAAGGCCTGGAAAAACATCCGACCGATCCGGATCTTTGGCACGGCCTGGCCCGTTCCTTTCTCAACGGGGACCGCTCGCAACTGGTTCGCTATTCGGAACACGCCCTGGGGCTCAATCCCCGCCACCAACCCAGTCTTCTGCTTCAGGCCGAGCACCTGATCGATGCCGAATCCTACGCCGAGGCCGGGCAACGCCTTGACCGGATCTTGTCCATCAATCCGCTCCATCCCAAGGCCCTGGCTTTGAAGGCGGTGATCGCCTACCTGCAAAACGACCCTCTTTCCGGTGACCTTCACCGGTCCACGGCTCTGTCCGGTTGGCGGGACAACCCGGAAGTGGACCACACCATAGGTCGCAAGCTTTCCCAGAAATACCGGTTTGCGGAGGGGGCCGAGGCCCAGCGACGCGCTTTGGCCTTTGACCCCGCCTATCACCCTGCCAGCATCCAGCTCTCTCAGGATCTCCTGCGCCTCGGGATCGCTTCCGAGGATGAAGGTTGGGAACTGGCTTCCCACGCCCACCAGCACGATCCCTACAACGTGGAGGCTTATAATCTGGTCACGTTGGCGGACAAACTCGACCAGTTCACCACCCTGGAGTCAGACAATTTTCACCTTCGTTTGAGCGAAAGGGAAGCGCCCATATACGGCCGCCGGGCCCTGGCCTTGCTGGAACGGGCTCACGCCCAACTGACCGAGCTTTACGACACCGCCCTGGATGGCAAAACCATCGTGGAAATCTACCCCAACTCGGGGGATTTTGCCGTGCGCACCTTCGGCATGCCGGGCATTCCGGGTTTTCTGGGGGTCTGTTTCGGACCTGTAATCACCATAAACAGTCCGTCTACCCGGCAAGCCAATTGGGAATCGGTCCTGTGGCACGAATTCTGCCACACCATTACCTTGAAAATGACCCGCAACCGCATCCCCCGATGGCTCAGCGAAGGCATTTCCGTTTTCCAGGAAATGGAAGAAAATCCCAGTTGGGGACGCCGCATGACCATTCCCTATCGCAACCGCATCCTCGACCGCAGAATGCTGCCCATCAGCGAAATGAGCGAGGCATTCCTTCTGGCCGAGAACGATGAGGACCTACAGTTCGCCTATTTCCAGTCCTACCTGGTGGTAAAATTCTTCTCGGAAAGATACGGGATGCGGGCCCTGCGAGACGTTCTTCTGGCCCTGGGGGATGGACTGGACCCCAACGAAGCCTTGAGCCAACACCTCGACCCCATGGAAGTCCTCAATCGGGACTTTGCCAATTGGGCGCGGGAACAGGCGCTCAAACTCGGTGGCGATTATGATTTGTCCACTCCCAATAACGCGCTGGAACGGGCCCTGGTCCAAATAGATCGGGAAGACAACTACCATTTTGTCCTCCAAACCGCACGCCAACTGGTAAAAGAGAGAAAATGGGATTTGGCCCGAGATCGATTGGAGGCGCTGGTAGAGGGGGCCGGATACATCCCCGGGGAGGAAAACGCCCACGGCCTGTTGGCCCAAGCTTACGGCAAACTCGGCCTGACCGAACGGGAATATGAAACCTGGGAGACCATGGCCCAGACCGAAGGGAGCCGCCTGCAAGCGGTAGTTCGCCTCCTCGAAATAGCGACGGAACGGGAGGATTGGGTTGCGGTCAAATCCTGGAGCGAAGCCTGGTTGGCTATCGACCCGCTGGCTCAATCCCCCTGGCGGGCCCTATTCCGGGCCGACCGAGCCCTCAAACAACCTGAAGGAGCTATCGTTTCGGGCAAGGTCCTCCTTCAATTGGATCCATCCGACATGGCAAACATCCACTATCGGTTGGCCCGGCAAATGGCGCTGATCGGGGACGAGGGAGCCCATCGCCAAGCCCTCATGGCTCTGGAAGAAGCTCCCCGCTACCGCGCCGCCTACGAGCTGTTATTCACCCTGATCGGGTCCGAGGCAACGGAACCTTTCCCCCACCCCACAACACCTTGAGAAACCGGGTTATCCATTTGTTACACGCCATGGCATCGCTCAAGGGCGTCTGCTTGGCCGCATTTTTCGGTATCCTGACCGCTCTTTCCATTTCCTTGGTTCCGGCGCAACGCGTCAGCTACGATCGCTACGGAGTTCCGGATTGGGAGGTCGATCCCAAGTTCAAACACGATGTCTTTACCTTTGCCCGCGTGCAGTACACTTCCTATGGAGGCCGATCCTGGGGTGGCAGAAGAGGGGGTTGGGGCCGAAGGGGTGGCATTTGGGCTACCGATTACCCCGATGCGGAACTGAATTTGGCCTTTCGGCTGCAGCAAATGACGAGCATGAAGGTCAATCCCGATCCGGTAGTGGTCAACCTGACCCAGGAGGACCTGCACCATTATCCCTTCCTTTATTTCGTCGAACCCGGCCGCTTGAGTTTTGGCGAAGAGGAGGCGGCGGCTTTTCGGGCTTACCTGTTGAACGGCGGTTTTGCCATGTTCGACGACTTCTGGGGTGAATACGAATGGAACAATTTATACTACGAACTGAAACGCGTGTTTCCGGACCGGGAGCCGGTCGATCTTCCCATCGAACACCCTATTTTCCACATCGTCTTCGAACTGAAGGAAAAACCACAGATTCCCAATATCAACCACGCCATCAACTACCGCGGAACCGGTATAACCTGGGAGCGGGAGGACGCCAGAACGGTTCATTTCCGCGGCATCTTCGACGACGAGGGGCGCATGATGGTCATCATTTGTCAAAATACCGACTTGGGGGACGGCTGGGAACGGGAAGGCGAGTCCGAATACTACTTCAGGGAATTCGCCGAGAAGAGGGCCTACCCCATGGGTATCAATATCATTTTTTATGCCATGACCCACTGAAAAGGCAGGGTCTCCTGATTTATGTCCCATCCAACTGAAATCTCCACGACTGAACGGGAATCCGCAACCTTCCAACTTCTTCAGGAGGGTCGTGAAACAGTAAAGCGGGAGCTGGGCAAGGTGATCATCGGCCAACACGCCGTGGTCGACCAGATCCTGCTCGCCTTGATTTGCGGCGGGCACTGCCTCATCACCGGAGCTCCAGGGCTGGCCAAAACGCTTCTGGTAAAATCGGTGGCGCAGATCTTTCGACTGAAATTCCAGCGCATCCAATTCACTCCCGATCTAATGCCGGCGGATATTACGGGAACCGAAATCCTGACTGAAACCCCGGAGGGCCGGACCCTCACTTTCGTAAAAGGCCCCGTCTTCGCCAACATCATCCTGGCCGACGAAATCAACCGCACGCCGCCCAAGACCCAGGCAGCTCTGCTCGAAGCCATGCAGGAACACCAAGTCACCGCGGCCGGGGAACGGCACCTCCTTACCGAGCCGTTTTTTGTGCTGGCCACACAGAATCCATTGGAAATGGAGGGAACCTACCCTTTGCCCGAAGCGCAACTGGATCGATTCCTCTTCAACGTCCTGATCGATTACCTGCCGGAGGACGATGAGACCACCGTTGTACAGCAGACTACGGCCAGGCTTTCCCAACCGATCGTCCCGGTATTTTCCAGCGAGGACGTCATGGCCTTTCAACACCTGGTCAGCCAGGTGCCGGTAGCCGAGGAAGTCGTCCGCTACGCCGTAAGGCTCACCGCCGCTTCCCGACCGGGCAACGAGGGCGCCCCCGAATTTGTCGAGGAGTGGATAAATTGGGGAGCCGGCACCCGCGCGGCCCAGGCATTGGTCCTCGGGGCCAAGGCCCTGGCCCTCTGGAACGGCCGCGCCCACGTGACCCACCAGGACATTCGTCAATTGGCCCCGCCCGTCTTCAGGCACCGCATCCTCCTGAACTACCGGGCCGAAGCGGAAGGCGCTACCGTGGAACACGTAATTCAACGCCTATTGGAAGGGGTCAAGCCGTGATAGCAACCGGCATCGATCCAAAGACCCTGTTGGCCATCCGGGATCTGGAATTGCGGGCCCGAGTCGTGGTCGAGGGATTGTGGTCCGGGCTCCACCGCAGTCCATTGGAAGGTTTTTCCGTCGAATTCACCGAATACCGGCAATACAGCCCCGGGGATGACCTGCGCTATTTGGACTGGAGGGTCCTGGCCCGCACGGATCGGGAATACATCAAGAAATTCAAGGACGAAACGAATTTGCGCTGTCTTATCCTCTTGGATACGAGCCGGTCCATGTCCTTCGGTTCACTCCCCTACAGCAAATCCGACTACGCCGGCACCTTGGTCGCTACCCTGGGATACTTTCTATTTCACCAGAGGGACGTGGTCGGGCTGGCCTTATTCGATAACCGCCTGCACGACTATCTTCCTCCGCGCTGGCGCAAGGGACAATTCCGGTCGCTGCTATCCATGCTGGGAAAAAAGCCGACCGGAAACGCCACCCATCTCGGTCATGCCCTGGAAGAAGTGATCCGGATCTGCCGAAAACGCAGCCTCGTCGTCATCGTATCCGATTTTTTATCCGATCCCGAATCCTGGCAAAAGCAACTGGCCCACCTGGCTGCAATGCGCCACGACGTGCGAGCCCTGCAAATTCTGGATCCGGCGGAAAGGACCCTGGATTTTGGCCGGGCCGCGCACTGGGAAGACCTGGAAACGGGTCAACGCCTCTACATCGATCCGGACGCGGCCCGGAAAGGGTATTTGGATGAATTCGGTCGACACCAAAAGACTGTCCGGAACGTCATGAACCAACTCGGAATCGTCCACGACATCGCTCCAACGGACAAACCCCTGGATTTCGTGCTCCTCGAAATGATTCGACGCGGGGCCAAAGCCGGCGCCTTGAGGCGTGTTAATGGAAGGGAAAGGGGATGAGTTTTTTGGCGCCTTTGTTTCTTTTGGGGGCGGCCCTTATCGCCGGACCCCTGATTTTTCACCTCATTCGGCGGGCGACCCGCAACAGGGTTCGTTTCAGCGCCACCCAGTTTCTCCGGGCCTCCCAGCCCCGGTTGCAAAAACGAAGGTCCCTGCAACACCCCTTCCTCCTTTTCCTGCGCTGCCTCATCATCGCCTTGCTCGCTTTCGGTTTTGCCCGACCCTTCTTCAAACATGAGCTACCCGTCCCGGCCCGAGAGGGCAAGCTCAGGCAAACCGTTGTCCTCCTGGACGAAAGCGGCAGCATGCGGCAGACCGGGGTATGGGAGCGGGCGCAAACGCGGTTGATGGAACAACTGGAAGGCCATTCATCGGATGATCAACTGAGCCTGCTTGCCGTATCCAACACCGTTTCACACCTCCTGTCCCACGAATTATGGGCAAAAACCCCGGTCCCCCAAAGACTGGCCCTGGCCCGGAATATTATGCGGGAGCGTGAACCCGGTTGGGGGCCCACCTACCTGGATCAGGGCATGGAAGCGGCCCTGGTCGAGCTGGATCAAATGTCTGAATTTTCCGGTGAGAATGCCGATAAATCGATTGTGATGGTTTCCGACTTTGGTGGAGGGGCCCGCCTGTCCGGACTGGCCGGCTATGACTGGCCGGTTGGTTGCGTGGTTCGCCTCGAATCCGTCGGGGGAATGGAACCAGGCAACGTCGGTGTGCAATGGCTGGGTTGGCTGAAAACAGCCAATGCCGGGATCAGCGCCCGGCTTCAACTCATCGGGAGCGGAGAAGGTCAATCGGTGACCCTGCAAGCCTTTGACGCCGAAAACGGCATGCCCATGGGCGACGAACAATCGGTCTATTTGCCCGGCGGAAGTAAACGGGTGGCGCTGTATCCGTTTGCGGCAACGCCGTCCAGGCCGGTCAAACTGACCATTCGGGGGGATCCTCACGCCTATGACGACCAGTTCTGGATCGCCCCCAAACGGGTTCGCCAAGCCACCATCCACTATATCGGTTCGGCAGCAGCGGACGATCCCGGGCAATCCCGTTTCTACCTCGAACGCGCCACCGCGGGATGGGAAGACCCCCTCCTGAAAGTGGAAGACGTGTCGGAATCATTGGACCCGAAGCCCGCCGATCTCGTAATTTTGGAAGGCGATCCCCTACCCGGACAACGCCCCGCTTTGGAGGCTTTCCTTTCCGAGGGCGGCATTGGTCTCTACCTCCTGGCCGACTCCGACCAACTGCCCTTCATCCAGGGCCTGATCGGGGAAACCGGCTGGAAGTTGAACCTCCCTGCCCGCGACTATGCCCTGCTCGGAGAGATCGACTTTCAGCACGAACTCTTCAATATCTTCGCCGATCCCCGTTACAGTAATTTCAGCAACATACGCTTCTGGGACACTCCATCCATTCAAGTCCCGGAAAATTCCCGCGCCCGAGTGTTGGCCCAATTCGATGACGAAACGGCGGCGTTGGTGGAAATACCAGTGGGTAAAGGGCGGCTCTACCTCTGGAGCGGGGAGTGGACCCCGCAGGCCAGCCAATGGGTGTTGTCTTCCAAATTCGTTCCCTGGCTGCAACGGTTGATGGAACAAGCTCTGGGAGGACCCAAACGCCCCTCCATGATTCAAGTGGGCGAGGCCAACCGGCTTTCCCGCGGCAAAACCGTCACTTGGCGACGCCTCGGTTCCAACACACATGAACCTTCCCCACCCCGGAGACCCGGAATTTATGGGATGAGCGAGGGCGATTCCAGCCATTGGGTGGCGGTGAATTTGCCCCCGCAGGAAAGCTTTCTGGAACCCTTGCCCCAGGCTGCCTGGGAAAACCTGGGGGCGCCACTCAATCCACGGGAATCCCTGGCATCCGAGCAATCCAAGGAGGAAGTTATTCGATTCCGCACCGCGGCCGAGTTGGAAAGTCAGCAGAAAGTATGGCGTTGGTTCCTGCTCATTGCGGCCCTGACATTGGCCGCGGAAAGCCTGGTTGCCATTTTGATTTCCAAAAGGGAAGGAACGGAGGTTCCGGTATGACTCTATCAAAGCCAAACGAGGAGCCAGGCATTGATCCACGCCTGGAAAAGGAGCTGCTCCAGGCCGCTCAACGCCAGCGCCACAACCATTTGTTCCGCGGCAAAATCAGGCGCTGGGGCATCGCTTCGGTTCTGATCGGCCTCTGCATCGGCCTTCGCTGGGTGGTTGCGGAATTCGAACCCTACGCCTTTCCAACGGCCTGTTTTGTGGTGCTCGCCACCCTTATCCTGAACCTCCTGGAAAGCCGGCGCACCCCGCTCGACTACCGGGAAACGGGAAAGCGGGTGGAGGAAAATTTTCCCGAACTGGACAAAGTTCTGACCACCGCTTTGGAACAGCGGCCCAAAGACGGAAAATACAACTTCCTGCAAGAAAAGGTTATTGAGGAGGCCCTGCACAATTCCCTGTTCCAATACTGGGAAGACACGGGGAAGCGATCCCATATCCTGCTTCAACTGGGTTATGTAGCTTCCCTGCTCGGGGCCATGGCATTGGCCGGATTGGTCTACCATAGCAAAGGCTGGCCGGGGTGGTCGGGCGGGGCGCCTCTCTCCATTCCGGCCATGGCCTCATTGGTCGAGGTAACCCCGGGCGACGTGGAACTGCAACGCGGTAGCGCGGTGGTGGTGGCAGCGAGGTTCATGGGCCATCTGCCAAAGTCGGCCACCCTGCAAACCCGGACCCCATCCGGGGAAGGAAAATCTATTCCCATGGCCCGCAGCCTGTCCGATCCCGTCTTCGCCCATACCTTGCCCGCGGTGAATGAAGATACGCTCTACTCCGTCACGTTCGAGGAGGGACAAACCGAATCCTACACCCTGTCCGTCTACGACCTGCCCATGTTGAAGCGGGCGGACGCATATCTGGACTATCCCGATTACACCGGGCTGACCGACCGGCGGATCGAGGATACCCGCCGGGTCAGCGCGGTGGAAGGCACCCGGCTCGATTACACCTTCCTGGTCAACAAGCCCGTGGCCCAGGCCCTGCTGGTGGACAAGACAGCCGACTACATCGAGCTGGAACGCGCCAACCCGCAGGGGACTCGTTTCACCACGTCGTTTACGTTAGTGGAATCCAGGCACTATCACCTTCACCTGAAAGACGAAGCCGGACGCAATAACGCTTATCCACCCGATATCAGCATCGAAGCGCTGCCCAACAAGCGCCCCAAATTAAAGGTCAATTTTCCCAAGGGAGACCAACGGGTATCGCCCATCGAAGAATTGACCTTGGAAGCGGAAGCCAAAGACGATTTCGGGCTGATCAATTACGGTGTAGCCCTGGCGGTAGGGGCTAATAACCCGGTATACACCCCCCTGAAAAAAGACGATTCAGCCACCCTGGATGCAGATTTCCGCCACACCGTGGCGCTGGAAGAAAAAGGCGTTGAACCGGATGAATTGGTCACTTGGTTTGCCTTCGCCGATGATTACGGCTCCGATGGGAAACCCCGTCGCACCACGAGTGATTTGTATTTCGCCGAAGTACGTGCCCTGGAAGAAATTTTTCGCCAGGGTGAAAGCGGCGGGGGCAGCATGGAAGGCATGGGCGGTCAGCGAGAGGGCGAGCTCCTGGAACGACAAAGACAAATTGCCATTGCCACCTGGAAGCTCCTGCAACGGGGGGAAAGCGATTCCAGCTTCCGGGAGGATTCCGCCGTCCTGGCCCAATCCCAGCGAGAAATTCGGTCGCAACTGCAAGCGGCTCTATTGGAAATGCGTCGGGATGACTGGATAAAGGCAGCCCAGCGGGCCAGCGGCTTTATGGAGAGGGCAGCGGACAAGTTATCCGAGGCCAACGCGGAACATTCCGAGGCCCCTTTGCAGGAAGCCTGGCTGGCTGCCCAGGGCGCCTACCAAGCTCTCCTGAGTCTGCAACCCAGAGAATTCAACGTGGTTCGGCAAGGGAACCAACGGAGTGGAGGCGGTAGCGGAAACCGTCTCAATCAGCGCCAACTGAACCAGATCGATTTCAACGAGGAGGAAAACCGATACGAAACCGAGTCCCAGGCACAACCGCTTACCACCCCGGAGGAACGCAATCAGTTGGAAGTCCTGGGAAAGCTCAGCGAACTGGCCCGCCGCCAGCAACAAATGAACGAAAGGCTCAAGGAATTGCAGACGGCTCTGACCTCGGCTAAAGACGAGGAGGAGGAGCAACGCATTCGCCGCGAATTGAAACGCCTGGAAGAAGAGAACCGGAGATTACTCACCCAGGTCGACGAAGTCCGTCAGCGTATGGAAAGAATGGATTCCGATCGGGAAACGCGGGAGGCGCGGCGGCAGTTGGACGAAACCCGCCGTGAGATGAGACAACTGGGCCAATCCCTCGATGAAGGCAAAGTTTCCCAGGCCCTGGCATCCGGCGCCCGGGCCAACGAAAACCTGCAGGATTTGAAGGAGGATTTCCGGCAGGATACCTCGAGCCGGTTCATCGAGCAATTGCGCCGAGCGCGCGATGCGGCTCGGGAGTTGGCCGAGAACCAGAAAAAGATCACTGAAGCGTTGGACCACCTCAGCCGGGAAGGAGCCCATCGCTTGGACCTTACCCCCGAACGAGCGGAGATAAGCGAGTCCTATGAAGGGCAGTTGGAGGGATTGAGTGACTTGATGGACAATTTGCGCCGGATCACGGAGGACTCGGAAATCGGAGAGCCCAACCTGCACCGCCGACTCTACGACCTCCTGAGGCGAAGCGACCAGAGCGGCACAGAGGAGGATTTGCGGATTGCCCAGGAGTTGGTCCAGCGGGGCTTTACCGACCACGCCCTGGAGAGGCAACCCGGCCTGGAACAGGCCTTTGACGACCTGCGGCGGGAAGTAGAGGCGGCGGCCGAATCGGTCCTGGGCAGCGAGACCCGCACCCTGAGGTTTGCCAGTGAGGAACTGGATGACTTGTCCCGCCAGTTGGAACACGAACGTCCCAGGGAACAGGAGTCTTTGGAAACCGAAGGCCGAGCCCAGCCGGGTGAATCGCCGCAGGCAGACGAATTGGCCCAGGGGACAGGTCGGGAGCCCGGCGGCTCAAGGGATTCGCAACAGTCCTCGCGGGCCCAAGGGGGCCAGCGGGCCGGGGGGCAACAACCCGGTCCCGTCAGTGGGCAAGGCGGCCTTCTTCCCCCGGGGGACGGGGCCAGGAGAGGGGGAGACGACCGGTTGGGCGGAGGAGCCGGCGGACCTGGCGGAAACCGGGTGGGAGACCTGGAAGACATAATCCGATCCCTTGCCGATAATTCCCGGATGGACGGCCCCATTACGGGTGGAGAATTTCGGCCTTGGTCCGAACGTCTGCGCACGGTGGAGGAATTGATCGAGCAGCCCGAAGCCCGGGAACGCATTACCGAGGCCCGTGAAGCAGCCGAGCGCATGCGAGCCGAATTCAAGCGGCACAGCCTTCCGCCGCAATGGGATAGTATCGATACCTCGGTGCTCGATCCCATACGCGAAGTGAAATCCTGGGTCCAGCAGGAATTGATGCGCCTGAAGGATCCGGAGGTCCTGCAACCGATCGACCGGGACCCGGTTCCTCCACCCTATCAGGAAGCGGTTAAGCGTTACTACGAAGCCTTGGGGGATGATTCCTGATGAAAACCTTCGGGTCGTTGATATTTCTGGGCTTGCCATGGTGGTGGGCGGGGTTGATCGGCTGTTGCGTCCTTCTCCCCCTGGCCTGGATGGCCTGGAAACCGGTTCGGCCCTTAGGGCTGGGCAACTGGATCCCTCTAACATTGAGGTGGTTGGGAATTTTGCTGTTGCTGACCTTTCTCCTGGAACCGCACTGGACCTCCCTGCGCCCCACCCGTGGGGCCAACATCGTAGCCATCGTGGCCGATAACAGCCAGGGCCTGCAATTGAAAGAAGTGGGGCAATCGCAATCGCGGGGAGAAAATTTGAAGGACCGGCTGACCGGACCGGACAGTTCCTGGCTGGCCCGGCTGGAAGACGCCTTTCAGGTAAGACCCTACCGGTTTGACCGCGATTTAGGCCGCTTGAGCAACTTCAACCAGTTGGACTTCCGGGGCGACCGGAGCAACCTGGGGAAGACTTTACAGAGTATGCAGGACCGTTTTCAAAGGCTGCCCCTGGCAGGCATCATCCTGCTCACGGACGGCAACGCCACCGACCTGGAAGAGGGACTACCCGAGTTGGCCGGTCTTCCCCCGGTCTATCCGGTGGTAATTGGTAATCCGGGTCGGATTCCCGACTTGAGCCTCGACCGCATCGAACTGAGGCAGACCTCCTTTGACGACGCCCCGGTAACCTTGAAGGCCGAAGTCTCCTGGCGCGGGAATTTAAGGCGACAGGTCGAGGTCGCCGTCGATGCCCTGGAGGACCCTGCTTTCGATACCCAACTGCCCGACCCGATCCGGTTGTCTCTGGGACCTTCCGGTAAATCGCAGGCCGTCACTTTCCAATGGCGTCCCATGCAGTCGGGCCTGCAGTTTTTGGAAACCTCGGTCGAGCCGTTGGAAGGGGCGGAAGATCCCGGAGAGGCCACCGAGCTGAACAACCGCCGTCTGTTCATGTTGGATCGGGGGGCAAACCGAATACCGCATTCTCTACGTCAGCGGGCGGCCCAACTGGGAATACAAATTTCTCAACCGCGCCTTGGCCGAAGATCCCCAACTGCACATGGTCGGGTTGATTCGCGTGGCCCGCCGAGAGCCGAAGTTCGAGTTCAAAGGCCGGGCCGGAGAGTCGAGCAACCCCCTGTTTCGGGGATTCGGGGAGGAGGATGAAGCCGAACGCTACGACCAACCGGTGCTGGTCCGCCTCCATACGCGGGACCAGGAGGAACTGAGGGGGGGATTTCCCCAAACAGCGGAGGACCTGTTCAAATATGAAGGGGTGATTTTAGACGACGTGGAGGCCGAGTTCTTCACCTTCAAGCAACTCGATTTGCTGCGCGAGTTTGCCTCTCTGCGCGGCGGCGGATTGATCCTGCTGGGTGGCGCCGACGCCCTGAATGAGGGCGGATATGCCGACACGCCTCTGGCCAGCGCTCTGCCCGTTCACATCGATCGCCCGGCAAAGGCTCATCCCTCGGAAGACCTCAGGTGGCGCCTGACCAGGGAGGGTTGGGTGGAACCCTGGATGCGAATCCGTTCCCATGAGACTGAGGAAAGAGCCCGGCTCAACGCCATGCCACCCTTCCAGGTATTGAATCCGTTGCCCTCCATCAAGCCGGGAGCCAGTGTCCTGGCCGAGGTGGAGGACCGATCGGGAAAGCGGTTTCCGGGACTGGCAGCCCATCCCTTCGGGGCGGGGCGGGTGGCCTGCCTCACCGTGGGAGACATCTGGCGCTGGGGTTTGCGGGAAGAAAAGGACCAGGAAGATCTGGCCCGGTTCTGGCGGCAGATGGCGCGCTGGCTGGTCACCGACACTCCCCGGCAAGTGAGTTTGGAAGCCAGGTCGATGGGTGAAAAAATCGCGCTTGAGGTGGTAGCCCGGGATGCCTCCTTTCAACCTGCGGAACTGGCCCAGGCGCGCCTGACCATCAACCGGGTGATCCGACTGGACGAGGCAAGGGAGGAAAAAGGATTTTCCCAAGTTTCATTTCAAGTCGAACCGGTATCGGGGGAGCCCGGACGTTTTGCCACCACGTTTACGCCACGGGACGGGGGAGCTTACCTGGCCGAGGTGGAGGTAACGGATGGGGGCGGAGCAGTAGTGGGTAGGGCCGAGGCCGGCTGGGTAACCGATCCGGCCGGGGAGGAGTTTCGGTACCTGGATCCCAATCGGGCTATTCTGGAGGAACTGGCCCAGCGGACCGGCGGACAGGTCCTGGGCTCAGCCGATCTGGGCGGGGTGAGCGACCTGCTTTCCCGCCAACCCGCCCCGGTCACCGAAACCTGGACGCGTCCCCTGTGGCACCGCAACTGGCTCTTCCTGGGAATTCTGGCCTGCTTTCTGGTAGAATGGGCGGTAAGGCGATTGAGAGGGCTGCCGTGAGAACCTGTCGGCACGCGCTGTTCTGGCTCCTGGTTACAACCGGCGGCCTTTGGGGCGCAGCCAGCCACGAGGTCCTGGTTATAGTGGGCGCGGCCGGACAACCCGGTTTTGCAAGCGGATTCAAAGACGCTGCCAAGGCTTGGAAGGAAGCCGGTGGTAAAGCCGAGGCGAAAATCGTTGTGACAGGGCTGGAAGAAGCCGACCGCGGGGCGGAAAAAGAAAAAGTTTTTCAATGGATTGATAATCTGGATACCACCGCCGCCATGCCGGCCTGGATTGTCTATGTCGGGCATGGGACCTACAACGGGCGCGATGGCTATTTAAACTTGCGGGGACCCGACATTTCCGCCTCCGAGTTGGCCGGCAGACTTCCCCAAATGGATCGCACTTTGATTTTTATTCACGGCGGTTCCGCCAGCGGACCCTTTCTGCCCGCCATCAGCAGCCCCAACCGCATCGTAATTTCCGCCACGCGTAGCGGGGAGGAAATCAATTACGCCCGGTTTGGGGAGATGTTTGCCCAAATTGTAGGAAATTCGTCCGGGGATATGGACCGGGACGGCCAAACTTCTCTGCTGGAAGCCTTTCTGAGCGCCCATCATGCCGTAGACACGTTTTACAAGGAAGCGGGTCGATTGGCCTCGGAACATCCCCTGATCGACGATAATGGAGATAAGCTGGGCACCCCGCCCGACTGGTTCCGGGGAACGCGCGTCATCAAAGCATCCGAAAACAATCGGGACCCCGATGGATTTCGCGCTCACCAAATCGCGCTCATTCCATCGGAACTGGAACGAAAGTTGAGCCCGGAACAGCGGCAGCGCCGCGACCATCTCGAAGCCAGACTGGAGGCCCTGCGCAAACAAAAATCCACCACTCCCGAGGACCATTACTACGATCAGCTCGAATCCATTCTCCTGGACTTGGGCAAAATTTACTTCCCCGAGGAATGTCCGCCTCCTCCGGCGACACGCCCAAAGGCTCTCTGAGATTTGCCGTTCAGGGATTCTCTGCGGCATACTCGGCATACCGGCCCGCCACATCGGCCTGTTTTTCATCTCCTTCATGCAAGTAGATGCGGTATTTGAAGGTGAGAGACCTTCCGGGGGGAACGGTCAGGTTTCCACTGCCGGGGGGCCGACCTTCGAAATAGTGAAGGCCGAAGGGATTAGCGGTAAACAACCCGTAGTCCCGAACATGCCACCAGGTGGGATGTCGCGGATTGTCCGGGTGATCGAAAATGGCCATGCCCACAATTTTTCCCTCCACAAAACCGTAGTAATCGCACCAGGCGGCTCGTTTGCCCCAGGTGTCCCCATCCCTTAAGCCGTTGCTTTGCACTATGTGTCCGGGAGGAATTCCACCGGTGTCATGCTTCGGTTTGTGGGGCATGCTGCCCGCCACCCGAATGGCCATGGAGCCTTCCTTGGTATCGCCCAAAACCAAAGGTTCATCACCGGCCATATAGGTTATTTCATAATCGAAGAGGCGTTCATTATCCGGACGATTATAAACCCGACAGATTCTTTCGTCCCGGCAGATCAAATCCCCATCTTTGGAAATCCACTTGTTGGCCGAATGGATGAGGCCGGATTCGCTACCCGAGCGGACTTCCAAAAACCGGTCGTGCTCTATCCTGCCGAAGTTTTCCGTCCGGGCCCAGAAATCAACTCCATTTACATCCCCGTGGGCATACCAGAGCGATTGGTGATGGGGATGATCGTGTGACTCTCCATCCACCTTCTTCATGGGATAATTCCGCGTCACGGGCAAGCCCCCGGGACCGTGCACGGGATAGAAATAAACAGTCCTGTCGCCCATAATATGGTAATTTGCAAACAACTCTCCGTTTATCTCGATGCGCAGGTAACCTTCCTGCGGGATGATATTCACCCCATCCCCGGAGCGGTCGGGAGCAGCGGAAAGGATGGAGACCACACCCAAAAAGAAGGCGCCAGTCAGAAACGATGTAATGGTTTTCAGCATGGGTCAAATAGTTTAATTGAACCTCCCAAAAGGGTCAATGAGTCTTCTCCCAATATTTTGGATACGAACAGTGTCTCTGTCAGATGACAACCGATCCGGACAGTGCCTGGTGGTGATGTCCCGTTAGTTTGTTCACACAAACAGCGGACTTTTTCCTTTGAATTGGCCTTTGGGATATTTGAATTCTTGGATGGGTTAACCACAGAGGACCCAGAGGGGCGGAGGCGCCAATGGCACAAAAGATGGAGAATCGGGAATTTTGTGTTATTTGTGGCTATTTCCTACACATCTTTCGATCACGATCACGATAAACCTTCGTGCCTCTCAAAGTCAGCATCCGTGCTCATTCGTGTAATCCGTGATTCATCTTCTCTCCATTCCATCACTCCATCACTCCACCACTCCCCCCAATTCCTCATGCCTAATTTCTCTTTGGCGCCGCTGGGCGCGCCTCCCCCTCTGTGTTCTCTGAGTCCTCTGTGGTTGTTCTTCTCCCCTTTTATGGATTTTTGATGAACGGACCGGTATAGGGGGGGCGCTCGAACCGCACCGGGTTCTCTACTACCCGAGGATCGTTTTCAGCCACTAGCGTATCCATCAATTCCTGGCTGAGTTTCCCTTTAATCTCCAAGTATTCTTTTTCACCGGCCATGTTGGTCAGATAGTCAGGGTCATTGCGCAAGTCGTAGAGCTCTTCTTCAGGGCGTTTGGCCACGGCATAGTCATAGAACGGACGGTTCTCCGGCTCTTTTCGATGCTCGATAACCCACCTCTTTGTTGGGCTGCCATCCAAATCCCCAAAGCCTATGAAGGTGTTTTCCTCCAAGGCCTTCAGTTCGGAAAATTCATCGTCCAGAACCACGCCGGGCGTTCCCATGGGCCAGCGGTCGGGCTCAAAATTGCGTATGTACAAAAAGTCCCTGGTGCGGATGGCCCGCTGGGGATAAGGCAAAAATCCTTCCCGAGCAGCCGCGACGTGTCGCTCCCGCCCCAGTATCACAGAGGTGCGAGCCGGATCGATCCGACCCGACCCTTCAGCCAGAAAGAGCGGCATTAAATCGCGCTCAGCCATGCCTTCGGGAACAGGCGTTTGACCGGCTTTTAAAAAAGTTGGCGCCAGTTCGCGCAGGTTGATAAAGTCGCTCACTACCCTACCCGGCTTGATCTTTCCCGGCCAACGAGCGGCCAAAGTCACTTCAGTACCCAAATCATAGAGATTACATTTTCCCCGCGGTATGCCGGGAATGCCGTGATCCCCACTTATAACCACCAGGGTGTTATCCAACTCACCCATTTCCTCCAACTTTTTTAAAATCAGGCCGATACCGGCGTCCACTGCGAGACATTCGCCCAGGTAGTCGTTTACGTCTTCCCGGACATCGTGGACGTCCGGAAGAAATTTTGGCAACCTGCCCTTCAATTTATCGGGATCCAGGCCCCATAAAGCCTGGCCCGACCCCTTGGTCCACTTGCGATGCGTATTGGTCGGCCCCCACCAGAAACAAAAGGGCTGTCCCTCTTCCCGGTCGGCAATGAAGGCATCAAAATTAGTCCTGACCTCATCGTATAATTCCTCCTTGGCGCCTTCAATTCCCAGCCTCGGGGCTTTTCTACTCACATATTGGGAAAAATTGTTAAAATTGGTACCGCCCTGATGGTAAGCGGTTCGCTTGGCTCCGTAGGGCGCATGGGGAGGAGTTCCCGGTGTCCAAACCTTGTAGGAGTATCCGATATGGTAGCCTGCTTTTTCCAGCTCCAGGGGGAAAGTAGGTATATTCGGGTCCCAAACCGCACCCTGCAGGATGGCTCCGCGTTCCGTATTCCAAAAATACCGGCCCGACAATATCGAACTGCGGCAGGGTGTGCAAGATGGAGCGGGAACAAAGGCGTTGGTAAATAAGACTCCTTCATTGGCGACTCGGTCGAATTGAGGAGTGTCGATGAGAGCGCTGATCGACTGCGGCCCTTCCACCTTTTCATAGGCGCTCGCATAACGGCCCCAGTCGTCGGCAAAGAGAAATACCATATTGGGCCGTCCATCGGCAAAAAGTGAGCCTGTCGCCGTAGCAAAAAGAAAAAATAAGAGGAAAATCGACTTCATACCTACCGCACAAGAAATATCCGAGATGCCCAAACTGCCAAGCCCATTTCCAGGCGAAACGGTGACCGTGGTTGGTCCTGGCCGTGTACGGGTTCAAATTGTTGGTCGTATAAGGGGTCAGTGGTGAATGCTGCTTAGTTAAGCGTGTTTGTAGAGGAATATTGTATGAACGCCAATCGGGGTCAGGCTGTAAACTCAACTCTCCGCCTTGCTCTGTCGGCCTAACTTTCCACCAAAGAATTGAGTTATATAAACGGATTTACCACCGTTACACCTCCATAGTTTTGACCTGCATTCAAGTCTTCCGAGAGCACGGTGGCACATTTGGATAACCGGGCAGCTTCAATAATGGCCGCATCCCAATAGGATAGTTGCCATCGTTCTTTGGCTATCAGTGCGGCATCGAGCAATTGGACCGTTATTTCCTGGATCGAAAACCGCTTCCAACTTTCGATAAGGGCAAGGGCTTCATCGTGGTGGAGGGCGTCCGGTCGGGAGGAACGCGTGGCCTGGGTATAAAACTCCTGCAACACCTGCACCGAGACGCACAAATCGTCGGCCTCCAATATCCGGGTGGCAATGGCCTGCTTGTCGGCCTCGTCCGGGTCCGTGCTTACACGATACAATAAAACATTGGTGTCAACGAAGGGCATTACGCTCATGAATACGTTCGCGGCTCAGCCGGTTCGATGCTGAAAATCTCCCTCCTCTCGCCTGAATCCGATCAATTGTCTCGCACTCCAGGCGCTTCAAGCGCTCCGCCTCCGTTTCTTCCGCCGCAACATCTTCCAATATTTTGCGAACAATGGCCGATACCGAGGTGCGTAATTCCGCAGCACGCACCCGTGCCCTGTGATAAACCTCATCACCCACACTAACTGTGATATTTTTCATTTCCACAGAAAATGCCAGAACCTTACAACCGTCAAGTCGACATGCAGGATGTTTGAGATTGCTCTTCCTGCCCATAAAATGAAAATCACCTCCATGCAATCTGCCAGATCCAGCCGACGTCGATTTATGCAATGGGCAACCGCGGTGGGGGCCGCTGCATTGCTCCCCGGGTTGTCCCGGGCCGCGGATTACGCCAAAACCACTTCCCATTCCCTGGCCGGAAGGCTCTACAAGACCCTGAAGATCAAGATGATCAAGGTGGAGGGAACCCTGACGGGCAAGTTTTTGGCGGCTAAAGAGGCGGGATTCATGGGGGTTGAAATGAATTCACCCGGCATGGAGGTTGAACCCACCCGCCGGGCCATAAGGGAATCGGGAATTCCGGTGGATGGAACCGTTTGCAGCACGCATTGGAAAATCCGCCATTCCAGCCCGGACCCCACTATCCGGGCCCAGGCTTTGCAGGACCTCGAGACGGCTTTGCGTGACACCAGCGCCGTGGGTGGCCACACCGTTCTTCTGGTGCCCGGCAAGGGGGAAGATGGGCCGGAAGAGGTCATCTGGGAACGATCGGTCAAAAACATAAGAAAAGCCCTTCCCCTCGCGGCCGAGTTGGGAGTCGCCATTGTCATTGAGAACGTTTGGAACCAGTTCCTTTACGACCATCAGGGCGGCCCCAATCAAACCGCCGCCAAACTTGCCCGCTATGTGGACGCCTTTAATTCTCCATGGGTGGGCATGCAGTTCGATATTGGCAACCATTGGAAATACGGCGCCACAGGGGATTGGATTCGCACCCTGGGAAAGCGCATCATCAAGCTCGACGTCAAAGGCTTTTCTCGAGAAACGGGAAAGTTTACTCCCATCGGAGAAGGCGACCTGGACTTTGCCGACGTGCGCAAGGCCCTGCGCGAAATCAACTACTACGGATGGGTTGCAGCCGAGGTGAAGGGCGGTGATGGGGAAGCCCTCAAGACCATCTCAAATCAGATGGACCGCGTATTCGGGCTTTAGGGGATGAAGAGACAAAATAGAGATTTAGCTGAGTTGGCTGGTTAAGCCCCATGGGATTCATCGTAGACGTCATACTTCCGCTCGCACTGGCCTTCATCATGTTCAGCCTTGGGCTCGGGCTCACTTTCGACGACTTCGCCCGCGTGGCGCGCCGCCCGCGCGACTTTACGGTAGGCGCCCTTTCGCAAATCATCGTGTTGCCGATGGTGGCCTTCATCCTGGCCAGTCTCTGGCCGATGGCGCCCGAACTGGCGCTTGGTCTGATGATCATCGCTGCTGCCCCGGGAGGTGTGACCTCCAATATACTGACGGCGTTCGGCCGGGGCGACGTGGCGCTGTCGATTTCGCTGACCGCCGTGATCAGCCTGTTGAGCGTGGTGACCATCCCGCTCATCGTGGTTTTCTCCTACGGCCATTTTATGGGCGAGTCGATGGATAAGGAAATTTCGGTAGCGGGAACCGCGGTCAGCGTGTTCCTGATCGTAGCGGTACCGGTTTTGATCGGCCTGCTGGTCCGCCGCTTTGCCGGGGGCTTGGCGCAACGGGTGGGACGGCCGGCCAACAGGATAGCTGCGGCGCTATTCGTCCTCGTTCTGGTCGGCGCTATTGTCGCGGAACGATCCAACCTGGTGACCTATTTCGCCCAAACCGGTCTGGTCACCCTGGTTCTCAACGTGTTGATGATGGTAATCGCCTGGCTCCTGGCCCATAGTTTCGCTACCGGCCCGAGGCAGAAGGTTGCCATAGCGATCGAATGCGGGCTGCAGAACGGAACGCTCGCCATAGCGGTGGCGGTGCTGCTGTTCGGCGGCGGGCTCCCCACGGTACCCGCCGCGACTTACAGCCTGATCATGTTCGGCACTGCGCTGGCCTATGTCGCCTTGCTCCGCCGTGGGCGGACCTGAGGCGGTAGAGGACAAACTGTGGAGTCCTGGAAATAATAGGAAAAATTCATAGTTTCCAGGCGCTCGGATGACTCCTCCGGATTTTCTCCCGTTAAGCCTACAAACGCGCCAAGCTCGTCTTTTTGAGGCACCCCATCCACAGTTCGATAAATGCCGTCCTTCTTCATCACTTCTGCGCGGGGGGAGGGTCAAACCTGAACGGCGCTTGGTTAAGCAAATTTACCCTGAAATATCGAATCAATCCCAAGGCATATCGGATAGGATTTGTGGAACCCCGTTAGGGTTCAATCATAGGGCCGATCGGTACCCCAGCGTGCGCTACCATGCTTTGCCTGAACCGTGCTTCGCAACGCTACCATGCTTCGCCTAAAGGCTTCGCACGGCACAGCGCAGGTCAAGAGGCTTCGCACGGCACAGCGCGACGCTGGGCTCCGGAGTATAACGCCGTTGGCGTAAAAACCAGATGTTTGAATCGGTTGATCGGGCCAATAGAAGGGCTCATTTCCATCCCCATAATCTTGATCGTGATCGTGATCTCTTTCCTTTTCCCCAATTCCCAATTCCTAATTCCTAATTGTCGCGTTGCTCGGTAGGCCATTTTCTGATTCGCTTTACTTGTCATCTTTCTTCTTTTTTTGACCGTAATCATATTAAAGCAAATTTTGGCTCAATGTAGTTGAAACACCTGATGTGCGAGAGCCGATCGGTCCGAAAATCAAGCCCTGTTTTGCAGCCAAAACTGTAAAAAATTTAAGTTAATCGATTTAGCAAATTTAGTTAATCGATTAATATTAAATTTTGGGGAATTTAATAACCGTTTTAATCGACGAATCAGGGTAGATGTACCAACTTTAGGAAAATGCAACGAGTGGAAAAAAACAGCGGGAAATAATTAAGGAAACTGTACTTTAAATAAAGCAAAGCTCAAATCCGGACGAGCTGACGGGAAGCAATATTCACCTTGACAAAGACCCTTTATGATTTGCATATTTTTCACAGCGGACCAGCGGACCAGCGGACCAGCGGACCAGCGGACCAGCGGACCAGCGGACCAGCGGACCAGCGGACCAGCGGACCAGCGGACCAGCGGACCAGCGGACCAGCGGACCAGCGGACCAGCGGACCAGCGGACCAGCGGACCAGCGGACCAGCGGACCAGCGGACCAGCGGACCAGCGGACCAGCGGGTGACTGGCAGTGGGCCGGCCCGCACAGACCGGATCCGGGGCGCCGCGCCCGTTTCTCCTCTCTCGCCCCCGTTCTCGCCCTGATTGTCGGCGCGCTTGGCCTGTTTGTTGCCGCGCCCGCCTCCGCGCAGGACCCGCCCAAGGTCCCGCCCAGCGTCCCGCGGAATGTGCAGGTGACCCCGGGGGATGGGAAGCTGACCCTGACTTGGCAGGCGCCCAGCTCCTGGGGCACCGGCTCATCGCGGTCGTATGTCATCTATTGGAAGCGCTCCTTACGCTCCGCCAACGAATGGGTTGCAGTGTTTAGCTCAATGGGTTTTGGGGCAACTGCGAACTCCTTCGACTTCAAAGGCGTCCAGGAAGGCAGTGGTTATATTGTCACCAACGGGACCTCCTACGACCTCCGGATAAGAACGGGCACCTTCGAGGACGGCTATTTATCCAGCGCCTGGGTCACGGTGTCCAACCAAGTGCCGCGCTCTGCGAACGCGGACCTGAGCGGCCTGACGGCCAGCGCGGCGGAGAGCGCGGATGGGACCTTCAGCGCGTTGGACATCGGCACATTCTCGTTGGCCACCACGAGCTATGCCGCGACGGCGCCGCATGCCACGACGCACGTGAAGCTGACCCCGACGGTGGCGCACGCGGCGGCGAGCGTCACGGTGGATGGCACGGCGGTGAACAGCGGCTCTGACAGCGGTGTCATTGCGCTCGAAGTGGGCGCCAACGCCATCACCGTGCGGGTGACGGCCGAGGACGGGACGACCAAGGACTACACCGTGACCGTCACCCGGCAGGCGGCTTCCTCGAACGCGGACCTGAGCGCCCTGTCGGCCAGCGCCAGCAGGAGCGCGGGTGGGACGTTCAGTGCGCTAACCCGAAAAACTCACAAAAAAGAGTTGTCCTAGGTTGTTGCAGATGTTAAGTTGTTGATTTAAAGAAACTTACTAAAACAAAAACAACAACCAGGACAATGACACACTGTAGGCAAAAGGTTTTCCAATTTCAAGGCTTAAACAGCCGAAAAGTGACGGTGGATTTCAAAGGGGGTTACCTCAGTAGTGAGGGTGGAGGGCTCATTCTGCGGGAAATGGAACTGCGCCACCGCATCATCAGAAAGTTGTCCCGTTGCTTTGTGGATTTGCGTAGTCAAGGGTTTGTCGAACACCGTGCGGAGGAGTTGTTGGCCCAGCGCATCAACGGGATTATCCTGGGTTATGAGGATATCAATGACCACGACCGTCTGCGCCTGGACCCGGTGCATGCCTTGTTGGCGGGCAAGACTGATATCACCGGTGAGAAACGCGTCCGTAAAGCGGACCGCGGCAAAGCTCTGGCCGCGCATGCCACCCTTAATCGCTTGGAGTTGGGAGCCTGCGGAGGCGATGGACGTTACTATAAAATTTTGGCCAATGCCGAGAGTATTGAAGCCTTGCTCATAAGCGAAGGGCTCAAGGCGATCCCTCCCCAAAGCAAGGAGATCGTGTTGGACTTCGATGCCACCGATGATCCGTTGCATGGCCAACAGGAGGGAGCCTATTTTCATGGCTACTATAAAAGCTACTGCTACATGCCGCTGTATTGTTTTTGCGACAACATTCCTTTGTGGGCGCAGTTGAGAGACTGCAAACGCGACGGCAGTGATGGCACCGAAGAGGCGCTGGCTAAGATCGTGCCGGAGATCCGGCGGCGTTTTGGCAAAAAGATGCGCATAATTGTGCGTGCAGACAGTGGATTTGCCCGCGATGCGATCATGAACTTTTGTGAGAAAGAGAAGCTGTATTATTGCTTCGGATTGGCCAAGAACCCGACGATTAAAGAGCTGATGAAGAATACCTTCGAAGAGATGCTCCAGGAAATTGAAGCCGGGCAAAGCGCTTTGCCGTATCGGCAGTTTATCGAGTTTGGCTACCGCACGACAAAAAGCTGGAGTCGATTTCGGCGGGTGGTGGGCAAAGCTGAGATGTTGGCCAAAGGGAAAAATCCGCGTTTTGTGGTGACCAACTTGCCGGCGGAAGGTTTCGCCGGAGATGCTCCCGAGCGCTTTGCTGCGAGGCGCCTCTACGAGCAGTTTTACTGTGCCCGAGGGGACATGGAGAACCGCATCAAGGAGCAACAACTCGACCTGTTTGCCGATCGCACCAGCACGCACTTCAAAGCATCCAACCAGTTGCGTTTGTGGTTTTCGAGTTTTGCCCACCTGATACTCTCCAGGCTGCAGGCCGAGGTGCTCAAAGGCACCCAGTGGGCCCGCGCCACGATTGGCCAGATACGCTTGAAGCTGTTCAAGATCGCGGCGCGTGTGCGCATCAGTTGCCGGCGCATCCATTTTGAGTTGGCTAGCTCTTACCCCTATTGGCAGGACTTTGCCAAGGCCCACGCCAACTTACAGGCTGCTGGGTTCACCTGAAATAACTCTCTTGTGCAGTGCTGGCGGTTGGATCTGATCCCCCAATGAGAGGGGCCATGGAGGATTTTTGCCGCTGACAAAAACGGGATGCGAAATGGGCTTTGAGCGGCATCGTTTTGGCCAATCTGAGAGAAAAATGAGAGAAAAATTTTAGCTGGAAGCCGCCGAGTTGTTCCGGGCCCCGCTGATGGGCGCCTCAGAGCAGAAACTCAGAAATTTGTGAGAAATGCGGGCTAAGGCTCATGCCAGCAACCTTCTCGCCGTCGACTACGAGTTACAGGGCGACGGTGCGGCACACTACGACGCACGTGAAGCTGACCCCGACGGTGGCGCACGCGGCGGCGAGCGTCACGGTGGATGGCACGGCGGTGAACAGCGGCTCTGACAGCGATGCCATTGCGCTCGAAGTGGGCGCCAACGATCACCGTGCGGGTGACGGCCGAGGACGGGACGACCAAGGACTACACCGTGACCGTCACCCGGCGACAATCGTCGGACGCAGACCTGAGCGCCCTGTCGGTGAGCGCGGCGGAGAGCGCGGATGGGACCTTCAGCGCCCTGGACATCGGGACTTTTTCGTCGTCGACCAGGAGATACACGGCGACGGCGCCGAACACCACGACGCACGTGAAGCTGACCCCGACGGTCAGCCAGGAAGACGCGACGGTGAGGGTGGATGGCACGCCGGTCAGGAGCGGCTCTGACAGCGGTGTCATTGCGCTCGAAGTGGGCGCCAACGCCATCACCGTGCGGGTGACGGCCGAGGACGGGACGACCAAGGACTACACCGTGACCGTCACCAGGCAACAATCGGCGGACGCAGACCTGAGCGCCCTGTCGGTGAGCGCGGCGGAGAGCGCGGATGGGACCTTCAGCGCGTTGGACATCGGCACATTCTCGTTGGCCACCACGAGCTATACCGCGACGGTGCCGCATGCCACGACGCACGTGAAGCTGACCCCGACGGTCAGCCAGGAAGACGCGACGGTGAGGGTGGATGGCACGGCCGTGAACAGCGGCTCTGACAGCGATGCCATTGCGCTCGAAGTGGGCGCCAACGTCATCACCGTGCGGGTGACGGCCGAGGACGGGACGACCAAGGACTACACCGTGACCATCACGCGGGAGGCCGCTTCGGCCGACCTCGTCAATATCTCTACGCGCGCAGTAGTGGGAATAGGCGATGACGTCATGATTGGCGGTTTTATTATCAGCAATGGCCCCAAAAGGGTGCTGGTCCAAGCTCAAGGTCCGGAACTGGCAAATGCCAACATTGCCAATGCGCTGGCCGATCCGGTGCTCACGGTAATCAGACAATCTGATGGTATGGAATTGATGATGAACGACAACTGGGAGGACAGCCAGGGACAAGATGTAACCGACGCATGGGGAGGCAGCCCGAACCTGGCGGTCGGCAGCCTCAGCTCGGCCGCCATTCTCACGCTCGATCCCGGCAGATATACCGCAATTGTTTCAGGAAAGAATGGAACGACCGGGGTTGCGCTTGTCGAGGTGTATGACCTCGATTCGGCTGACGTCCCGGGCGACCTCGTCAATATCTCTACCCGCGCCGTGGTGGGAATGGGCGATGACGTCATGATTGGCGGTTTTATTATCAGCAATGGCCCCAAAAGGGTGTTGGTCCAAGCCCAAGGTCCGGAACTGGCAAATGCGGGCCTTGCCAATGCGCTGGCCGATCCGGTGCTCACGGTAATCAGACAATCTGATAGCACGGAATTGATGATGAACGACGACTGGGAGGACAGCCAGGGACAAGAGGTAACCGACGCATGGGGAGGCAATCCGAACCTGGAGGTCGGCAGCCTGAGCTCGGCCGCCATTCTCACGCTCGATCCCGGCAGTTATACCGCCAAGGTTGAAGGAAAGGATGGAACTACCGGGGTTGCGCTTGTCGAGGTGTATGACCTCGACTAAACCCCTCGCCCCCTAGTTGTTTACGCCTTTTGAGCCAAGCCACTATCTCCCCCGAAACAAAAGGCCCTTTCGTTTCAGTTGCTCACGCCGAACAATTATGACTTAAGCAGCGGGAAATGATTAAGGAAACTTTACATGACACCAAGCAAGGAAGGGCTAAAGGGTCAAACGTGAATGGCGCTTGGTTAAGCGTGTTTGTAGAGGAATATTGTATGAACGCCAATCGGGGTCATGTCGTAGAAAAGTGAGGCCTTTTGGAGAAAAGGGTCAGGCCTTGAAAACTGTATTCCGTTGTACTTCATACACTTTTGCAAGACAACAGACCCTGTAAGGCATAACTTTTTACGTCTTGACCCCTTCCTTTTCCGAGGTAGTCATAGGTTCGGAAAATGGCTTGACCAAGCAGCATTCGGGTCAAACGTTAAGCTGGCAACCACCTGAATCAGCTTGTCCTTCCAACCGGAAAGATCATAAGATATTCAGGTTCAAATTCTTCGATTCAAAATGATCCCTAAGGCAGGCATGACATCGGTATGGCTGGTCGTGATGCCTTTGCTTCCGTTTTCGGGGACCGCCAGGGAGACCATTCCCGCGCCTGATTTTGCCAAGGAAGTAGCCCCCATTCTCGAGGCCAAGTGCCTTGGCTGTCATAACCCGAATCTGCTGAAAGGGGATTTTTCCATGGCCACCCGGAAGGATATCATGGCAGGGGGAGAGGATTATCTCGTACCCGGCGACGCGGATGAAAGCATGCTTTATTGGATCACCCTGCCCTTCCAACCAGGGGAGCGTCCGGAAATGCCCAAGGAGGGGGATCCTCTGACTCGAAAAGAAAGCGGGCTATTGGCTCAATGGATCGATGCCGGGGCGGTGTGGCCCGAGGGATTGGTCCTGAAGGAAGCCTCCAAAGCGGGCAAGTCCTGGTGGGCCTATCAACCCATTGAGGAACCCGGGAGCGATTCGATCGATGCCTACGTCGAGGCAAAATTATCCGAGCACGGTCTGGCCATGAATCCCGAGGCCGACCGGCGCAGCCTTATTCGCCGGGCCACCTATGATTTGACCGGCCTGCCTCCCGGACCTGAGGAGGTAAAGGCTTTTGCTAATGACCCCGATCCCCTGGCCTACGAGAAGTTGATCGACCGCTTGCTGGCTTCCCCTCATTATGGCGAACGTTGGGGACGGCACTGGTTGGACGTGGTGCGCTTCGGGGAGAGCGTGGGATTCGAGCAAAACTGGATTATCAACGATCTCTGGCCCTTCAGGGACTACGTGATTCGGTCCATTAATGAGGATAAGCCTTTCGATCTCCTTATCCGGGAACATATCGCAGGTGATGTCATTGGGAGGGATAATCCTGAAGTTGCGATTGGCAGCGCATTCCTTGTGGCTGGGCCCTACGACAGCGTAAATAATCAGGACGAGGATCAGAAGGCGCAGATACGGGCTAACACCATCGACGAAATGATCAATGCCACCGGTGGAGCTTTCCTGGGAATGACTTTGGGTTGTGCCCGCTGCCACGACCACAAGTTCGATCCCATCAGGCAGCAGGATTATTACCAGCTCCATGCCACCTTTGCCGGGGTAAGGCATGGCGCCGTTCCCTGGGCTACGGAAGAAGCCAAAAGGCAGCGTGCCGCCCTTCTTGAACCTTTAAATAGGAAAAAGGCAGCCTTGGAAAAAAAATTGGAAGAACTGAACGATAAGGTTTTTGAGCGTTCCAAGGACCGCTTGGCTGAATACGCCGCCCAATGGGTGCGGCCCCCCACAAACCGAACCGGAACAGAGGATACCTTTCCACCCGTCACGGCGAAAATGGTTCGGCTGGTGTGTGAGTCACAAGACCTCCATCTGGGTTCCAAGGTGGGCTGGAGAATCGATGAATTCGAAGTCCGGAGCGCTGGAAATAATCCGCGCAATGTCGCTTTGGCCAGCAACGGGGCCGTTGCCAGTGGGAAAGCCCGCGCCATCGAAGACTTCCCCGGAGCCTATGGAACGCGCCACGTCAACGACGGGGAGCTCGATCATCGTTTCATAGCCGCAGGAGATACATTGACCATAACGCTGGCAGAACCAACCGAGATCGACCGTGTCTTTTTCTCCAGCGCCCAGGCAGAACGGGTTCCCGATTTATTCAAGTTCGCCTTCGTCGCCGAATACCGCATCGAAACCTCCCTCGATGGTAAAACCTGGAAAGAAGTCGCACACGGCCGGGACCGTCAACCGGTTGAGAGAAAACCATTTAACCCGGCCCGACCGGATCCGCCCAATGAGCCGACTCATCTCCAATACCGGTTGATGAAATTGGGAATGACCGGGGAAGAGGCTGAAAGGAAGCGACAATTGCAGAAGGATCTCAAATCGAATAATGAGCAAATCAAATCCGTGCCGGCTTTACCGGTTGCCTGGATGGGACTTCGCAACGAAGAGGATGCGGCAGGACCCTTCCACGTTTTCCTGGGCGGGAGTCCTCAAAGACGAGGTTCCGAAGTGGCGCCTGCCAGCCTTTCCACCTTCAGCGAGGTGGTTCCCGGTTATCGGCTCCCGGCCAATTCCGGGGAAGCCCAACGCAGGATTCACCTGGCCGAGTGGATAACCCATCCGGCCAATCCCCTGACTCCGAGGGTGTTGGCGAACCGGCTCTGGCATTATCATTTCGGCTCTGGAATCGTGGACACGCCCAATGACTTCGGCTACATGGGAGGACGACCCACCCACCCCGAACTTCTCGACTTTCTGGCTCACAGACTGGTCAAGAACCATTGGCAGTTGAAAGCGGTTCATAAAATGATCATGACCTCCCGGGTTTACCGTCAATCGACCGATTGGAAAAGGGATGCCGCCGCTCAGGACGGAAATAACCGGCTGTTGTGGCGCTTCCCGCCCCGGCGCCTCTCGGCTGAGGAAATCCGGGACACCCTTCTCTCCATTTCGGGAATGTTGGATACTACCATGGGAGGCCCGGGCTACCGCCTTTACCATTTCATGCGGGATAACGTCTCCACCTACCGGCCACTGGACACACATGGACCGGAAACCCATAGGCGGGCAGTCTACCACCAGAATGCCCGGGCCTCGGTAGTGGATTTGATGACCGATTTCGACCAGGCCGATTGCACACTTTCCACCCCGCGACGGGTAAATACGACAACCCCATTGCAGGCCCTCACCCTGTTGAACCACAGCTTCACCATCGATATGTCGAAAGCTCTGTCAGAAAGAGCGGAAGGGGCAGGTGGTGATGTTGCGACCAGGATTGGGCGCATCTTTGATTTGGCCTATCAGCGTCCGCCAGATAAGGTGGAACTCGAGCAGTGCAAAAGATTAGTTCAAAATCATGGATTGCCGGCTCTCTGCCGGGCCATTATCAACTCCAATGAATTGCTTTACCTGAATTGACTCATGGACCCTTCCTTGAACGAATACTCCAGGCGTCGCTTTTTGGGAAACGTGACCACGGGTCTGATGGGAGTCGGACTGAGCCATCTAATCGGACTGGATTCCCTGCGAGGCCAGCATAAGTGGCAGCCGGGAGTTGGATTGACCCATTTAAAGCCCCGGGCAAAACGGGTTTTGCAGATATTCTGCCCTGGAGCGGCCTCACACGTGGATTTGTGGGAGCATAAACCCATGTTGGAGAAATACGACGGGCAACCCCTCCCCGGCGAAGAGAATTTCGTGTCCTTCCAGGGAAAAAACGGCCCCCTCATGCGCAGTCCCTGGGATTTCAGACCGGCCGGAGACAGTGGAAAGATGATTTCGGCCATGTTGCCCCACATGGCAAGGCACGTGGACGATATCGCTTTCTTTCATGGCATGAAGTCGAAAACGAACACTCACGGTCCCGGCTGTGTGTTTGTGAATACGGGCCATCCCACAGAAGGATTTCCCAGCGCCGGGGCCTGGATCAGTTATGCCCTGGGAAGCACGACCGAGGACCTTCCCACCTACGTGGCCATTCCCGACATCCGAGGGGAGCCCCCCAATGGAAAAGCCAACTGGAGCAACGGCTTTCTGCCGGCAAGGCACCAGGCCATCGTGATGGCCGCCCATCAACCGGTTCGCAACCTCCAACGCCCGGAAGAGGTGGGCCGACAGGAAGAGCGGGATACCCGTGAGATCTTGCACTTCCTCAATGAAAAACACGCATCCCTGCACCCGGAGGAAACGGAACTTCGAGCCCGCATAAACGCATATGAACTCGCCGGCCGCATGCAAGTGTCAGCGCCCCAGGTAACCGATTTCAAGAGCGAGCCCCAGCATGTTCACCAACTTTACGGCAGCGATTCGCCAAATGAGTTGAAAGCGGCCTATGCCCGAAACTGTATTCTTGCCCGACGGCTCCTCGAACGCGGTGTTCGTTACGTGAACCTGTACTGTGCCTCGCGGGCCAGCGGAGTGGACGGTCTGCTCAACTGGGATGCCCATAAAACATTGCAAGCGGACTACGAAAGGCATTTCCCCATTTTTGATCAGCCAACCGCCGCATTGCTGACCGATCTCAAACAGCGCGGCATGATGGAGGATACCCTGGTGCTTTGGACGACGGAATTCGGTCGCATGCCGACCCGCCAGCATGGAACGATCGGCCGGGACCACAATCCCGACGGCTTTACCCTCTGGATGATGGGAGGGGGGGTAAAAGGCGGCGCCAGCTATGGCGCTACCGACGACTTTGGGCGCCGAGCCGAAGTAAATCCCACCACCATCTGGGAATTCTACTCCACCGTGCTGCACATACTCGGGCTCGATTATCAACAACTATCCTGGTACCACAGCGGCCTCGACCGGCGACTAACCGATGTGCACGGCCACGTCATCAAAGAAGTCCTGATTTAAAGGAAGAAGGTTAAAGGGAGAGTTGGAATGGTGGAATGATGGAATAGTGGGAAGAGGGAAAGGGAAGCGCCCAGGGGCGCGAATCAGAAATTAGGAGAGGGAGAGAGGGAATGATGGAGAATTGGAATGGTGGATTTGTGGGAAGAGGGAGAGGGGGAAATGGTATGATGGAGAGGGGGAATGGTGGAATGATGGGAAGAGGGAGAGGGGGAAATGGTATGATGGAGAGGGGGAAATGGTATGGTGGAATGGTGGAATGATGGGAAGAGGGAAAGGGAAGCGCCCAGGGGCGCGAATCAGAAATTAGGAGAGGGAGAGAGGGAATGATGGAGAATTGGAATGGTGGATTTGTGGGAAGAGGGAGAGGGGGAAATGGTATGATGGAGAGGGGGAATGGTGGAATGATGGGAAGAGGGAGAGGGGGAAATGGTATGATGGAGAGGGGGAAATGGTATGGTGGAATGGTGGAATGATGGGAAGAGGGAAAGGGAAGCGCCCAGGGGCGCGAATTAGGAATGGGGAGGCAAGGAGCCAGCGGTTTATCCTGATCTTGATCGTGATCGATGGCCGCTTGGCAAATTTCGGATCGCGGCATGTAGGAGCGGGTTTATCCCGCGATTGTTTTGGGATTAAACACGGATTTCAATAGCCACAAAAAGCACAAGAATACAAAGTTAACATGGATGGGCAGGATAGACAGGATATTGGGGAAGGAGTATCTGGAATCTTCCTTTCTCATTTTCCCCCTTTGTGTTCTCTGAGGGTAACTACTCAGGCACCTTGAACAATCATTCGCATGGATGTTATATTGATAACCGATTATGAAATTGTAGGAGGGGGTTTATCCCCCGATTGCGGCGGTAAGCGTCCATGCAAGTAGGGCATGAACCACAGAATATGTAGATACGATGCTGAGATGATGAGCTTTATCTTGATCCTGATCGAACCAATCATAATTCCTAATTCCCCAATCCCAATTCTCCTCCCCCTCCCATGTCACGCCGTAGCCCGCCACGCGGCGAAGGCGGATGTGCCCTCCCTGTCACGCCGTAGACCTTCGGCGGAGGCGGATGTGTCCTCTGTGGTTAATCCATCCTAATTCATACTTTCCGACAATCCAGGCTATGCAGACCTGAGTAGTTACAAATAATCAATACATCATCCGTGTTTATCCGTGCCCATCCGTGGTTTTTTCCTTTCTCGTTTTCCCCTCTGGGTTCTCTGAGGTTAATTTTCTGTGTCCTCAGTGGTGAAAAAGATTAAAACGCCAAAAAGAACGGGGCTGTTTGGCGCCCTTTTTTTTCTCTGCCTTCTTTCTGCGGCGGCCCTGGGGCTGTGGTTTTGGAAGCAAACGGCAGAATCCACCGAACCCGATGGGCCGGGGCCGGGAAAGACATCTGATCCCTCCCGGTCCGGTCCCCATGCGGGTCACTTGGCTCAAAATGCCGATTCCCCTTCCCATCCACCTCCACAATCCGACATGCCGGCCGGAAGCGCCATCGATGCCTTCGAGGATTGGATGGCACGGTATTTCAATGCGGGTCCCGAGGAACGCGATCAATTGATCGAGGAAGGGGTCACCCTGGCCCAACGTCGGAGGTCTGAATTGAAAGCGCTCATTCAGGTGGACCCGGAAGCGGCTTTGGCCACAGCCATACCCTATGATCTCCGCCGGGAGTTGCCGTCGGCCATCCTCGAACACCTCGAAACCCCGGTGAGCGACTACGCTTCCTATGATCTGTTGGTCTATTGCCTCGGGCCGGATCATAGTGAGGGCGGCTACGAGCGGATGGCCGCAATAGAGGAATCGCGATACGAGGTTTTCACCTATGGCAGGCGGCTCAATGTGACGACCAAAGAACGGCTCTCGCTTCACGGCATGGCCATCGACGAAATCCTGGCCATGGGGGAGGACCCGATTCGGGTGCTTTCGGAGGCGGAGCGCCTGGACCGGGGCTTCAGTTCCCCAAGGGTGGTTGCCGTGGGCAATGATTATTATGAATGGGCTGACGCGGCGGCGCTGAATCGACTGCGCCAATTGCTTCGTCAGGATGAAGGGGCTCTGGGTCCCAGACCGGGCCCGGTCCAATGGGAATTACGCCGCGGTGAGGTCGAGGGCATCAGTCTTTTGTCGATGGAGGATACCTCTGACTGGCTGGACCGGAATGAGCTTCTGATATTGCATTCGCCCCTCACCGAGGGGTCCAAAACCATGCTCTATATTCGGGCACGCTTTTCCGACCAGGAAGCGGATCATGAACCCATCGATTTGAATACCCTGAAAGAGCGGCAAGCGGGTTGTGAAGCTTTCTGGCATGAAAACTCCTACGGCAAATCTTCCCTGACCACTACCTTTACCGACACCATAAAACTGCCCAATTCCGCCAGCTATTACGCAGGTCTGGAATCGGACCGACTGAAAACCCTTTTAGAGGATGCCCAGCCCCTGGCAAGAGCGGAGGGACGGGACAAGGGTCAGGACTGGAACGAGGCCAACTACGATTTTGTCACCCTGATTACAACCGGCGGGGAATTTGGTTATGGCGGGAAAGCCTACGTCGGAGCCCCAGGTTGTCACTTCAACGGGGCAGGCGCCTCCAGGGTTCGGACCGCTTCCCACGAATTCGGACATAACCTTGGCCTGCGTCACGCCAATTATTGGTTCACCGATTCCACCTCGCCCATCGGACGCGACTCCATTCCCGACGGTCATGTGGGGGATGAGGAGGGGGATGAGTGGATCGAATACGGTCACAGACTTTCCGTCATGAGCGGTCAGCGTGGAAGCGGGGATTTGAACGGAGGAAGGGGCCATTACACAACGGGCGAAAAAGTGAAATTGGATTGGCTGGTTTCAGGCGATAGGGATTGGGTAAGCATAAACCAAACGACAGCCACTCCCATCCGGCTCTATCGCCAGGACGTGGAGTCGGAAGATTTTACCGACCGGATCAGGGGAGTGGCCCGAGCCATAAAGATCGACGTGGACTCCGGCGACTACGCCGCGTCCGACAAACGGCGCTACTGGTTGAGTTACCGCCGTCTGCCCACCAACGGAGTCGCAGATCATTGGCTCCCTTACGGACTGCAAGTCGACTGGCAACGGGAAACCTACGGGAAAGACGGTTCCATTCAGCTCGATATGACACCGTATACCCGTGACGACCCCCTGGAAGAGGTTGAAACAAGGGTAGACAATAGCGACAAGGAAGACGCCGTGGTCGTCATCGGGAGGACCTACAGCGACGAGGTAGCGGACATTCATTTCACCCCCATCGCGCAAGGTGGGGAAAATCCTAATGAATGGATCGACGTGCTGGTGAATATCGGAACTCAGGAAGAAAATACGGATCCCGATATCACATCTTTTACCGCCAGTTCCACCGTTGTGGAGAGAGGCGAGGTTGTGGATTTTCTGGTCGATGCAGAAGACGCAGACGGAGAAACACTCTACTACACATGGACCTTCGGGGACTATTCCATGGTTGTAGACAGCCTTAACTCCAAAAGGGCGAGTAAAAGCTGGAATGATAATGACGTTTTTACAGTCCGAGTAACCGTTTCGGATGGAAAAGGGGGAAGTGACGCAAAGGAAATTCATGTTGAAGTGGGTGGTGTTTCCGATCTGCTCGCCATTAAGGGCCGGGTAATTGCAGGAGGGTTCCCGGTGCAGGGAGCCCGTATAAACATTGGACGCGAGGAGCAGGCATGGACGGATGGGGACGGGCTCTATGTCCTTCCCAGCATCAGTGAACGGGAGAACAGGTTAACCGCAGCCAAGATGGGAACGAAATTTGACCCGCTTTTTGCCAACCCTGTTCTATTGCCCGAGGATGACGATGCCCTAGGACGCGATTGGGTGGCCATAGGGCACGGACCAGCCAGTGGATCCCTGCAGTTGGCGGTGACGCCCTATGAGACTGAAGTTCCACTACACAGCCAAATCGAATTCCGGGCCCTGGCTTGGGATGCAGCGGGTGAGCGTATTGAACCTGATCCGGTCTGGTCCGTATCGAGAGGAGGGACCATCAGTGAATCCGGATTGTTCACGGCCACCGAAGTGGGTGGCCCGTTTTGGATCAGGGCAACTAAGGGATCGTCCGAAGCCCATGCTCTAATTGGAGTATTGGATAGGCAACTCACCAACTTCGAACTTTTTATGGATGATTTTCCCACCATAGCATTGGAAGATCGCGTCTATGATGCTGATCCCGACGGGGACCACCGCAGCAACTTGGCCGAGTACGCCTTGGGCGGCGCTCCCGATGTAAGCGACACCTACTACCCATTGTCCCTCCAGTACGAACTCGTTTACGAAGCAGGTGATTGGTATGCTGAATTTCGTTTTCCACGGCGGCAAGATGCCGCTTTGCGGGGACTGAGATACGAGTTTCAGGTGTCGCATGACCTATCTCCGGACTCCTGGAAGAATCCGGGCTACACGGTGTTGGACATTCTCCCCATCGACGAAATCTTTGAAGAGGTGCGCCTCAGAATCGATCAGCCTGTCATTTCCGGCAACTCTCTCCATGGGGTTTTTACACCATTTTTGGGTGGAGGTTCATCGGTGCGCAAAATCCGAATGTTCGGACGGGTGAAAATCTACCTGGACGAATAGGAATTAGGAGGGAGAGGCGCGCTGGGGCGCGCCAATTAGGAATTAGGAATTAGGAATTAGGAATGCTTCGATTTGGTTATTTGCGGGGGGAGAGTTGGCTCTCGGGAAGGCGGGAGGATTGCAGGATTGAATCTCGCAAAGCTCGCGGAGGGCGCAAAGAGAGGAAAGGATTCTGGTGTAGAGTAATGGTTTTAAGCTGTAGGAGCGGCTTTATGCCGCGATCCCAAAAAATCGTCTCGAAGCAATCGCGGCATAAAGCTGCTCCTACAACTTAAATTGCCTTTTCCCTCATCCGTGGCATCCGCGGTCAATTCTCCCTCATTCGTGCGCCTAGGCGCGCTTCCCCCTCTCCCTCGTTTGTGTTTTTTGTGCCTTTTGTGGTTAATCCCTCTCTCCCCATTCCTAATTCCTAATTCGCGCCCTTGGGCGCTTTCCCTCTCTCCCCCTCTGTGTTCTCTGTGACCTCTGTGGTTAATCCTCTCCCTCCTCATTCGTGGTAATTCTTGAAACGACTGCAAATTGCGGTATATTGGAACGATCGAGGCATGAACGGGGCCAAACTTTTCAAGACCATCCTGGCATGGGCAGTTTACCTGTCCTTCATCCTGAGCCTGCATGGGTGGAAATCCTATAAGCGTATTTACGTCCATAGTGAGGCCAGCCCGGAGTACCTGGATCAACGCCCTCCGGATAAACCCGAGTCCTATTTTTTCCTCGAAGGCGTTTTCTTCAAGGGATTTATCAACGACTCCAGCCTGCAAAATACGGAATTTATGGATATCGCCCGCGGGCTTGCTCCCCACTTGGCCAAACAGGATTACTGGCCTGCCCAAAGCAAGGAGAGTTGCAACTTGCTCCTGGTGGTGAGTTGGGGAACGACCTCCACCCGACACCGCGACGTCTACCAAGACATTTTTCCCGATTTCTATGACGGGAGTTATTACGACGACTTGGTGGACCAAGCTTATTCAGACGCCCAAATGCAATGGTACGGAGAGCTGCGCGCGTCAAAACTGGTCGGTTTCTATCCCCATCTGCGCTGGTGGCGTCCCGGTCCGGTGCCATATGAGGAATACGAGTTGAGGGTAGCTCTTCAGGAGCCAAGGTATTTCATCATCGTTACCGCTTTCGATTTTCAGGCCCTCATGAATGACAAGCAATGGAATCGCCTCTGGTCCACCCGGTTCAGCATGCGGTCTCCCGGCACAAATTTCCGCCAGGCCCATCTGGCATTGAGCAAAGCGGGAGGAGATTATTTTGGAAAAGACCTGGATAAACTCGGCAAGGAAAACGCGGACTTCGAGCCCATAGTAGCCGAAGTGAAAATCGGGGAAATCGAGGTTCTCGAAACCATCGACGCGCCCAAGGGAACAGGCATGCTCAATTCGATCCGGTTGAAGGAAGGCCGCCGCTGAGAATGGCCGGACGGGTCAATCCCCCCCAGGCAACCTCAAGGTCATTTATTCTCACTCCGCAACTAGTCGCCCCTGAAAAAGTTATCATCTTTTCGGTGCGCTGGATGTAACTTCTGGATTTGCTCTCGCCAAGACGCCAAGAACGCCAAGAGGGGAATAAGGAATAAACCACGGATGGGCACGGATAAACACGGATTTAGCGACGCATGCGTCGCCGTAGGGTTCATCCGTGGTCAATTCTCCCTAATTCCTGATTCGCGCGCCTCTGGATTTTCTCTCGCCAAGACGCCAAGAACGCCAAGATTGCGAGAAGGGAAAGAGATCACGGTCATGATCAGGATCACGATCAGGATTATAGTTTATTGGCGGACAGGAATGTCCGCCCTCCGTTATTCTTCCAGCCTTTCTTCTCCCTCACTTTGTGCCAGCCTTCTCCCCCCACCGGCGCGACGGCGGGCTGACGCCCTTGTCTTGCCGACTCCCCCTCAAGGGAGGGAGTGATGGGAAATCCAAATCCTGTCCATCCTGTCTATCCATGTTTAATTCCTTCTCCCTCCCGATTCCCTTTCCTTCTCCCATTGGGAGAGGGTGGCGCGTAGCGCCGGGTGAGGGTTGCCCGTGCTTGTCGCGGGCAATAATCCGTGGTTTATCTTCTACGGTTCTACGACAAAATCCAACCCTTCGGGTATTCTTTCTTCAGCAGATTGTTCGCCTCGGGAACATTGGTGACCCGCATCTTTTCGGCATCATACTCGATCCGGGATCTCGAGCGGATGGCCACGTTGCCCAAAATACCCACTTCGGTCAGTCCGGAAGCGTAGTCAAAATGAGAACATGCCTGGCTATTTTCCTTGATGGCCCTCACCCAATCGGATTGGTGGCTGCCCTTCACCCGCAGGATGGTTTTCGGAGGCAGGTTTTTCCGGAAGTCCATAAACCGCGAATTGGGAAGAATTCGGACGGATCTGGTGTAGGTGTCGGTTACCATGAAACCTTCCTCCCCGATAAACAGGGAACCGCTCTTATCGGAACTCAAAATATCGCCGTGGGTGAGGCCTTTCGGGGCCGGTGGCAACAATCCACCGTCCAACCAGTGGTAAGTCATGGCATCGAATTTTCCGCGCTTGGGAAATTTATAGGTAATGGCCGAGGCGTTGGGCGCGCAGTAGTCATTGACATCGGTTGCCAGGGCCTCGATCGATGTTGGCAAACCAAGATCGAGGCTGTAGTAAGCTGCGTCCATCACGTGACAGGCCATGTCGCCGACCGCGCCGCAACCGTAATCCCACCAAGCCCGCCAACTGAACGGCAAATAGGCCGGATCGTAAGCGCGTTTTTTGGCTACACCCAACCAGAGTTTCCAATCGAGTCCTTTCGGAATGACCGGAATAAATTGGCTGTGATCTGGCTTGTTCAAACCCTGCGGCCAAATGGGACGATTGGTCCAGGAGTAGGCTTCCCTCACTTGCCCGATGACACCGGCCGCAATCCATTCCTTGGCCAACCGGACCCCTTCATTGGAGTGCCCCTGGTTGCCCATCTGGGAAACCACTCCCTTTTTCCGGGCCCCTTCGGCCAGCTTACGGGCCTCTTCCACCGTGTGAGTGAGCGGCTTTTCACAATAGATGTTAATGCCGAGGTTTACCGCCGACATGGCCACCGGGTAGTGCATGTGGTCCGGTATGGATATCACTACCCCATCGAGCTTTTCACCCAATTCTTCAAACATCAACCGATAGTCCTTGAACCACTTGCCACCCTTGGCCACGGCGCCGTCGATCACATCGGCAAAGGCCTGTCCCCCGGTTTTTCGACGGGCTTCGGCTACGCGTCGCTTGTCCACGTCGCACAACCCGATCAGGTTGTGGTCGGATAGGGGCATAATGGAGCTGACACCTTTCCCACCTACCCCGACGAAGGCCAGGTTGAGCCTTTCACTCGGTGGAACGGTATTGGAACCGGTCATGATATGCGGAAACACCATCATTCCCGCCGTGGCGCCAGCGGCGCTTTTAATAAAGGATCTCCTATTTATTTGAGGATCATTCGTGTTCATCTTATTTACTGACGGTTCTACGGATTGAAACAAATCGGACGCAGCATTGAAGGATCGAAGAAGCAATCCATCAAGCCTATAATAAAATCCGTGTCCTGCAGCAGCCTTTGGGCGAAGCGGGATCCGCGGTTAATCCTCTCCCCATTCCTAATTCCTAATTCGCGCGCCTTGGCGCGCTTCCCTCCTCTCCCCCCTGATTCCCGTCCTTCTCCCATTGGGAGAGGGTGGCGCGCAGCGCCGGGTGAGGGTTGCCCGTGCTTGTCGCGGGCAATAATCCGTGAAATCCGTGGTCAATTCTCCTCATCACTCCACCACTCCACCATTCCCTTTCCCCCTCCCATTCCTAATTCCTAATTCCTAATTCCTAATTGGCGCGCCCCAGCGCGCCTTTCCCTCTCCCAATCCGTGGTTTAGTTTCATCAGCCTTGGCCCAACCGGAAGCAAACCTGCTCGCCTGGACCGTGCACCCCTTCTACCAAAATGCCTTCTATATCTCCCGTTTTGGAAGGCCCGGTCACCCAAATGATATTGGGATCGTCGCCCATGTTGATGAGGGCTTGGCGAACCGTTCGGTAAATGGCACCTTCCCGCACTACTGCCACGTGCAACCAGGGGGCTATGGCCGCCAGCCGATTGGACGTCCGGCCGTCTTCAAGGATTATGGATCCCGTTTCCGCCACCACGCCGCTGCCGACCGTAATGCCAAATTCAAATTCATCCACGCTCTCACGCGAATATACGAATTCGACTTCAAAATATGCCTTCAATGGGTCCCCCACCCTCTCCTGCAAACGCGGGTCGCAATACCCCTTTTTCAATCCATTATCCCGGATGAAGGAGGCCAGGTCTGGGATGGAATCGACGTACTTTCCCCGCACCCCTTGGAAATTCTTGGCAAAACATTGCCATAAATCGTCCTCCCGCAAACGGTTCTCCGCTACGACTTGGGAAAAATCAATTTCCGGTCGGGACACTTTTTCAACTCCTTGGAGAGCCTTGCGGAGGTTTGAAAAAACCTTTTCGCGTTCGGTGGGCTTTTGCGGGTGGGGTTTCATTTCTGCTACCGGTTCCGCAGCCACCGGCGGAAAGATCCTCCCCTCCAATCCGGCAGGGTGCGGTCTTCCAGCCATGTCCTCAGGGCGGGAACGGGGATCATGCCGTGCGGAATCACATTCATAAAATGACCCCCTTTCAGGGCCAGTTTCCAAGCGGTGGGCTTGCTCGCGAGGGTGGCCCAGGCGCCCATAGGGGGGGAGGCGATTTTGGAACCGGGCGCGCCCTCCTCTTTGCCGCGGTTGCGTAAACGTAGCAGAAGATCCGGTATGGGGATGTCGACCGGACAAACCTCGTTGCATGCGCCGCACAGACTGGAGGCTTTGGGTAAATCCGCCAACTCGGCAAATCCCTCCTTCCCCACCAGATTGGGAGCCAACACCGCCCCGATGGGCCCGGGATAAGTGTGCCGGTAGGCGTGACCGGAGGCTTGGCGAAAAACCGGACAAACGTTGAGACACGCGCCGCAACGGATGCAGTTCAAGGCATCCCGGCAATCGGAGGCCAAGGTTTCGGAGCGTCCATTATCGATGAATAGGACGTGCATATTCTCCGGTCCCTCGGGTTGGTTTTCGGGTCGGGGTCCAGCTATGAACTCCGTGTAGATGGTAAAATGCTGCCCGGTGGATGACCGCGCCAGCAAGTTGAGGTAAAGGGCTAGATCTTCATCCCGAGGCACCAGCTTTTCAATCCCCACCACCGCAATATGCACTTTGGCCCCGGCCAGGCCGAACCGGCTGTTCCCCTCATTGGTCACCACCACAATGCGCCCGGATTCCGCCGATACGAAGTTGGCCCCGGTCATGGTTCCGATAGAGGAAAGATATTTCTCTCGAAGAAATTTCCGGGCTTGTTGGGTCAGGTTCTCCGGATCTTCCGTATAGTCTCCCAGCCCGTGATCCCGAAAGGTCCTGGCTATCTGAAACCGGTTTTTGTGAATGATCGGGGTAACGATGTGACTGGGGTGATCGTCATCCAGTTGCACGACGAATTCTCCCAGGTCGCTCTCCCAGGTTTCTATGCCGTGTTTCTCCAAAAAGGGTCGAAGATCGATCTCCTCGGTGGCCATGCTCTTCGACTTACAGATGCGATCCACTTTATGCGATTTCAGAATTTCCAGTACTTGGCGACGGGCGGATTCCGCTTCGCTGGCGAAATGAACCTCGACCCCTCGGCTTTCCATGGCAGTAACAGCCTGCTCCAGGTACTGATCGATGTGGCTGATGGTGTGGCGCTTCAATTCTCCTGCCCAATGGCGCAATCGGTTGGCATGGGGATAATCGCCAAATAAAGAGCCTTCCCGTTGCGACACTCGGCGGCTGGAGGTCTGATGAATGGAGGCATACACCTTCGGGTCCAGGTCTTTGGCATACCTGTCTATGGGCTGGGTTTTCATGAGTCTGAGATGGCATTCCGCAATACCTGCGCAATGTGCCGCACCCTGAAGTCGATCCCCTCTCTTTCGGCCAAACCTGCTTGGTGCATGAGACAGCTCATATCGGCCGAGACAATGACGTCCGGATCGGCCGCCACCATGTTTTTTATCTTCATTTGCCCCATGGATTTGGAAATGTGAGGAAAGGTCACGGCAAAAGTCCCTCCAAATCCGCAACACTGTTCCGGTTCCGAGAAGGATACCACTTCCACTCCTTCAATGGTTTTAAGCAAACGCTCCATGGCTTCCCCTGTGCGGGTTCCGCGACCATGGCAGGAATGATGCAAGGCAATCTGCGCGTGGTATCGGCCTGTCCAAGTATCGACCCCCAGACCGTTGACCAGAAAATCCGTCAACTCCCAGGTGCGTTTTCCCAAGGCCTTTACCTGGTCCAGATCGGGTTCCCCCTCAAACTCCAGGGGCGATCCATGAAAGGCCATGGCGGCACAGGATCCGGATGGAACAACAACGGGCTTTTCCCCTTCGAACACCTTGAGGGTATGCCGCACCACCTTTCTCGATGCCGGCCAGTCTCCCCCGTTGAAGGCGGGTTGTCCACAACAGGTCTGGTCCTCGGGAAATTCGACCTCACAACCCACGTGCTCCAGCACTTCCACCGTGGCCCGCGCCACATCGTCGTAGAAGGCATCGCAAAGGCAGGTCGCCATGAGTTGGACGGAACGGCCGGCTATGCGGTCAGTTACAAGCATGTCTGAGGTTGAGTATGGAGAAGGTAGGATGGGAAAAGCACCAAGTCAGCCTATTTTTCTTAATTGGATTGGCCACACAAAGCACAAAAATCACAAAATGACCACCATCTTCCCTAATCCCTGATTCTTTCCCCCTCCCCATAAGTGGCTAGTGGTTAGTGGCGAGTGGCGAAAGATAACGGAGGGCGGACATTCCTGTCCGCCATTGCCCTTTCTTTGCGTTCTCTGCGTGTTTCCGTTTGTGATATGAATTGAAATGGCGGACAGCCTGCCTGTGCGTCACCGCACGCAGACAGGGGGAGAAGAGTTCAGAGTTCAGAGAGAGAAGAAAGGAGAGCGCACTTGCAGCCCCATAATCGTGATCCTGATCTTGATCTCTCCCCTTTTCCCTAATTCCTAATTCCTAATTCCTAATTGGCGCGCCCCAGCGCGCCTATCCCTCCCCTCTCTGAACTCTGCACTCTGAACTCTGAACTCTTCTCCCCATCCGTGGTTAAAGCATCATTTGCCGGAGCTGCTCCACCGGCTCCCGCCAATCCTGCCCCGGCTCGGGATGATAAACCTCGGAGGGAAAGGATTTTTCCACCAGGTCGCGCCCCCGCGCCAGGGAATCCAGGGCGCCGGAGCCGCACATCTGCATCAGCACATTCCCCAGGGAAGTTGCCTCCACCGGCCCGGCGTTTACCCGACAGTTGAGGGCATTGGCCGTAGACTGGTTCAAAAAATGGTTTTTACTGCCCCCTCCCACCACGCGCAAGGCGTTCAAGGGCTTCGCGGCAAAGGATGCCAGGCCCTCGAAAACAATGCGGTACTTGCAAGCCAGACTATCGAACACGGTTCGCAACAACTGATGCGGCGAAGCGGGCAGGGGCTGCCCCTGACGGCCACAGTATTCCCTTATGCGTTGGGCCATCGGTCCGGGCCGGTTGAAGGACATGTGGTCCGGATCGATGAGGGACCGGAAAGATTCCGCTTCCATGGCTAATTCTTCCAGTTGATCGTAAGAAAATTCATCCCCTTGAGCCATCCATTCCTCCCTCAACTGCCTCAGCAGCCACATGCCGCAAATGTTTTTCAAGAACCGGGTGGTTCTCTCAACTCCGGCCTCATTGGAGAAACTCGCTTCCCTCGCGGCCGGGTTGATAAGTGGATGAGGGAGTTCCATTCCCATGATGGACCAGGTGCCGGAACTGATAAAGGCCGGCGCTTCGGGTCGAAGTGGCGCCCCGGCCACGGCAGATCCCGTATCGTGGCCGGCCACGGCAAAGACGGGTACCGGCCCCAGCCCCGTCCGGTCCCGCACTTCCGGTAGCAGAGCGCCGACCCGGGTGGCCGGCTCGGTTATTTCCCCAAAAAGGCGCTGGGGAAACCCCAACCTCTCCACCAGAACCTCCGACCAGGCGCCAGTGCGAGGATTGAGCAGTTGGCTCGTGCTGGCGATGCTGCGTTCTTGAATGAGTTCCCCGCTCAGCCAGTAATTGAAAAGATCGGGAATGAAAACCAAATGATGCGCTTTCTCCATCCTGCCGGCGCCAGATACCTTTTCCGCATACAGTTGATTAATCGTATTGATGGGAATAAACTGGATGCCCGTTTCCCGGTAAAGGGTCTCCTTTGAAACGATTTTTTGGACGCGTTCCTCGATTCCTTCGGTGCGAGGATCCCGATACTGAAAGGGATTTCCCAAGAGTTCGCCCGATTTATCCAACAAAGCGTAGTCAACCCCCCATGCGGCGACCCCTATGCCCGCTATTTTGGAGCCGTAACGGGCGCGGGCCCGAGCCAGTCCGTCCAGAATATGGCCAAAAATTTGCCTCACGTCCCAATGGGCGGACCCGGCCACTTGCATACCGGAGGAGGGAAACCGGTAAATTTCCTTCAATTCAATCCTTTCCCCGTCGTAGATCCCCGCCATGACACGGCCGCTGCTGGCGCCGAGATCAATAGCGAGATAGACGGAAAATTCGGATTTCATCGGGACGGAAAGCTATGGATGGGCTTCTAAATCCAAATACTTTTGCTGACCACCAAAAAAATCCTGCTCGCGACAGTCCGGCCAAGCCGGAAACAGCGAAGCGTTGTTTTATTGAAAATCCGTGCTTATCCGTGTAACCTGTGGTTAATCCCTAATTTCTTTTGGTAAACCATACCTCAGCAACTAAGCATCTCAGAATCTTCTAGGCTCCCGCCGCCACCTTCCGCATGGTGGCTTTCAGGGTATTGGCCGAGGTCTGCAAACCCTTCTCCTCCTTGGGCCATAACGCGATTTGCTGGTGGGAAATTACCCCTTCGCGCCCCAAGATGGTGGGGACGCTGAGCGAAATGTCGCGTATGCCGTAGCACCCCTGTTGGGGAGAGGAAACCGGTAGCAACTGCCGTTTATCCAATGCGATCGCATGTACGACCTCGGCGATGGCAATGCCAACCGCCCAGCCGGCCCCGCCCTTGCGGCGGATCACTTCTGCGCCACTGCCCTTGGTCCGTCCAAATATTTTGTTTTGGAAGGCGACATCGCATCCCTTAACTCCCGTCAAGGGCAATCCCCCCACCGTGGCGCTCGACCAAATGGGAACCATGGAATCCCCATGCTCGCCCAAAATGAGAGCGCTCACCTGTGTGGAAGGATATTGCAGCGCCTCGGCAATGAGGGATCGGAAACGAATGGTATCCAACATGGTGCCCAAACCAAGGACATGTCCCCGGGGCAAGTCGAGAAAAGCGGCCGCCAGACTGGTCAGGATATCCACCGGATTGGAAACGACGAAAATCATGGCGCTATCCTTGTGTCCCTCCGTCTTCAAGGAATCCAAAATCTGGGAAAACAGGGCTACGTTCCGGTTGATGAGATCGAGCCGGGATTCGTCCGGTTGGCGCCTCAATCCGGCCGTAATGATAAACATGTCACTGTCCTTGGCGCGCTCATAATCCCCCGCGTAAATGCGTTGGCCTCCGAGGCAGGACGCGCCATGGAGCAGGTCGAGGGCTTCGCCCTCCGCCAGCTCCGTATCGACGTCCAGCAATTGAATTTCCGAAACAATTCCGCCACATTGCAGGGCAAAAGCCGCATTGGATCCGACCCGGCCTCCGCCGCCTATGATAGTTACTTTCATGAGTTCGATAATTTTTCCATCACCGCATCGGTGATCTGTTGAATTAGGGCCTCGATCTCCTCATCCCCAGCGGGTCCAGCCGTCTCTGAAGGGGTCCCACAGGAACAAGACGGTGGTTGCGGGGCGGTGGACAAGGCCAGGTCGCTCGTGTCGCAGAGTTCGCATTCTCTGAATTCATCCATCCGGTAATCGGGCATTCCCAGGCCCTTGCGGATTTTTATGAGGTCTTTCAGTTTGTCCGGACCGTATTGTTTCGGACCATCGCCCAATTGCTGGGCGATTACGAAGGTGTGGCACACGGCATCGGTGTTCTCCATTTTCCAGAAGGCCTCCTCCACGTCCTTGCCCCAGGTAATTACCCCGTGGTTGCCCATGAGAATGGATTGGTGTTTCTCAGCCAGTTTACCCACCACTTCCGCCACCTCCGGGGTGCCGGGAGTTTCATAGGGGGCCAGGCCGATTTCGCCCAGGAACACCTCCGACTCGGGAATCAAACAGGAAGGGGGAACCACGTTGGCCACGGCAAAGGCGGTACCATAAATGGGATGGGCATGCACACAGGATTTGGCCTGGGGCACATGCCTGAGGATACCGAGGTGAGTTTTCACCTCTGAGGTGCCGGGACGAATTCCGGCTACCTGCACCCCTTCCAGATCGACCATGCAAATGTCGTCCACCGTCATGAACCCCTTGGAAATAAGGGTCGGGGTGCAGAGGACCAGATTATCGCCCACCCGAATGGTGATATTACCCCCATTGCCATCTACGTACCCCCTGCCCCAAATGCGTTTGCCGATGCTCACCATGCGCTCCTTCAGTTGCCGAATCTCAGGAGAAAAAAAGAACCGCTTGAGTTCTCCGGGAGTCTTGGGATCCTTGCCCGGCACCCAGTTGTACTCCGAATCGGGTAGGACCGGTTCATGGATTTTAACGCGCCCCTTTCCAACGGGCTGGACCGAAGGTTTCCTGGTTGCTCCCCTTTCCCGGCGCAGGATGTCCAAAGCCATGGGAGTAAACCGGGCATCCGATGGGAGATCTTCCAGGCTTTTGCCTTCCCCGAGCAGGGATTCCAGGTCATTTGCGGTATACACCTTGCTCATCACAATTGGGGTTTGAAATAAATTTGATCGAGAATGGCCACGTTTATGGCGTCGAGGGGAATGGGGTAATCGAAGGGCTGGGTGGCTTCACTTCCCTCCACGTACAAGATGTCCTCTCCTACTCCCGCGCCCAGGTTGTCGTAGACTACCGGCGTCCAACCGCCGGAAACCCCGGAGGCGTTTTTTCCCGTGAGTTCATCCGGCCCCTGGGGACTCAAGACGAGCCATCGTGCCCCTTTGAAAGCCGAAGCAGCCTGGCTCAGGGTGACGTTACCGATAACTTTGGCGGGTTTCATGACTTGCTATCAATGATACCGATTATCTCGTTGCGGATGGGTGAAGCGCTGTCCCCGGTCGTGCTTTGGGAAAACCGACCGTCAGTGGTGATAAAAACCTTGGCGTAGAGGCCCGAACCAATCGGGTCGAGCGCGGCAATGGGAAAACCGACCCGCCTCTCCTTCTCATCGATGGGTGTGCAGAGAGCAATCTTCTGCCCCACCAGGCTCGGGTGGCTGACGGTCGTTGTTGCATGCCCATCTACGCGCGCGAGAATCATGAGATGATGTTCAACTGATCCACCAGCGCGCAGCGGCGAAAACGGGTAAAGGTTTTCGGTGTGGTAATGCCCTCGCCCGTGGCGGTGGCCACGGAAAAACTCATGTAACCTTCTCCCCCCATCCCGAGACCGGCGATACAGGGTCCGTTCTTTACAAATATGGTGGTGTCCATTACCTGCCCCATGTGGGTCATGTGGGCCACGTTCATGGTGTGAACCATGGCCGAGTGCTTGTATCCATGTTCGGATTTATGGGCCAGGCGAACCGCTTCATCGAAGTTGTCACAACGAATTATCGGTAGCAGCGGGGTCATCTGCTCCTCCACCACGAAGAGATCGTCTTCCGCAGTTTCCGCAATCAATAGCTCCGTCCCGCTGTCGACGGACACTCCGGCTATGGAGGCCAAGGTGGAAGGGTCAGCTCCAATGAATTCGCGATTTGTCACCGGGTGGGAACAACCGCCATCGTCTTCCCTGAAAGTAAAAAACTCCTTTCGAATCCTGTCCAACTGTCCACTGTTGATTACCTTTGCGCCGGCCCGTTGCAGGGACCGGATCAATTTGTCGAATGCGCCGCCCACGGCAAAGACCTGCTTTTCGCCGATACAGAGCAGGTTGTTGTCGTAACTGCCTCCCAGGACGATGTCGCGCGCCGCTCGGTCGAAATCGAGGGCCGGGCAATCGTCCACCACCACGGGGGGATTTCCCGGTCCGGCGCAAATGGCTCGCTTGCCCGTTTTAAGGGCCGCCGCCACAACCCCGGGTCCACCGGTAATACAAAGCAGGGGTATCTCCGGGGCGGCGCTGAGCGCTTGGAAGGTTTCCAGGCTCGGATTCTCCATGGTGCATACCAAATTCTCGATGCCCAGCTCGGCGTGGATGGCCTGGTTGATTTCCTTCACCGCGATGGCGGCGCACTTGGCGCCACCCGGGTGAGGGTTGACCACCATCGCGTTGCCCGCCGCTACCATATTGATGATGTTGCCGGCGATGGTCGGCACCGAGTGCGTTACCGGAGTGATGGCCAGGATCACTCCCCAAGGCGCATTCTCCTCCATGGTAATGCCATTGTCTCCACTCAAACCCAGTGGAAGGAGAAACTCCACCCCCAGAACACCCTTGATGCCCTGCAATTTTTCAACCTTGTGATCGAGACGTCCTATCCTTGTCTCCTCGAACTCGATTTTGCCCCATTCCCGGGCCTTGTCCCAGCACAGGGTTTTGACGATTTCCACCACCTTGGCGCGCCCGCTCCAACCCTTGGTTTTGAGCTGCTCGAAAGCGACTTGCGCAGCCTTCGCCGCCCGGTCCGCATCCTGAAACACTCCAAACCCGCCTGGCCTCGAACCAGCCTTGGGACGCCCGGACGGCACGACTCGGGCCGTCTTTACCGAATTGGATGGCAGCTTTCCCAAAACTTCGAGCACCACGTCCCGAATCATTGATTCAGTCAATCCATTTGTTTGGCTCACGAGATCTCCTTTCTTTTGTAATATTGACAGATAATCACCCCGTTATGCCTTTTCATTCCTAATTCCTAATTCCTAATTGGCGCCCCTTGGCGCCTTTTGAAACGTTCATGCGGAGTAGGTATTGGCGCCCTGTATGGCCACGGTATCCACGATTCCGACAATGGCCGCATCGGCCGGAACCGACCTCAATCCATCCGCTTGCCGGGCTGAACTTCCCTGGGCAAACATGACCAACTCCCCTTCCCCAGCGCCAACCGTATCCACCGCCACGATGGTATTCACCCCCGGCTTGAATCGCCTGGTATTCTCAGGATCGATGAGCATGGGCCGCACCATGAGCAGCTTGCGACCCTGCATGCTGTCATCCTTCTTGGTGGCCACAACCGATCCTATGACTTTTCCGAGATACATGGGGTCTATTTGGATGAGGGCTTCGTGGCCGGTATTGACGGAAGCACCGTTTCGGTATCGTCGTGAGGCCGGGCAATGACGTGAGCGCTGATGACGTCTCCATGGCGCGTCGCCGCATCGGCGCCCGCATCGATGGCCGCTTTGACCGCGGCAACGTCTCCCGATACAATTGCGCTGACCAGAGCGCTGCCCACCCCTTTCATGGGGCTGCTGAGTTGGACGTTGGCCGCTTTAAGCATCGCGTCAACGCCTTGCACAAGGGCTGTAAGACCCCTTGTTTCCAATATTCCAATCGCTTTTTTCGACATATTTTTTTCTGGTTAAATTATCAATTTCCTGTTGCTGAATTCTATCTGGATGCTCGGTTCCGGATGCTGGTTTTGAAACATCGCAGGTGCGGCTTTACGCAGTAAATATTTCTCTCCTCTTCCCCTCTGTGCTCTCTGTGTCCTCTGTGGTTAATTCTCCCCATTCCCCACTTTATGCCTATGTGCCTTTGCGCCTTCGTCCCTTATCAATTTGCGATACACCTCCCGCGCTACCACCAACTCCTCATTGGCCGGGATGACCAATGCCTTGAAGGTTGAATCCTCCGTGCTGATAAATCCTTCCCCGCCCGATGGCAGGGCCGCGTTGCGCCCAGCGTCTATGCTCAGGCCGAAATTTTCCAACCCGGCGCAGACCTCGGCCCTGATGTCGGGACCGTTTTCCCCAATGCCTCCGGTAAAGCAAATGGCATCGGCTCCACCCATCTTGAAAAAGAACGAACCGGCCCAATGGCGTATGCTGTCGACCAGAAAATCAAGGGCGAATTGAGCCCGTGAGTTTCCCCTCGCCGCCGCCTTCCGGATGTCGCGCAGGTCATTGCTGACCTCGGACAACCCGAGCAAGCCACCTCGGGTAGAGAGCTCTTGTTCGGCTTTTTCAAGGGTCAACCCCAAGGCTTTGCAAGCGTAAGGGACGGCCATTGCATCCAGATCCCCCACCCGATTGTTCTGGGGAAGGCCGCTTTGAGGGCTGAAACCCATGCTGACGCCCATGGCAATGCCGTCCTTGATGCCGGCCACGGAACTGCTTCCTCCCAGATGACAGGAAATTATCCGTAGGGAGGACCCGGTCCATTGGCCCGGACCGTCCACATAGAGGCGGCGGGTTCGATCTGCCAGGGCTTCTTGGGAAAGCAACTCCGCCGATCGTTCCGCAACGTATTTGTGGCTCGCTCCGTGAAAGCCGAATCGGCGAATCCCGATATCGCGCCATCTCCTTGGTACGGCATACTCGCGGGCCACTGGATCCACCCATTGATAAAAGGCCGTCTCGAACAACGCCACCCGCCGAGCCTGGGGCAAGGCATCGCGAAAACAACGAATGCCTTCCGCATAGGCCGGGTTATGGGCCGGAGCGACCCCCTCAAACCCATTCAAAGCTTCCAAAACTCGATCGTCCCCTTCCACACATCCGCTCAGGTCCTTGCCCAACACCGTCTTGAATCCAACCGCTTCGATTTCCTCCCTGGCGGCCAGATGCCCGCCCCTTTGCAGGGTATCCAACATCGATTCGATGCAGGGGGCATAATCCGTCACCCGTTCAAATCCGCCCTCCGCCAACAAGGCAGCCCCTGCCCCGTCCAGGTCAAACAGACGGTACTTGAAGGAGGTCGACCCCAGATTGGCGATGAGAATTTTCACTGCCCGGTGCCAAGTGGAATAAAGCTTAACCAATTGCAAACCCTCAGTTTATCCAACTGCCCAGTTGGCTCAGGTCGTCGTGGGGACGCGGTATCACCTGCACGGCCACCACTTCCCCGATCTTGTTCCCAGCATCGGCGCCGGCCTCGATCCCCGCCTTGACCGCGGCGACGTCGCCCAGGAAAAACCCGGTGACGTAACCGGCGCCAATTTTTGTCCAGCCCGACATTTCGACGTCGGCGGATTTCAGGGCCGTATCGCTCGCCTCCATGAGACTTATCAGGCCCTTGCATTCGATCATTCCTAATGCTTGCTTTGCCATTTCTCTATCTCCTCTTCGTAAGGTTTATTCACTAAAATACTTTGAGCAGGTCTTCGTGCGGACGCGCCAAAACGTGCGAAGCTACCAGTTCGCCCACCCGGTCTGCCGCTTCCGAGCCGGCTTCCACCGCCGCCTTGACACTGCCGACGTCGCCTTTGACCAGGACCGTGAGAAGGCCTCCGCCAATGGGGATCTGTTTGACCAGACCGACCGAAGCAGCTTTGACCATGGCGTCACTCGCCTCGATGGAGCCAGTGAAGCCCCTGGTTTCAACCATTCCTATTGATTCATTCATTTTAATTGGGGTTTTTCGGTTTTCATTTTTTCCGGATTTATTGCCTAAAATTGTTTATTTGATCAGTTCACAAGGGGTCTCCGGACCCAAACCACAGGCGTTGGCCTCGTCCGTATCCAAATGTACCTCCAGTTTGTAAGAGGGATCGACCCGGACCATTATCCGGTCGAAGGTCAGCCCGGTTCTTCCCTTGATGCGCAGTCGCATGTAGGATTTGTTCTCCACACCGTAATAGGCCGCGTCCTCCGGGGCCATGTGCACGTGCGGCGCGGCCCGAATGACTCCTTCATTCATCTTCAGAAACCCCGCCGGCCCCATCAACATGCAACCGGGGGTGCCGGCAATGTCACCGGAATTGCGCACGGGAACTTCAAATCCCAGGGATATGGCATCGGTAAAGGAAATTTCAACCTGGTTGATATCCCGGCACGGCCCTAAAACGCGCAAATTGGAAATTACCCGGCTGCGAGGGCCAATCAGGGTGACAACTTCCTCCGCCGCAAATTGCCCCTCCTGGTAAAGCCACTTCATCGGGGTGAGTTCCCGGCCCACCCCGAACAGGACCTCCACCGCATCCTGACGCAAATGACAATGCCGAGCGCTGATGTTGACCACCAAAGGATTGGGGGCCGCAGAAGATTCCGGAGCATACCGCCCCAAGCGCTTCAGAACCGACTTCCGCACCAACTCCTCAACAACCGATCTCTCCAATGATCCCGTCATCCTGTCATTAAAATTTGCTTGACATTCATGAAAGATTTTGACCAAGTCAAACCAAAATATACCAAAACTTATTAAAATCTATTAAACCTTTTCAATTTCAAGCCTGAAACATGTTGTCCGAACGGCGCCACAAGTTGATTGAGGACTATCTCACCGAGGTGGAATTTGCTTCCCTGGAGGAGCTGTCGGAGAAACTGGACGTCTCCATTTCCACCATTCGAAGGGATCTGACCCAGATCGCAACAAAGGGCCAGATCCGCCGAACCCACGGAGGGGCCCGGCTGGTGGAGCAGAAAAAGGACGAGTACAGTTTCTCCTCCCGACAACAAGTGGAGAGCGCCGGCAAGGACGCGGTTGGAGCCGCCTGCGCGGACCTGATTGGTCCCGGGCAAAATGTGTTCATGGATGGCGGCTCCACGGTGTTCGCCGTGGCCCGTTATCTGGAACCGAAGAGCCCCCACATTGTGACCAACTGCCTGGCTGTCGCCAATCTCTATGCGGGAAATCCGGAAATTGAAGTGATCGTAACGGGGGGTGTGGTTTACCCGCGTTTGCAAGTGTTGGTGGGTGACCTGGCTGTCCATGCTTTCCGGTCTCTCAGCGCAGATATCGCCATCATGGGCGGTGGAGGGGCCACCGAAGACGGTATTATGAACTCGCACCTGTTATTGATCGAAATCCAGAGAGCCATGATCGCCTCGGCCCAACGTGTAATCTTCTGCCTGGACCATACAAAGATAGGCCGGCGGTCTTTTACCCCCCTCTGCAAATGGAATGCGGTAGATATTCTGGTGACAAACAGCGGCGCCCCCGAGAAACTCCTTCAAAAAATCAATACCCAAGGGGTGGAAATAATATTGGCATGAATTAACGGTCGCGAAGGATCCTTAACAAATGACGACCGCATCCCATTACATCTCAGCTAAAGACCAATATGCCTCCATAGGGGTGGACACGGACGCTGCTCTGGAAATTCTGGCCACCATTCCGATCTCGGTGCACTGTTGGCAAGGTGACGACGTGGGCGGATTCGAATCCGATGCCGGGCTCACCGGTGGAGGCATTTTGGCCACGGGAAATTACCCTGGCCGGGCCCGGACTATCGATGAATTGAGGCGCGATCTCGCATTGGTATACTCCCTGGCGCCGGGCCGGCACCGTTTGAACCTTCACGCCAGCTACCTGGACCGAGGTGGCAAAACAGTCGAGCGCGATGCAATCGCGGAAGAACATTTCCAATCCTGGGTGGAATGGGCGCGCCAATTGGGCATCGGATTGGATTTCAATCCCACTTTTTTTTCCCATCCACTGGCCAACGATGGGTTTACCTTGTCCCACCCGGATAAAAATATCCGCCAATTTTGGATCGAACACGGAAAACGCTGTCGGCGCATAGGCGCATTCTTTGGGCGTGAACTGGGCTCGAAATGTGTCACCAATATTTGGATACCGGATGGGTTAAAGGACACCCCGGCGGACCGACTTTCCCCAAGAGAGCGCCTCACGGAATCGCTCGACTCAATTTTTGAGGAGCCGATTGATCCGGCCCACAACCTCGACGCCGTGGAATGTAAATTATTTGGATTGGGTTCGGAGAGTTACGTTGTGGGATCGCACGAATTTTATTTGGGCTACGCCATAAAGAACCAACTGGCGCTCTGTCTGGACGCGGGCCACTTCCACCCCACCGAAACGATTGCCGACAAATTGTCATCCATCCTGCTCTATGTGCCGCGGCTCCTCTTGCACGCCAGCCGTGGCGTGCGCTGGGATAGTGATCACGTCATCCTGCTCAACGACGAACTCCAAGCCATTGCCCGTGAAATCGTGGTGGGAAAATACTTGGACAGGATCCATGTCGGGCTCGATTATTTCGACGCCAGCATCAATCGATTGGCGGCGTGGGCCATTGGCGCCCGCAATATTCAGCGGGCGCTCCTGATAGCGCTTCTCGAGCCGACCGAAAAATTGATCAGATTGGAACTCATGGCTGATTACACCTCACGATTAGCCCTGTTTGAATCCATCAAATCGTTACCCTTCGGAGCAGTTTGGAATTATTTCTGTGAAACCCGGGATGCTCCCACGGACGACGCATTGCTCGTCCCGATCCGCAATTACGAGGTAGAAGTACTGAGTGGAAGGTAGATGACTTAACCGTAAAACCCTTAACCCCATGATCCTCTGATCTTGATCGTGGTCCCCTTTCCCCATTCCATCATTCCCAATTCCTAATTCTTCTCCTCCATCTCCCCCCTCTCTCCATCACTCCATCACTCCATCTCTCTCTCCCTCCATCTCCCCATCATTCCCAATTCCCCATTCCCCCTCTCTCCATCACTCCCTCTCTCCATCACTCCCAATTCCCCATTCCCCCTCTCTCCATCACTCCATCACTCCATCTCTCCATCACTCCATCACTCCATCACTCCATCTCTCCATCTCTCCCCCATCTCCCCATCTCCCCTAATTCCTAATTTTCAATATGATTCAGAATAAAACAAATCGTCGGTCCTGGCTCCGTGCCATGCTCTACGGACCGGCCGCCCTGGTGGGCCTGAATGCCGCCAGTTCCATAGCCAAAGGCGCCCCCATCAGCCCAAAAGACAAGATCAAGGTTACCAAACTCGAGACCTTCGTCCTGAAAAACTCCTGGGTTTTCGTAAAAATTTCCACCGATGCCGGTATCACGGGATGGGGTGAAATGCTCAAGGACGATGCCAAAGCCTGTGCCGCCGGGGCCCTTGAAGTGGGCGATTATCTGATTGGCAAGGATCCGCGTCCCGTCCTGCACCATTGGCAAGCCATCCATCGCGGAGCCTTTTACCGGGGCGGTCCCATAAAATCGGCCATTTCCTCCGGCATCGATCAGGCCCTCTGGGACATTACCGGGAAATGCTTCGACGTACCCGTTTACAAGCTACTGGGAGGTCCCACTCGCCATAGCGCATTCGTCTATGGTGTGCCCGATCCCGTAACCGGAGTAAGGGCCATGAAAGTCGGCCCCAGGGCCACCCGCCAAGCTTTCAAATACACCGAGGGAAAAAAGTTTATCGATGAGGTGGTGGAACGTTTTGCCGCCCTTCGCCAAAAATACGGAGACGGGGTGGACATCGGTCTCGATTTCCACGGGGCGGTGCAGCCAACCACCGCGAGTCTCCTCATAAAAGCTCTGGAACCCTATCACCCCTGGTTCTACGAAGAGGTCGTGCAAGCGCTCAATGTCGATGTCATGGCCGAACTGGCAAAAAAGACCCACATTCCCTTCGCCACCGGGGAACGCATTTTTCTCAAATGGGGGTTCCGCGAAATCCTGGAGAAGGGGGCGGCAATGATCCTTCAACCGGATGTCAATTACGCGGGGGGCATTACGGAATTGAAGGTTATCGCCGGAATGGCCGAGGCCTATTACGCGCCCCTGGCTCCACACAACCCCAACGGTCCCCTGCTCGCTCGCGGCCAGTCTGCAGATCGCCGCATGCATTCCCAATTTCATGGTTCAGGAACGGGGCGACCGGGAATACGACCTTCTGGCCGAACCCCTCCCCCCGGTACGGGACGGCTATCGCCCCATTCCAACCGGTCCCGGTTTGGGAATCACCATCGATGAAAACAGAATCATGGACGAGGTGGGCGAACCCCGCGAATACAGGACCCAGTACGATCTCGACGATGGCTCGGTAGTCGATTGGTAGAATTCCGCTCCCATCTGAGAAATGTTTCCATCCCCCCTCCATAAAACCATTAAAAACGCGAAAGTGGTGGCGGTGTTGGTTATCGACGATGCCCAGCACGCCGTGCCCTTGGCCCGTGCCCTACTCCGCGGAGGCATCGGGGTCATGGAACTCACCCTGCGCACCGAGGCCGCCCTTCCCGCCCTTCGGGCCATCGTGGCCGAGGTGCCCGATATGCTGGCCGGTATCGGCACTGTCCTGACCCCCGACCAGGTAGACCAGGCGCAGGATGCCGGAGCCGCCTTCGCGGTCTCCCCCGGACTCAATGCCACTGTGGTGGAACACGCCCGCCGTAAAGGTCTTCCATTTGCCCCGGGAATTATGACCCCCAGCGATATTGAACGGGCCCTGGAACTGGGTTGCCGAACCCTGAAGTTCTTTCCTTCCGAGTCCTCCGGAGGGCTCAAACATCTCGCCAGCATGGCCGCTCCCTACCTCCACTTGGGCCTGGATTTTATCCCTTTGGGCGGCCTCAACGCAATGAACATGGGCGACTATCTCCGCTCACCATTGATTTCCGCCATCGGTGGTTCCTGGATCGCTAAACGCCACCTCATCAACAACCGGGACTGGGCCGCCATCGAAGCCAACGCCCGCGAGGCCCGCCAAATCGCCGACCGGATTTGAACATTCCCCATCTCACCTTCATCCTCCTTCCCTTCAGACGTCTTCTGTCCCCCCTCTAATCTTGATCGTGATCGTGATCCTGATCCTGTTCCTGATCCTGTTCCTGATCCTGATCCTGATCCTGATCCCATCTCATCCTCATCCTCATCCTCCTTCCCCGCCTTCCTGAAAGCCAACCCCTTCCCCCACCAACCCCCAAACCTAAACATTCCTAATTCCTAATTCGCGCCCTTGGGCGCTTCCCCCCTCTCCCCTCTCTCCATCACTCCATCACTCCACCTCTCCATCACTCCACCTTTCCATCATTCCATCATTCCACCATTCCACCACTCCATCTCTCCCCATTCTTCCCCATGAAAACAATCGTAACCTTCGGAGAAATAATGGGCCGCCTCTGCCCTCCCGGATTCAAGCGGTTTCGCCAAAGTATGCCGGGCGACCTGAACCTCACCTTCGCCGGCGCGGAAGCCAACGTGGCCGCCTCCGTGGCCATGTTGGGAGGGAAAGCCCGCTTTGTCACCGCCTTGCCCGACAACGACATTACGACCGCCTGCCTGGCCAGCCTGGAAGGTTTGGGCATCGACACCAGCGGTATCGTAGTGACGGACGAGGGGCGACTGGGTTTGTATTTTGTAGAAGCCGGCGCCAATCAACGTCCCAGCCGCGTCATTTACGACCGCAGTCATTCATCGGTCAGTTTGACTCCAGCCCAAGCATACGACTGGGAGGCCACTTTTGCCGACGCCGCTTGGCTGCATACCACCGGCATTACCCCCGCCCTTTCACAAACCGCGGCGGAAGCAACTTTCCAAGCCGTCAAACGAGCCAAAACGGCCGGGCACACCGTATCCTGCGATTTGAATTTTCGCAAGAAGCTCTGGCGTTGGGAACCCGGCGCTTCTCCCCATGAGCTGGCCCAGAAAACCATGCGCCGAGTGTTGCCGTTCGTCGATGTAGTCATAGCCAACGAAGAGGATGCAGCCGACGTGCTCAGTATCCAGGCCGAGAATACGGATGTTCATGCCGGCAAAATCGACGCGGAAAAATACACTCAAGTCGCGGCAGAGATCGTCCGCCAATTTCCCAACGTTTCCAGGGTGGCCATCACCTTGCGGGAAAGCATTTCCGCCTCCCACAACAACTGGGGCGCCATGCTCTACCAGGGTTCTACCGGGGAATCGCTCTTCGCCCCAGGGGTCGATGGACAGTACAGGCCTTATGAAATTCGCCAGATGGTGGACCGCGTGGGAGGGGGAGACGCCTTCGCCGCCGGGCTCATCTTCGCTTCCAATACCCCTGATTTCCAGGAACCGGGCGCCGCCCTGTCCTTTGCCGTCGCTTCTTCCTGCCTGGCCCACTCCATCTATGGGGACTTCAACTTCTCCAGTCGTTCCGAAGTCGAAGCCCTGTTGAAATCCGGTGGTTCCGGCCGAGTGGTGAGATAAATTGCCAGAAAAGGCACAGGGGCACGAAGGCACAAAGGGGGGAAAGCGCCCAAGGGCACGAATTAGGAATTAGGAATTAGGAATGGGGTGAGAGATCAGGATCACGATCAGGATTGGAGGGGGAAGCGCTGAAGGCCTTCGGGGGGTCAATAGCCCAGCAATCGCGGCACCCACAACACGATGCCTGGAAAATAGGCCATGAGAAGCAATGCGCCAATCAAGGGTATGAGGAATGGCGCAACCGCAATGAAAACCCGGCCCAGGGAAAGTTGAGCCACATCGCGCATGACGAACAGGGAGAGGCCCATGGGCGGGGTGTACTGGCCGATCATGATGGCAAAGACCATGACCACGCCGAGGTGAACGGGATCCATTCCATAGGCTCCTTGTGCGATGGGAAGCAGCATGGGGGCCAGAATCAGGAGCAAAATGGCATTCTCTATGATGGCGCCGAGTATGAGGAGCACCCCGATTACCGCGAGGAGGAAACTCCATTTCTCCTGGAAGGTGGAGACCAGGAAATGGGAAAGCGCCTGGGGAAGTTCGCCCACCGTCAATGCCCAGCCGAAAAGTATGGCGGATGCGATTATGAACATGAGTTTCGCGGTTGAAAGCGCCGTGTCCCTCAGGATCTTGGAGAATTGCTTCCAGGAAAGATCGCGATAAACGATAGCCGCGAGGAAAAGCGCATAGACTGCGGCGACCGTGGCGGCCTCGGTGGGACTGAAAATGCCCAAGGCCATGCCGCCCACGATAATGACCGGTGTTAGCAGAGCAGGTATTGCAACGAGAGCCGCTATCCCGACAGCCTTCCAACCCACCCAGTGGGAGGAATAGTAATTTCGGCGAAGAGCAATTAAAAATATATAGACCATCAGGCACAATGCGATCAACAGGCCGGGAAGGACACCGCCCAGAAAAAGGCCTGTAATGGAGACATCGGCGATGACCCCGAAGAGCACCATCGGTATGCTTGGAGGCAAGATCGGTCCTATGGCGGAAGAGGCCAGGGTTATGCCTACGGCAAATCGGGTATCGTATCCTTTTTGCCGCATGGCTTTAACTTCCATGGATCCAAGACCGGCCACATCGGCCAGGACAGATCCTGACATACCGGCAAAAATGAGGCTGGCAAATACATTCACATGCCCCAGCCCGCCCGGTATCCGCCCGACCAATACGTTGGCAAAGTCGAAAATTCTATCGGTAATTTTTCCGGCATTCATGGTCATGCCGGCCGCCATGAATAGCGGGATGGCGAGGAAGGTAAAGTTCTCCAAGGAAAATCCCAGTTCCTGTGCCCCAACGCTCAATGGAAAACCGTTCAGCCAAAGGTAGGCAAAGGCGCATATGGCCAGGGAAAAAGCCCACCGGCAAACCGAAGGCGATAAGTATGAGGCTGGCGATTATAAGCCAGAGCAGGCCGGCATCGAAAGCCACCTCAGCGCCCTCCGGACAGGTTGAAGATGGTCCGATAAATGCGACCAATGATGGTGACCAGCATCAAAATAGCGGCAATGGGTATGATACAAAGAATGACCGCATACGATACCCGAAGGGCTGGAGTTTTGTCGTATGCGGTTATTTCCATAAGCCTGATTCCCGCATAGGCCAGAACCACCAGGAAAACTCCGATGACGAAGTCCCAGAAGGCATGCAGCCACCGGGCAATACGTTTTCCAAACAATTCATCGATGATTTCCACCCGTGCGTGGGTATCGCGATTGAGCAAAGAGTAGGCTCCGACGTAAGTCATCCAAATCAAGAACCAGGTAGAGACTTCCTCGGTCCAGGACAATGGAGCGTTCAGTAGATAGCGGGAAAATACCTGGAGGACTGAAAGAACAATCAGGGCCACGATTGAAAACTGAAGGAACCAGATGTCTATTTGTATATTTTTGAGTCGCTGGAAGATTTTCATGGTCTAGTTTTCCTTCGAGTTGAACCATGTATTAAATTCCTATGCCGCTTTTCCAACAAAATTCCGCGACCTTTCTCAGGTTGTCATATCTCTTCAACAGAAACCAAAGACGAAGATTCCTGATGGTATGGGTTGCTCTCATGGCGCACCTGGCAGTTTCCGGCGCTGAGCCAAAGATCATGCGGCTGGCCCACGTCTTCCAGCCCGATTCCCCCAGCGGTATCGGACTCCAGGCTTTCGCGGATAAAGTGGTCCGGTACAGTCAAGGCCGTATGGAAATGAAGGTCTTTCCCGCCGGTCAGCTCGGCTCTGCCCGCAATATTTACATCAGCTCAAAAAGCGGCGCCATTGATTTCTGCGTACCAACCTTCCCCATCCTGGCCGATACGGTTCCGGAAATGACCATCATGACCTCCGGTTATTTATTCGACGATTTCGGGGATATCGAACGTTTGCTGGATGATCCGGGATTGGGGCAAAAATGGAACCGGGAGATTATTGAAAAAAGTCATTTGCGCATCCTCGGCGCCTATTACTATGGGAAACGGGTTGTCACGACCGGGAACAGGCCCTTTAAAAGCCCATTGGAAGCCAAAGGCCTGAAGATTCGCGCTGTTCCCAACCCCATGTCATTGGCCGTGATCAAGGGTCTGGGAGGGAATCCAACCCCCATGGCGCTAAAGGAAATTTTCATCGGCCTCAGCCAGGGCGTTATCGACGGACAAGAAAACCCATACCCCACCATCTGGGCCAACAAATGGTACGAAGTACAGAAGTATGCCATTGAAACCAATCACCAGTTCAACGCCGTCCCGTTTGCCATTTCAGAAAGATCCTGGGATAACTTGAACGGGGAAGATCAAAGGATAGTGCAAAGGGCAACCGATGAAACCATGGAACTCATAACCAGGCTCACGCAGGAATTTGAAGCCGAAATCGCCCAGCGCCTCCAAGCGAAAGGAATGACCATTGTGCCGCATCACGAGTTGGCCATCGAGGAGTTTCAAAAAGCGGTTCGCGATTCGGTGAAAACCAGGTTCGATGGAAAGGTCTGGCCGGCCGGCCTCATGGAAGAAGTGTTGGCGGTAGGGAGAAATTGAGGGCATCCTATTTTCAATTTTTTCAATGAATAAGTATACAAGTGTTCTTATATCAACTACTTATCATGCTTTTTATGGTATTACAGGAAAAATAGTAAAGTATACATTCTTTTGCTAATATGTAAGCCTGACATTCTTTTTCGAAAATTGATATTCTACAGGACAGGCAATTTTTCTTGCATTGGAGACAGGGGGTTACTTTAGTCGCCAATCACCGGTTTTACAGGTTGTTTCTCGAATAACCAACACTCGAACAGAAATTAAAACGACGGTTTGGAAGCTTTTGAATCCTTGGCATGTTCCCAAGTTCTCGCTCCCCAATCCATGGCCTCGTCCAGGCGGTGCGCCGCTCTACCGAATGCAGTGCATTCGTCCAACACCCCGCATAACGCAGTTCCCGATGGAGGCATTCAGGTGGTCCGCATTCCTGACGGGCACACCTACAAGTTACGCGCTTCGCTCCATCGAATTCCCAAATCGTTGATTATTGACTGCAAGCATTAATCGCCATGAGCGCCCGATCCAATCAACCGTTCAACATCTTCCTCGATCCCGCAGAGATACAATCGCTGGACAGCATGGAAGGTGTCCCGGTTTACGATCCCTCTGCGGTTGAACCCCTGCCGGGAGAACTCCTTCTTTCCACCTCCTGGCAGAAACGGTTACACCGCGGATTCAACTGGGTCGGCACCATGGCCCCGGGTGTAGTATTGGCCGATTGGGTTGGGAAAACGCTACTCGGATTCGAGCGCAGTCCGCTAAGTCCGGTTTTAATGGCGGTGGTCCTGGGTCTGCTGGTTCGAAACCTTGCCGGTCTCCCCCATGCCTACGAACAGGGACTGCGCATATGCCTGCGGCTGGTGCTCCGCATCGGTGTGGCGCTACTTGGCCTCAAATTGAGTATCACTACGGTCGGGATGATTGGCCCTCAACGCCCTGCCCATTGTCATCGTCTGTATCGTGGTGGCGATCTTCGTCGTCTCCTGGCTGAGCCGCATGGTTAAACTTCCCGCCCGGCTTGGCAGTTTGATCGCGGTCGGGACGAGCATCTGCGGAGTTTCAGCCGTCATTGCCACCGGCACGGCCACGCGCGCCGATGAAGATGAGATCAGTTACTCGGTAGCCGTCATCACTCTGTTCGGCATGATCGCCCTATTCACTTATCCCTTCCTGGCGCACTGGCTTTTCCATGGCAACGCCGAGCATGTTGGATTGTTTCTTGGAACTGCCATTCACGATACTTCCCAGGTGGCGGCTGCGGGATTGATGTATCAATTGTACTACGATTCACCGCTGACCCTGGAAGTCGCGGCTACGACCAAACTGGTGCGCAATATTTTCATGGGCCTGGTCATTCCCATCATGGCTGTGACCTATCAGCGCCGCCATGCCGTGGTGGCGTCTGCCAAAGTTCAGATCTTCTGGTTAAAGTGGAGCCAGTGGATTCCCCCCTTTCTAATTGGTTTTTTCGCATTGGCTTTGCTACGCTCCATCGGCGATATCGGTCAGGAGCCTTTTGGCATCCTCCCGCCGGAATTCTGGGAATCGCTCATCAGCCTCAGTGGCGCCGTTTCCATTTTCTTCCTTTCCACCGCTATCGCCGCGGTCGGACTTGGAACCAACTTATCCAAATTAAAGGCACTGGGATGGAAAGCCCTTTGTATCGGTTTCTTCGCCGCATTTATCGTGGGAGGAGCCAGTTATTCCTTGGTAACCCTACTTTATTGATGAACCCTCCCAACTGATCGGTCCCCAAACTTCGGACCAAGGCGAATGAGACGCTATCCGGACCGTATTCAGGAAGGTTGAAGGGTTGGTTCTTCAACCAAAGGATCTGCTTAACTGTCGAACTTGGGTTACTGTGGTGTCCTGTTAATTCGTTCACACAAACGGCTGGGTTTTATTCTGTAACAGCCGGATAGAAGGTTAACTCATTTTATGAAGGCCACACTTCAATGAACTGCAAAGCAGTTCCACTCCAAAGCCCAGTGTCGCACAGCGCACACTGGGTTGAAATGGACAAAAACAACGAACCCCAACGGGGTTCCACAATGAATCAATCCCGAGGCATTTTAGATATGATTTGTGGAACCCCGTTGGGGTTCAATCATAGGGGCGGTCGGCGACCCAGCGTGCGCTACGCGACGCTGGGCTCTGGAGTTTAACGCCGTTGGCGTAAAAGCCAGAAGTTTGAATCGGTTGATCGGAGCAATAGATGGGCGCATTTGCATCCTCCGTTCGGTAGTGAGATATCCAAGGTAGGAGCGGCTTTACGCCGCGATTGCTTCAATTCTGTTTCGTGGGACCGCGGCGTAAAGCCGTTCCTACAATTTAAAATCGCTGCGGTATTGTTAGCCCGCATGTCTCACAAAATTTATTGATGGGTTCAGGATTCAGGCGTCTGATCCCAGGCATTTTGGAATACCCCTTCGCCGAAAGTAGTGTATGGGTTTTGAAAACTATCTCTGTAGACATCGGCGCCAGCAGTCATGCAATGCGCTCCAGCGATCGCCACATCGCCAATCTGCCTCGCATTACGGACTGCGGCAGCGATGATTTCTGATGGATATCCGAAGTTGTCCAGCATGGTCCGAACATCACGAATCAAGGTATCCGGGGAATCACCGAACTGGTCTTTCCATCCAAGAAAGGGACTTATGAATGCAGCGCCAGCCCGTGCGGCATGCCAGGCCTGTGCGACCGTCATGATCAGGGTGGCATTGGTTCGAATTCCATCCTTGGAAAGTTCTCTTATGGCAGTGAACCCACCTTCGCAGGCGCCTACTTTGATGACAAAATTAGGAGAAATCGCGGCGAGTTCACGACCTTGCTCAACAATTTCCTTACAATCGGTAAAGTGAGGATTGACCTCTACGCTTACCGGTTTGTCTGTACCACGCACCAACTCGGCGATCTCTGCAATAACAGTGCGAAAGGATTTACCTGAAACCATGACATGTCTGGGATTGGTTGTCAGGCCATCCATATCCCAAACCTCGAGAGCATGGGCAATTTCTTCTGTAATGGCACTGTCGAGAAATAGTTTCATAATGATGGATTTGGGGTTAAATTCCAAGGTCGATGGCCGTATTAAAAAGTCCTGGTTTTTTCTCAGAGTACTGGAGTTGCGGCAGGCTGCCGGGATACTCGATCCGCCTTGGAGCTTGTCGGGTATAATTCCTGCAAACATCTTTGGGTAGCCCCTACAGCTGCCGCATGGGCACCGGCCTTTGAGGGCAGCAAGGGAACGCGGCCGGCGATACCGGGCAAAATGAATCGACCATAGGTTTGCTCTACAATATCCCAAAGCGGACCATCCCGATCCAGTAGCGCTCCAGCCAATACAATGGCTTCCGGATCCAACAGCACGGCCAATGAGGCAGCCTGTGCCCCCACCAACTCGCCCGCCATTTGCGCCTTCTTTTTGGAAAGGGAGAAACTCTTGGCCTCATCAACCATATTCAGGGCCTTTTCGGAAACCAATTCCTGCAATGTCTTCCATTGGGAGGCTGCCTGGCCATTTGGAATCGGGGAGTATCCGACTTCTCCGGAAAAACCATGACTTCCATCCAACAGCCTGCCGTTGAGGATGATGGCAGATCCAACGCCACTTCGCACTGCCAGGCAAATAAAGTTGGACATGTTTCGAGCAACCCCGGTGGTCCACTCCGTCAAAGCATAACATCGAATATTATTGTCCACCACACAGGGAAAGCCGGTATGACCCTCCACCAGGTCGCGAAGGGGAATGTTTCGAGCGGCCTCAATTAAATCGTAGTGAACGAGCATCCCCATCCATCGATTGATGATCCCGGGAGCCGCCACGCCAATGCCCAGAATTTTGGCATCCAAACCGCGTATGAACCTCAATCCCTCATCGATGAAATCCAAAAGCCTGACTACCAGGGTATTCCTGTTCTTCATCGGTCTCAAATGTCGTTGCCGATGATAGAGTGCCTGCCCGGAAAAATCTACCACCACCATTCTCATTCGTTTGGCCTCAAAATCAAGCCCCACGAAACAGCCATATTCCGGATTGGTAATCAGGGGTACGGGATTGCGGCCCCTTCGCTCGGTCCCGGTAAGGCGTTCGATGATCAATCCTCCATCAATCATTTCCTGAACGACTTCACACAATCGCGACTTGCTCATCCGGAGATTCCGGCCCAACTGGAGCCGGCCAATCGGACCATTGCGATAGATATATTGAAGAATCAGATTTCTCCTCATCTCCATTTTCTTGGTGACAGAGTCCGCCTGTAAAACCATGTTGCTATCCCTCACAACGCGAGAGAGACAATCAGAGTAGAGGGTATCAGGTCAATACAAAATATCCGAAAATGGATATTTTGTATTGACTCATTTTTCCCATTCCCAACATGCTCCATCCATCGCGATCAAAGACCGCTCCATACGATCCCAGTTCAAAGGCCTGGACAGACTTTGCTTCATGAGCTCAAAAGATTCAGATAAGCCCACCAAGGTTGGCCTGATTTTCCTGGGTCGAAAACGCCCGGGGTTCGATATGGAATGGGGTGCAGGCATGGAAATAAAGGCGCGCGAAGCCGTAAGACAATCGTTCTTCGCTGTTTTCGAGCCTTCGCAAAAAGCGGTGGATGAAGCCTCTCTTCGTCAAGTTGTGGCTGAGTGCAAAGCGGCAGAAGTTCAGGTGCTATTACTTTTGCAAACGACCATGGCCGATGGTCGTCTGGCACAAACATTGGCCCAGGAATGGCCCTATCCACCTCTATTTTGGGCGACGCCCGAAAAACAGGAAGGCGACATGATCAGCTCCTGCTCTCTGGTGGGAGCTCATCTTTGGGCATCGACGTTCCGGCAAATGGGCAGATCCTTTGATATTCTGAATGGCGACCCCGAAGAGGCAGAGATCCTGGAACAGTTGGACACTTCGGTTCGTATCGCAGCCATCATCCACAAGTTAAACCATACCCGGGTCGGAGTGATCGGCGGACAGGCGCCCGGATTCGTTGCCATGGCGGCGGATCCCTTTGTTATGCATCGGGGCTTGGGCGTGCAGTTGCAGACCTGGAGTCTAATTGAATTTGAGAATGTATTGAACGATCTCAGCGAGGAAGCAGTGGCCGCCGATGTTGAAAAAGTTAAAGCGCTGGGTTTGGAACATAAGGACACTGCGGACGATGACCTGCCGATGGCCTCACGGCTTTACCTGGCGATGCGTCATTTCATGGATGAGGAAAACATCGATGCGCTGGCGGTGCGCTGCTGGCCCGAGATGCCCAATACTTTTGGCCAATGGCCCTATCTCGGAATGGCTCGCCTGGCCGATGAAGGACGCCCGATTGCTTGCGAAGGGGATGTGGACGGAGCCATTGGGGCCTTAATCGGGGAAATGTTTGGTATGGGGCGCTGTTATCTGTCGGATTGGCTCGAGCACGACGAGGAATCCATCACTCTCTGGCACGTTGGCGCGGCGCCTCCATCGCTGTGTCCCCCGACTGGAGAACCGGGCGCCCCCAAGATGGCCAAACATTTTAACATCAGGAAACCGGCCGTCCTGGAAGCCGAAATTCGGCAGGGCATACCCCTTACGTTATTCCGGCTCTGGCGTTGCGATGGAGAATTTCGCCTCACCTCCTGCGATGCCGAGAGTGTAAAACCATACCGCCGGCTCATGGCTACCAACGGGCGTGCCAAACTGTTAAATCGCAATCCGAATGAATGGTTTAAGGCCATGTGCCGCGCCGGCATGCCCCATCATCTGAATATTTTTCCAGGCAACCACTCAGCAAAACTGGAGCGGTTTGCGGCGGTAGCCGGGATAAAGTGGTTTCCCTAAGCGGTATGGACAAAACAACCGAATGGCACTGCAATGAAATCAAACGATAACATTACCAGCGAACGACCTACTTTTGTCACTCACCTGGAGTGCGGAATGGAGGGCGACCGTTACGAAGCCGACACCCTGCATGGCCTGTCCAAGGCGGGTAAACCGCTCCTGGTCCGATATGACCTGGATGGTATCCAAAATGCAATTTCTAAGAAAGACTTGGCTGAAAGACCAGCCGACCTCTGGCGTTACCGGGAATTTCTGCCAGTGCGCAGGAAGGAAAACATCGTTAGCCTGGGCGAAATCCACACGCCTGTCATTCCCCTTCCCAAACTCGCCCCCGGCACTGGAGATCTGCTGGTCAAAGACGAGGGACGACTGCCAAGCGGATCTTTCAAAGCGCGCGGTCTCAGCTTAGCGATTTCCATGGCCAAGGAACTTGGCATCAGGAAAGTGGCCATACCAACCAACGGCAATGCGGGCGCCGCTCTGGCTGCTTATGGAAGCCGCGCCGGCATGGATTCGTACGTTTTTTGTTCCGACGACACGCCTGCCGTCAACGTTCGCGAGATAGCTGCTCAGGGCGCCAAAGTCTGGAGTGTAAACGGCCTGATCAACGACTGTGGCCGCATCGTGGGCGAAGGCAAGGATGCCATGAGTTGGTTCGATTTTTCCACGCTGAAGGAGCCCTACCGTATTGAGGGCAAAAAGACCATGGGTCTGGAACTGGCCGACCAACTCGGATGGCAGGTACCCGATGTGATTTTATACCCGACGGGCGGAGGCACCGGCCTTATCGGCATGTGGAAAGCCTTTAACGAATTGAAAACAATGGGGTGGCTCACCGGGAAGCTCCCGAGGATGGTTGCCGTTCAGGCCACCGGTTGCGCGCCCATTGTCAAGGCATGGGAAGAAGGGACTGAACAGGCCGAACTCTGGCAGGATGCGCATACCATAGCCGCCGGCATTCGAGTGCCGGTGGCTATAGGTGATTTTCTCATTCTTCGCGCCGTCCGGGAAAGCGGTGGATTTGCCATCGCGGTGGATGATGAGTCCATCTCGGCCGGCCTCGACGAAGTATCCAACCAAGAAGGGTTGCTGTTGTGTCCGGAGGGCGCAGCCACCTACGCCGCCTATAAAATGTCCATCGAAACAGGACGCATTTCTCCCGAGGACACCGCCGTTCTATTCAACTGTGCAACTGGCCTCAAGTATGAGATGCCTCCGGCGGAGGACATCCTGGATTGCACGCAACCGATCGACTATCGGTCCTTGAAATAATACCTTCATTACTCAGCCTAGTGTGATGTCCCTTAAATTTGTTCACACAAGCGGCTGGGTTTTATTCTGTAACAGCCGGATAGAAGGTTAACTCATTTAATGAAGGCCACACTTCAATGAGCTGCACAGCAGTTCCACTCCAAAGCCCAGTGTGCGCTGTGCGACACTGGGCTTTGGAGTTTAACGCCGTTGGCGTAAAAACTAGATGGTGGAGTGATGGTTTTCAGCTGTAGGAGCGGCTTTACGCCACGATTGTTTCGAGGTTGTTCAGTGGGGTTGCGGCATAAAGCCACTCCTATAACTTGCGAGAGTTGAATTCAGATTTCGATCAGGATCAGGATTTTAATGGCGGACAGCCTGCCTGTGCGTCTCCGCACGCAGACAGGGAATGTCCGCCCTCCGTTATTCTTCCCTCTTTGCGTTTCTTTGCGCTCTCTGCGAGAGTCAATTCCTCCCTCCTCTCCTTTTGAGTCTTTTGTGCTTTTTGTGGTTAATCCCTCCTCATTCCTCATTCCTCATTGGCGCGCCCCGTCGCGCCTATGCCGCTCCTACATTTTAAAATCGCTGCGGTATTGTTAGAAGGAATTTCTGGGACACCACACTAGCATGCCGATTTCACAGAGATTGAAACCCGTCAGAAAACCATCATTTGTGTTCGATTGACAGGGAACTTCATAACTGAAATACTACCGTTTCGTGAAAATGGTCTTTCAGATCCTTTCGACCCTTATGGCCATCCTCCTGAGCGGTTGTGTTTCGCAGCAATTGAGTGTGGAAAAACACGGGAGAAAATTGGCTCCCCGTTTGAGTGTAAATGAATCTGAGATTCAATTTGTGAGCTATGCAGCCTTTATTGCAAAATTGGACAATCCAAACCGACGGTTTATAACTCAAAAGGGGATCATTGCCCTGACCGAGTCCGATTTGCGATTGGAAACCCGGCATTTCAAGTACCTTTTCTCTAAAGAATTAACCACCATTCCGTTTCATGAAATGGAAGGTGTTTCCCTAATCGCATCTCAAATTCACATCAAGCGCGGGGAGGAGGAAATCGTCCTCGAGTTCAATCCCGGATCCTCCGCCTACACCCATTCAAAGGCATCTGAATCCGTATTTCAATGGTTGGCCGGCCGTGGCATACCCGTCTATGAGGTAGCAGAATTAACTGAATTTCCACGATATTCAGGACCAATTGGTTTAGCGCCAAGATCGGATAAATTCTCTGGTTCCTTTTATGATGACACTTTGCGGGGGCATATGAACGACAATGAACCCTATTACTATGGATGGCCCATAAGGGTATCCCCCAATGATCCTGACGGAGATTTCTACCCATGATTTTACATAAAGCCCCTTTTAAGGGATCGACCGTTAGAGTAACCACGGATCCAGCTACGCCATGGGGCTACCATGCTTCGCCTAAACCGTGCTTCGCAACGCTACGCAGGTCAAGAGGCTCCGCACGGCACAGCGAAGGACAAGTTACACGGATAGGCACGGATTATTTAACCACAGGGAACACAGAGAGCGCAGAGTAATTGTTATAAGGGGCAATGGCGGGAGATCGGTTAAACCTCGCAGGTGAAGCCGGTTTGACACCCTGTCATTCCCGATGGGATCTTTCCTCCCACATTTTAAGGAAAGGGTTGCCAGAAAGCATTCACTTTGGAAAATTTCGACCTGAACTTACAAACAAATCCTATGAACGATTCATCAAGCAGTGCTGAGAGCGAGGACCGGTCTCGGATGAAAATATTTTGGGCCTGTTTTATTGCCCTGGTCGCCACCTCTTTTGTTTTTGGAGTGAGAGCCAATGTGATTGGCGAACTGGCCATAAAGTTCGATTTATCGCAGGCTCAAAAAGGGACCATATTGGGCGTGGGGTTGTGGCCGTTTGCGATCAGCATCGTGGTGTTCAGCCTGATTATCGATTCAATCGGTTATAAGACAGCGGCGGTGTTTGCCATCATTTGCCATGTGGCCTCTTTGCTGCTGACCATTTTTTCCTCCGGGTATGAGACCCTTTATTGGGGAATGTTTCTGGTAGCCATTGCCAATGGGATCGTAGAAGCATTTATAAACCCCGTGGTCGCGACCGCGTTCCGTAAGGATAAGGCCAAGTGGTTGAACATACTTCATGCCGGCTGGCCGGCTGGGCTGGGATTAGGGGCCTTGTTCACTGTTTTCCTCGGGAATTTGGATTGGCAAGTGAAGTACGGCATGTGCTTCATTCCGGTTATCATCTACACCGTGCTGCTTGTACCTTGCCGTTTTCCACCCAATGAGAGGGTTGCAGCGGGCGTTCCCTATCGGAGCATGCTGAGTGAAGTGGGAGCGATTGGATTCTTTATCATCGGCTGGTTGATGACCATGGGCATTGCCCAGATTCTTGAGGTAGAGTTGCACTGGATGATCCCCGTCGCAATCGCAATTGGGGTTGCCGGACTTGCAGGGGTTTACACCCACAGCTTGGGCAATTGGATGTTTATCCTCATTCTGCTGACCATGGGGCCTTTGGCCACGACAGAGTTGGGTACGGACTCGTGGATGCCCGATTTACTCGGAGCCGAGTTATCGCCTCAGAGCGCCACCTGGGTTTTTATTTATGTATCGACTATCATGACCGTGCTGCGCTTCTACGCCGGACCGATAGTGCACTGCTTCTCACCCATCGGTTTGCTGGCGATCAGTGCGGCTGTTGCCATAGTGGGACTGCTCTTCTTATCCAAGGCGGCGGCCTTTATGGTCGTCATTGCCGCAACCATCTATGCCTTCGGAAAGACATTTCTTTGGTCGACCACCCTGGGCCTGGTATCCGAACAGTTTCCCAAAGGTGGCGCATTGACTCTGAACGGAGTTTCCGCCGTCGGCGCGTTGGGTATGGGGATTATCGGCGCCCCTTTCATGGGCGTTCTGCAGGACCGCGAGGTGGATAGGCAGCTATCTTCTCAAAACCAGGCCCTTTACCAACAGGTCAATGGCGAGCCGCGACAGACCATATTCGGAAAAGTTCCCAGCCTGGACCTGCAGGCACTTGAAAACCTGAACGAGATGGAACTGGACGCATTAACCGCTATTCAAAAGGTGAGTAAAAAAGGAAGCTTCGCAAAGGTAGCCATACTGCCGGCCTTTATGCTGGTATGTTACCTGATCCTATTTTTCTTTTTCAAATCCCGGGGCGGTTATCGACCCATAGACTTGCCCGGTCGAGAGCAAAAAAGGGAATAAGTGGCCCGGCACTGAGTTATCCGAGTTTGACCACGTTTTTCCACCTGGGTTGCGCCTCGATGAATGGAATGGATACGGTTTCTTGGCAGTTGCTTTTGTGCAAACCCATCACATGCGGCCCGCTATCCTGCCTTTTCAATTTGGAAGCAGCTTCTTCCTGACAGGTTACCGTGTCTTTGCGAAGTATCGTAACTCAAATGGGCGTGAACTACGTGGGTTGCGTATCCTGCGATCCGACACCAACAAGAAGACGATGGCCGTTTTTGGCAACCTGCTGACTTACTACAACTACCGATGCGCACAGGTGGAAATTCGGCGAAGTCCCAACGACCTGCAAATCCATGTAGCCACGCCGGACGGCAGCGAGGACGTTGATCTCATTGGCGATCTAAGCAAACCGGATGGATTTTTTTCTCCAAAGAATTAACCACCATTCCGTTTCATGAAATGGAAGGTGTTTCCATAATCGCATCTCAAATTCACATCAAGCGCGGGGAGGAGGAAATCGTTCTCGAGTTCGATCCCGGATCCTCCGCCTACGCCAATTCAAAGGAATCTGAAACCGTATTTCAATGGTTGGCCAGCCGTGGAATACCCGTCTATGAGGTAGCAGAGTTAAAGAGATTTCCGCGATATTCAGGACCACTTGGTGCGGGCCGAGAATATTATCCTATCCGTCTTCCCGATGATCCTTACGATGATTTCTACCGAGGGTATTCAATAAGAGGCCCATATTAGGGATCGACCATAAGAGTATCCCCCCATGATCGAAATGATTAAGCCACTGAGGGACAAGGGCATAGGCGCGCCAGGGCGCGCGAATTAGGAATGGGGAGAGAGATCAAGATCAAGATCAAGATCAGGATCAGGATCAGGATTAATGTTTATTGGCGGACAGGAATGTCCGCCCTCCGTTATTCTTCCAGACTTTCTTTTCCCTCACTTTGTGCCATTGTGCCCTTGGGCGTTTCCCCCATTCCTCATCCGTGTTAATCCGTGAAATCCGTGGTTAATTCTCTCCTCTCAGCATCTCGGTAACTCAGAATCTCAGAATCTCTTCTCAATTCCTAATTGGCGCCCCTGGGCGCTTCCCCCCTACCCTTTTGAGTCTTTTGTGCTTTTTGTGGCTAAATTCCCATCCCGTCCATCCGTCTAACCTGTCCTTCGCTGTGCCGTGCGGAGCCTTTAGGCGAAGCATGGTAGCCTTCTGGCGAAGCGGGATCCATGTTCCATTCCTTCTCCAAGTCGTTGATTTTTCGATCAGGATCAAGATCAAGATTGAGGGCTATCCGTTCCCATCCGTGAAATCCGTGGTATATCTTCTCAGGCTCGATTTGCTGCTTGTGAGCAGTAACCGACCCTCTCTAGTTTGAGCGTCGGTCGCCGCTTCCATAAAGCTCGAAACCCGATCTCATGCCGCCCATCCGTTACCCGAAACCACCAACCCAATTAACGGATAAGCGCTGGTGGAGGTCGGTTGGATTTCTGGGACCGGGGATCATCATCGCCTCGGTTTCCATTGGCACGGGGGAAACGATCTTCGCCTCACGAGGCGGAGCCATTTTTGGATATACCATATTGTGGTGCTTCACCCTTGGTTTAATCCTGAAGGCCATCCAGATCTATACCTCTTCCCGTTACATGATGATATCGGGAGAACATCCCATGCAGAGCTGGATGCTTCTGCCCGGCCCTGTCGGCTGGTTGCCCATCATTCTGCTGATAATAACGGCCGTGTGTCTGCCTTTTTTACTGGCGGCATTGTCCATTTCGGTGGGATCGATCATCTCCTGGATGCTAGGATCGGGGGAGGTTGCAGAGGTCTCTTCCAGGGCCTGGGCCACGGCCCTGATCTTGGTGGCAGCTCTCTTTAGCTGGAAACAAACCTACCGGCGTCTGGAAACCACCCAGATCATTATCGTGGCTCTACTGTTGGTTAGCGTTCTAGTCGCCGCCATCGCCTGCCAACCCGATCTGGCAGCGTTGATCCGGGGAATGTTCGTGCCGACCGTGCCCAGCTATGCGGATTGGATAGGGAAATCCTATCCCAACATTACGCAGCATGCCCCTTGGATTGAGCTTGTGACCTACATCGGGATTATTGGAGGCGGCCTGCCCGCTTACATCGGATACTTTGGATTTCTCCGCGACAAAAAGTGGGGGTTATTCCAGGAGCGAGCAATTTACAACCACTCCACCAGGGAAGGATTTCCAGCAATCGATCCCAGTGTGGAGAACCAGACCAATATGCGAAATTGGTTGCGGGCGATAAAGATCGACGTGGGCGGTTCTTTCCTGGCCGTCTTCATTTTCTCCTCCGCCTTTATGGTGTTGGGTGCGGTCATACTGCATGAAAGCCATTTGGTTCCGGACAAGCTCGAGCTTCTGACCCACCAGGAAAAATTTCTGACCGCCCTCAGTCCATATCTGCTAATCCTTTACCGGACCGGAATCATCGCCGCTATTGGCGGTACCCTGTTCGCAACTTTTGACGTATGGACCAAAAGTGTTTACGAAGGGCTATTGCCCTGGCAAAGAGCCGGAAGCACCATCTCGATAGCAAAGCTGAAAAAGTGGATCATTCTTATCACTTCGGTCATTGGTATTGGTGTTATCTGGTTCGGATTGGTTTGGGAGGCTATTTCCAATCCCATTACGGTGGTAAGTGTCCCGGCGTTGCTGGGAGGAACCACCGGTTGCGGAGCCTGGTGTCTGGGGGTGGCCTGGGCGGACCGTAGAAACCTGCCCAAGGGTTACCGCATGAATGGACTGTTGTTTATTGCCTTGGTCATCTCGGGTGTGTCCTTGCTCGCGGCAGGATTGCTGGGATTTTATTTCAAGTTTATTGGTTAGAACATTCTCGGACTGACCATCCTGCCGGAATACATCCCGAACGAAGAACCGGAAGCGCTGCTGGACTACCTGCTGGAGCGATTGCCTTTGTAGGCCGTGTCGACTTCGCCTTACGGCATAGAAGAATGTGCTCCGGAACCACCCCTCTGGGTCAAATATTTGGCCATCTTATCAAAAAGGACCAGTTGTTCAGAGGGGTCTTGGGTATATAGAACCTCTCCTTGGACTTTGATCACATCAGCTACGTAATCGTCAATATGTCTTTCAATATCGGAAAGGAATGTCTCTTCCTTGTCCAAGTTCCACAGACGATGAGTTTCGCATAGGAACCGCCCCATGAGAATCACCTTCGCATCTCCGAGTGAGACGGAAATGTTAGCCGATTTGAGGGTGCGAATTTGGTCCTCTGCACTGCGAAGAACATGAGTAATGTTGACGTTAGCGAGGTGGTGGGTAGCCCCATTGTCTTCCTTGCCACAGACGAGTATCAAATCTAAATGTATGGGTGTCTTTGCCTGTTTCAGGGGCGTGGAAACGGACATTTCAGCTTTGATAGGATAAGCCTGCTTGCACACGAATCCGGCATGCCGGATAGCTCTATGGACACATGTCCACCCTTCGTGTCGAGCATGGTGATAGGAGAACACAAGTAGCCCGGTATGCTTGAGAACACGGTGACATTCGGAAAACACGGATGTCAGTTTGTTAGTGAAGAGAATGGAACTGGTATCTTGAACTTCGTCTTTCCTTCTCGTCGTTTCGGCTTTCGAAAAATCCAGAAACTGGTTAAGCCAGTAATAGAAAAAATCAGCGAGTTGGGAATAGTGAACATTGTCGAAGAATGGGGGATCAGTTACAACGATGTCCACCCTCCGGTCTGGAATACTGGTACGACTGGAATCGCCATGAGTGAGGTAAACCGAGTCGTTCCCATTATCGGACAAGGAAAAATCGTCGGATACCGGTGTGGTGAGAGGCCGATTGATTCCCCCAACTTTACTGCTTTTTCCCGATGTCACATAGAGCTCTGTTGGATCAGCCTTGTAGGCAAGCGCATTTAGTATGCGAGAGCGGAACAAAGTAGAAAACGATCCGGATGACTTATTTGTACCCCATAAATTTGCTTCGATTGGCATCACTTCGGGCTTGAGGATATGGTGGGAAAACATGTGCCGAACTGCGCCTGTTCCCTCCCCCTTGAAAGATGCAAATAGGTTGTTAAACTCAAGTACACCAGAGCACAGACAGGCAAAGAGGAGCCTATGATCTGCGTGGTCAATTTGTCGAATAGCTTCCCGTAAGTGGTAGATGCAAAGGAGTTGCCTATAAGAAAAAAGTTCGTGCCAGAAGCGGTAGTTGTGCTTCAAAATCTGGTTTGTATTGTAACCTGATGTAATTTCAATCTTAGGAAAGGAAGATTTGATGGACGTAAACTCTTTTGCGATGTTTTCTAAAAGGGCATCATCAAAGGCATTCATAGATGCGTATCGTTTTTGCCCATCCGTGGTGAGAATCATCTTTGCGTACCGGCGATAACCAAGAGGCCCAACCATTGCTCTCATCCGCTCGACAAGACGAAATGTATGACTGCAATTATCGCATTTGACTTTCCCCCGTTTAAAATTGCCTTGTTGTGGGTTGTATGTCGCGCCACAACCCGAGCACTTCACGTAATTTGCATCGTAGAACGTCGCGTTTACGGCGCCGCAACAAGGGCAGATTGCGCGGGCGCTGGGGTCTTTGCGAGGGACGGCGTTCTTTGAGAAAATGCGAGACTTGAAAAGGTCAACATGTTCCTCACATTGTGGGCATGGTACAACCTTGACGAGAAAATAGTACAATACAGTCGCCCTACTACCTTCTTCTGTACGGGTCTCGAAGTAGTTCATTAGTTTGGGGGAGACGGTTTGCTCAATAAGTTGATATGTAGCAACAACTTCGGACAGATCGTACTTGGTGAAGGCGGCACGACAGGCGAAATACGCGACCGGATTAATATCTTGGCCTAAAGTGGTGCAACCAAGCTTAATCGCTTCTCCTATGGTAACTCCGCTCCCCATAAAGGGATCAAAAATGACCGTTTTTGCAAAATCGTTCCTCCCATAATAACACTTCCAGAAGTCCTCTCCTTCGTCGAGACATGCGCCCAACAAAATACCGCGAAAAACGGATCCCAATCTACGCGCCCACCACTTGTGGATGTAATAAACCGGACGGTGAACTTCTTTTCTCCACGATTCGGCCTCTGCTATTACGGAAAGACGCGCATACGGGAAATCATTTTCTATGAGTCGAGGCATACTTTACTCAGGGAGTTGGGGTATGGAGGCAGTTCGCACTTTCGGCTTACGTGCTTTACACATTTTAAAAACGTCTCGCTGCACGGGAAGTCCATCGAGTGGCAACGGCTTCGCTCTGTTTTCAGTAGCATCAATCACGAGATAGCGAAAAGAGTTCTTATACTTGTCAGCACGGATAATCAAGTCCGTGCATGAGATTCTTCGTGTCGCAATAGAAGGAAGGTCGTGTTGTTTAACGATTAGAAGGTGGCGCAGATAAAAAAAAGCTCAACTTGTAGTTTAGAGGATTCGGATAGGTGTACATCTTTCGATGACGGACGGAGCCTTCTCCGTATGGCCCATGGTTATACTCGCTTCGATTTGCATACTTTGCATCCTTGTGAAGATCAAAATCATAGTTGAGGAAGTCTCCGTCCATCAAAATTGTTGTGACCATCGAAGAACTATTGGGACTGAGAAGTGCAAAAAAATAAAAGCACGGCACCTCGACGGTGTTCTTGCCAACCTTTACAAGGGCTTTCCCACAGGGAAGACAACTATTGTAGTCTATGGTAAGACCCCGTGGGTCTTTTCCATCCTCTTTTTGGATGAGCTTTTTGACTTCGAGACCGACCATTGAATTGGTCGCCTTGTATCTCAACACGAGATCTGGAGTAGTCAGTTTCCCTGAGTGAAATATTTCGATATTTGGAAGCGCATCTCTGATCGAATCTGCAATCCAGCAGTCGAATGGGTCGTCTTGGATTGTTCCGACTAAGGTAGGTGCCCGAAGAGAAATTGGCATCTCACCTTGAGAGATTTTCGCAGAGAGCACATTGTAAACTTGCTCTATAATTTGAATATGGTTCATTTATCTCAGTCCTATTTCGTATTCACGGCTAGAAGCGGAGTCCAGCCTATGTCAGGCGATATCTCGAATATTTTGGCAAATTGGAAAATAACCCGGATACAACTGGTGACAATAGCCGGGCGGCCAAGTCAGATAAGAAAGCCCCGGGAAAAGGTAATCTCACAATGAATATTCGTTAAACCCGGCTCCCAATAGCCGCTACGAATGTGCTCCGGTAGGAAGGGGCGAACGGGGAAACTCCAGCCGATGCCCGGAGGGAAAGGAATCCGAACCAAGGGGGTATGCCGAGTTACCTCGTGAGGCCACCAATAGTAGAATTTAAAAGAAGCAGTCAAAAAGGGATCTGCGTTTTTTCCGGTTAGAGTGGGGACAATTCTGCAAGTTCAAGTTCCTCTATCCCATCGAAAGCCCCGGGATTCAGAGTGACGAGACGTTTCAAGCCGTGCTCCATCATGGTGGCGGCGATGTTGCAGCCGTGAATGCGCTTCCCGCTAATCCCGTATTTCCCGCTGAGGCTGGCGAGCCTTTGCACTACAGAACCATTTTCCTCCAATATCCGGATGCACTGCCTTAACTCCGCCAGGTTATCCAATGCACGAGTGATGGGCATGCCGAGACCATTTTGCCTTCGCGGACGCGTCGCCACGACGAGGTATTCGCGAAAAACTTGACCGCTGGCAAAGAGACTGACCTCGCCGACCATCCCGGATTCAAGGAGACCCAAGCAGGCGCGATGCTGACGGCGGTCGGCATCGCTTGCCGTCAACAAGACATTGGTATCGACAAAGTGACGCTTATCTTCCGTCGTCATGGTAAATCGTCTCCCGGCTCCAGTTCCCATCGCTTCTGCCGGAATGGACGATGTGTAGTTTTAACCTGGGCTCAACAACCTCCTCGGCCGGAATCATTTGAGCCGCATCCTCCAGAAGCGCTTGGACCTCCTTTTGGAGGGATCGGTGGTGCCGTGCCGCCCGGCGCTTGAGACGAGCAAGCGTGTCCTCATGAAGACCGCGGACAAGTATTGATTTCATAGTGGTATCATTTTGATATAAAACGTGGAGGTCAAGATTGAATAGTTCTCTCAATCAGCATTCCAAGAAACAATTTACCTGGAAGTTCCCATCGGGACCACCCATCTCATGGACTATTCAAAAATCACCGAAGAAACCGGTTGGAAACCTTTGGATTGATAGCATTCTATTCTAATTATGCCCATTACCATAAAAAAAGTGAAAGCCATCCCGACTGCGCCGGGGGGCACCAATCTCATCGTCGTAAAAGTAGAAACGTCCGAACCCGGTCTCTACGGGTTGGGCTGCGCCACTTTTGCTTATCAGGTAAAAGCGGTCTGCACGGTGGTGGAGGATTACCTGGACCCGCTTTTGCAAGGTCGGGACATCGATGATATCGAAGAACTTTGGCAACTCATGTACCAGGGGGCTTATTGGCGCAATGGTCCCATCGCCAACAATGCCATTTCCGGAGTGGACATGGCCCTGTGGGATATCAAGGGAAAGATCGCCAATCTGCCGCTCTATAGCCTGCTGGGCGGACGCTATCGCAAGGCTGCGGCTGTTTACCGCCATGCCAGCGGGAGCAATATCGATGAGATCGAAGAACGCGTATCCTATCTTGTAAATCACGGTATCCGCCACGTGCGGGTTCAATGGCAAGGTTACGGCGGGGCAAAGAATGTTTGGGGAGACTTTCCCGAGGATGTCCCCGAGGGCGCCAACAAGGGAATCTATTACGACCCGCGCACCTATGTGCGGAAAGCGGTCGAACTCATTGCCCACGTACGCGAAGCATTCGATCCCAATCTGGAGATCCTGCACGACGTGCATGAGCGTCTGCCCCTGCCACTGGCCATGGAATTCGCCAAGGAACTGGAGCAATACCGTTTGTTCTTCCTGGAAGATCTCATAGCGCCGGAAGAACCGGAGGCGTTGGACCAGGTAAGGCAGAACTGCACAACACCCATGGCCCTGGGCGAACTCTACGTGCATCCCATGGAATACACCGAAGCCATGACCAAGCGCCGAATCGATTTCATGCGCATGCACATCAGTTGTATCGGAGGCCTGACACCAGCGCGTAAAGCCGCCGTTTTGGGAAGCTTTTTTGGCGTGCGCACGGCCTGGCATGGCCCTCCCGACCTTTCTCCCGTCGGGCACATGGCCAACTTGCATCTCGACCTTTCCCAACCGAATTTCGGCATCCAGGAATATAGTAACGTGAATGCGAGAATCTTTGAAGTTTTCGACGGCTATCCGGATTTGAGAAACGGATTCATTTATCCCAATAACCGGCCCGGTATCGGGGTGGAGATGGATGAAAAAATGGCCGCGAAATTTCCTCCCAAAGAGGGTGTGACCGGATGGACCCACACCCGCCTGCCGGATGGGGGCCTTCACCTTCCGTAGCCCGCAGGCCAAGCCAATCGTCTACTTCGCACCCCGCATTTCCTTAAGTGGTCGATCCTGAAAAAGTCATTATTGCTTCGTCCGGTTGGACCTGTCCAACTCCCCAGGCAGATGGCTGGTGGGACCGCTGTAGGAGCGGCTTTACGCCGCGATTGTTTCTTGGCTGTTTCGTGGGACCGCGGCGTAAAGCCGCTCCTACAATGGTTTGCACGAAAGTTTCCTTCAGGTTGGAAAGGAAAAGGGAAGAAGAAAGCCCCCCACCGGCGCCACTACGGGCTAACGCCCTTTTCTTGCCGACTCCCCCTCAAGTGGGGAGTGATTTTTCGGCGGCGGTATTCGTGCCGGTCTGCGGGCGACATGCAGGCAGGTAACCAGCCAAATAGGGTAATGGGGGACAGGAATGTCCCCCCTCCGTTAGGCCTCTGCGGGCCAGTCTTTCGATCACGATCAAGATCAAGACCAAGATTTTGGGTTTCGATAGGGAGAGGAAGGCTTCAGAATAATGGTTTTACCTTGTATTGATCGGCCGGGAGACGGACATGGAAACCGCCCCAGGTTTTTGGGGATTGCCAAAATTCATAGATTCCCCAACCTGAAAGAAGCCATGAAGGAGAAAATTTTAACGGCAGAGATTTTGCTGGGCAATTTCTTGCTTTTGGGCATGGGGTTGCTGGCCGCCGCCGGGGCAGATCCCTTCAACGATCTGAACTGGGCCTTTGAGCCCGTCTCGGCGGTAGAATTGCCCGCCAACGCGGTCGATCCGGCCGGAGGTGAGATCGACTATTTTATTTTGGCGGAACTGGATAAACGGGGCATGGAGCCCAACGGACCGGCCGACCGGAGGGTCCTGATCAGACGCGCCTATTTCGACTTGATCGGACTCCCCCCTACCCCGGAGCAAGTGGAGGCTTTCCTGGCCGATGATTCTCCCGAGGCCTTTGCCAATGCGGTGGATGAACTGCTGGCATCGCCCCATTACGGGGAGCGCTGGGGACGCCATTGGCTGGATTTGGCGCGCTATGGGGATACCTCGGGTGACGGAGCCGATACTCCCATACCCGAGGCCCGACTGTATCGTGACTACGTGATCGACGCCTTCAACCGGGACATGCCTTACGACCAATTCATTACCGAGCAAATCGCGGGGGATTTGTTGGCCCAGGAAGAAGATGGGAACCGGCTCCGCCAACGCATAATCGCTACGGGGTACGTAGCCCTGGCCCGCCGTTTTGGAAACAGGGCCTATGACGACATGCACCTGATCATCGACAATACCCTGACCACCATCGGAAAAGGTATGCTGGGGCTGAACCTTTCCTGCGCGCGTTGTCACGATCACAAGTTTGACCCCGTCTCCATAGAGGATTACTACGGCCTCTACGGCTATTTTTCCAGCACCCTGTATCCCCATGCCGGCACCGAACATGGACGGGAGCGAAAGAACTTCGTTCCCCTGCCCGGAGAAGGGGAAATCGCCTATGCGGTCATTGACAAAAGGGGAGCGAAGGGAACAGGTGATTCTCCGTTGTTTCGACGGGGCGATCCCAAGGATCCGGGGGAAAAAATTCCCCGTGGATTCCTCCATCGTATCGAGCCGAAAAAAGCCGAAATCCCCGCCGGTCAATCGGGGCGCCTGCAACTGGCCTGCTGGATCGCCTCCCCGGAAAACCCCCTCACGGCGCGCGTGATGGTCAATCGCATCTGGCAGTATCATTTCAGCAAGGGACTTGTCCCGACCTCCAATGATTTTGGAAACCAGGGGAAACCCCCTACCCATCCCCAATTGCTGGACTGGTTGGCCCATCGATTCATCGAGGAAAATTGGTCGATCAAAGCGATGCATCGCCTCATCATGGCTACGGATGTTTATCAGAGGTCCAGTAATATGTCGGAGGAGAAAATGCTTCGGGACCCGTCCAATGAAGGTTTGTGGCGCTATCTCCGCCACCGTTTGCAGGCGGAACCTATCAGGGATGCCATCCTTTACGTGAGCGGTCGCCTGCAAAGAGGCAATCCGGGTCGTCACCCCTTTCCCGAACCGGATGAAAACAACGAGTATCCCTTTACCCAGTCCCGCCCATTTTTCCAGGATTATGACCACGAATATCGCAGTGTTTACCTTCCCTCGCGACGCCTGGGCAAACGCCCCTACATGGCCACCTTCGATGGCCCGGACCCAAACGAATGCACCGGCAATCGACGCATCTCCACCGTGCCCCTGCAATCGCTATTCTGGATGAACAGCGATTTTATCCGGGTCAACGCCCGCTCCATGGCCCAGCGCCTGCTCGCGGCCGGCAATGAAACGGGAGACCGGTTATCCATGGCCTACCTGCTGTCTCTGTCGCGGCCGCCTACCGAGATGGAAAAGGCGGACTTCACCCGTTATTTGCGGGATTATCGGGAGCAATTGGACGAAACCGCCGACTCCCGAGAGCGGGATTTGCGCGCCTGGGCCAGTATCTGCCATATTTTGCTGGCCAGTAATGAATTTTGCTTTATTGAATAAAAAGCCCCAACCCGGATGAAGATGCAGAGGTTATCCAGACGACAAATGCTCAGACGAGCGGCCGCATTTGGCGGAGCTTGTGCGGGAGGTTCTCTATTGTCCTCCAAGCTGGTGCCGTTGTTGGCCTCCCCCACCGCGGAAGTTCATCCCCTGGCGGCAAAGGCGTCCCATTTTGCCCCGCAAGCCAAACGGGTCATCATGATCTTTCTGACGGGCGGTTGTTCCCATTTGGATTCCTTTGATCCCAAGCCGGAACTGAATCGCCGCCAAGGCCAGGTTTTTCATGAAGAAAAAGCGCTGGTGGCCTCGCCCTGGCAGGGAAAGCCACGGGGGGAAAGCGGGATAGTGATGACCGATCTATTTCCCAACCTGGCCGGAATGGCGGATGATCTTTGTTTGATCCGTTCCATGCACGGAGATCACGCGGATCATTTTGAAGCCACCCTGCACATGCACACCGGCTCCAATGGATCGGCTTTGCCCGGGATCGGCGCCTGGGTGAGCTACGCCTTGGGCACGGAGAACACCAACCTGCCCGCTTACATCGTTTTTGCGGAAAGAAAGCCCTATGCCGGGGCGCAAATCTGGGACAGTCACTTTCTTCCCACCTATCATCAGGGGGTGCGAATTGCCCCCGGGGATGAACCCATTCCCTTTCTGAAGCGTCAAAAAGACAACCCAAGCCACCTTCAGAAACGGGAATTGGCCATGTTGCACCGGATAAATGAGCAACATTTTCGAACCCGTGCCCACGACCAGGCCCTGGCCGGACGCATGTTGAGTTTTCAAACCGCCACCAGCATGCAGGATCTGGCTCCCCAACTCTTTGATCTGAGCCGGGAAAGGGACGAGACCTTGCGCATGTACGGTATCGACCGGGAGGACCGGCAAAGTTTTGGCTGGCAAACCATCGTGGCTCGGCGGATGGCAGAAGCGGGAGTCCGCTTTATCGAACTGATCGACACCGGATCCAACCAGAATTGGGACAACCACTCCGACATATCAAAACACAAAAAACTGGCCAGGCAGGTCGATCAACCCATTGCGGCCTTGCTTCAGGACCTGAAATTGAGGGGGATGTTCGAAGACACCCTGGTCATTGGCTGCACCGAATTTGGCCGCACCGCCTACGGAAAAGAAACGGGCCGAGAGCATCACAGCAAGGCATTTACCTGCTGGTTGGCCGGCGGAGGAGTAAAACGGGGCCACGTCCATGGCAGCACGGACGAATTGGGATTGCAGATCGCGTCGGACCCCGTGCACGTGCACGACTTTCACGCCACCATTCTTCACCTCCTGGGCCTGGACCACGAACGCCTGACCTTCCACCACGCCAGCCGCGACTTCCGGTTGACCGACGTCTACGGCGATGTGGTCAGGGGGGTATTGGCCTAATGTGGTGTCCTGTCAATTCGTTCACACAAACGGCTGGGTTTTCCGAGATTTATTCGGCTGTAACCGCCGGATAAAATGTCAATTGATTCAAAGGACGTCACACTGGAATGAACCGTAAAGAAATGATTTGTGGAACCCCGTCGGGGGTCAATCATTAGGGCGATCGGTGCCCCAGCGTGCACTACCATGCTTTGCCTAAACCGCGCTTCGCAACGCTACGCAGGTCAAGAGGCTTCGCACGGCACAGCGCGACGCTGGGCTCCGGAGTTTAACGCCGTTGGCGTAAATTGAACCGGTAGATCGGCCAATAGATGGGTTCATTTGCATCCTCCGTTCCAGTCTACAATGCACTCCAAAGCACATCAATGGATGGAACAATCTGGTCTGATAGATTTCCGGCAGGGATAGTCCCCGGCCACCAGCTTATGGTGGGCATACGCATATGCCCTTCGTATTTTGGTCCTCCCTTTCTTCCACGAAATGGCCCGGCGCTCATTCCACCAGCGGGACCATTATCGGAGGTAAACAATACCAGCGTATCCTCTGCGAGATTCAGGTCTCGTATTTTATCCAGTACCCGCCCCACATGCGTGTCGATTTCCTCCACCACGGCGCGGTGGATATTTCCCTCCGCCTTTTTGCCGATATCCATGCTGACGAAACGGGGACGGTGAACGCTTACAAAAGGTAGATAGAGAAAAAAAGAACCCTCCCGGTTCTCCTCGATAAACAGGAGCGCTTCGTCGATGATAGAACGACAGAGCAGGGCCTGATCCATACCGTCGCTCACATAAGCGACGACTTCCTCATTACGTATTACCGGAAGTGGCGTATACGGCTCCTTGGTGTGGCGATGTCCTTTCAGGTTACCGGGCCACATGTCGTTCGAATTCGGAATTCCGTAATACTCGTCGAAACCCTGACGGAGCGGCAAAAACTCCCACTGGTCCCCCATGTGCCACTTACCGAAAATCCCGGTTTTGTAGCCAACCGATTTCATAGCATCGGCAATGGTCATTTCCTCCGGATTAAGACCACGCCTTTCACCCGGGAAACAAACATCCCCATCCATTCCGATCCGGTGCGCGTAGGCGCCTGTCATGAGGGCCGACCGGGATGGCGTGCAATTGGTGTTGGATACGTAGAAATGGGTGAGCCGATTGCCTTCCTCAGCCATTCGATCCAGGTGCGGAGTCTGGTTGATCTCGTTTCCAAACGCCCCGATGTCCCCATAGCCCATGTCGTCTATAAAGATGAGTATGACGTTTGGCTTGGCGGCCTCGGCTCCCAAGGCCAGGGACAAAGCCAGCAGGGGAATGTTCAGTATCCATTTTTTCATGTATTGTCGTCCATTCAATCAGATGAAATTTCTTGAATCAGGAAACCCCTGAAGCTTCATAATTATTTGACTCACGCAAAGCACTCCAAGGACGCATAGGAACGGGAATAGGCACAAAGTGGGACGCGGGGCAGGTAGGCCAAATGCCCCCCACCGGCGCGATTGCGGGCTGACGCCCTTGTCTTGCCGACTCCCCCTCAAGGGGGGGGGTTGGAGAAAAAGGGTCAGGCCTTGAAAACTGTATTCCATTGTACTTCATACACTTTTGCAAGGCAACTGACCCTGTAAGGCATAACTTTTTACGTCTTGACCCCTTCCTTTTCCGACGTAGTCATATATTCGGAAAATTGCTTAACTAGAGCCTGTCCCAGGGGGGGAACCCATTGTGGGACAAAGTGTTAGGATAAAAAAAGTCGGGCGAAAAGAGGTGAAAAACCTCGATTCGCCCTAAATAGCGTCTCTATAATTTGGTATGAACGAATTAAAAGAAACCAATTCTGCTGATACGGTAGCCTTTCAAAGTTTGCTTCGTCCAGCTTTAACGCCGGTTTTGCAAAATCGTGATTATGACCGTCTGGTCGAAGATTTGCGCCAAATCGATGATAATCTGACCCGAGGTGGGTTGGAAAAAATGGCGATCCACTTCGGGTTGTCGCAGTTGCCGCCGAACGCCTCGGGGGTTTTGTGCCATAAACAAGCGAAGTTTGCGGTTTTCTCGCTACGAGTGGAACTGCTACGTCACTTGCTGGGTGTTCCAAGCTTTAGAGCTTTTTCGATAACGTTGGCCTCTAGTGATCTTTTGAGCGATTTTTGCGCAATCCGCAGTTTGTTTGGCGTGAAGTGGACCTCGAAGAGTACGCTACACCGCGCCTCGCAGCTTTTCAGCGATGAACAGTTGCGCGCGTTCAACACCCGGCTGGTTGAGCTCGCGGGCGATCAGAGCAATTGCATCCAACTGGGAGTGGAGCAGGCGGAGGATCTTTCGGTTTGCCTGGTCGATTCGACCTGTCTGGAGGCAAACATTCACTTTCCGATCGATTGGGCGCTTTTGGGTGACGTGACGCGCACCTTGCTCAAAGCGGTGAAACTGATCCGCGATGAAGGCCTGTTGAATCGGATGCCTAAATCCCCGGATGTCCTGATGGGCCGCATGAACAAGCTGTGTATTGAGATGACGCAAACCCGCCGCAAGAAGGGAGGGGCGAAGGCTCGCAAGAAGATCCTGCGCAAGATGAAACGATTCCTCAAACGGGTCGGCGGGCACGCCCTGAAACACCGCAACTTGCTGGACGCCCGCTTCGCACAAACCCGTTTTAGCCGCGCTCTTGCCGATCAAGTCATCAGGCGTATCGATGGGCAACTCGATTTGCTGCCCCAAGTAATTGAGCAAGCCCACCAACGCATTATCGGCGGACGTCTGGTCAAAAACGACAAGAAGATCCTCAGTGTCTACGAAACAGATATCGCTGTGATCGTGCGGGGCAAGGCGGGCGCGCAGACCGAGTTCGGCAACGAACTGTTTATGGCCGAGAGTCCCGGCGGCATGGTCATTGATTATATGCTCTACGGCAAAACGGCTCCTTGGGAGGGAGATAAATTAATCGAAAGCGTACAACGCCAACACTCCCTCAAAAGGCAACAAGGCCTGAAATGGGCGGTGGCCGACCGGGGTTTCGATGGGGCAGCTACACGTAAGGCATTAAAGAAGGCAGGGCTGAGCAGCCACATATGTCCGAAAAGTCCCTCCAAGTTGAAAGCCCGCCTCAAGGAGCCTGATTTTTGCCGCTGGCAAACCCGCCGCGGCGGCACCGAAGCGCGCATAGCCATTGTTAAGAACCACGGATGCGGACGAGTCTGGCGCGCCAAAGACTTAAAACACCGCAGGCTCGCAGTAGGGTGGAGCGTGCTCGCCCACAACTTGGCCTGGATCAGTCGAAAAGTGAGATTGGAGCAACTTGCAGCTCAAGCCAAGGCGGCCTGAGCCTTCGGGGCGCCCCACACGCTGATCAAAGTTGAACCTTCCAGTAGAGGTAAGGCCGCCGCATGCCCGAAATCCGGCATTAAGCTCAATATTTTGGATCCAGGTGAGGTTGAAAGACGCAGCAAGGCTCGAATCGGGCGCAGTTGAGTGAATTTAGGCCCGGAAAACCCTTTCTGGGAGCCTGACCCACCAGATAGACCTCGTCACTGTCGACTGCAAATCCTCCTCGTTTTCAAAATCCCGGAATCTGGGACAGGCTCTAACTAAGCAGCATTCTGGACTGACCCCTTCGGCCCCCACATGGATATCGACCTCGATAGTCTGAGCGGAAACCTCAAGGCTTCCCCCTACCAACAGGAGCGCCCCTGGAAAACCGAGCATATGCCAAGTTACAGATTCCGGTCAGAAATTGTTTGGGAGATATAACTCATAGTTTTTCTACTCGTCCGTAGAAGGCGCCCGCCAATTTCTCTCCGGTTTTATCGTGAAACCATCCCTGCAGCGTGTGCCTGCCGGCGTCGATTTCGATATGCAACTCAACCGATGTGTCGCCGGGATTGGCCTGCGCCACAATTGGTTTAGACCCATCGATACTCAAACTTCCCGCAGTGACAGGAAAGGCGCGTCCCGGGTCGATCGGAGTCCCGCCTATGGTGGTCTCAGGACCTTTATCGGCCAGGGAGCGATTCATGTGAAAGGGCCATCGGCTGAGTAGGACTTTGTATTTGCCGCCCTTTTCCGCCTCGATCTGCCAGATCCCTCCCATGGAATTTCCTCCGGCTACTCGACGCTGATTTTCGAAGTCCACCTCCACCCAATTGTTACAGGTGAGATCTGTATAGGGCTCAAAACCGTGCCCGACAACGACGGGCTCGACCACCTCGATAGAATTCTCGATCGAAGCCCAGTAATTGTCATAGTAAGTCTTCAGCTCCGCCGTAATTTGAGGGTATTGCGAGGACACGTCTTTTTCCTGACCTGGATCTTGGCTGATATCGTACAACTCCCCTTCTCCATTTAAACGCCAGTGATCCCATACCACACAGCTTCGGTAGTATTTTGATGGCCGATGCCTGCTGCCAAATTGAACAATGAGTTTGCGGTCCCGGAAGGATTGTTCCGGGTTGCTCAGCACTTCCTTCAAACTGAGGCCGTCAAACTCGAAGGCTGTCGGCGGAAGTTCAAATCCAAACAGATCCCCAAACGTCGGCAGCAAATCGGTGATGTGCGAGGCGTAGTCGACCGTGCGGGGAGCTCCGATATTACCACCTGGCCACCGGAAAAAACAGATCGCCCGATGACCCCCTTCATAACCGCTGCCCTTTTTGCCCCGCATTCCCGCGTTGTAAATCCTTTCGCCTCGCGAGGTGCCATTATCGTTCATGTAAACAATCAGGGTATCGTGGCGAATTTGCTTCTCCGTGAGCCAGTTTTCCAGACGGGCGTAGTTCTGGTCGATATTGCTGATAAGTCCAAAGAAATGGGCCACCAGCGGATCATCGACTTTGTCCTTGTACTTGGTGAAGTCCTTCTCTAATGAATGAAATGGGCTGTGCGGCGTATTCAAAGCGATATAGGTGAAGAAAGGACGTTCAGTTTCAATCTGCTCATCCATCCATTCCATCGCCTTGTCGAACCAAAGATTCGCGCAAAACCGATCCGAATACTTAACCTCCATTTCATCGAGGTAACGCGTATAGTAGTAATCGTTGTCGTATTCGATTTCCGAGGCCAGGCCCCAGCCCTTGTGCCAGACCACACGCTGAAAACCGCGGTCCATGGGGCGATGCGGGTAGGTGTCGCCCAAATGCCATTTACCAAAATGCCCTGTCGCGTAGCCATTGGCGGCAAAAACTTCCGGCATGGTTACGACATCGCGGCGCATGAGGTTTCGGCCGGCCGGCACCATACTGGCCTTGTTGCGCAAAGCGTACAAACCGGTCATCAACTCCCCTCGGGACGGAGTGCAAACCGGAGCAACGTGAAAATTACTGAAGCGGACGCTCTCATCGTGCAGCTTGTCCAGGTTGGGTGTTTGCAATATCGGATTCCCGTGGGCCGACAGATCCCCGTATCCCTGGTCATCGGTAAATATAATGATGACGTTGGGTCTTTCCACTTCGGCTGGCGCCGCCACTCCAAACGCCGCCAGCAATATGCCGCATAAGAATAGTTCAAGTTTCATAAAAATTCCCTTCTCTCATATTCCGGTTTATTCGGATGGAACTATTTCCCTTCCGCTTCCGCTTCGGCCTTCTTTCGGGCCATGGCATAGACACTGAAACCCTTGGCAACTTCCCAGGGTATCACCCCACAGCGGTTCGCCCATTGTCGGTAGGCGCTTTGCAGCCTCTGGGCCACTTCAGGATGTTCCTCCGCCAGATTGCCGCTTTCACTGCGGTCCCTCTCCATATCATACAATTCCCACGGTTTATTGAAGAAAGACACCAGCTTCCATTTTCCATGGCGGGCGATGCGGTTTCCCTCGTGTTCCACAAAGATGGGATCGCGGTGGATGGGGTCCGGATTGCCAGATAGGAAATCGACCAGGCTGACGCCATCGATCTCCGGAAGGGGCTTCCCCTGGACAAGTGTCGGGCGGGCGGCGCCGGAAACCTCCCTACAGGTCGCCACAATATCCGGCAGGTAGCCGATTTGGGAAATGACGCGGCCGGGAGGGATTTTTTGCGGCCAATGCGCGATCATGGGGGTTTGGGCTCCCCCCTGATGGGTAAAGTGCTTGTATTCCCGAAAGGGGGTATTGGATAAGGTGGCCCAGCCTTTTCCGTATTTCCACCCGCCTTTACCGTACTGACCCAGGTCGGCAAACTCAAATTGCCCCAAGGCCCCCGTTTCCGCTTCCGCTCCGTTGTCGGACAGAAAGAAAATCAAGGTGTTTTCGAGGCGACTCGATTGCTCCAGGAAGCGCAATAATTTGCCAATATTCTGGTCCACACGGTCAATAATGGCGGCATAGGTCGCCATGATGGCGTCCATTTCGTTCTGTTTTTGAGGCTCCAAGGTATCCCATGCCGGAACTGTTTCCGGGCGAGGAGCCAACCGGGTGTTGAACGGGACCAGCCCCATCTCCTTTTGCTTTCGCAGGCGCTTTCCCCGCAGGACGTCCCAACCCTCCATGAAGCGGCCCCGGTACTTCTCAAAGTCTTCGGGCATGCATTGCATGGGATAATGCGGGGCGTTGAAGGCAAGATACAAAAAGAAGGGGTTGTCATCGCGTTCTTTCAGGTGATCCGAAAGGAAATCTATCGCTTCATCGGTAATGGCGTCAGTCAGGTAGTAGCGTTCTCCACTGGCTGAAATGGGGATGTTGCCTCGGAACAAATGGGTCGGTTTGAAGTAGTCGGACGTTCCGGCCAAATGACCGTAAAACCGGTCAAATCCCCGCTGCAGAGGCCAGGTCTCGGGCCGGTCGGAAGCCAAATGCCATTTGCCCGCCAGATAGGTTCCGTATCCCGCCTGTTGCAGCATCTCCGGCAAGGTTGGAATAGCGGTATCCAACCATCCTTGATAGGAAGCGGGAATGCCGGCGCGGTCTTCTTGGGAAAGAGGAAAAACTCCCCGCATTTTTCCGGGGGCCTGCATTTTATTCCGAATCGGCAAGGTCATATGGCCAACGCCGACCTGATGGGGGTGCAGGCCTGTCATCAAGGTCGCCCGCGTGGGACAACATCGCGCCCCGTTGTAAAACTGGTTGAACCGCGCCCCATCCCGGGCCAGACGGTCGATATTCGGAGTTTCCACCATGCCCCCGTAACATCCGATATTGGACCATCCCATATCATCGACGAGGACGAGAATGATGTTGGGGCGTTCCGCCTGGGCGATAGAAATTACCCCGGCAATTATCGCTAACCATCCGATTACTATCTTCTTCATGGCCAATTCCTCAACTTAATCTTGATCGGGATCATGATCGTGATCGGTTATTCTACCGTAATCCGCCATTTCCTCCTTCAAAACAGTTCCGAATCGCTTTCTTAGGCCCACTATCATATTCACAATATCATTCAATTTTTCGATCACGATCACGATCAAGAATAGGATGATTTAATCCGTAAAGGTCTCGTCGGGCAACGGAACGATGGCTCCTCCTTGCAGGGCCGACTCATGAGCCAAGATCCCGGTACAAGTCCAGTTGGCCGACTGTTTGGCATTGGGCCAGGGATCACGATCATTGATGAGAGAGTCGACAAAAACGTGAGCCAGATGGGGGTGGGAACCGCCATGACCGGCCCCCTGGGTGAAGGACAGGTGCTCGTCGCCCTCCTCCCCGCCGTAAACGCCGCCCAGGGTGAAGGGAGCAATTTCATCCGGCAACAAGTGGCCGTAGTCCGGACAGTTTACCTGCCGGGGAATTTCGGGCTCCGGTTTCTTGGCCGTGTGAACGACCAGCGGCTCCCCCTCGATGAGGGGCCATTCCACGGATTTTTTTAATCCGTAGATGTCGATGCTCTCGCGATACTGACGGGAAACATCAAAGAGGGAACGGATAATGCGGGCGGAAAGGTCGCTGTTTCTCATTTTGATGTGGGTCGTCTCGATGGCGAAGGGAGATTTGTAGTAGTGATGCATCTCCTCGCGGATGGTGCCCGACGGAAAACAGGAAACGTACTCGGCATCTTTCCTGGGCAAACCCAGAACGGGGCCCACGCAGTGGGTTGCATAATACATGGGGGGCAGGCCGGGCCAGTAACCGGGCCATCCATCCATGTCCTGCTGGTGGGAAGCCTGCAGAAACTGCAACTTGCCCAACTCGCCATCTTCGTAGAGTTGCTTCATGAAGAGGAACTCGCGCGAGTAAACCACCGTTTCCATCATCATGTATTTCAATCCAGTTTGCCGGACCAGGCGGACGATCTCCAGGCAGTCTTCCACGGATGTAGCCATGGGAACGGTGCAGGCTACGTGTTTTCCCGCCTTCAATGCCGCCATGGACTGTTCGGCGTGATCAGGAATGGGGGTATTGATGTGAACGGCGTCAATTTCCCCATCCTTTAATAGTTCATCATAGTCCGTATAACGTTTTTCCACCCCGAACCTGTCTCCCACCTCATGCAGAGCTGATTCTGTCCGCTGGCAAATGGCATACATGTTGGCCTGGGAATGCCTTTGATAGATGGGGATGAATTCGGAGCCGAATCCGAGACCGACGATGGCAACGTTTATTTTCTTATTACTCATGGTCGTGTGTTTACAGAGTGGTTGAATTAAAATAATGCAACTTCAGTCAAGTGAATGGAGATAGGCCAACAAGTCAGAAATCTCCTGTTGGGAAAGCAGAACGCCGTAGGGGGGCATGGGCGATACCTCGACGGGGTAACCTTCAGCCATGGTCGCTTGAGGGTCGATCACGCTCTCCCTCAAATAGTCGGGCGGTTTTCTCGAAGCTATTCCATCCAGAGCCGGTCCGATATCGCCACCCGAACCATCGACTTTGTGGCAGCGTGAACAGGCGGCGATTTCATGGGTAGCGAACAGTTTCCTACCGCGACCTGCGTCCCCTTCCATCTCAGCCCCGGAGATCGGCGCCACAACCTCCCGTAAGGAAAGGTCGTCAAACAGCGCGTACTGGTCCGGGGAGGAAACGAGGGCCCCGTCGATGGAGCCGAAAACACAATCGATAATCAGGCTGCGCCGATCCCCGGAATTGAAGATTGCCTCAATTTCCTTCCAGTCGGACTTTTTCCGGATGCCCGTGGTTTGCGCGCCGGGAATACCTCGAATGGACACCAGGGCGGAAGTGTAAAGACCGCCATGGGCCTTGATCCATCCGGACAACCGGTATTGGGCATGCGGCTCAACCTTTACCTCGGTTTGCCAACTCCCGATCCCGTCCCCAATGGTTTGGACGCGCAGGGCCCGATTCCCAGTGTGAACATTTCCTTCACCTTCTGCCAGGGAGAGGGAAACACCTTCCGATTCGGCTTGGAGGCCGGCGGCCCAACCGACCGGACCTCGCTCCCCGGTATGCTCCAAGGAAGGATTCACCACCAGATTTCTTCCCAGTTCCCCGCTGAGCAACGCGACCCCCTGGTTGGTCGCAGCGGCTTGCAAAGCCAGGGAAAGCCATTCGTCATTGCGGTTGACCGGGTCCTTGTACAAGGCGGGAATGGCCGCTTTCAGCGCCTGGTGAGGAGAAAAATGGGCCATCTTGGAAAAGGCGACCCTTCGCACGTGAGGATCCTTGTTGATGATTACGGCGGTGTCCAAAAACAGTTGCAGGTCGACCTCCGTGGTTCCCAAGGCTTGCACTGCATTGCGTTTCAGAACCGAATCCCGGCTCAGAAGGGCGGCCTGATGGGTATCGTAATCGAGCTGATCCATGCCCTGAAGCGCCCACAAGGCGTGCGGGGCGTCTCTCCCGCCCTTTGCCATCAATGTGCGGAGCAGGGGAGCAACGCCCACCGATTTGGATTCGACCAACAGTCTTTGCGCGGTCAGGCGCCAGAACAGGTTGTCGTCGGCCAGGGCTTCAACCAGAACCCGAGGGGAAACATCGGCCAGGGAGGCGATGTTCGAGGCTTTCGCTCCCTCCCAAACCAGGCGATAAATTCTCCCGTGCTGACGATCCCGGTTCGGATTGATGTGGGCATTTCCCATGCCCCGTTCCGCCCGGTAGCCCCCTCTTTTCGGACTTGGGGTTGGATTGTGTTGAATAATGAAATTATACCAATCCGCCACCCAGAGGTTTCCGTCCGGCCCGATTTCGGCGGCAACCGGGGAAAACCACTCGTCGGCGCTGGCGATAATGGAAAAGTTGTTGATCGCCTTGTAGCCGGACCCTTCCCGAATATTGCGAAAGGATCCCAGCAAATTGCCGGTGGGTCCACAGACGAAAGACACTACGTCCCGCCAGGCCGCGGGAAAATTCGCCGAAGTGGCCAGGGTGTAGCCCGCACCTGAGGTATAGCGACCCCAGGCATCCACTTGGCGGATATTGGGGGTGATGGGATGAAAGACCGGGGTATCGGCGATCATTTTGGCGCTTCTGCCCTGTTGGCCCCGGAAACCCGTATCGGGGAATCCACCGAAAAACGCGGGATTGTTGTTGGCTGTAGAACCGAAAACATCCCCTTTTTCGTTAAATCCCAATCCCCCAGGTGTTGTTGTTGAATTGATGCAGGAAGGCGATATCGCTCCCATCGGGCTTCATGCTGAATATACCCGAGGAAAACCTGCCCGTTCCCCGGTGGGTCGGGCCCCGGTAACCGGAGTAGCCGACCGTGCCCCAGATATGGTTATCGAATCCATAACGCAGATTGGAAGGCCCGGCATGCGTATCCTCGGTTCCCCAGCCTGTGTTCAGGACCTCCCGCAGGTCGGCAACATCATCGCCATCGGTGTCTTTCAGGAAAATAAATTCGGGCGCCTGGGCTACGATGACGCCCCCGTGGGAAAAAGTGAGCGAAGTGGGCATATTCAACCCGCCAGCGAATATCTTCACTTGGTCACATCGCCCATCACCATCGTTATCTTCCAGGATTTTGATCTTATCATTACCCCGGCGCGTCTCGGTCAATTGGTTGGGATAATCGACCGATTCGGCAACCCAGAGGCGTCCTCTTTCATCCCAGGCCAGGCAAATCGGGTTGACGATTTCCGGTTCACTGGCGAAAAGCTCCAACTGAAACCCCACCGGGGCCTGGGTGTAACGCATACTTTCTTCGGGAGACAGAGCAAATTGAAATTTCAGGGGTTCGGGGCGGTTTTCGTAGTTGGGTATATGGCCACGGCGTTCGTTTAGGAGGGGGAGCGCGGGATCTGAGAAAGGCTTGATAGCTTTTCCGGCGATCCTCCCCGATGGTCCAAAGAATTCCCTGCTTGAGCAGTTGGTGAAATTCGCCGCGGCTCCACACTCGCTCATCATGACCGGAGGCGGTGTAGAAGATGCGGCCTTTTCCCTGGGTGCGGACCCAGGTCCAGGGCTCCGGCTCCGCAATGTTGTCATCGGGCCCCTGGACGGGACGCACCTGTAGAACGACCCGGTCTTGTTCATTGTGATTTTTGTGCACGTAGGTCTCATCCCAGGCTTTCAACTCCGGCACCCCCTCCACCGCGGGATGTTCGGGCTGGACGGTTTCCACCTGAAATTCCCCGGCCCGATGATGAGCGAATCGACCCCCGACCAATTGGTCGAACCCCGGCTCGTTCTGAAAGCACCAACTGGCGCAATGGATGGGCACAAATCCCCCGCCAGCCTCGACAAAGGATTTCAAATTTTCCCACTGCTTGGACGTAATCTCCTCATGGTTGGCATAGAGCAATAAGGCATCGAAGCGTCCCAGATACCGGGCATCTCCCAAGGCTTCCTCGACCGCAGTCACATAATCGAAATAAATGGCATCCCGGCCCAGCGCTTGGGATAGCATGGGAAAATATAGATCCGAGGGGTGAAGGTCCTCGGAGTCGTGCCCCAAAAAAAGAACGCGGACGGGTCCGGCCTGGGACGAAAACAGTCCCTGGAAGGTAGTCGCCAAAATTGCCACCCATAAGTATGTAAACGAGGTCTTCATCAAGTGCGGGAAATTAAGAAAGGTATGGGCCATTGGAGCAAGATGCATCCATCACAATGCGATATTTTGCCACCGGATCCTATTTCACGATCATTACACCTTTCATGATGACCCAGTGCCCGGGAAAGGTGCAAATGTAGGGGTAGACATCGGGAATTTCCGGCGCGTGGAAGCGCAACACCTCGGCCTCATTCTCGCCGAGCATACCCGTGTGGTGAAGCACGGCGGGATGATCGGGAATAAATTCCTTCTTTTCACCGCTGGGGTCCTTGGCCATTTCGTTGGCGGCCATACCGACGGTTTCGTTGGTTCCGGGTTGAATAATCACCAGGTTGTGCGGGGTGACATCCGGATTGGTCAATAGCAGTCGCACGGGTTGCCCGGCTTGTACCGTAAACCTGTCTACGGTAAAGAGCATGCGCTCCGGAATGGTCGAAATCTCGATAGTGAAGAGATTTTCCTGATTATCGAAATCGGAATCGGCCGCGTTTCTATTCATAAGAATACCGCGTTTATCCGGGGATTTGGCCCAGTCCCGGAGGAAGGTATCCAGTTCGGGATGATACAAATGGAGGTCCTCCATATTGTCCTGGTGGCGGGACAAGGCGGCCGAACCAAGAGCAGAACGCACGGAATAGCGGAGATGGTTTCCCATGGGGTGATTCAGCGCCTGCAAAGCTGCTTGCATGGCATTCCGGGTCCCGAGGTAGCTGGCGGCAATAACGGCCTCCGTGCGAACGATGCCATTATCATCGTTGGCCCGAGTCTTGAGCAATTGAGTCGCTTTGCTCAAGGATAAGCCATTGGCCGCCATTCCCGCTATGGGAGGAATGCCTCGGGCTCCTCGGGTGTAACGCAGTTGGCGGGTAGCGGCGGCGCGGGCGTTGTGATTCTGACAACTTAACAACTCCTCCAATAGTTCGGGTCGGCTCCTTCCGATACTGCGATACAACCACAGAGCTTCCAGCTGATGGTGGCGAAAACGTTCCTGGCCGGGATCGAGTTCGGAAAGCCATTCATCCAAGGCTGCTGCCACAGCCGTTGGGGTATGATTATCCCGTAGCTCGCGCTTAGCCCAATAGCGGTAACGGTATTCGCGGCGTTTCAGGATATCGAGGAGTTCTCCGGTCGATGCGCCGGAAATTTCGGGAGGATTTTGCAACGCCGCTCCCTTGGGGACAATGCGCCAGATCCGCCCGCTCTTCCGGTCGCGTCGAGGGTCCCGCAACGCATATTGGGCGTGTCCTTTAACGGGGTTGTACCAGTCGCAAACATATAGGGCTCCGCGCGGCCCGAATTTAATATCAACCGGTATGAAACTGAGGTTTTCGGAAAAGATGAGGTCCGATACATATGCTTCCTCGAAGTGGTCGTCCCTTTCTGCCCATTGGTGGATTTCAACCCGGTTTGTAGGCTTGTAGCGCACTTTGATAAAACCGCCCTGCAAGGCTTTCGGCCACATGGGGAAATCGACAAATTCGTGGCCGCAAACTCCGGAATATGCCGGAATATTCAAGGCTTTTGGGTGCTGGCCGGGATAAGGCGGGTTGGTGGCGTGGAAGGCGCTGGCAAAGATGGGATGACTGGCCACGTGATGCCCCCAATCCGAGAAGGTCACCCCCCAGGGATTGGTGTTGGGATAGCTTCCAAAGGTAATCAAACCGTGGTTCGCAGGAGAATACCGAAACCAAGCTGAATTACTTGCCCGGATCGGCCCATAGGGAGTCTCAACCTGTGAATTGTGGAAAATGGATTCGCGAAAGAGAAGGTCTCCATCCGGCGTCCAGACGAAGTCGTGCAGGGCGTGATGGGAATCCTCACAACCAAATCCGGTCAAGAGCTTCCGGCGCCAATCCGCTTTCCCATCGCCATCGGTATCGCGAAGGTGGCTCAAGTGGGGTTCTTCCGAAACGATTATGCCATCCCGATACAGTTCAAACGATAATGGAATTGCCAAGTCTTCCCCCCAAATAGTGGATTTATCTGCCTTTCCATCCCAATCGGTATCTTCCAGGATGACGATCTTGTCGTTTGGCTCCTGGCCCGGATAAACATGCGGATAGGTGGTGGAACAACTGACCCAGAGCCGCCCTCGGGCATCCCAACGCATCGAAATTGGACAGGCAATTTCCGGAAATTCCTCCTCGCTGGCGAACAGGTTTACCTCAAACCGTGGATCGACGCGAAAGGCCTCCAACTCCTGAGCAGGGGTCATCCACTCGTTTGCGCCTCTCGACTCGTAAACTTCGTCCAACACCGGCACATTGGAGTCATCGACCGGTGTGAGGCCAAAGGATTTACCCTGGGCGATTTCCCAAATGCGCCGGTCGCGGTTAGCCGTCATGATCTCGAGGTTGCGCATGGCGGGAAAAAAATCCAGGTAACCGAATTGTTTGTTGCGAGCGCCGGTGTAGTAATAGGTGTTCAACGGACGATAGCGGCGAAAATATTGGCGATTTTTGCCCACAATGGCAGCACGCAATTCGGCGTTTTTATCGGGAGGAGGTTTGCTGAATACCTGCTGGAAGAGCGCGGCGGCAAATACCTGATAGCCACTATCCGACAAATGGGCCCCATTGAAAGTCAGGTCGCTTCCGGGATCTTCCATTTTGGCCCGGGTTTCGTCGAATACATTGGCAAACCCGACTTGGAGTTTTGCCGCTATTTCAGCCATGGCTTCCGTGTACTCCGCCATTCGCTCATTGTTCAGGTCGGCGGCAGGCACGCCCTCGACATTTTCATTGGCAATGGGGGAAATCAGGACGATTTGAGGGCCACTGATCCCATTGAAGGCACCGGTCTGCAAATCCGACAGCCATCTTTCCAAACGCGACTTGAAGGCGCCGATCTCCCCCACCCCGGCGAAAGATTCATTGAAACCAAAGGCTGCGAAAATCACATCCACCCGCTCCCGGGCAAGGTGTTGATCGACCGTGGCAAAATTTTTCGGACGAGGTTGGAGGTCCACTTCATCGGCCGACCATGCAAAATTCCGGATGACCAATTCGTGTTTTGGATGGGCCAGGTGCAGGTAGGATTCGAAGTAACCAAAATTCTGGGCTCGGTCCAACAAAGTGTTTCCGATGAAAGCGACGCGATGGCCTTTTTTCAGGCGTAAGGGGAGTGTGGTAACGGCCGCATTGGTTTTTTTCGCCTTGGGCGCGTCACTGGCAAAAATCCCGTATTGGGCGAGTTCCGGATCACGAGGAGGTTCCGGTTTTCCCGTTTTCACATGCTTGGCATCCCTCTTTTGGCTCTTTTTTGGCGGCGTTACCGGGGCGGAGGGCTGCTCTTCACTCACTACTACGGCCGCTAATTTGGATTCCATTGGCATCGCCAAAAACATCGCGAAACATGCCACGCCCGCGAATAACGCCATCCGGTTCTCCCAGTTCTCCAATGGCATTCCCTTCAATTGACCCTACCTCTCATTACAAAAAAAACCTTATTCATTTACTTATTCCCAAGCGTCCCAGGCAAGTTAAGGGACCGGCCGGAATGCTTACCATCATTTTATGGGAGAGGAATCGCGGGGTAAACCCACTCCTACCTTGGATATCTCACTACCGAACAGAGGATGCAAATGAGCCCATCTATTGCCCCGATCAACCGATTCCAACATCTGGCTTTTACGCCAACGGCGTTGAACTCCGGAGCCCAGCGTCGCGCTGTGCCGTGCGAAGCCTCTTGACCTGCGTAGCGTTGCGAAGCGCGGTTTAGGCAAAGCATGGTAGCGCACGCTGGGGTACCGATCGGCCAAATGATTGAACCCCAACGGGGTTGCACAAATAATTTCCAAAATGCCTTGGGATTGATTCATTGTTGAACCCCGTTGGGGTTCGTTATTTGTTGTCCATTTCAACCCAATGTGCGCTACGCGACACTGGCCCGCATTTCTCACAAATTTTCTACTGCACTCCGAAATATCGGCACTGGTGAGGACTTCGCTGGATTCGCGTCTTTGCAGGGTGTCGACCCAGCTTCATCCGCGCCTCTGCCCGAAGCCCACCCCAGCACTCGATCTTCGTTCGCTCACGACGAATTTTGTGAGATATGCGGGCTGGGCTTTGGAGTGGAACTGCTTTGCAGTTCATTGAAGTGTGGCCTCCTTTAATGTGCTTTCCAGTTCTTTGTAGTCGCGGTCCCACGAGACAGCCTCACCGCAATCGCGGCGTAAAGCCGCTCCTACAACTGAAAACCTTTACTCTGGAACCTGCCTCAGAAGCCGGACCTTTCCTCCTTCAGCCTTTTTTTCGATCAAGATCAGGATCAAGATCAAGATTGAGAGCTATCCGTGCTTATCCGTGAAATCCGTGGTTTTCCCCTCTCCCCCCTCTGTGCCTCTGTGCCTTTCTCCCTCCTAATTCCTAATTCCTAATTCCTAATTGGCGCGCCCTGGCGCGCCTATCCCTCCTCTCTCTGAACTCTGAACTCTGAACTCTGAACTCTGAACTCTTCTCCCTCCACTATCTGGCTGTTACAGAATAAAACGCAGCCGTTTGTGTGAATAAATTAAAGGGACACCACGCTACACAAGCAGCTTCATGCCAAACCCGGGAGCGTCCGATACGTGGAGCAATCCGTCCCGGATCGGATAGTTTCCAAAATCGATCTCGTCGGACAGACAGGTTACGCCTTCGATCGTTACCACATTTCCGAGTCCGGCCGCCAAGTGGGAAGTGATGTTGGTTTTCTGGCGACTACCCCAGGCATGGGGGCTTGCCTGCACCTGTAGTTGCTTGAGCTTCGGCATCAGCTTGCGCCAGGGAGTGAAACCGTAGCCCACGATATCACTCAAATAGGCGTCCAGATGCCCCGATCGGCTCAACTCCATTAACACGTCGTGATCCGGCTTGGCCTCGCCATCGGCATAGAGGGTGTGGGCAAATCCGTTGGCGTCCATCCATTGCCTGAGCTTGCGCCCGTCCTCAACATTTTCATGAAAGGGTTCCTCTACCCAAAGGAGTGGAACATCGGACACCTCTTTGAGAAAAGCCAGGGTGTCTTCCAGGTTGTACATGTTGTTGGAGTCCACCAACAAGGTAACACCTTTGGAGGAAAATGCCCGGTGGATCTCGTTTACCACTTCGATGTCCTTGGCCAGACCTTCGTCATGAGGGTACCAACGGCCGGAGCGGCCTATCTTCACTTTCAGTTGGCGGTAACCGTAGTCAAAGTCCCACTGACAATTATTGAGAATGATATCGATGTTCTTGTTTGGATTTCCCTCGTTGAGTTCATCCAGATAAATCATGCCACTGTAAACGGGTAACGCTTCAGGTCCTTTCCCACCGAGCAGTTGGTAGATCGGTTTGTCGAGCACGACACCCATTAAATCGTGCAACGCGGTATCCCACCCATGCAATGCGGGGTTGAGAATTCCCCGTTCGACCGAAACGAGATGGGAAAGGTTCTTGTTCAACAGCAATGCTACGTCCTTTGCCGAGTTGCCCGTTCCGAAACCCAAGCCCACCGCACCCTGGTCCGTTTCCAATCTGCAGGCCCTCGACACCTTGTGCTGCCCATGAAAATCGATCCTGCCATTTTTTCCAACAAACCGAGGCCAACGGTATTTGATCGGGATTACCCGGGCGTCCTTGACAACGTGCGAAGCCAGGATTTCGCTGCTCTCACTGGTTGGAGATTGCGATTGCAGCCGACAAGCTCCCATGCTGAGAGACGCACCCAGCCAGGCAGTGGATTTGAGAAAGTTCCTTCGTGGGATGATCTTCATCGGATCGGGTTTCGCGGCTTATCTCTTATTTCTCTCCGCCACGACCTCAGCCCTTATTTCGGTCAATGATTCGCCGATGAGGTAAGGTTCCCGGTGCGGTTTCAAGTCGTCCCCCTGTTCCTTGGTCCAGGCCTCCAGCTCCGCCCGAAGAACGGCCAACTTGTTCCGAAAATCGGGGCGATAGGCCAGGTTCTCCTGTTCCAGTGGGTCCTTGTCCAAATCGAACAGCTCGAATTCCGGCCGGGTGTGGTAAGCTTTGACGATGTCGGCTGCTTTGGGATCGGAGGCGGCCGCGGCATCCCATGAATCCCAATATGCTCCCCGGCCATCGTTGCGAAGGATATCGGAATGATTGGTGTGATAGACGCCGGGCAGCAAATTGTGGATATACTTGAACGATCCCATGCGGACGCTCCGAATGGGAAAAATATTGTACATCGTATCTCCCGTGTGAGTGGTAAAAATTTTGTCCCGACCCCGCTCCGACTCACCCTTCAATACCGCCCCAAATGATTTTCCATCAATATCTTCAGGGACGGTTCCCCCGGCCAGGTCAATGAGGGTTGGAAGCAGGTCGACCCAACTGACCATGGCGGTTGTTCGCGACCCCGGTGGAATGTGTCCCGGCCAGGAAATGACAAGAGGTACCCGCGTTCCACTATCGTAAAGGTTCCATTTCCCAAAAGGCCATTGACCTCCATGATCACTGGTAAACAGGCAAATGAATTCGTCGCCCATATGCTTTCCGACCACACTCAATACCCGCCCCATTTCCGCGTCCATATGGGTGATGTCGGAAAGGTAGCGGGCCCAGTGTCGGCGCGTTTCGGGAGTATCGATAAAGGTAGTGGGCAATGTAACCTCATCGGGGTCGTAGATGGACTCCTCAATCCACGGAACATGGGGACGACGATCCCCCACCATCAGGCAGATCGGTCCGGGGCCCAGTTTGCCCGAATCAAAGAGTTTCTCGAGGTCGCGGGACATGTTTTGCGGATCGCTGAAATGGAAATCGCAACCGGGAAAGTTTCGCCGTCCATGTTGCACCTTGCCGAAAGAGGCAATCTGGTAGCCCATCTCTTTGAGGAGGGGTGGCAACAACTTCGTGCCCGGCTTCATTTGGCTGTGATTGGGATGAGCCCCGTGCCCCGCCGGCATGAGCCCGGTGAGAAGGGAGGCCCGGTTCGGGCAACAGGACGGGGAGGCCACATAGGCGTTTTCAAACACCATGCCTTTTGCGGCCAAGGCTTGCAGGGTCGGGGTTTGCACCTCCGTAGAGCCATAGATAGAGGTTTCCAGGCGACCCAGGTCATCAGACAGCAATACGACGATATGGGGGCGGGAGGACGAGCAAGTCGCATCGACCCGGAAAAACAAGATAATGGCGATAATGGGTAAAATAAAGGGGCCAAACGTAGAAAATAGAATTTTCCCTACCTCATCGCCGTCAGGATTCGGTTGGGATGGCCCTGGTCGTTTGCTGTTTGGGGGCCGGATACCGGGGGAATTAATCATAGGGATAGGGCAAATTCCATTTTCTACGTTTGTCCCCTTATCTGATATACACCACATCGGCTTGGGAAACGTTGCCAAAACGGGTGCTGTGGAGCGGCCTTTCCTGTTTGGTGATGGAGTCGAGAATCATCAACTGCTTCCGCCCGCCCGTCCTGCGGGTGAACACGACATGTCGACCGTCTCTCAACCAAACCGCTTCGATGGAATCCCTTCTTCCCCGAGTGAGAATCTCGCTCAGGTTTTCCCGGTAGTCCCAGAGCACGATCTGAAACCCCTCCCGAAAACCGGCCGTGAAGACGATTTTGTTGGGATCGACGTGATTCCAGTCCGGCTCGGCACAGTAACGGCTTATGTTGGTCATGATACGGGTCATTTTTCCGCCCGAGGCCGACATGCGAAACAGTTGGGGTCGACCGAGTAAATCCGAGGTAAAAACCAACTCCGAGCCATTCCTGTTCCAGGTGGGTGAGGATTCAATGGAATCGGTTCGGGTAACTCTTTTTAACCCCCCGCCTCGTGCTTTGGCCAAATACAATTCCACATTGTCGGTGGCGGACAGCGCCATGGCGATAAATTGGCCATTGGGACTGTAACGCGCGCCCGAGTTGGTGCCCTTGTATGTGGCGAAAGGCACCCGCTTTGAAGTGTTTGCATCAATGATGAATATATCGGGGAATCCGCTACGGTAATAACTGGTGTAAATGATATTCCTGCCATTGGGTGACCAACGAGGGCTCACCGCCTGAGATTTGTCGGAAGTGCGTTGTTGGACTTCCCCAAAAAACAAATCGCTGGAATAGACTTCCTGGGCCTCGCCCCTACGTTGGCCGATGAAAAGAAGTTTTGAGGCGAAAAATCCGGTCAATCCCGAAGTCAACTGCACAAAACGGTCGGCCGCGCGGAACAAGCTGTCCCGGGAATTCCTCCCCGTGACCCCGTAACGTTTCAAAACCCGTTGTGGACGGCCCGAACGAATGACGCCCCAAACCTCCTGGTCGCTTGTTCGCTTGACCTCCAGATGAAACTCCGACCCCTCGACACTCACTTCCCGGTAGGCCCCATGCGCATCAAAACATTTCTTCAGCAAGGCGGTATCCCGGGCATTTGATGCCTCAAGGGAGATGCGGTAAATTCTTTCATCGGAAGCTTTTGTTATGACAATATCGTCCTGTTGACTCATCAGGGAGGACTGCCAGCACCCCAAAACAACCAGTAGGATTATCCCTTTCCTTCGCATAAAATATTGGAATTTTCTGGAAATTAACATTTGTCCACTTGCCGGATATAGTAAACGGCATACTTTTCAGGATGGACAATTAAAAATTGGCAATAGATTTTCTCCCCGTGCCAATTCCCTCAAAATCAGGATTATGCCATTGAACCCAATCATTCTGGAAGCTCTCAAGAAGGTCAAATACCCCGGATTCAGCAGGGACATCGTCTCCTTTGGATTGGTCAGGAACGCGGAACTCCGGAATGGCAAGGCCAGGGTTCAGATCGCAATAACCACGGCTGATCCCCGCGTTCCGAGCGGATTGAAAAAGGACATCGAACAGGTTCTGGGTCAGGCAGATGGGATTTCGGGCACAGAGATAGAAATAGCGGTTTCCAAGCCCCAGGGCGCCCCTGCCCCCGGCCCCCAGGAGGATCGATCCCAGGATGCAACCCGCCTGCAAGGCATCAAAAAAATTGTGGCCGTGGCCAGTGGAAAGGGGGGTGTGGGAAAATCCACCTTCGCCGTAAACCTGGCTTGCGCCTTTGACACCGTTCTCTTCCAGGAACGCGGATACAGCGCGATAGGAATCATGGATTGCGACGTCTACGGTCCCAGCATTCCCCTCATGCTCGGTCTGCGGGGTAAACCGGAAATCGAGGATGAATCCCTGCTCCCCAAGGAGAATTTTGGCATCAAAGCCATGTCCATGGGGTTGTTGGTCGATAGAAACACCCCGGTAGTTTGGCGCGGCCCCATGGTCAATAAAACCATCCAGCAATTTGCCCACAATGTGAAATGGGGGGACCTGGATATCCTCGTGGTCGACCTTCCTCCGGGCACCGGGGATGCCCAGCTATCCCTGGCACAGAATATCCCTATCGATGGCGCCGTCATTGTAACCACCCCCCAGGAGGCCTCCGTCTCAGTTACGACGCGCGGGGCCATCCTGTTTGAAAAAGTCAACATTCCGATGATCGGAGTAGCGGAAAATATGAGCTATTTTTTCAATTCGGCCAGTGGCGAGCGGGAGTACATATTTGGCCAGGGCGGTGGCGAGCAAGCCGCTCGGACCCTACATACCAACTTTTTGGGTCAAATTCCCTTGGATAGCGCCATCCGCCAGGGTGGAGATGCCGGGATACCAGTGGTGAAAGCTACACCGGAGACGGAAACTTCAAGGTGTTTTTACGCCGTGGCACGGAGGATTCTGCAGATCCTCTCATTTCCGCTCTAGCCCGAATGGCGTCCATAATATATTCCTCTAAAAACGCGCTTAACTAAGCGCCATCCCTCTCTCGCCCCAAAAGGGTCACCCCTTCCTCCACTATTATATTTCCCTTGCAACCGGGGCGGGTTCAGTGGAATTTTATAGAGAGTATTCCTACAGGATCGATGCCATTTGAGTGTAAATATCCCAAATCATCACCTCATGCGAGGTTCCTCAACCCAGGCTGCTTTGATAGATGATGACGGTAGATCGCCCCAAAGAAAAACTATCCGACTCCGGGATATTAAAGCGCTCCAGCCTCTATCAGGAATTTTTAGCGGAACGCGAGGAAATCCTCAAGCACAAGTGGCTGGAGTCGGAAAAAGCGGGCCGTGATATCGGGTTTGAGCGAGCCCTGCTCGACTGGATCCGCAAGCATCGCGACAAATGGCGGGCTAGCCGGAGGTCCTGATCAAGGGGTTTGGGTTAAAATTTCTTCTTTTCCACGTGCAGAGTATGGCGCCGGAGAAAAGGGTTGAATTTCTTTTTCTCGATGCGCTTGGCCTGAATTTTTTTGTTGCGCGTGGTCATGTAACGGGAAGGTGGTTTTCCCATTTTACGGGCTTCGGAGCACTCTAATACGACAATGTCTCTCGGCATGGCGGGGCATTCTTAGGGGTTGAAGGTCGTCTAACCGGAAGGAAGTGGGCGCACCAAGAAGCAAAATCGGCGGGATTTCAATTAAAAACTTCCGCTCACGGTATTTTCGATGATGGGGAGCATTACCCCCTTGCGGAACAGGGTCACATTTCCGGTACTGCAGGAGAGGACCACCGATATGCACCTGGTGGCCTGGGAAATGGCGTAAGCCGCGGCATGACGGGATCCCAGGCCGGATGGAAGCTTGTGCTCGTACTCGGGGACGTGAATCAGCCTTCCGGCCGACAAAATTACCCCGTCTCCCCGTATGATGAAAGCCCCATCGACCTGGCTGAATTCCTTGATGGTTTCATCCATAAACGGGTTTAGAATATTGCGGTCCTCGTTCTTGTAGCCGTGAAAGGGGTTGAGGACCATGGGCTTGGTCATGGTTTCAACCTTTTCCGAATCCCCGACCACGAACAAGGTCCCGATCCTCTGTCCCTCCCGGCCTTCCACGGTTAATTCGGTAGCAATGGCCAAGACCCGTTCCAAAACCTCGGGTTTTACGTTTCCGGGGAGAATCCTCCCTTTATCGGATAAGACCGATTTGAATTCCCTGCGAATGTCGATCATTACCATGCTGTCGAACTGGTTGCTCTCGGCAATGCCCCCCACGCAGCAGATGCGGTCGCTGAATTTGAACATGCCTCGGCCCAGGCCGATCAGGACCGCACTCCTGAGTTGGGCGAAGCGCTTATTGGAAAAAGCTTGAATGTGAAGGGTGGGAACTTCCTTCCCGGCGGCCGTATTTTCGAGGAGATTCGAGGAAATGAGAACCGTGGGTATGCCGTCGAAATGCGGTATTTCATCGAAGCCTCCGATAAAGGTATCGGCAAAGAGCAGAACCGAAGCAGCTCCGGCTTCCCTGGCTACGCGCCCGGCTTGCCTGAATATCAAACGGTTGATTTTATTCTGTCTGGCCCCGGACTTGGCCTGGACCCTGGAAAAACCCGCCAGCAGCCTTTCCCGAAATTCCTCGGGTTCAGGAGCGCCGAGGAGACCATGGACAAAACCGGCGTCCCGAAAAATGTGGGCCACGGAGGCCAAGGCCTGCAGATAGGATTTCTCCCCCTCACTGCCCAAAAATACGAAAACCAGATGAATTTTCTGCCTGCCCAGGAAATCATTATAATCGATCCCCTCTCTGCTGCGCCCCACGGCAAAAAGAAAACGCGATGGAATGGGGGCCCGGGTATGGGGAAGGATGACGCCATTCCCCAAATAAGTTGTCATGGTATTTCCCCTTTGCAGGAGTTGCTTCGACAAGGTCCGTTTCTCAAGCCGGGGCTGTCGTGTGGCAATAGCATTCAAGAGTTCGAGCAAAACGCTTTCCAGGTCATTGCCTTCCAGGTCAATGACGCGGTTTTGGGAAATATAGCGATCGAGCATCATGGAAAATCTTTCCGGATCTCCTCGGCAACAAGGGGGAGAATTGGAGATGAGAGGTCTATTTCTCCCATTCGAGAGCGCCTTTTTTCATCTCGTAGAATAGGCCGACCAACAGCACGAGGAGAAAGAACAATATGGGCAAAAGGATGGGGATGTTTTGGTGAATAAAATCACGGTAAACCACTGCCCAGGGAATTAAAAATATAATTTCAATGTCGAACAGGATGAACAGCATGGCCGCAACATAAAATTTCACGGAAAAACGCGTATGGGTGCTCCCTTGGGCAGGCATCCCGCATTCGTAGGCCGTCCCCTTGACCGGGGACTTTTTCCGGATTCGTTGGCCCAAGACCTGGCTGGCGACAATCACCCCCACCGCGATCACCAAAGCGAGAACAACTTGCACGAAAACGGGAAGGTAGGCTTCTAACGTCATCCGGATCTATTTTCAAACCGGGAGGTTACAGGTTTTCAAGCCGTTTTCGCAGGATCGGACGACTTTTGATGATCATGGACCAAGGACACCGGCCCTTAGCCCGCATATCTCACAAATCTTCTACTGCGCTCCGGAATCCCGGCACTGATGCGGACTTCGTTGGATTCGCGACTTTGCAGGGTGTCGACCCAGCTTCACCCGCTCATCGGCGCGAAACCCACACCAGCACTCGATCTCCGTTCGCTCGCGACGAATTTTGTGAGATATGCGGGTTAGGGGGATCGTTTCCGAAGCTCCCCCCTTTTACCGGACCGTAATAATGCGCCCCGGGGAAAGATCCCTGCTTCCCACCCCGAGTTGCTCAGCGTAAGCGAGCATGGATACCTCCTCCGGGATGAGCGGAAAACGGTAACGGTCGCGCCATTGGTTGATCAGCGATATCATGTAGGAATCAACCAAAACCGGATCTTCACTCAAAATAACCAGATTGTCCGAAACGGTGTACAAGCTGTTGAATTGGGGGCCACCGATGAACTGATATTTTTCCAGGCTCACGATGTTGAAACTCCAGGTGGCGCGCAATTCCGGTATGGCGGCCATTTCGGCCACCGCAACCGGGGCATTGGCCGGGGAGTGGAAAAAACGCAGGGTATTGCTGGCATTCCAAAGGGTGGCATTTACCAGCGCCCCATTTAAAATCAGCATTTCATGATCACTTATGGCGGGCAGGTTTATCCAGAAATCGACATCGAGAACCAAGGAGGCCGGGATAAAGCTTTTCCGGTCCTCCGGAAGCTGCCGTTCAGCGTTGGGATCCTCCTCAACAAATTCCTGAACCATGGGGGTGATGCCGGGGAGGTAATGCTCACGCGGAGGGACCGGACTGTCGTAATACCAGGTGGGATGAAAGTAATCCCCCGAATTGATAACCTGGACTTCGTGCCCGTAAAAGGTTTTGTCCCGCGCGCTCAAGGGAGGCAGGAATCCACTGTCCCTCATCCAGGCGCCATTGATATCGATGAGAAAAATATCCATCGGGGCGTAACCCCGATCGACCAGACTTCCAATCACCGCCCTGACCAGATTTTTTGAAGTGCACAGCCCGGGCCCGGAACTGGTGTAAACCTTCAGGCCGACCCTCTTCTTTTCCTGGGGTTGGATGGTATTCCCGCTGTGCTCTTCCCAGGCCTCAAACAGGGAACTTACCGCTTCGGTATAACCGCGCAGTTCAAAATTGCTCAACCGGTATTCCAAGGCCGGAGCCGATTGCACTTGGGGTGCGAGGAGCAAGGCCCAGGAGAAAACACCGGCGAGGACGGTGCGGACCCTAAGGAACTTGACACTAAACATTCGGCCAAGGAAATTGAATTGGTGGCTATTGTACTTCATGCATTGAGATCCTTTAAAGGGGCGATATTTCTTATTTTGTCACTAATCACAATCGGATGTTCCTCCCCTGAGGATGAGTTGGCCCTACAACTGAACTTGGCCAATAAAAATTTAGACCATGGAAGCCCCGAGCAAGCCATAAAAATCCTCGAAGAACTAAAAATAAGCTATCCGAATCATCCCGAAATCCTGGAAAATCTGGCCTTCGCCTTTACCGCCACGGAAGAGTTTCACACCGCCGCCTTTTATTTCAGCCAATTGGCGGAAAAATTCCCCAATCAAATCGAGTTCTACAAATTTTCTGCCCAGTCCTGGGAAAAGGCCGGTGATTTGAACGCGGCCATAAAGCTGTTCGAGGCCTACATTTTGCGAAATCCCCGCGATTGGAAGACGTGGCGAAACCTGGCCGATCTTTACCTGACCACCCGCCAAACCTCCAAAGCCATCCGCGCCTACGCCAACAGCAGTCAATTGAGGTTCGATCCGGAATTGAGTCTCAAAGCAGCGCTCCTGGCCAACTCTACCGGAAATCTTCGCGACGCGGAGAAGGGATTCTTTTCTCTTCTGCAGGTCGCCGATCCCGCCGTGGCCCAGCGCGCTCACCTGGGATTGTTGGTTATCAAGCACAAGCGGCGTCAATGGGAAGCGGTGGAAGGCCTTCTCAATATGCTCGATAAAAATTTCCCCGGGGCGGTAGAAGCAGAGGGATTATCCCGGGTGCGGAGGGATTTGGCGATTTGGAAACAGGCTCTCCTCCGGGAACAAAAGCGAAAGAAGGAAGAGGAGGAACGCCGCAAGCTCTTCATGGAAAAACAACGTGAACGGGCCCTGCAGTTAGCTGCCATACGGGAGGCGGCGAAAAGGAAAGCGGCGGAAGCGGCGGAAGAAGTGGCCGCAGCAGAGGGAGAAGCGGCTTCCGGGCAGGAATCCAAAGAGGAACCCCCGCCATTGCCGGAGAAACCGCAGGAAAAACCTTCCCCGGAACAGCAGGCCCTCGAGAAAGCCAGGATGCTTCTGGCCTCCAACCCATCCCAAGCCGTAGCTCAACTTTGGGATGTCATCAATAGGGGCATGGATTCGGCCGAAGCATTCAGGGAATTATCCCTAGCTTACTCTCATTTGGGTCAATACACCGCATCCGAAATGACAGCGCTGGAGGCCTTGAGGCGCCAGCCGGGCAATAACCGGTTGTTGCTCGGCTACCTGAATACCCTTCAAAGGAGCAAAACCGTATCCCAGGTCATTGGGGAGATCCGCAAGTACCGCAGCAAATATCCCCAAAATGCCGACCTGCTCCTCATGCTGGCCCGGACTTGCGCCAAACCCGGTGGCGAACCTTCCGCCGCCCGCAATTACTACCGACAGTTTTTCTCAATGGCCCCCAACCATCCCGAAATCGATCGCGCCCGCCGGGAAGCCAGTCAAATCTGATCGGCTTCCCCCTCCACCTCCCCCTTCTTTCCCGTGCCCATCATTACGCGAACCTGCATCGAAAATATCCGCCATAAGGTCAATATCGTCGATGTGGTTTCTCCCGTGGTCGGGTTGCGCAAAACCGGCCTCAATTACCGGGGTCTCAGCCCTTTCACCAACGAAAAAACCCCTTCCTTTTACGTGCTTCCGGATAAGAACATCTTCAAGTGTTTCAGCAGTGGAGAGGCGGGAGATGTCTTCAAGTTTGTGCAACTGACGGAAAAGCTCAATTTCCAGGAGGCGATTGAAGCGCTGGCGATGCGATACAATATTCCGGTCGAGTACGAGAAGGGGTTTGCCCCGACAGGATTCAAACCTTCCATCCGCAAGGAGATCCTGGACATCCACGACATTGCCACGGCCCATTACCACGGCAATTTTATGGCCGATACACCGGAGGGAGAAAAGGTCCGCACCTATTGGCGACGCAAACGAAAATTTTCCCTTGAAGTGGCCCGCAAAAACAAAATTGGATTGGCCCTTCCCGAGGATTCATCCCTTTACCAACAATTGCAGGGAAAGCATTTTTCCCGGGAGGCCATGGAAAAGTGCGGTCTTTTTTTTCCATCGAAACATGGTGGGACAAATGCGACGCTGTTTCCCCGCTTTCGCGGACGGCTCATGATTCCCATACGGGAACACGCCAATCAGCGGGTCATAGCCTTCACGGCACGTCGGTTGGGTCTCACCCCTCAGAATGATCCGTCGCGGGAAGCCAAATACATCAACTCCCCCGAGACCCCTTTGTTTAACAAGAGTCGTACCTTATTCGGGTTACACCATTGCAAAAAGGAAGCCTCCCCGGCCAATCCCTTTATCCTGGTCGAAGGTCAGCTCGATGCGATGCGATGCTGGACGGTCGGATTACCCGCCGTAGCCCCCCAAGGAACTTCCATTACCGAGGGCCAACTTCTCCTCCTCAAACGATTCAACCAGGAAGTCATTTTCCTGTTCGATGGAGATGAGGCCGGAGTAAAGGCCGCCTTGCGGGCCCTTCCCATGGCCTGGAAGGTGGGATTGGACATCCGATTCTACACCTTGAAGGAAGGGGAGGATCCCGACAATGTCATCCTCGGGACTGGACATGCTTTTGCCTCCCTGGTGAAAGAGGGAGCCCTTTCCCCTCTCCAGTTTGCCATAAATGTACTGCTCCCCCACCCGGCCCAGGCCACTCCCCAGGAAAAAGATGGAGCGGCCAAGGCCTCCTTCGCACTACTGTCGAATCTGGGATCGGAACTCATGCGGGTAGAGTACCTGGCCCAACTGGCCCGCCTCATGAATATTGAGGAGGCGGTTCTTTCCACCGATTTTAAAAAATACCTTTCAGCCAAAAAATCTCGATTCAGCACTCCTTGGGGGTTGGAAGGCCCCACTCGAAAACGGCCGGCGGATAAAAGAAACTCAAAGTTGACAAACGCGGAAGAAGATCTAATTTTGGCTCTTTTTGAGTATCCGGACCTGGGGGAAAGTCTGAGCCAAGTTATTGATTATGAATGGATTGATGATTCTCAAGCCAGCGGGAGAATCCTCAGACGCATCCTGGCGGAAGTCGATCATGGTTCCTGGCGAGGTGTCGGCGGCATGGATGAACTCCTGGAAACGGATAAAGACAGGAACTATTTCTTTGAAATTCGGTCGAAAGAAAGTTTGGGCGAAAATCTCCTCCGGGGAATAGAAGAGGCCGTCATCTCACTCTACAAACGCTATGTTCGCCTTCAGATCAAATCCCTGGATGGGCAGATCCAAATCGATTACGCCGACCCAACCAATTTCAAAAATAATACTGAATTAATGAAACAGAGACGGGACTTGAAGCGTTCCATTAACAATCCACCCAATTTGCTCCGGTCCATAGACCTGTCAGTCGACCCCCATGCCCACCGATACGACCAGCCAACCCCTCGCAAATAAGAACCAGGCGAAAGTGCAGATAACCAAACTGCGAAAGGCCGAAAAATCCTACACCAAAATGACGCTTAAAAAGAAGGCGATCGCCTCCAAAGACGCATCCGCTAAAATAAAGGCCAGCCGCAGGAGTCTCATCAACGACAAGATCCGTCAGTTGATCCGGCATTCCAAAGAGCAGGGCTTTCTCACCTTTACCGATATCAATGAAGCGCTTCCGGATACCATAGACAGTTCCGAGGAAATCGAGAACGTGATCGCGATTCTGGAAAACCTCGATATCGACATCATCGATTCCAGTGAAATAGAAACCTACAAACAGCGCCTGGAAGAAGAGGAGGAAGAGGAGGTTCAGGCATCCCAGTACGATATTTTGGACGATCCCGTCCGGATGTACCTGAAGCAAATGGGCCAAGTGCCACTCCTTACCCGGGAACAGGAGGTGGAAATATCCAAGCGCATTGAACGGGCCGAGCAAAAGGCCCAATCCATCCTGTTTTCAATTGGATTGACCAGTCAGTTCCACATCAATTTGGCCCGTCGACTCATCAACCGGGAGGAACGGTTCGACCGGGTCGTTCTCGATAAGAAAGTCGATAGCCGGGAAAACTATTTCAAGATGCTTCCCATTCTCCTCGAAACGGTGGAGAAATGGGAGAGACTCACCCAAAAAGCCTGGGAATCTCATCTGAGAGCTACCCATCCAACTGTGGCAAAACGGGGCAAAACCCGTTTCCGAAACTGCGAAGCGCAACTCTCCGCCAACTTTAAAAAATTCTGTTTCAAGCTGAAGGTATTCGAGGAGTTTCTCCGGAATCTCACCCCGAAAATAAAAAGAATCGATGAGATCCACCATCTCCTTGAATTGGATGCGCGTTCCAAAACCAAGAAAATACCGCACCGGATCAAGAAAGCCATGCAGTTGGAACTGAACAATTTCAAGGTCGGCATGCGCATAGAACCAGAGGACCTGGTTCAATTGGTGCGCGACGTGAGGATCGCCATGCGCAGGGCACACCGGGCCAAAACAGAAATGGTGGAAGCCAACCTGCGTTTGGTGATATCCATCGCCAAAAAATATACGAATCGGGGCCTCTCCTTTCTAGACCTGATTCAGGAAGGAAACATGGGCCTGATGAAGGCGGTGGAAAAATTTGAATACCGCCGCGGTTACAAGTTCTCCACTTACGCCACCTGGTGGATCCGGCAGGCCATTACCCGTTCCATTGCCGACCAAGCGAGGACAATCCGGATTCCCGTCCATATGATCGAAACCCTGAACAAAGTCATGCAGGTGCAGAAACAACTGTATCAGGAATTGGGGCACGAACCGACCGCGGAAGAAGTCGCGGAAGAAATGCAACTTCCGGTGGAGCGCGTCCAAGCCATTATGAAAATGGCACAACAACCCATCAGCCTGCAAAGCCCGGTGGGGGACAATGACGACACTAATTTTGGGGATTTCATAGAAGACAAAGGCGCGGAAAATCCCTATGACATGACCGCCTTCAGTCTGCTCCGGGAAAAGATAGTCGACGTCCTCGATAGCCTTACCGAAAGGGAGCGGCGGGTCCTGTCCCTGCGCTTCGGATTGGTGGACGGCTATTCCAGGACCCTGGAAGAAGTGGGCCGTCAATTCAACGTCACTCGCGAACGCATTCGGCAAATCGAAGCCAAAGCCCTCAGGAAAATGCGGCATCCGACCCGCATCCGCCAGTTGTATGGCTTCTTCGATGGCGACCACATCGAGTCCAACTTGGGAATCGCCAAAAACCAAGGCTCCCCTATCCCCTAGGTGAACCCAGTCCAAATGGGGCTGCCCGCCTTGGCTGCAACCGGGATTTTTCTGAGTGGATGCGGGACCACCTTGCCGCCCTCCGGAGAATGGGAGGATCGAGGGGTGGAGCCTTCCCCCTTCCTGGTGGTCGGAACGGTTACCCTGGTCGATAAAGACACCGCCACGGCAGTGGTCAGACTTTTTGATGTGCATACTCAACTTTCCCAACCTCTCTACTCGCGAACACCACAGCTCGATTTTACCGCCCAACTGAGGCCCACCGGGCTGAGAACCGGTCGGAGTGTGGGCGTGGTTATCCGCCGAGGTGCCCCCGCTCCAGGAGAGGAAGTGGTGGTCCAGCCGCTTCCCTGATTCGCCTGGGCGGCCCCAAAGGCTCCTCCGGACGGAAAAAAATCCCAATTCGCCTACCGCGGTTTGCGCAATATTTGATCCTATTATAGCCTCTCTGGACTTGCACAATCCAGCCGTCTCCGGCATTAATGGCCCTTTCTTCGAAATATTATGATACCAACTACCCACATCTTCGGCATTTTCCAACAATTGGGGCCGCTGGAAATTTTTGTAATCGTCTTCGTCATTCTCCTTCTTTTTGGAGCCAAAAAACTCCCCGAACTTGCCCGCGGGATGGGAAAAGCAATGCGGGAATTCAAGAAGGCCACCAGGGAGGTTGAGCAGGATATCAAGTCTGCCATGGAAGAGGAACCGGTGGAGACACGGAAGAAGGGATCGAATCCCCCACCGAAGGCTCCCCCAAATACCCTGAATTCGGATAATTAATTGACTTCACGGGGTTATGACTTTTTTAACTGAAGCCCTAAGCCCGGTACTTCTCCCCCCATCCGATTTCTGACCCCAAACTGATTTACGATTATGGCAGGCCGATTGTTTGGATTTCTTTCGAGTGATATCGGGATCGACTTGGGCACAGCCAATACCCTGGTTTTCGCCAAAGATAAAGGAATCGTCCTGAGGGAGCCCAGCGTGGTGGCCATTCATACCGGAACCAGCAAAGTACACGCCGTAGGTCTGGAAGCAAAACGAATGCTGGGGAGGACACCCGGCAATATCACTGCCATGCGTCCCATGAAGGACGGCGTAATTGCAGACTTTGAAATTACCGAGGCCATGCTGCGCTACTTTATCCGCAAAGTGCACACCAATATGAGTATGCTGGTAGCCCCTCGGGTCGTAATGGCAGTGTCCTCCGGAATTACGGAAGTGGAACGTCGAGCGGTAAAGGAATCCGCCATACATGCGGGAGCCCGCTACGTTTATTTACTGGATGAACCCATGGCGGCCGCTATTGGGGTGGGCCTGCCCATCGATGAGCCCGCCGCCAACATGATATTGGATATCGGCGGGGGCACCTCCGAAATCGCCATCATATCCCTGGCCGGCATAGTCTACTCGAAAAGCATCCGGGTCGGCGGAGACGAAATGGATGCCGCCATCATTAATTACATCAAGCGGGCCTACAATCTCCTCATAGGGGAAAGAACCGCCGAAGATATAAAGATGAAAATCGGTTCGGCCGCTCCCTTGAAGGAAGAGCTTTCCATGGAAATCAAGGGGCGCGATTCCGTTGCCGGATTGCCCAAGACTCTGAGCATTTCATCCGAAGAAATACGGGAGGCAATGGCTGACACCATTCATACCATCGTGGATATGGTGCGCTACGCTTTGGAACGTTGTCCTCCGGAACTTTCGGCAGATCTGGTCGATCGCGGACTGGTGCTGGCCGGCGGATGTGCCTTGGTAAAAAACATGGACTTTCTTCTCAGGGAAGCCACCGGTTTGCCCGTCATCATTGCCGATGATCCGCTGAGTGCGGTGGCCTATGGGACCGGGGCTGTTCTCGAAGATCTCAGTACCCTCCTCGGGGAATTTTCCAGTTAGGGGAAACTCATAATATTGCCATCCGCCTCATCCCTTGCCCAAGGATCGCAATCACAAGTACAAACCCCTTATCGCCCTTGCCGTAGTTGTTTTTCTTTGGGCGGTCCTGCCTCCGATAGTCAAACAATTCGGCCAGGATTTATTTTATGAATTGCAGGCACCCGCCTGGATAGCAGGATCCTTTGTCCGGGACGTTCAGGATTTCTGGACATTTCGAATGAAATCCAAGCAGGAAATGATCGAGGAGAACCTGGAAATGGCCCGGCTCAGGGCATCCTACCGTTATCAACTGCAAGAAAAGGAAGCTTTGGAAGCTCAAATCCAACGCCTCGAGTCTCTTTTCGAACTGCCCTCCCTCCCCGTTTACAAGGCGGAAGTTTCGCGTATCGCCCGGAGGGATATCAATGCATGGTGGCAGCAAATTACCGTTCGGAAAGGCAGGAATTTTGGAATTCCGGAGGGGGCGCCGGTCATTTTCTCGCGCGGGGTTGTGGGCAAGGTACGGAGTGTCCATCTGAACACATCCATTATCGATTTGATTACTTCGCCCAATATACGCCTGGCCGCCGTTTTTGAGGGAGATGAACGGCCCGTTCTCTACCAGGGAATCATTTCGGGACCGTTCAGTCAACCGGGTGGCAGTGTTTCCAATGTGCCCACCGACATTCAGATTGAAGCAGACCGTCCGAGGCGCTTGATAACCTCGGGTTTTGGGGGGGTATTTCCGGCTGGATTGACCATTGGCTGGGTTCACTCCCTGCAAGCTTCCAGTGATGGTCTTTTTCAGAGTGGCAGGGTGGAATTGGATCCCGACCTCCATGTCTTGAGGGAAGTGGCCATTCTCAAATTAGTGGATTGACGCCATGGAAAGAAACGCGGAATCCTGCCTCTGGCTCATCCTTCTGGTTCAGCATCTATTCTACATGGCCTTGTTGTCCCAGCTTAACTACACCCTGTCCTCTTATTCTCTATTCTTATTCATCAACGGAGGTTTCATCACCTTTCCCGCCCTCTTCTTCCCCTTTGGTCACGGCCTGACCGCCACCCTGCTCTTTTCGCTTTTCTACGACGCGGGAGAACCCTGGGCCCTGGGGACCAGCTTGATCCCTTCACTTATCGCCTTTGTTGCGGTTTATCAAATTCGCGGCCGCATCAGCTTTAACAAAAATGGAGTTCAGTGCGGCTTGATTTTGCTGATAAACCTTGGTCTATACCTGTATTACATGGTGCTGACAGCAACCCATCTGGCCCTGACCCTGCCCATGATGTTACTGACCTTGGTCCACCTGTTGTTTTCCCAAATCTTCCTGGCTTTCCTGTCCGGGTGGATAGTGGCCCTGCAAAAATCGGCCTTCCAATTTTTTCGCATCGATGTGGATAGCCTGACCCTGCCGGCAAAATGAGAGTGGCGGAAATCATCAGGACTTACCACCCGCGATTGCGAGTGATCACCTACATTCTTCTCATCAATCTGGCCGTATTGTCGCTCGGTTTGGCCTATCGGCAACTTTATCTGTATTCGGAATACGCGGAACGCGAGGAGCGCCAGAATTTGCGCCGGATCATTGTTCCCGGGCCCCGAGGGAATATATACGACCGGGATGGCCGCCTGTTGGTGGGCAACAGACCCCGCTACTCCGCAGTCGTCTTCCTGAACGAACTGAGACCGGAATTTCGCGAAGAATTCAGAAGACTGAGAAGGGCCTATGAGGAGGATGAAGAGCGCGAACCGCCCAGCAGCTACTACATCCAAATCGAAGCGCGTTCCAACGTGGTTCAGCGCTATATCGACTTGGTGGAAACTGCCATCGGCCGGCGACCGGAAGTAGATTCCAAGGCGATCGAAAAGCATTTTGGCCAACAGCTTCTCCTGCCCTTTCCCTTGATTCAGGACATGCATCCCCACGAATACGCCTTGCTCCTGGAACAGATTCCGGTTCATTCCCCCATTCAGATATATACTTCAAATGCCCGCTACTATCCCTATGGATCCCTGGCCAACCACTTCATCGGTTACGTGGGCACAACGGAAGAATTGCAGGAGAAGGATTTGCCGGGGAGTGATCTGGTTACATTCAAAGCCCGCAACTACGATGGCCGAACCGGCATTGAAAAAGCATTCGACCGACACCTGAGCGGTGAAAGTGGATTGCAGATTTGGGTGGTCGATCCCTCGGGATTCCAATATGAACCCAAGACGTTAACGAATCCTGTTCAAGGAAAGGATGTCCGAATAACGATTGACGCTGAACTCCAGGATATTGCCGAGATGGGATTGGGCAAACAGGTGGGAGCGATTGTTGCCCTGGACGTCAAGCGGGGAGACCTTCTGGTAATGGCCAGCAAGCCCTCCTATGATCTGAACGACCTGAGTCCGTTCATGCCCGTGAGTGTAGCCCAGGATATATTCGACCGGGGCGCTTGGAGCAACCGGGCTTTGCAGGGCCTCTATGCCCCGGGGTCTACCTTCAAATTGATAACGGCCTTGGCCGGCCTGCGCAAGGGGGTGTTGGACAAAAACTCCAGTACCTATTGCGGTGGAGGTTACTCTTTGGGCAGCCACCTGTTCCAGTGCTGGAAAGAGACGGGACACGGAACGGTGGATTTCCACGAAGCTATTCGCATGAGCTGCAATGTCTTCTTTTTTCACTTCAGCCAGAAAATCGGGGTCGATCAAATCAGCGCTGAAGCCCGTCTTTTCTCCCTGCATGAACCTACCGGGATAGATCTGCCCTATGAAACGGACAAAATGATCATTCCCACCCGGGAATGGAAAACGAAAAACCGCAATGAAAGATGGTATCCCGGCAACACGGCCCACCTGGCTATAGGACAGGGGTTTATTAGAATAACCCCCTTGCAGATGGCTTGCTTCACCGCTGCCCTGGCCCGAGGCGAAACCAAAGTTGTCCCCACCGTCATTTACGATCCGTTCCGCCAAGCCAAACCAAGTCGCAACGATTTGAATTTGGGCGACGGGAACTACCAGCTAATTCTGGATGCCATGGAAGCCACAGCCAACAACGGGACCGCTTCTCTGATTAAAGTTCCGGGAGTCCGCATCGCCGCCAAAACGGGAACTTCCGAGGTGCAAACCCCGGTGGGCGCCGTCCATTTGGCCTGGACCATCTGTTTCGCTCCGATCAATGATCCCGAAATAGCCGTTGCGGTCGTGGTGGAGGGACAAGTGCCAGGTATGTTCCACGGAGGGGATACAGCTGTTCCCATCGCCCAACCCATCCTGAAACGATTTTTCGAAAAAGTGGGCCACGGCCGTATCCGATTGTAAGGGGCGTTAGCCAAGCAATCCCCAATTGGGTAAGACAGCCACTTCCGAGGCCGGCTCCCGCGTTCCGGCCGGATCACAGAATGCGGCAAAGGCAATCATTTCCGCGTTGTCGCCTGTGTGAACGGGCCGGGCATGAAATACGGGCACGGAGAACCTATCCCCCAACCCCCGAAAGGAACGACGCAAGCAATTATTGTTGGCCACTCCACCGGAGAGACCCAGGCTCCGGTAGGTTCCCCGTCTCAGGGCCATTCCGGTCTTGTTCCTGAGCGCATCCACTACGGCTTGCTGGTAGCTCGCGCATAGATCGGACAAATCCCGGTTCAGCTCCCCATCCGACATTTTCTCCAACTTGTAGCGCAGACTGGTCTTCAATCCGGAGAAACTGAAATTCGGCTGGCCTGAACGCGCCATTCCTCGGGGAAACTCGAACCGTCCCGGATCCCCTTGGAGAGCTTCCTTTTCGATGAAGGGCCCACCCGGATAGGGCATTCCCAACAATTTGGCTCCCTTGTCCAAGGCTTCCCCCGCGGCATCGTCCAAGGTTTGGCCCAGCAACTCGATTTCCCCTGGGGAAGACATCCTGAAGAGCAAGGTGTTTCCACCCGAAACGATGAGGCCCAAATGGGGCAAATAATGCTGAAGATTGCGCTCGAAATGCCCCGGATCTTCCTCATGAAGCGGAATGAAAGGGGAGAAGGCATGCCCTCGCAGATGATTGACGCCCACGACCGACACCCCAAGGGCCAGACCAAGGCTTCTGGCCAAAGCCACCCCTATGGCTAGACAACTGGCCAATCCGGGACCCGCAGTGACGGCAATCCTGGTGACATCAACCGGGGAGTGTTGGCCAAACAGGTTTTCCAACAAGGGAATGAAAGCATTCATGTGGTCCCGGCTGGCCAAGTCCGGAACAATTCCCCCGTAAGGCCTATGGGTCCCTATCTGCGAATGGAGGGCCTTTGCCGCTACGCCGGTCCGGGAATCGAAGAGGGCCAGGGCCGAATCATCGCATGAACTCTCTATGCCGAGATACACCGCTCCCAACAAAGCCTTCCCTCCGCTCCTTTAAAAGAAAAATCAACCGGGGGACCTTCCCCCGGGAAAGGATTTGAGAAAAAATTTGAAAGCGGGGGGGCCTTCCTCTTTATTCCGCACCTTAGCTGGTTTGCCCCCATGTTTGAAAGCCTCACCAACCGTTTAAGTCAGACCATCCGCAATCTGCGGGGGGCGGGCAAGTTGTCCGAACAGAAGATGGAGGCGGCCCTGAAAGAGGTGCGCACTGCGCTGCTTTCCGCCGATGTCAATTTCCAGGTAGCTCGTCAGTTCGTCGAGACCGTCAGGGAGACCTGCAGCGGGGCCGATGTGCTGAAATCAGTTACCCTCGGTCAGCAGGTGGTCAAAATCATTCACGACGAATTGGTCCAACTCCTCGGGCAAGGTACGGCGGAACTCTCCGGGAACCGACCGCTCAAGATCATGATGATCGGGTTGCACGGTTCGGGCAAGACCACCTCCACCGCCAAGTTGGCCCATACGTTGAAACAAAAGGGCATGAGGCCCCTGGTGGTGGGTTGCGATGTCTCCCGACCCGCTGCTATCGACCAACTCGAAACTCTGGCCGGCCAGGAGAATCTCCTCTTTTATTCCGACCGCGAGACAAAGGATTTGGCCAAAATTGGAAAATCGGGACTCCGGTTTGGGCGGGATAATCATTGCAACGTCATGATCTTCGACACGGCGGGACGACTGCAAATCGACCGGGAATTGGTGAACGAACTCAAGAGACTGCGCCAAGCCGTCCAATCGGACGAAGTATTGCTGGTAGGGGACGCGGCTCTGGGACAGGAAGCGGTCGACGTGGCAAAGCATTTTGACCGGGAGGTCGGCCTGACCGGCATCGTCCTTACCAAGCTCGATGGCGACGCCCGGGGCGGCGCCGCCCTCTCCATGAAGTCCATTACCCGGGTGCCCATTAAATTTGCCGGTTTCGGCGAAAAATTGGACGACTTCGAAACCTTTCACCCCGATCGAATGGCCGGGAGGATTCTGGGAATGGGGGACGTGGTTTCCCTGGTAGAGCAGGCTCAGGAAAAATTCGATCAAGACGAGGCCAAACGGTTGGCCGAGCGTATGAAGCGGGCGGAATTCGATCTGAATGATTTTCTGGCCCAGATTCGGCAGGTCAAAAAAATGGGGCCCCTGGACAGGGTCATGGGAATGATGCCTCAAATGGGTGGAATGGAAATCGGGAACAAGGAAACCCGGCAAATGGACCGGACCGAGGCCATCATCCTATCGATGACACCGGCAGAGCGCACCCGTCCGCAAATTCTAAACGGCCGCCGACGCTTCAGGATCGCCCAGGGATCGGGCACCCGGGTATCCGATGTCAACGCCTTGCTCAAACAATACAATCAGATAAAGAAGATGATGAAATTGATGCGAGGGGGCAAAATGAAGCGCGTTCAAAAAATGATGGGCAAGAAAGGTGGCAGGAAATTCCCGGGAGGATTCCGCCGAAGGTTTTAGCCCCGACCAGCCTTATTGATTGACCAGGTTGGAGGGTCGACCCGCCAAAAAGGCGGTCAAGTTCTCCACCCCTGTCCGCATTAAGCGGGAGCGGGCCGAGCGAGTGGCCCACGAAATGTGCGGGGTAATAAAGCAGTTGTCCAAATGGTAGAGCGGGCAATCCGCATCGGGCGGTTCCTTTTCCAATACATCCAGGGCTGCCCCGGCTATTTCCCCCTTTTTCAAAGCTTGGTACAAACTCCTTTCATCCACCAACTGCCCTCGACTGGTATTAATGAGGTAGGCGGTGGGTTTCATTTGGGCCAATCGATCGGCCCCGACCAGATGGTAATTGTCCGCTGTCAAAGGACAATGAAGGCTGACAAAATCCGATAGCGAAAAGAGGTCGTCCAGACTGACGAACAACACCTCTCCCGATTTGCCTGAATCCGACAATACGTCGAAAGCGAGAATTTTCATGCAAAAGGCGCGGCCCAACCGTGCCGCGGCCTGGCCGATGCGCCCGTAACCGACGATCCCGAGGGTCAAACCATCCAGCTCGACCAGGGGATAATCCCAATAACAAAAATCCGGGCAGGCAGTCCAACGGCCTTGGCGAACGGTCTGGGAATGGTGGGCCACACGTTGGGTTAAATTCAGAATGTGGGCAAAGACCATCTGGGCTACCGAGTTGGTTCCGTAAGTCGGAATATTGGAAACGGGAATTCCACGCGCTTTGGCCGCTTCCATGTCCACCACGTCATATCCGGTTGCCAGCACTCCAATGAACCTGAGTTTGGGCAATTGCCGGATCACATCCCCATCCAATGGCGTCTTGTTGGTATACAGAATATCGGCATCCTTGGCTCTTTCCAGAATCCTGTCATCCGGGGTGCGGTCATACACCACACACTCCCCCAAGGCTTCGAGACCCTCCCAGGATAAATCTCCAGGATTCAAAGTCTCTCCATCCAATACGACGATTTTCAAGTTTTCGTTTCTCACCCGCACTATCCTCACCAACCCCGCAAAGAAACGGACCAGGTTATTCTGCACACTATGGCCGCGGGGACTCGATGATGCAACCCATTTAGATGCTTGCCCTGCTCTATGGAAAATGAAAGCTGCTCACGTTACCCAAGCAAGCCCGAGCTTCGATAATTGAATTATGCGCAGAACGACTTCAAAAAATTACGCTATCGCCCACTTCGACGACATCCCCGCTGTTTCTTGCCCTTGCGGATTGTCTCAACGGGCCTTCGCCACTCACGACAACCAAACCGCCACCATCCACAAGGTGCATATTTCAGAAGATGCCCAGGCCCACTACCATAAAAAGCTGACCGAGATATACCTGATCCTGGAAACGGAAGGGGAAGCTTTCATGGAACTCGATGGAAGCAAATTTCCACTCCAACCAATGACAACCGTTTTGATAAAACCGGGTTGCCGACACCGGGCCATCGGTAAAATGAAGATCATCAATGTCTCCATCCCGGCTTTCGATCCCGAGGACGAGTGGTTGGATGAACCGACGCCTGAGGCCCCTTCATGGATCTGACCCTTCTGATCCTTGTCCTGGGGTCGGGCCTCGTATTGCTCATTCTGGTTTTGCTGGGACCGCGGGAGAGCGTCGACTACCAGCTCGAGCCCAAGGATCTGCCCGGGGATCTGGACACTTACCTGGCCCAATCCGAAGCCCGAGTGCCCAACCTGAGGCCCGACAATGGGAAAAAAATTATCTGGGCTGGTCGAAAGGGCCAAAAAACACCCTGGTCGATCTTCTATATCCACGGCTTTTCCTCTTCCCGCATGGAAACCTCTCCATTGTCGGAAGAAGTCGCCCGAGCCGTGGGGGCCAATCTTTTCCTGACCCGCCTTACCGGACATGGTCGTGACGCGGATGCCATGCTGGATGGCAGCGTCAACGCGTGGATGAACGATGCCCTGGAAGGGGTGCAAATTGCCCGCTGCCTGGGTGAGCGCGTCCTCGTCATCGCCATGTCGAACGGCGCCCTTTTGGCTATGCTGGCGGCGACGGACCCCGACATCAGAGGGATCGATGCCATGGTCCTCATGTCGCCCAATTTCAAACTCAGGGATTGGCGCGCGCCCATCCCGGGCTGGCCCTGGGGGAAGTTCCTGGCCCGGTGCATTCAGGGGAAAACCTTCGGTTTGGCAAGACAAAGGGAAGGACTGGAAAAATATTGGACCACGTCCATGCCGACCCAATCGCTCCTCCCGCTCATGGCCCTGGTAAGACTGGGCCGGAAACGGAATCCCGCCAAACTGGCGCTTCCCCTCCTGGCTTTCTACTGCCCCCAAGACCAAGTGGTCAGCGGGAAAGCAATCGAGCGGGTATTTGCCCGCATCCAGTCCCAGCAAAAACAACTCGTGGCGGTGGAAACCACTGAAGACGAAAACAGACACATCCTGGCCGGGGACATTCTGGCCCCCTCCGGGACCGATCCCATGGCCCGGCAGATCATTCAATTCGTGCGCTCTCTGAATGTTTCCAAATAACGCTTGCAATTGGATTTTTCCGGCCTAGCTTCACCCGTTTAATCAAATTTCCCCGTAAACCATGTCCCGAATTTGTGCCATCACCGGCAAAAGGCCCGTTACCGGAGGTCGCATTTCCCGCAAAGGTCAAAAGAAAAAAAGCGGAGGTATTGGAACTCACGTCACCAAGACGAACAAGCGGGTATTTCGTCCAAACCTGCAGCGAAAGCGCATTCGGCTGAGCAATGGATCGGTAAAACGGATGTGGATATCGGCCAAGGCCCTGAAATCGGGCAAAGTGGAAGTCGTCTGAGGGGCGCGTCTCCGCTCCCCTTCAGGAGCCTGTTCTTTCGCCTTTGAACCAGGGGATGAGCAGTCCTCCCAAAACCAATTGGATGGGATGATAGACGATGACGGGCAGCAGAATGATTCCCAAGGTTGGATCGGCCCCGAACAACGAATTGGCAAAGGTTGCGCCGGTAGCCAGTGTTTTTTGGGTGCTACAAAAGAACACGGCTGGTTTTTCCTCCTGCGTGAAAAAATCGAGGCGAATGAACAGAAGGGCCAGAGCGTTGACCAGACAGAACAGGGCGAGGCAAAGCAGCGCGGTAAGCCACAGCATGCCCCAACCCTGCGATTCCCAGATACCCGCCTTCACGGAATTGGCGAAGGCGGCAAAGACGAGAAATATGATGACCCCCTGATTGATGTGGCCGAAGAGGATTTTATGCCGGATGGCGGTTTCCTTGAAGTAATAGTGAACGACTTGACCGACAAGGAAGGGCAGCAGGATAAGTCGGGTCAGTTTGAGGAACACGGTAGCAAAATCGCCCATTTGACCCACATCCGATTGCACTAAAACCATCATCCAAAGCGGAGTGATCAAAACGGCGGCGAAATTGGCCACCGTGGTGTTGAAAAGCGCAACCCCGGTATTTCCATCGGCCAGGGAGGTGTAGACAATAGCCGAGGTGATGGTAGTGGGTAGCACGGCCAGAAAGAAAAACCCGATGCGCAAAGGATGGCCGATCCATTGCGACCAAACGAGATCTCCCAAAATGAAGAGGAGGGGATAAAGGAAAAAAATAAAGACCTGAATCAATAGATGGGTCCTCCAACGCAAGACCCCCCTGGCCAGAACTTCGGAGGGCAAGGCCCAGCCCTGAAGAAAAAATACCAGGATAATGCCCAGCTTCGTCGTCACTTCCGAATGCAGGTAACCACCACTGGAGCCCCACTCCGGAAAGACAAAGGCCAAGGCAACGGCTCCGCCAAGGGCGAGGATCAACCATTGCTTTTGCAAAAAACCCTTCACGCAACTCTTGATTTGTGGCGCTGAACCAAGCCCAAAAGAAGGGCTTTCAGTTCTTCCAATTCGCGGAACCTCGCTATCCACAAAACCGAAAAATAACAGATCACCCCGAGTGGTATTATGGCCAGGAGGTTAACTGCCGCATTTCCCTTTGACGTCAATGGAAAGGTATCCACCCATCGGCTGGAAATAACAATTAAGGCGGCCATGACCAGGGCGGCCAACACGGTTTTGGCGGTTTCCCTCCATATATGGCCCAGTGGATTGGCCCCTATCAGGCCGGACAACTTTACTGCCAGGAGAAGGCACTGGACTAAAATGGATAACAAATTGGCCAAGGCCAGGCCGATCACCCCGAGCGGCCACATGAAAGCCAGGCTCAAGGCCACGTTTAACCCGACACTGATGCAGGCTACCTTCATGGGGGTTTGGGTATCCTTGTGGGCATAAAACCCCCGCACCAGGATAGCCACCATGGAATAGGGGGGCAGCCCCAGGGCGAACACCCACAAAATGGGTAAGGTCAGGGCTGTATCAGCGGCTCGGAAGGAGCCCCATTCAAAGAGGAAGCGCAAAATAGGTTCGCCCAGCAGAAGCAGTCCGGCCGCCGCCGGAATGGTGATGGCAAAAATCAACCGCAAGGCCTGCTGAAGGACCCGATTGAATTCCCCGGGGCTTTTGCGCGCCGCCCATTCAGAAAAAGCCGGAAAATAAACCGTGGCGATGGCAATGGAAAATACGCCCAGAGGCAACTCGACCAACCGGTTGGCCAGGTAAAGAACGGAAACGGCCGTTTCATCGATAAAATGGGCCAGGGACCGACTGATGACAATGTTGAGCTGTATGACCGAAGCTCCGGCTATTCCGGGCAGGAGCAACCTGACTAATTCCCGCATTTGAGAGTTGGGCTGGAAATCCGGCGCCAACTTCCAACCCTGGCGCTTCAGGGCAAGCCATGGCGCCGCCAGTTGCAGACAACCCCCAAACAGGACCCCGGCACAAAGCCAGTACATGCGGGCAAGCATGTCCTCCGCCACCCATAAACCAATCCCCCCCAGAAACAGTATCATGGCCAAATTCAGCCAGACCGCGGTCAAAGCCGGTATGGCAAATCGCTGTAAAACATTGAGGATGGCGGCAAACGCCGCAGCCAGGCAGATCAACGCCATATAGGGGATCAGCAGTACCCCCAAAACCATGGCCAGTTCCCATCGGGCGGACAGGTCCGGCAAGGCCCCGATCAACAACAGCAACAGACCAATCAACACCACCAGGCCTAAGAGCACCGTGGTCAACCAACTGAGGATTTTGTTGAACAGGGCAAACAAGGCAACCCTGCCTGAAGCTTCTTTTTCCTCAGCCAATAGCGGAAGCATCGCCGCCGTCAAAGCGCCTTCACCCAATAGGCGGCGGAACAGATTGGGAAAGGTAAAAGCCAACAAAAACGCGGAATTGACCACGGAACTACCAAAGGTGGAAAAAAGCAGAATATCCCTGGCCAACCCCAGGATACGCGAGCCAACCGTCGATATCGACACCACGAACACATTCCATAGGCGGTTTGGCATAATGCATCCCTACCCTGGAAAATTGGTCATCCCTTTTAAACCAAAAATATTCCCGACCAACCATCCTGTCCCACTTGTGTGGTGTCCCGGAAGTTTCCTCGAACGCCCGTCGGGGGGATGATCTACCTTTGCAACCGGCCCATCACGCGATCTGTCTCATAACCCAGTTGTCGGGCATCCAGCACGTCCTGTTTGAATTGATTGGCCGCTTGCTGAAAGCCCTTGAGATCATCCCGAAATACCGCTTCAAACATGCCATTCAGAGAATGAAATGCGTTGAAATAGTAGGGATGAACGCGCAATACCAATTGGGACAAATGGGTATTGCGAGCAGCCATAAGCGAGAGGATTTCATCATCTCGACGGAATAAAAACCACAGATCGGCCGCGATTTTCTCCAACTGGTTGTTTCGTCTTATTTCAAGCATGGATAACCTGTCGAGGGCGCTGAGCGAATCCTCTTCCGACAAAAAACCAATTGAATCGCGGGCCAGGAATTCACTAACGTGGGTTCTCCACAGAAGACCGAGCTCTGCCGGATTCATTCCGGGATAAGTGGTTTCAAAAAAAGCGGAAAACTGGGACCAATCATAGGCGTTTTTCCAGAACTGCAACAGGCGCAGCCTCAATGAAGGCCGGTCCAGGCCACCCGATTCAATAAATTTGTAGACTAGGTAGTCCCAGCCCGGTTCGGCATGGAGGTCAAAACTTCCAATGCGTTCCCGGAGGATCGGAACTTCCCTTTGAGAGAGTCTCCTTTGGAGCAGGATTCTGAAGGCCGGGTTCCGCTGAAATTCAATCTGAACCCGGCAGGCCCTTATCAACCAAAATGGCGGGGGGACATCTACGCCCTGCCAACCCCCATAACGTGTGAGCAGGGCCCGTATCACCCAGGTCACACGGTCATCATCGGTCAGATCCGGATTGACCTGCAGGATGACCGCCCCGGCGGTCGATCGAACAATGTGTGGCACAGCATTATCGGATACGACGATTCGAATTCTTTGGGGAAAGGATTCCGGCAAATCGAAAATTTCCCCGCATCCGCCAACCGATCGATCACAAGCGGACTCGAAGTTTCGGAGGACGCCCATGTCCCTTCCAAAAAGGACGAAATATCTGCTATGAATGATGTGAGGCCCACCGGCGGGGTTTCCCAATGCACCATCCGGCTCAACCGAAAACAACCATGTGGGCAGGAAGAAGACGACGAGGAGGAAAATCCGTCCGGGAATGGTCAACCGGCGGACAGACGCCGGCAACTTCGGGCTGCCCTTGAAGTGATGTTCCGGCACAAACTTTAAAAATGATCCTCCAAAGCGCCCTTGGATAACGGGCAATCAATGGTTGTCGGAGCAAACACAGCCGCCTGCATGGCTGCAATTTCCACCCCCGCCAGTATTTTCCCCTTCCTTCTTGTTCCCTGCTTTGGCCTCAATGGCCTCGGAGGGCTTCCCGGAATTCTTGTAATCGGTTTGGTAAAAGCCGCTTCCCTTAAAGATAATCCCGGCGCCGATTCCAATTTTCCGCCGAAGAGTCCTATCCGAGCAGGTGGGGCAGCGGGTTAGCGGAGCGTCCATCATTGATTGAAAAAACTCGAACTCGCCTCCACAGGAAGGGCACACATAATCGTAAGTGGGCATGATGTTGAGGGATTATTACTACCGGTCAAACGGGATTTTCTCAGAGGAATCCTTTTTCCAAGGCGCGGAAGATGGACAGATTTTTTTTTGTGCTGTAAAACGTTGTTTTTAAAGGTTTTATGGAATTTTAGGCCGGAGGGTAGAAAATTAAAAATCGACAAATCGGGACAATATGCAACACTTTTTGTGTTTCTATTGTGTTCCTATATTCAAAAAATCAAATCATGACAAAGACCCCAAAGACCTACCCAGCAACCTTGAAGCACGGTTTTGCCGCCGTTAAAATTTACCGCTTCAAAAAGACCAAGACCGCCAAGACCTGGACGTTTAATGTTAGATGGAAAGAAGGAACCAAGGCCACCAACCGCCGCTTTTCCGTCGAGGCCGAGGCCGTCCAGTTTGCACGGGATACCCTGGAATATCTCAATTCCGCAAAAAGGGATTCTGACCTCCTCTGGAGGGAGCACAAAGAGGAATATCTGATTGCCCAAGACCTGGCCGGAGAAATCCCCGTCTTGACGGCAATGAGGGAATGGCGATTGGCAACCGAATTGAGCGGAGGTCAGTTAATCCTTGCCGCTAAGGAATGGGGAGCAAATCGGGAAGTTTCCTCCCTGAATTCAACTGTTAATGAGGTTGCCGAGAAATTCCGGATTGCCAAAGAGAGAGAGGGGATAAAATGGGAAAAGAGTTTCAAGCCATTTTTGCCACCGTTTCAAGCGGCATTCGGCAATCACCAAATCCGCCGAATAGGAGCGGAGCGGATTGAGAATTGGCTAAACAAGACTTTCCCCCATCCTACCTCTCGGAACACCTATCAAAGAAAGATCATCACCTTTTTTAGATGGGGACAAAAACGAGGCTACCTCCCCAGAGGAATTAAGACCGAAGCCGAATTGACCCAAAGAGCCAAGGAACCGATACCGGAGAGGGGAATCATTACTCCGGGAACCTATCGGGATTTGCTCACCCTGGTTAAAGCGGAAAGGCCCGAATTCCTCCCCGCCCTAGTACTGGCCGGATTTTGCGGAATGCGGACCGGAGAAATCAAAGCGCAAAAATGGTCAGATATTCGGTTGGAGCAAGGCCGGTTGAGAGTAACCGCCGCCAAAGCAGGAACCGCCGTTTATAGGTTTGTTAATATCTCCCCCGCCGCCGTTGAATGGTTAATGCTGGCAGAGGAGAAATCCGGATTGGTTTGCCCTACCCGCGGATTGGAAAACATGCGATATTTAGCCAAAGGCCGCGGATTTGACCTCCCTAAAAATTGTTTCCGTCACAGTTTTGTAAGCTACCTGATCGCCTTAAAAGGGGTGGGATATGCCGCCGCCCAAGCCGGACATGAGGAGAAAATCGCCCATAAGAATTACCGGGAACTCGTTACAGAGGAGGAGGGGGGGGAATGGTTTGCAATCTCCCCCAGAGAGGAAAATCAGAAAAAAGTTGTAAATTTTTCCGGATAAAACCCGGATTGATAATCAATGACTTAGGAAAGAAAATTTACTTAGTAAAACGTAAAGACATGACAGATAGGGACTTGCGGAATTTTTCCCTTGCAAGATATCTCTATTTAATGTGATAAATCAGAGCATGAAAACGACCTCCCCAGAGCCTAGCCCGTACCACTTCCAATTGATTGATGCAGCCGAGGCCGCCCGCCGTCTCGGATATGGTAGCAAGCTAGCCTTTAAACGAGCAGCCGAGAAAATGGGATTGAAAGCAATACAACTGAATTCAAGGCGAAACCTTTATGACGAAAAAGACCTGTACGATTTTATACAGGCCAAAAAGAAAGGCGAAATTCCAAATCGGACACCTCCTCCGGGATATTGAATTTTAACCCTTTCCGGATTGGAGGGGAAACCTGAAAACTTAAATCGAAAGGAAAAAGAAAATGAAAAAGAAATACAAAATCGGTCTAATGAAAAACCAAATCGAATGGGTCATTCAAGCGGAGAAAATGGAAATAGAAAAGCTCTCGGAATTTCTGGACCAAAAAAAAATTAACATGATGGCCATGCAGGATTTTCGCGACGCTTATTGCGGGAAGATTAAAAGGGTTAAAATGCCATTTTAACCCCTGAATTTATACCCCATTCCTGGGGAAACTGAAAACTAACACTTATAGAAAGGTAAAAAATGAGTAAAGAAGAAGAAGAAATGTTGAAGAAAGAGATTATAGCGAAAGAAGAAAAGATTAAGGAATGCCAAGCTAAAATTGAAGCCCTTGAACGGCGGATTGATAATTTAAAAGATGATATTAAGCGTTTGAGAAAGAACCTTGAATCCTAACCCCTGAATTTATCCCTCCGGGATTGAGAGCCCGGAGGGATTCCACCTCACCCCTAACCAATCAAAAAACAAAACAGAGAGGAATTTTGTGACGAAAAATTTTAATAATACCAACTGACCAAAAAAATCCCCGCAGGGAATGAATAAAAACCTACGGGGATTTGAGAAACCTAAAAACTTTATCCAATGAGTTTCCCACCCAGCCCGCCACCAAGCAAGGAAAAACCGTCAATAAATGATTGGCTTGAAAAATGGCCACACTTAAAAAGGGTGGGGAGTGAATGGAAAGGCCCTTGCCCTAATTGTGGGGGAGATGACCGCTTTTCCGTCAAACAAGATGGAGGAATCTATTGCCGAGGTTGCACCCCGTCCGCCGCAAATACTGATTCATATTTAGCCATTTTGGAGGCAGCCGGATTTGCTCCAAAATGGAACTCAAATCCAATTCCGTTCCCCAAGGCCCGCTCCAAGCCAAAAATTGGCTTTCCTTCCAAATCCGAATTCCGGGAACAAATCGAGGATTATAAGAAGATCGCCCCAGCCGAGGGAGAGGAACCGTCACAAATCGCAATCGGGGAAATCCTGGAATCATTCGGGTTGCAGATAAATGAGGAGCTGGAGAAAGCAGCCGGAATAATCCATGATTTACTGGTGATCCTGACCCCTTACTCGGAAAGATCGAATCCTTCCAAATTCCGGGAAAGTCTATTGGCGCACAATTTGGCAGTTGAACTTTTCCCCGTTCCCACCCTGGCCGAATTCCGGGATCAAATCGAGGATTATAAGAAGATCGCGCCAAAGGATGGGGAACCGTCACAAATCGGAATTGATGAAATCCTCTCCGGATTCGAGTTGCAGATTAACCCCGAATTTCATGATGACCCAAAGGAAACCTGCATTCTGATTCATGATCTTATTCATAATCTGATCATTGCCGCTTCCCCTTATTTTCCTAATTCGGAAACGGCAAGTCCTTCCTATTTCCGGGAAAAACTACTGCATCAAAATTTGGCAGTTGAGTTGCCCACCGAGGCCGGAGAGGAAATCGAACCTCCCACCCTTCCAGAGATTCCGGGAATCATTGGCGCAATGGCCGAGGATGTGGCCAGAGTTACACAGATACCTATTCCCCCCGCTTTGCTTGCTTCCCTGGCCGTTGCCGCCGCCGCCCTTGGCAAGTCTGTTCGATTGTATGATCCAATCAGGGACAGACACACACAGCCGAATCTCTTTGCCCTTATCCCAGCCGAATCAGGGACCGGGAAAGGCCAACTATTCCGCAGGACCGCCCGACCGTTGAGCGATATTCAAGGGGAATTGATGGCCGATTGGTCAGAGTCCCTCCCCGGTTTGAAAGCGGAAAAGAGATTGGTAAAAAAGGCCATTGCCAAATTGGAGAAAGGGAATCCTGACTCTAACGCGGTTTCCATTCTCGAATCCAAGCAAAGGCGATTGGACGAAATCGAAACAATCGAGGGGAACTCTCCCCGAATGGTGGCCCAAGATGTAACCGTCGAAAAATTGGCCGTTCTACTTCAACACAATCAGGAAACCCTGGCCCTTGTCTCGTTTGAATCCGGAGGTTTTTTGAGCAATTTGGCGGGGAGGAATAACCCGCTTAAAGAAACAGATGAACACTTGCTTTTATCTGGCTTTTCCGTGGAACCATTTATTGTGGATAGGATCACAAGGCCGGCAATCTATTTGGAGAGGCCATGCCTAACCCTCTTAATTGCCCTTCAACCTGGACAAAGAAACAACCTCTTTGCAATCCCCCGATTGAGGGAGGGAGGTTTCATTCCCCGCTTGCTTATATCTCCGGAAACATGGCCACACATTGAGGATGACGGCAACCCTCGGATTCCAAAGGATCACATTGAAACCAAGTGGAACCGCTCAATAAGGGAAGCCGTTGAGGGGAGGAAAGGCCCGATTAAGACCGTTGAAATCACCCCAGAGGCTAACGAAATTTTCCGGCAATGCCACAATGAGGCGATAAGCAAAGGGAATCCGGTTGAAATGCCGATCCTCGCCCGCCGTCGAGAAATTGCCCAAAGGCTGGCCCTGGTGATTCATTCCTTCCAAGATCACCCAGCCGAGGCCCTGGCCGCTTCAACCGCTCAATTAGGTTGCTCCCTGGCCGAGTACTACACACAGACACACCGGCAACTAATGGCCCAAGGCCAGCAAGACCAAGATGACAGGATGCTTGAACGCATAGCAAAGGCCATTGGAACGCATGGCAAAGATGGGGAGATAAAGGCCGGATACTTCAAAAAAATCGGAATTGAGTTGGATGACTTGAAGGCCCTGGCTAAGCGGCAACCGCAATCCCTGGAAGTCTATTCCCTCCCCAAATCCCCAAAGGGTGGCCGTCCTGGATATGGGGTAAAGATAGGTTAATTCAGTTAATTCAGTTTATTCACCACCCCCTTACAAAAAAATAAAATCGGCAAAAACAACCTGACCAAGACTGAATAAACTGAATTAACCTATAAAAAATGCTTGTACCCCCCCCTGAATAAACTGAATAAACTGAATTAACCCCGCAGATTTTACAGAGTAAATATTTTCCTTGCCGAGAATCCCTCCCCTGAATTTGCTTTTGCCGATATGAGTAAACCTGAAAAGAAATTTTATTCCCTGGGTATTTCGGAAATTGGCGGGGATAAGTGCCGCATAGTTTTATTTGACGGCAGATATTGGTATAAAACGATCTTGGGGAACTTTGATGCTTTTAGCCTTGGACAAGTCTTTTCCAAGTATGATGAGGATGCAAACGTTACCAAGGGTATTATTGAGGCCGTTACCTATTTGATGGAGCGGCAACCGTCCGACTGGAAGCCAGAGGACTGGAAGCCAGAGGATTGATTCAAAGGGGTGGGGATGGGTATCTCCCTATCTGATCGCCTTACAAGGCCGTTTACATAGTAAATAAAGCTTCCCTGCCATGATTGCCGAGGGGTACCCCCCTATAATCACAAATGGGTAAAACGAAACGACCGTGTAGTGGCAAGCGCGGAGTTTTTTTGTCAAAATTAGCGGTTTCCATTTGGGAGAAAGCCCCACTGCCGCCCCACTTTTAAGAAATTGCCATTTTGAAAAATGCCGCTTGGAATAAGAGCATGAACGATATTGACGATTTGACCCCGGAGGAGGAATTAGAGCAAATCCTGGCCGGTTATTCGGAGGAGGAGACCAACCAATTATTGGAGGACATGGCCGCCGATAGTGAGGAGAAATTGGCCGAAATCCTGGCCGGTTATTCGGAGGAGAAATTAAATCAACTTTTGGAGGACATGGCCGCCACCGCGGGCCAGTAGCAAAAAAGAAGCGGCAAGGGTGGGGAATAAAATGAAAACCACCCCTGCCGCCAAGAACTACTTCACGTAGAAAAAAGATTGGATGAAATCGGGAACCTTGTCGAGCAGAATAATTTGATTAAATGCTGAATTAAATTCTAAATTAATCAAAAACGTTGCTTGACCTGATGGCGAGTTAAGAGAGATAATCTCGCCTTATGGTTAAGACCACCACCAAGGCGAGAAAACGAGGAGGAGCAAGACCGGGAGCGGGGAGGCCCAAGGGGAGCAAGGCCGGAGCTACCAAGCACCGCCAAGCCGTAGAAAATGCCTTGGCCACCCTTAAAGGTTTTATGGCCACCCCTGGAACGGGATTGGAGGTTAAGCTACTGGCCGCCCTGAAAATTCAGGAAATTGAGAGGCCGGATAACCACCGGGAACGGTTAAAACTTCTCCAAATGCAGCAAAAGCTTTTGGAATTGGATTTGGAATTCTCGGAATATCGCAATGAAAACCGGAATTAAAAGGTACAATAAGGCGGTCGAAGCTTTTGGCCGAGGGGTGATGTCGGACGCCGAACTTTGCCGTGATATTATTCTGCCGGAAATGATGCTGGGAACATTCCATCATCCAAATGTCAGTTATACCCGGTCCGGAGATACCATCCACATTAAACGAAATTTCCCCAAAGATTCCCCGAGTGAAGTTTCCTCAGAGGAAGCAATTTTCAATTTTATTAATATCTAAAAAAAACATGAATAGATTTGAATTAAAGCGCCAACTTTCGGTTGCCAAGGCCAAGGGCCAAAGAATTATTGATGCCGCCAAGGCTGAAGGTCGTTCGCTAACGGACGATGAGAAAATTGATTTACAGAGTTGGACCGATCAAGCCAACGAAATTAAATCCCAACTGGGCGATGGTGGTCACCCTGCGAAGGGTCCGCCGCCGCATCTTTCGAGCGAAGGATCGAGAGCCCAAACTACTGAGCGGCATTATCCGACTGTCAATGTCGATCCCGGAAATGAAGGTCAGACCCAGCATGGATTCAACGATGGCCGAGGCGTACAAGGTGAGCTTTCGCGGCAAGAAGCATTATCGTTACAGGGATTCACCTTTGGGCACTTTGTCCGCCAAGCCGTCCGAAATAAACTCACCGGGTTAAATACTGAAATCAATGATGAGGGGTATCGTGAAATGAACGCTTGGTCATCCGGAAATAGCAATTTTCATATCCCTGGAAAGGTGATCCGACATGCCGAAATCCTTCGACAAACTCCAGAGCTCCGCGATCTCACCGCGGGCGTCGATACTCAAGGAGGCCACACTGTTTCAACTGATGTGCTTTCGATAGTGCCTGCACTTCGTGAAATGTATGCACTGTCTAAACTTGGTTCGACCATGTTGACCGGAGTCAGGAATAACCTTTTAATTCCGGTTCAGTCTGGTAAAACAAGCCCTCAAGCAAAAACTGAAACGGGATCGGCTGACGAGTCGAACATTACTTTTTCCAGTATTGAACTAAAACCCAAGAGGGTTACGACGTTTGTGGACGTGAGCCGTCTTTTGATTTACCAAAATCCGTCGATCGAGGAAATGGTTATTTCGGACTTGATCGCTGAAGTAAATTTGAAAAACCAAGCACAGGCCATTAATGGCAGTGGAACCAATGAGGCCACGGGGATTTTACAAACCACCGGAATCGGCGCGGTCCAGTTTGGACCCGACGCCAACACGGGGGGAGCCCCTACCCGTGCGAAATTTTTGGAACTGAAGAAGGAATTGGCGAAGGACAATGCCTTTCAAGGGCGTATTGGTTTATTGGTAAATGGAGAAACATCCGTCACGGCTGAAGGTGTTTTAATCGATGCTGGATCTGGCCGCTTCCTTTTTCAAAGCCGACCGCTAAGAGCGGGCATGGAAATTACTTCAGACGAAGGATTGATAGCCGGAATCCCCACCGTGGTCTCGAACGCGATGCCTGCTGATGGCGACAAAGGTACTTACACTGATTCCGATTTATCCAGTGTGATCCTTGCAAATTGGAAGGACCATATCACGGCGCAATTTGGGGGTCTGGATTTGATTATCGATCCCTATACGAGATTAAAGGAAAATCTAAATGTTATCGTCTGTCATATGTATTTTGATTCGAGTCTCAGACACGTGGAAAGTGCCGCGGCCGCCACCGATGTCCTTGCCGCCTAACTAAAATGAATTCTCAAGGCATGGTTGAGGAACTAACCCGGAGAGTGGCCAGAGAGGCAAAGTCTCTCTCCCTGGAAGGGGTGGGGTATCCGACACCTCCGGAGGATTTGGGAGAGGCTGGTCGGGAGATTTGGGCTATGTTTGCAATCGTTTTGAAATGGCGAAACCTTTGGAACGAACGGACCGAAACCGGATTGAGGTTTATCGCAAAATCGGCCGATTTGGTTGCCAAGGGGAAGCCCGTTCCTCAATTGATGCCCGTTGAAGTCGAGTGGCTTTATTACAGATTGGCGGTTGAGGTTTTCCGTCCGGATGTAAAGTCCGCCCTGAATTTTTAATTTAATCCTGAAGGCCCTCCGGTTTTGGTCTGATTTCTGCCAAGCCGGAGGGAATCTCTCCCCTAATCGCTCGGAGAATGGCTTAGGGGTAGCTTGCAAGTGTATTGGTAGTCCTGGATGCACCCAAACGAATCCTGGCAAGGATTGCCGCTTGCCCTGGTGGCCATTTTGTTTACTAGGTAAAAGCCATGGAATTCAATACACACAGAGAACAAATGATTTGGGAGCATGGCCCGTCACAATTGGCCGGCAATGGTTTCCCACTGGCCGCCGACCATTTGAAGCGGCACTTCATGCAGCAAAGCAGAATTTCACAATCCTGGATGTTTTGCTTGGAAACCAATGCGATAATTTGCCGTTCCCTGTTTTACATGGCAACGGCAACGGAGAGGAAATTCCCCGAATTGGAGAATGTATTAGGGGAAATGGAAATGAACCCCTCCGGATACCCGGATAATTTCCATTTAATTCGCCCAAAGGTCAAAGACCTGGATTGTGAATTGTGGAGAAAGGCAAAGGAGATAGGGGTAAATGATTCCCACTTGCTCCGGCAATTCCAATCCCGATTTGCGGCAATATCGCAATGAGGCCGGAGGAGGAAAAGGCCACCGTTGCCGATTGGCTTCTTTGGGTACTCCTCCCCGTTGCCGCTTATGTGGCCGTATCGGTTGCCCTAATCCTGGCCCGCCGATAGGGGAGGAGGAAACCGTTTTGTGTTCCCTTGTGTTCCTTTTTGTGTTCCTGGTTATTTCCGAGGGGAGGGAAAATGCCGCTAGCCCGCTTGTTTACTGGCTTTAATCAGAGGAATCCCTTCTCCAAGGCGCGGAAAAGAGAAGTGAAATAGGCAAAAATAAGCAGACCAATGGTAAATAGAAGTAAAATCGACAGCATGCCGGTCAGCCAAAAAATCCCGCAAGCAGCCAGGAGAGGAACGAGACCAAACTTGAAAGTAATAATATACATCCGCATGATTTTGGTCAAATCCAGCGCGTCCTTGAAGGACTCGAAAGTCTGGAAACGAAAGAGACTTGCCCCGGTCAGAGCAAACCCGAATGGAATGCTCATCATAAAGGCCAATTTCCCAAAATCATCGGCCACCGCCCCCACCACCAAATTGATAAATCGGCCAATGAGCAGGGGAATCCCCAGCCAAACCAGGAGTAGCAGAAAGAATTTCAGGCCGTCGAGGAAAAGATCCTTCCAATTATCCCATTCCGGCAATTCAATCCGGTAACCCTGGCGAATCTGCAGGGTGAAGCGGTAGATGTAACCCAGGGCAAAGAAATGCATTACGGGAATAAGGGATAGGCAGGTGCCCACCAAAATCTTGGCCCAAACGCCCGGCGACTTGAAAATATTTCGCCAAACTTTCTCAATAGAATCCATGATCCATGTCAGCTTGAAGGTGCTATGTTTACGGAAAAAAAATTTAAATCAACGCTCAACCTCTACCAGAAACGTGTTGAAGAGGGAATTGAGCAGTTTGTTCCTCCGGCCGCAACCCCCTCCTTCCCGCTTACACCAGGCCATGCGTTACAGTCTGGGAGCGGGAGGAAAACGATTGCGCCCAGTGCTTCTATTGGCCACAGCCGATCTTTTCGCCCCGGTGGAAGACCCCGTTCCGGCGGCGGTTGCCCTGGAATGCGTTCACACCTATTCGCTGGTACACGATGATCTTCCCGGGATGGATGACAGCAGTCTGCGCCGCGGTAAACCGACCTGCCACATCCAATTCGATGAGGCAACCGCCATTCTGGCCGGCGACGCCCTGTTGACTTACGCCTTCGAACTGATCGGAAGACATTATCAGAATACTCCAGCCCTGGGAAATTCCCTCATCCGGGATCTGGGCATCGCTTCGGGCAGCCGACGGTTAATCGGCGGGCAAATGGATGACCTGCTCGGGGAAAGGACGAACTATACATCCGAACAATTGAAGAACATCCACCTCAACAAAACCGCGGCCCTTATCACTGCAGCCATGACCATGGGGGCCCGCATTGGCCATGCCCCCGAGAGGGAAATCCAATCTCTCGTCCTCATCGGAAAATGCGTGGGGCTCACCTTTCAAATCATTGACGATATTTTGGATGTCACTTCCGACGATAAGACTCTGGGCAAACCGACCGGTTCAGATCTGGAATCCGGGAAGGCAACTTATATCGATTTTTTTGGCTTGGAAGTAGCTCGGTCGCAGGCCAGAGCCCATACCGAAAAGGCCAAGCGACTCTGCCGGGACCTGCCCGGCGATACTGCTTTTTTGCTGGAACTGATAGCCTTTTTGGAACACCGCATCCAATAAACCCACGTCAGGGGTCATTCATCCGCTGGGCGCTCAGGATTCGATCCCCTGCCCCGCGATTCTTCCGCCTTCAGAAATTTCAGGTCATTCCCACTCGGCCGCTGATAAACTTTGAGGTCAAATTGCGGGATGACCGCCAGGAGGTGGTCGAAAATGTCGGACTGAATACTCTCGTAATTGACCCATCGAACGTCTTTGCAAAAAACGTAAATCTCCAAGGGCAATCCCTGGGGAGTGGGTGCAAGTTGACGAATGAGGAAGGTCATGTCCTGGTGAATGTCCGGCCGGCTCCTCAAATAGGCCACACAATAGGCCCGGAACGTGCCAATATTGGTGATCCGGCGGCCATTGATCATCTCCGATAGATCCGCCTTTTTCTCCTTATTGAAGGTATCGACTTCTTTCACCTTTTCATCGAGGTAAGGCCTGAGCAACTCGTAACGTCTGAAGCGGGTGAGGAGTCTCTCATCGACAAAGCCTATGCTGTTCATGTCGATGCAGAGAGAACGCTTGATGCGGCGGCCGCCCGAATCGGACATTCCACGCCAGTTTTTAAAGGAATTGGAAATAAGGGCATAGGTGGGAATATTGGTAATGGTGTTATCCCAGTTCTGAATCTTCACCATGGTCAGGGTCACGTCGACCACATCACCATCTACCTGGTATTTTGGCATTTCCACCCAATCCCCCACCTTCACCAGGTTGTTAACCGAAATCTCAATGCCGGCAACCAATCCTAGTATTGCGTCCTTGAAAACGAGCAGCAGAACGGCCGTAAGCGCCCCCAGCCCGGAAAAAAAGTAAAGGGGCGATTTGTCAAAGACGATCGACAGGATCAGGATGAGGCCGGTGAGGTTTAAAACCAGCTTGATTCCCTGAACAAATCCCTTCAGGGGAATGCGGCGGGCTTTGTCCGATCGATTGTAGAAGTCGACCGCCGCATTGAGCAAGGCGCAGACGACCCCTAAAAAAATGATGACCAAGTAGATGTTGACGGCCATATTCAGGGCCGAAACATACCCCTCCCTGCCGGCAAAAAAGACGGGGGCCAACCAGTTGATGGTGATGGCCGGGGCGAGGTGGGACAAGCGAACGATTACTTTGTGCTCTATCAGCACGTCATCCCATTCCGTCTTGCTCCGCCTGATGAGCGGATACAGCGTTCGTGAAATCAACTGTTTTGCCAAAAGATTGAGAATGAGGGCAACCAGCGCTGTTCCCACCAATCCCGCCGCCATCACAGCGACATCCGATTGTCCTTGGGAAAGGCCCAAACCATCCAACCAATTTTCAAATGCGTCCAACATGTCCGATTACCTATAGAGAATTAAGAAATGCCACCCCTATGCGGTCGGCGAGCAGCTTGCCCGGCCGGGTCAACTTAACCCGATCCCCATCCACAAATGTGGCCAGCCCTTCCCCTTTGAGGAATTCGAAAAAGGGTGAAAACGCTTCCACTCGATAATGTGGAAACCGCCTCGACAATTCATTGATGGAAACACCCTCTTCCATTCTGAGCCCAAAGATGACAGCGTCTTCCAATAGTTCGGAGTCCGTCAATAACCTAACGTCATGGCGGTCCCCCACTTCTGCCCGGGTCTGACCGAGCCAAGCGGGCAGGTCGGCCGCATTGCTGTAACGAAATCTTTCATATTGGGATGCAGCGGCGGGGCCGACTCCAATCCAATCCTTCATTCTCCAGGTATCGAGGTTGTGCCGGCAGGGGAAGTCTGGCCTGCAAAAGTTGCTGATTTCGTATTGGTGGTAACCGTGGGCCGGAAGAAAGTCCCAGACTGCCTCATACAGGTCGGCCTCCCTGTCCTCGTCTCGCCGCAGTTCCCCCTTGGCCAGTTTTGCCCATAACACGGTGTCTTCCTCGAAGGTCAAACCGTAAGCGGAAAGGTGATCCGGCTCCAACCGGCAGGCTTCCTCCAGGTCTTCCAGCAGATCTTCCATCCCCTGGCCCGGCAAGGCGATCATGAGGTCGAGGTTGACATTACTGAAACCGGCTTGGCGGATCCAATCGTAGGCCCGGTAAACCTGCCTGGAACCATGCCGACGGCCCAGGATTTCCAGGAAACGTTCATTGAAACTCTGCACCCCCATGGAAATCCGGTTTACCCCCAGCGCTTTCAAAACCTCGAGTTTATCCGGTTTTACCGTGCTGGGGGCCATCTCCACGGTCCATTCTTCGGCCCGTCCTCCCCCGTTTTCCACCACCGCCCGGCCCAGGCGTTCGAGATCTTTGGCCGGCAGCAAGCTTGGGGTTCCTCCACCCCAGAAAATCGTGTCGAAGGGGCGGTCCGGCTCCATCCAGTCCAACTCCTCCTCCATGCCATCCAGATAAGACTCCAGGTCCCTCCGATACGGCTTCTCCCGGTAAAAGGCGCAGAAATCGCAACTGCTCGCGCAAAACGGGATGTGGCAATACAGACCGAGCCGTCTCGAGGTCGCCTCAATCATCTTTGCCCGCGGACCTCCCCAAATTCAAATCCACCCAGACCAATCGGTGATCGCTTCCGTCCAGTGAACCAGCGGCATCAAATACATGGCCGTGGCCGTTTTCCACCACAGCGGGGAAATCCGGACTTAAAAATATGTAATCCACCCGGCTGTAGGTTTCCTCTTTGGCATAGAAGTAGGTCCAAACTTCCCCGCGGCTGTCCCAGCACTCCACCATGCCGGCCACCTGGGTCTTGCCGCGGTTTTGCAACAGGCGAATGGGACTGTTGCTGCGCACGTCGTTGAAATCACCCGCCAGAATGTAGGGCACCCCATCCTCTTCATGCCGTTGCATTACACGCTTTCGGATCTCCAGAACCTCCGACCGGCGCCGTCGCGCCGATAAGGGATCGTCCGCCACGTCGGTCCATCTGCTTTTCAGGTGCAAGCCGTACACCTTCCAGCGCCACTTCCCATGCTGAAAGACCGCTTCCAGAATTCCCCGTTTAACCGGGATAATCTCCCCGAAATAATCGAATCCCAGGTCCTCGTGGGTTCGTAAGGCAACGGGTTTCAACTTGCTCAACAAAGCCACGTGTCGCTCTTCGTCCGAACCACGGGCAAGGTAGGCATGGGGCAAGGCCAAGCCCTCCCTCCTCAAATCCCGCTGCAACTCCAACAAGAAAGGCTCAGGTCCCATTTCCTGCACGATCAGGATGTCCGGCCCGACCTCGATCAATACCTTCCTCAAGGCCGTTTTTTCCATTTCCAGTTTGGGATAATGCGGACGATAACTTCCATCCACCCAACGATCAACCTCCAGATAGTTGCGCAAATTGTAAGTGGCGATACGCAGACGGGTCGTTTCGGCCCGGACCAACAGGACAAATGCCAGGAGGCCAATCCCAACGGCTCCAAGGGCGCGAGGGTCAAGGGGCCGCCAGTAGCGCTTCTTCCCGTTCCAACAAAGTAGGGTGTGAGTAATAAAACGCACTGAAAAGGGGATGGGGAGTAAGATTGCTGAGATTTTTTTCGTTTAATTTTCGAAGCGCGCCGACCAGGGAATGGGGCTCGCCCAGGGCTTTTTTGGCAAATGCGTCGGCCTCGTATTCATGCTTTCGGGACAACATGCTGAAAAGAGGGGTCAACCATGAAGTTATCAAACCACTCAGGAGGGCGACCAAAAGAAAGGCCGGCGCGATGCTGGTCGTTTCAAATCCAAAGCCTTGGTAAAACCATTTGCTTTCAGCCAAGAAGGCAATACACCCGAAAGCAACAAAAAGCCCGATGGCCGAGAGGGCAATCCTCTTGGGAAAATGGCCCAGTTTGTAGTGGCCGATTTCGTGGGCCAGGACGGCCTTCAACTCGCTGGCTTCCAATTGTTCCATCAGCGTATCGTACAATACGATGCGACGAAATCTTCCAAACCCGGAAAAATAGGCGTTGGAATGCCCGGACCGCTTGCTTCCATCCATTACTTCGATGGTGCGGGCGGCAAATCCCGCTTTATCGGCCAAATTCATGAGAGAAGTCTTCAAATCTCCCTCCTCCAGCGGCTCGAGTTTGTTGAAGAGGGGTAGAATCAGCTTCGGATAAAGCACGATCATGAGCAATTGGAACAGCAGCACCAGGACAAACCCCCACAGCCACCAATAGCGGCCCATCCAGTCGACCAATTTCAACAACAGGCAGATAATGGGGAACCCAATGGCCAGACTGATGAGAGCCCCTTTTGCTTTGTCCGATATCCACAGACCGATACTGCTCTTATTAAATCCATATTTTTCCTCCAACTTGAAGGTGTCGTACCAGTCGAAGGGCAGATTGGGCAACCCCAGTAAAATGGTGACGGCAACGAGATAGCCCGCCCCGGACCAGATCGAATGCCCCCATAATTCCCCCCATTCGACCCACAGGAAAGGCAGGAAACCCAGGCAGATAACCAGGGCCAGGACCAGGGCGTTATAAACGGTGGTGATCATGCTCAAGCGGTTCTTTTCCAAAGAATAGGACACGCTTCTATGGTAGGTGGACTCGTTCATGACTTGGCGAAAAGCCTCCGGCACCTCGCCGCTGTTTCTCCGAATGTTCCTTCGGTTGAGAAGGTCCAAATAGAGGGATTTGAAAATATTCAAAACCAGCAAGACCAAAAAAAGTAATAACATCCAATGCATGGAAACGAAAAACCTGGAAACCACCCAGACCGATTCAAGATATCAGATCAAGGGAATTAATCCGGATGGATTGTATTGAAAAACGCCTTCCGAACCTCCAGCCTAATCCGAGTGAGTAATCCTGAAACAATAGAATTGGCCTTTGAGGAAGCCTTGAAAAACCTGGAAACCGTCATCGGAGAATTGGAGTCCGGTAATGTCCCATTGGAAAAATTGGTGGAAAAATACGAGGAAGGGACCTCCTTGCTGAAAGTTTGCCATAAACGACTCAACCAGGCTGAACTGAAAATCGAGAAATTGCGCGAAAAAACCGGCCAACCCGGCTTCGATAACTTCGACCCCGGCCCATGAAACCGTTTCGCCGATCAATGCCTGGAAAAACTACCGTTTCTACCCATGTCTGAATCTGCCGAAAAGCGAATTTTGCCCACCATCGAGAGTCCTGAGGACGTCAAGGCCCTGAAACCGGAGGAGTTGCCCTTGCTGGCCCAGGAAATAAGGGAATTGCTCATTGCAGTCACCTCCATCAATGGGGGGCACATCGGACCGAACCTGGGCGTGGTCGAACTGACAATCGCCCTCCATCGGGTTTTCGACAGCCCCAAAGACCCATTCGTTTTCGATGTGGCCCATCAGGGTTACGTGCACAAGCTGCTCACAGGACGCCAGGGAGAAGGGTTCGCCAAAATTCGGAAAACGGGGGGATATAGCGGTTTTCTGGCCCAATCGGAGAGCGACCACGACAGCTATGGAGCTGGCCATGCCGGAACCGCGCTCTCCGCCGCTCTGGGAATGGCCACAGCCCGCGACCTGAGCCAAACGGATGAAAACGTGGTGGCCATCATCGGAGACGCCTCCCTTACCTGCGGTATCACCTTGGAAGCGCTCAACAATATCGTTCCCACCACCGACAAACTCATCGTGATTCTCAACGACAACGAGTGGTCTATCGCCCGCAATGTGGGCGCTATCCCAAAGTATTTGTCGGAGTTGATTACCAACCCCCTATTCAACCGCCTGCATCAAGACCTGGAAAGTTTTCTCAAAAAAATCCCCAGAAGCGATTCCATCATCCAGATCAGGGATAAGATAGGACAGGGGGTCAAGGACCTCTTCGTGCCTTCTTCCCTCTTCGAAAAGTTGGGACTGCGTTATCTCGGCCCCATCGACGGTCACGACTTTGAGTTGCTGCACAAATACCTGACCTTTGCCAAAACATCGTCCGAATCCATAGTTTTGCACCTCATTACCCAAAAAGGCCGCGGTTACGATGTGGCCATAAACCAACCGGAACGGTTTCACGGGGTTGGTCCCTTCGATCCCGACACGGGAAAAGGTCCCCCCCCTAAAGTCAATGCCGCATCAACCTACCAGAATGTCTTTGGAGAACACCTGACCCGGATGGCCCGGCGGAATCCCGATATTGTGGGAATCACGGCCGCCATGCCCTCGGGAACCGGGTTGAACGTTCTGAAGAATAAACTACCTGGGCAATTTTTCGATGTGGGAATAGCCGAGGAGCATGCCGTTTTGTTCGCGGCGGGATTGGCCTGCAGTGGAAAAAAGCCCGTAGTCGCCATCTATTCCACTTTTCTTCAGCGTGCCTACGATCCTATCATTCACGATGTCTGCCTGCAAAACCTGCCGGTGGTATTTTGCCTGGACCGCGCCGGTCTGTCTCCCAACGACGGCCCGACCCACCACGGCATGTTTGACTTGGCTTATCTGCGCTGTATTCCCAATGCGGTGGTGATGCAACCAAAAGATGAGGACGAACAAGTCGATATGCTGCATACCGCCTTGAATTTCCCCCAGCCGGTCTTCATCCGCTGGCCTCGCGGAAACGCTGTGGGAATCCCCATAAAAGAGGAACCGACCACCCTTCCGGTGGGAAAGGCGGAAATTCTGCGCCGAGGAAGTGATATTCAGTTTTGGGCATTGGGACCCTGGGTGGAGGATGCCCTCGGCCTCGCCACTATCCTGGAGGAAAATTGTGGGCGGAGCGTCGGGGTGGTAAACGCGCGATTTGTCAAACCAATGGATGAAAAGCTCCTTTGCCGCCAAGGCAAACGGGCCTCCCTCATCGTTACCTTTGAGGACCACGTCCTACTGGGTGGTTTCGGCAGCGCCGTTCTGGAATGCCTCAACCGTCACCAGATCTCCATACCGGTCGAGCGCATCGGCTGGCCCGATCAGTTTATCGACCACGGATCCTCCGTACCCGAATTGAGGAAGCTCAACGGTTTGGATGAGGCTCAATTGATCGACCGCATCCAAGGCAAAATATTGGCCCTGGACAAAGCCTCCTCCAAAAGATCAGCCCGCCTCTCTTCCCCCAGAGCCTGACCCCCCACCCCGCCCCACTTATGTGGGAATTGCCTTTTTTCCGGAGCTAACCTTGGATCGGCCCCATGTCTGATCGAGCTGAACCCCATCGCGTCAAATCCTATCTGCTGGACCTGCAGAACACCATCTGCCGAGCCCTGAAATCCTTGGATAACGGCATGGTCGTCCGGCAGGAGGAATGGTCCAGGGATTTGGGCGGAGGCGGTCGATCCAGGTCGATGCGGGGCGAAGTCTTTGAAAAGGCCGGGGTCAACTTTTCCGACGTTTGGGGGGACGAACTTCCTCCCGCCGCCACGGCCAGTCGCCCCGAATTGGAGGGTTGTAAATTTCGCGCCTTGGGGGTGAGCCTGGTCATTCATCCAAAAAATCCCTACGTCCCCACTTCACATGCCAATGTGAGGTTCTTTTTTGCCGAAAAAGATATTTCCGATCCGGTCTGGTGGTTCGGAGGCGGCTTCGACCTGACCCCATACTACGGATTCGCGGAAGATGCCATCCACTGGCATGAAACCGCCCGTATCGCCTGCTCCCCATTGGGCGAATCCTCTTACCGAACCTTCAAGGCTCGATGTGACGAATACTTCAAGCTTCCCCACCGGAACGAACAACGCGGGGTGGGCGGCTTGTTTTTCGATGATTTCAATGAGCGGAATTTCAGTTTCAGCTTTGCCTTCATGCGTAGCGTCGGAGACCACTTCCTGCCCGCCTACCTTCCCATCGTCCAACGCAGAATGCACCACCCCTATGGAAAAGCGGAAAGGAATTTCCAATTGTACCGCCGCGGCCGTTACGTGGAATTCAACCTGTTGTGGGACCGCGGCACAAAATTCGGACTGCAATCCGGGGGTCAGACCGAAGCCATCCTCATGTCCCTCCCCCCCTTGGCCAGATGGGAATACGGTTGGCAACCGGCCAGAGGTTCAAAAGAAGAGGAACTCTATGAGAAATTCATAAAACCGCGGGATTGGTTGGGCTTGGAATCCCCTGGCCCATAAAATTGTTTGGCCTTTTCTTCCGGGCGGTTTTTGTTCGAGGCCGGAATGGACGCAGAAAATGAAATGACAGGCCGCAATCGGTTTTTGGCGGCCATAAATTGCCAACCGTTCGACCGCACTCCCGTCTGGTTGATGCGGCAGGCAGGCCGCTCCCTGCCCGAATACCGGGACCTGAAGCGAAAGCATTCCTTTCTGCAAATGGTCCGGACTCCCGAACTCGCGGTCGAAGTGACCCTGCAACCCATTCACCGCTTCCAATACGACGCCGCCATCCTCTTCAGCGACATACTGGTCATCCCCGAAGCCATGGGCCAACCCTACGCCTTCCGCAACCCTGGAGGGATTTCCATGGAATTTCCCCTCCGGTCCCAATCCGACATCGACAGGTTGAACGATAGAGAAATACCGGAGAAATTGGCCTACGTGGCGGAAACTCTGAAGTTGCTCCGGCGGGAATTGGCCGACAAAAGCGCCCTCATCGGGTTTTCCGGCTCTCCCTGGACCCTGGCAACCTATATGGCGGAGGGAGGCTCTTCGGCAAATTTCCAACACCTCAAACAACTGTTCCACAGGGACAAAAGGGCTTTTGAATCCCTCATGCTCAAAATCTCCGATGCGGTTAGGGCCTACCTGGACATGCAGGTAGATTGCGGGGTGGATGCCCTTCAGATATTCGACTCCTGGGGAGGAAATTTGGCCGGACAGGACTATGAGGACGGATCCTTGAAATGGATTCGCCGCAGCATCGAATCCGTGGCCGACCGGGTGCCGGTTATCCTGTTTGCCAAAGGCTGCGGACAACACCTCCACCGGTTGGCCCAATCGGGAGCCAGAACCTTGAGCCTTGACTGGACTCTGAATATTGGAGAATCGGCCCGCGCCATCCCTTCCCATCTGTCCGTGCAAGGAAACCTCGATCCCCTGGTCCTTAACCTTACTCCGGAAATAACCAAACGGGAAACAGAGCGCATTCTAACGGCCATGAAAGACCGTCCCGGACACATTTTCAACCTGGGCCATGGACTGGATAAACATTCCAAACTGGAAAATATCGAAATGTTGCTTCACACCATCCGCAACTTTCGATGATGGCCGGGGACTTACTGGGGTTTTACTACGATGGAACTGACCCTGCCGGCAAACTCCGTCAGGCTGGGGGATAGGGAAAAGTTCGCCACGTCATAATCCAGGACAATGCCGGCGCCGTAGAAATCGCTTTCCGTGTAGAGGAAAACTTCCGCGCCTCCCAACACCTGAATCGAGGCCACGGCATCATCCCAGGAACTTCCCACGTCCCGAAGGCGCATGGCCAGATTGGGCACCACATTCCCAACGGACAACTCCAACCGGCGTCCACCAAAATCGGGTTGGTCATACAGGATGACCCCGATTCCCGAATCAACCGATTGCAAAACGGCTGTTTCCTCTTCCGGGGCATAAGCCGAATCCACCTCCGGGGGAAGGGGGATGGATGGATCGCCTTCGGCCCGAGGAGAAGGATTACTTTCATCGGATTGGTAGCCGACTTCCGATTCATAGGCCTCATAGCCGTGCGACTGGTAATTGCCCGGCAACACTTCGACGGAGGATACTTCGTCATCGAAAGCCAGCGCAAAAGCTTCACCCGAAAAGTCGCTCACGCTTTTGTGCAAATAGACGCGGTCCCCATGGAAATCCGCATGTTCATACAAAACCAAGGTCACATCCCCATAAATCTTCACCGAGGATATCAGTTCATCGAAGGAACGGTCCGACCCGGTTTGGTAGTGGGACAGGTCGGCAATGCTTTGCCCGGCATACAATTCCAGATGGTGCCCCCGGTAACGGGCATCTTCGTATAAAATCACCCGATTGGTTCTGCGGGAAGAATTGTAATAGGCGTCATCGTAGTAGACGTCGTAATAGGCATCGTCGTAATAATATGGGGAGTAGTAGCGGTAACCATTGATCAGGATGAACGGTCCGTAGTAATAGCCGAAAGGCCTCCAGCGATGCGAATAATTCAGACCTGGATACAACCTGCTGGAATACCGGACATCCCACCAAAGCGATGGGTAGGTATAGTAGCCCCGCCCATATCCGAGGCCCCGCCAATGGAGATGGGAAAGACCCCCATAGTGGTAGCCGCCAACCCTGTTTTTTCCATAACGACCGGGGTGTGAATCGTCCTTTTTCCCGGGCCCGTCACCTCGGTGGCTTTGGTCGTTCCTGCCCCGGTTCATGCCATCTACGGGGTGCTTCCCCCCTGGTGTGCCTCTCCTCCGATCCTCTACGCCCTGGCCTCGACCGCTATCGGGGTTCCCCCTCGAAGGACCCAAGCCCTTATTTCCAGGTTCGCCCCGGCGTCCCGCAAGGTTTGTCCCATCCCGGTTTTCCCGTCCTCCGCCAGCCACGGAAGCCCCCGGCGCCTTCCGACCCGTTGAAGAGACTCCGGACGGGCCGCCATCTTTGCGGTCGGTTGTCAAGGCGCCCCTGGAACTGTTGATATCATTCCGAAAAGGGTTGAAACTTCGGACCGGATTGGGCGAAACGGTCTGCCTCAGACTCAAATTGGTTTCACTTTGCCGGCTGGGATTCGAACGGTTCCGAACATGGCCACTGCGGTTTTGCCAGGATGTATTCGGAACCGAACTTCGGAGATTCTGATTCACAGAGTTCGACCGGCTCGACTGAATCGGATTACGATTATTCGCGCCAAAGTCCACCGCGCTACCGCCCCGGTTTATGGAAGGAGACGGGTTATCCGGGCGTGTTCGGCCGCTGACTACGCCCCCGCGGTTTCCCGAACTGGAAGGACCGCGGGAGACACTCCGGGTGGAGGTGGAACTGCGGGAAATGGACCTGTTGTATACTGAACGGGAAGGAGTACGGGAAATATTCGGGCTGGGGGTCGAACCGCGATTAATAGAGGTCGATGGGACGGAAGAACTACCACGGCTGGGAGGCTGAGACCGGTAGCTGGGCGCGGAACCACTGGACCGGCTGCCCGAATTGCTACTACGGGTCGAGGGGGTCGGGGTTCTGGAAGGAGCCGGCCGGCTCTGATAAGAACGGGATTGGCTGCTGCGCAATTCATTCAACCTGCTGCCCCAATTGCTACTACGCGAAGGGGTCGCGGTTCTGGAGGGAGCCGACCTGTTCTGATAACGAGGGTGTTGGTTGCTATCCTTACTGTTCTGGGCCGGAACAAGGGTGGGATAAAAAGCAACCGAGGCGGCCAAACTCAGCGCCCCGATTGATTTGAGAAAATGTTTCGGCATACCTTGATCTCCCGCAGGTGAATTGCTGGGATTCCCTTCTCCAGCATAAGACCCCGCCACTAACAAAAAGATGCACAATTTTTGAGATTTTGCCAGCCAATCCGCCAATAATTTTCACCTGTCCTCTCGGGCCGGCCTTTTTTCGGGGAGTAGGAGCGGCTTTATGCCGCGATTGCTTCGGGCAGTTTCGTGGGATCGCGGCGTAAAGCCGCTCCTACAACAAAAAGCCTGACTCTAGAGCCTGAAAATCGTGTATGCCTATACCCGATTTCAGACCAGGCCGGCCAATTCGGTTTGGTGAGTTGCCCCGGTCTTCTGTTTTCCCAGCGCTATGGCTTGAGTTTCCTCCATGATCACGAAAACCACCGGAATCAGAATGAGAACTACCAGGGCGGAGGCCAGCGTGCCCACACCCAGGGAAATGGCCATGGGCACGAGAAACAGGGCTTGTTCGTTGGTTTCGAATATCATGGGTCCCAAGCCGAGAAAGGTGGTTATGGCAGTCAAAAAAATGGGCCGGAAGCGGCGTTGCGCCGCTTTTATCGTCACCTTGTGCAACGGTATACCGCGGTCCAGGAAACGGTTTCGGGTCACGGCAAGGACAAACCCTCCGTTAACCACCATTCCACAAAGGGCGATCATCCCCAGGACACTGAAAATACTGATGTCGAAGCCCAGCAGAATGTGGCCCAGAAAAGCGCCGGCAAGGCCCCAGGGAATGGTCAACAGCACGATGGCAGACTGGGCATAGCTTTGCAGCAGGGATGCCATGATGGCAAAAATGGCAAACAGGGAGGCGATTAACCCGATGGTCAGAGCATTGGATGCTTCCCTCACCTCACGTTGCGTCCCCTCGAAAGAATAACGCAGGCCGGGGTAGCGCTTCAACAAATCGGGTAGCCCATTCTCCTCCAGGGAGGACAGGACCTTGTTGGCATTGGTGATGCTTGGCAAGACATTGGCAGTAACATTGAGCACGCGTCCGCCGTCTACCCGATCAATCCGAACCGGCGCAGTAGTCTCGATAATTTCCGCCGCCAGGCCGATGGGAATTTCAGATCCATCGGGGGCTTTGATCAACAGATCCTCCAGTCCGCTAAGCGATCTCCGGTCTCGTTCCGGAAGACGAACCATGACCCGCAACTCCTCGCGATTACGAGGCTGTCGCAGCGCCTCCGCTCCATAAAAAGAGTTGCGAATCTGGTGCCCCAGTTCCCGGGCCGTTATCCCCATGGCCTGTCCGGCCGGCTTGATTTCAAAACTGATTTGCGGCATCTCCCGACCAAAGCCCTTACGGATATCGGTCACTCCGGGATAGAGAGCCACCATTTCCCCCACCTCATCCGCCGCATGCCTCAAGGTATCCACCCCCGGATGAGCCAATTGAATATTGATGGCCGCTTCGCCCCCGGGGCCGACCAGGTAATCGAAGAAGAGGGACTCCAGATCGGGAATTTCAGGAACTTCCTTTCTCCAAAGATCTACAAAACCGGCCCCGGTTATGGTTCGTTTACTTTGGGGCACCAGTTTGCAGGCCACCGTTGCCGTATTGCTTTCGCGGTAGGCAACCGAAACACTGATGCCGCGCACTATCCCTTCCTCGGAGGATTTTGCCACGGCCCGCTTGCCTGCTTCCTCAATGGCAAAGGCGACCTCCCGGGTGCGGGCAACGGGCGTGCCCGTAGGCATTTCGACTTCCGCCTGAATGTAGTCATTCTCAATGGAAGGATTCCAGGTAAAATTGACCCGGCCACTGGAAACGTAGCCGATTATGACCAACAAACCCGCCCCAAAAAACGCTATGGTCAAGTATCTGTAACGAATGGTAGTGGTCAGAATGGGACGGTAGAACCGCTCCATGGCCCCATCTAATTTGAGGCGGAGGGCGGTCTGGGCCCGGTCGAAGCGGGCAAAAATGGAATCCGGGCGTTTATCCTTGCGCGTAAAGGCGAGGTGCGAGGGCAAAATCAGCAGAACTTCAATGAGGGAGACCGTGAACACGGCGATGATGACGGCGGGAAGGATGTTGAGAAAGCGGCCGCTTTCACCCGGCACAAAGAAGAGGGGCAAGAAGGCAATGATATTGGTACTTACGGCGAAAACCACGGGAATGGTCATCTCCTTCACTCCGGCCACAGCCGCCTCCAGCCGAGGTCTCCCCTGTGATATCTTGTGGAATATGTCCTCCCCCACAACAACCGCATCGTCCACCACAATTCCCAAGGACACGATAAACCCGAAAAGAGAGACCATGTTGATGCTGGCATTCATCACGGGAAGCAGTATGAGGGAACCGAGAATCGATACGGGAATGCCGATCGCCGTCCAAAAGGCGACCCGAAGTTCCAACAGAAACCCCAGGGCCAAAAGCACCAGAATCAGTCCGACCGTACCGTTAAACCGCAAAAGATTGATGCGTTCCATATAGTCTTCCGTGCGGTCATAACGCACCGTCACATCTACGGCGGGGGGAAGCGTTGGCTGGAGTTGGTCGAGATAGCGCCGAACGGCGGAGGACACCAATAAGGGAGGCTGATTTTCCGAAGCGTAAATGGAAATGGTGACGGCCCTCTTTCCCATGTAATAGGATTCCCGCTCCGATTCCTCAAAACCATCCTCGATGGTCGCGATATCCCCCAGCTTGATTTCCCCTCCGGTATTGCTGCTCTTGATCGGAATTTCGGAAAACTCACTCCCGAAGTACCTGCGCTCGGTGGTTCTCAACAGGATATCCCCCCCTTGCGTTCGCAGGGTGCCGGCCGGGACGTCGAGGGCGGACTGGTCGATGGCCTGAGCGATTTCCCCCAGGGTCAAATCGAGGGAGCGCAATTGGGCCTGGGGAACTTCAATGAGAATCTCAGGCCGCCGCACTCCACGCATTTCAACCAGCGAGATTTCGGGTTGTGCCAGTAAGCCATCCTCCACATGGCGGGCCAACTGTATCAAAGTGCGCTGATCCACGTCCCCATAGACCGCCACGTAATTCACACCCCGGCGGCGGCCCGTTCCCAGGGAAATGACGGGTGGTTCGATTTCGTCCGGAAACATGCTGATTTGCGCCACTGCCGCCGTCACCTCCTGAAGAGCGCGATTGCGATCGAAACTGGACAGAATCTCCACCTCGACGGAAGCCCGACCTTCGGAAGCAGTCGACAAAACCCGCCGGGTCAACTCCAGACTCCGCACTTCCGACTCGATGGGAAAAAGAATGGATTGCTCCACCTCCTCCGGACTGGCGCCCCGATACTCCATATCGATTTCGATGGTATCAACTTCATAGAGCGGATAAATTTCCTGTCGGATATTCATGGCCACGACCAATCCGACCACCACGACGGCCAGCATCAGGGAATTGGCCGCCACGTGGTTGCCCGCGAACCAAGCCAGGATCCCTCCCTGCCGGGGTTGGGGTCGTCGAAGTATCGTTTTCATCTGTTTTCTTCAGTTGTTCTTTTCGCCGTTATCGACCAATTCCGGACAGACTGTGGAAGGGTTGGGGATCCACCAACATTCCCGGCAGGGCAACCCGCAGGTCGGAAACGATCAATTTGTCGCCCGGATCGAGGATGTTGGACACCAGGACCGTCTCCTTCAGGGACCAGAGAACCTCGCAATCGATAATGTTCAATTCCGGGACCTCCCCAACCACCCAGATCTTGTTCCCCTCACGCAAGGCGGAGCGGGGTATTTCCAGGACGTTTTCCAATTCGCCAGCTTCAATCTCGACCTCTACATAACTACCCAAAAGTAGGGGCAGGCCGTCTTTGGGGCCACCCGCGATAGCGAGCGGATCGTGCACCGTCACCACCACGCGGGCCATTCGACCCAGGGGCTCCAGATCGCTCAACAGCCGAAGGACCTTTCCCTTCCAAGTCGACCGGGAGCCATTGCCGGTATCGAGCACGACGGTGGCCTCGGCCCCGCGATGGTCCCGGTCCGGGAATTGAATCCATTTCAGCATGGACAAGGGCACCGTGACCTGAATCCAGAATTCATCGGTCCCTACCAATTCACAAATGGTGGATCCGTCGTTGAGCAACTGCCCAACTTCAACGGATTCCACCACCACCATGGCATTGAACGGTACCCTGATGGTGGTGCGCGATAACTGCAATTCGGCCTGTTCAATATCGTTTCTCGCTTCGTCCATGAGAGCTTCGGCTCTTCTGAAGTGAGGTTCGCGCAGTACCAGGGACTCATTTACCTCCGCTACATCCAGATCCTGCTGAAGTTCATTCCATTCACGACGAGCTATGACCTGGCGCCCGCTTTCCACATCGCGCTCGAACCGGGCTTGCTCAAACTCCGCTTTTACCTCGGAAAGGTCCAATTCATAGTCCTTGGGGTCAATGCGAATCAATTCGTCATTTTCCCGCAGGCGTCCACCCGGAATAAGAGCGGCATTCTGCCAAATAACCTGACCCGATACCTGGGGTTTGATTTCCACCTTGCGCGCCGGAATGACTGCCCCGTAGGCCGTAACCCAAACCGGCTTGTTTTTGGGGGTCAACGGGATGGTATGGACGATGGTGGCGGATTCCTGTTTTTCCCGTGGTGTCGTCTCCGGTCCGGTCAAAATCAATATCAACCCAAAAGCGCCTCCACCAGCCAAGATAACCAGGATGGCCAAAATGGTCAGGGCAATTTTTCTAATATGCATTGCGGTTGGACGAAATCCGGATCGAGGAGGGGGTTTTCATGGGTCCACCCAAGGCCCGGTGCAGGGCCACACGGGACGATAGCACATTTCTGCGGTTGTTTACCACCTCTCTTTCCAGATCCTGCACTATTTCCAAAGAGGTAATTACCGGGAGATAATCCGTCAACCCCTGGCTGAAACGATTGCGCGTCTCCGCCAGCAGGCGTCGGGCGGTCGAGAGCTGCTCCAGGACCAGGGCCAGCCGTTCTTCCAGCTTGCGTTCGACCAGGAGGGCCGATTCCACCTCGAGAAGGGCGGACAAAAAGCTGTTGGAGTAGCGGGCCAAGGCATCTTCCAATTCCGCCTTGCGCACATCCACTTCGGAACGCCGTTCCCCCGCATCGAACAAGGGCGCCGCGAGACCGGCAAACAGGGAAGAAAGGGCATCCCCGAAATCGGGATCGCCTTGCCAATCCACCCTCCCACCGACAGTGAGGTTGGGAAACTGCCGGGCCACGGCCTCCCCCACCCTATAATCGAGGGCCATAATCCGCTGCCGAGCCGCCCGAAGGTCGGGACGCCGCTGCAGCAAAGCGGCCGGAATACCCACTTCGGGCAAGGGCGGGAGCACGGCCAATTCCCCACTCAAACGGAAATTCCCCGTTCCGGGAGGTCTTCCGAGCAGCACATCCAGGGCATATTCGAGCTGGCCGAGGCGCGCTTCCGCATCCGGCACTCCCGCTTTGCTGGAGTTGAGTCGCTCGCGTTGCTGAAGCACCGCCACGATGGAAGATTGCCCCTGTCCAAACCGCAGCCTGGTCAACTGAAGGAGGGATTCATTGAGCACAATTTGCGCCTGAATAACTTCCAGTTGACGGCGATGCTCTTTGATTTGGAAGTAATTTTCGGCGATGGCGCTGGACAAAAGAAGCCCGGCGTCGATCCAATCCTGCACCGTGGCCTCAACCTCGAATTCACGGGCTTTTCGGGCTGAGGACAACCTTCCCCAGAGGTCGGCTTCCCAACGCAGCAAGACCCCGAGGTCCGTCTTCTCCCCGCCACTATCGGGGCTTGGGGCCGCGCCGCCGCCATCTTCTTCCCTTTCATAACCGGCTGTCAGATCGATTCCGGGCCACAACCGGGAGCCCGCCTGGCGGGCCAGCGCAGCGGCCTTCTCGATGCGCGCGGCAAACTGCTGCAGGTTGAAATTGGAGGCCAAGCCTTCCTCAATCAACCGGCTCAGCGTTTCATCCCCGAAAGACTCCCACCAGAAGTAATCCCAATGGCCCGGAACATCCACACGGTCTGGACTTTGCACGAATCCCGGGGATATCTCCGCCCGAGGCAAAACCGTCCCCTCCCTTACGGTGTGGGTGGCACAGGAGCAAAAGGCCAAAGCGGAAAGGGAAAGAAGGCAACAAAGCAATTTCTCTGGAAATTTACCTGTGAAAACCATTTTTCTTTTAATTTGGAACCAGAATCTTATGGAAGGTTCTAATCACCCAATGATTTTACGCTAACACCGACCGGGATATCCAACATTTTTATCCTAAAACCAGACAAGTCGTTAATCATGAAAACCACTACCATCACCCTGGCTGGACTCATCACCCTGACCCTCTTCCTGTCGCATTTGCCTCAGAGCAAGGCGTCCATCGATCTTCAAATCGATAACACTTCCATTGACCGGGACCAGGGATACACCCCCCACAGTTATTCCTCCATTCTGCAAACCGCCACTCCCGCCGTGGTGTCAGTCCACACCGCGCGGATCGTGCGCGTTTCCGGATCCCGGGGCATGTCTATGGAGGAAGAATGGCTCCGGCGCTTTTTCGGACTTCCCGCCCCCGATTACGAACAGAATGACCAGCCCGAGGAAAGAAAGATCCCCCAGGGCATAGGTTCCGGGGTTCTGATCAGCCAGGATGGATACATCATCACCAACAATCACGTCGTGCGCGGTGAAGGCGGGGAGGATGCCGACGAGGTGTTGGTGCGGCTGAATGATGGACGCGAGTTGGAAGCTGAAATTGTCGGTCGCGACACCCTGACCGACATTGCCATTCTTAAAATCGATGCTGAAGGCCTTCCCGCCATCCAGATTGCCGACAGCGACAATATCGAAGTCGGGGATGTCGTCTTTGCCATCGGCAATCCCTTGGAAGTGGGCCTGACCGTAACCCAGGGAATCATTTCCGCCACAGACCGCCGCATCGGCATTTACGGGGAAGAGGGTTACGAGAGCTTCATTCAAACCGACGCCTCCATCAATCTGGGTAATTCGGGTGGGGCGCTTACCGATTCCCTCGGTCGCCTCATCGGGGTGAACTCCGCCATCATTTCCCAGAGCGGCGGCAGCATTGGGATTGGTTTTGCCATTCCCTCCAACCTGGTCATCAGCATCGCCAGGCAGTTGGCCGAAACCGGCGAAGTCAAGCGCGGTTTTCTCGGGGTCAGCATTTCCGACCTCACCCCCGATATGGCGGAAGCGTTTGACATCGACCAGTCCAAGGGCGTTTTGATCAACGACGTGGAGGAAGATTCGGCGGCGGATCAGGGCGGGTTGAAGCGGGGCGATGTGATCATTGGCCTGAACGGAAAACGCGTCGATACCAGCAACGAGTTTCGTATTCGTATCGGCCATACCCCGCCCGGAACTCCGGTTGAGTTGGAAGTGTTGCGCGGGGGGACCAAAAAATCGCTCGATCTGGTGGTGGGGAGCGCCTCGGGCCGATTTGCCGTTTCCGCCAACGAGTTGCTGGAGGGAGTGGAAGTTTCCCAGATCAACGATGAACAAGCCAAAGAATACCGCATACCCCTGAAGATCCAAGGCATCCTCATCACCTCGGTCGATGCGGAATCCCCCTATTATAGGAACCTGCGGGACGGCATGGTCATCATGGAAATCAACGACAACGAGGTGACCACTGTGCGGGAGGCCCGGGATCAATTGAAAAAGGGAGCCAATAAACTCTACATCTTCAACCGGGGCCGCACCGGCTATCTTGCCATCCGGCTGGATTAAGGGACTTCGTTGCGCGTGCCTTCGAGTTGATTCAAGGCCCGGTTCAATACGCGAACCACGTATTTGCCTTCGGCATACAAATCCATTCTCGGAAGGAGGGCGGCGCGCATGGCTTCCTTGATCGGATTCGCCATCCGGTCGATTTCATTGAGGACGATGGCCGCATGCAATCGCTCCCATTGCTCACCGCCTCGCAGTACCTCCACCAGCACGGGCAGGGCCTCGGCCGGTTGTCCCAATCGGCACAAGGCACGGGCCGCGGCAACCCGAACAACGGGGGAAGGATCGCGCAGGGCTCCGGTTATTTCGGCGGCGGCGGATTGAGCGGGTTGGCCGATATTCCCCACCCCGATGGCGCCCCAATACCGAACCGCGCTGTCGTCGTCTCTCAGCGCTTTTTTAAGAGAGGCCAGGGCCTCCATGCCCTGGGAGGCCAGAACGGCTGTCTCCGCCACCCGGTCGGCCAGGGTGGGATCGTCGTTCTGACGAAGAATGCCGTATCGGTGGCCGATAACTTTTTCCCGTTCGACCAGGATGGGTTCGGCCAGTAGACCGGTATCCCGGGTTGTCTTGACCCATTCGAGATGGACTCCGCGCAGGCGGGCCAAAATGCCGGCATATCGCGGGTCAACGGCCAAGTTGAAAACTTCGTTCGGATCGGCCCGCGTATCGTACAACTCCTCCACAGGCTTGGTGGCATTAAAATAAGATTCGGCCATCGGCTCCAGCTTGCCGGCCTCATGCAACCCCCGCAGTTCCCGCATGAGCGCTCCTTTTTCCGCCGTATTCATGTACTGGTAATAGGTTTTGAGCGGCTCGTAATTGCGGATGTATTTGTAACGCTCGTCCCGAACCATGCGAATGATGTCATAGCGCTCATCCATCCGGTCCCGCGCCCCGTAGACGTATTCCCTCGGTGGAGGAAGATCGGCCCCCAGAAAGGGTCGACCCTGAACGTGACCGGGAACTTCCAACCCGGCCAGATTCAATACGGTGGGGCCGAAATCGATGGAACTGACCAATCCGCCGGCAACCGTTCCGGGAATCCCCTGACCATCCCTGCGAAATCCTTCCGGTATGCGGACAATCAAGGGAATGTGAGTGCCCGAATCGTAGAGCCAGCGCTTGGCCCGGGGAAGCCCTACACCGTGATCGGCCCAGTAGAAAATAATGGTGTTCTCGTAGAGCCCGTCCTCTTTCAACTGCCCGATCAAATCGCCAACCCAGGCATCCATTGCCGTGATCAACTCGTATTGGCGTTTCCAGTCCTCCCGGGCCCGCGGCGTTTCCGGATAATAGGGCGGGTAAGTGTCGAGCAGGTAGGGGTCCTGGCGCTGATCAGGGGTCAGAACCTCCGTGACCTCCCGGTATTTTTCCGTATTGGCAATGCCGCTTTCGTGGCAGCCCGTAAAATTGAATACGGCAAAAAAAGGCTGATCCTTGTCGGGACGGTTCCGCCAGTGCGCATCTCCGCTGGACTCGTCCCAGGCGTCCGCCGGGGTGTTGAACTGGTAATCCTGCTTGCGGTTATTGGAACAATAATAACCGTTCTGCCGCAGGTAGGTCGGGAAGGGACGGATATGGTCGGGCAACTCCGCCCTGCTCCGCATGTGCTGCGTGCCCAGGGTCGTTTGATACATACCTGTAATGATGCCGCTTCGGCAGGGAGCGCACACCCCGGCCGTAGTGAAAGCACGGGTATAGCGCATCCCTTCGGATGCCAGGACATCCAGATGGGGGGTAATGGCGTGCGGATCTCCGTAGCAACCAAAACGGGCGTTGATATCCTCGGCGCTTATCCAAAGGAAGTTGGGTCGAGATGCCGGCAAAGCGGCACAGGACAACCCCAAACCCAAATAGAACAAAGCGGCCTTGAACTTCATATCTTCCCGGATCTCAGCAACTCAATATCTTGCTCGGCAACAAATGTCAAATCCCGTAAATTTGTTCACACAATCGGCGAACTTTTTCGATTGTATTGGCCTTTAGGATATTTGAATCCTTGGAGGAGATACCACAGAGGACTCAGAGGGCCAAGGGCACAAACGCACAAAGGAGGGAGAATTAGGAATTTTGTGTTTTTTGTGCCTTTTGTGGCTACTTCATTTATCCGTGGTGTTTAAAACAATGCCCCCAGGGCGGACCTCATATCGGCATCCACTCCCCAGCCCTGGCGATAATCCCGCCGAATGTATGGCTTCAGTTCCGGCCTTCCAACCACTTCCATGTTTTCGGCGTCCCATTGAAGTTTTTCATTCGGAACCCGCTGGGCCAAAACGCCAAGTAAAATGGTTTCCGTAAACGGACCGGCGTACTCGAAGTCGGACTGACCCTTCACCACCTTGCCTTCAATGGCGTCAAGCCATTCCTTGTAGTTGTCTTCGCCGGTGGCGCGGGGAATGGATTTGGCCGGCCAGGCAAACCCATCGATCGCGCTGGTCGGATTTACCACCCAGGTATTTCTAAAGCGGTCGAAGAAAAGTTTGCCATTTTCGCCCACGATGACGCTGCCATAGTCTGAAAAAGGCCGACGGTCCATTACAGCTTCGGGCGGATGATTGTAGGTTTCGCTTTCCTTGACAAGTTGCCAGGTTTCGCGGTCGAAATGCGCGTCCACATACCCGTCGTACCAGTGAAATCGAAGGCCCCGGCTGTGGGTATGGGCGTTGGGGCCAAACTCCCAGACTATCTTGGAGTTGATGGGAGGTGAAATATCGGTGGCGCCCGCCTGGGTGCCCTGCACATTTTTGGGAGATCCGGGCATGATGGCCCAAAAAGGCATATCCATTATGTGACAAGCCATGTCACCCAAAGCACCGGTTCCGAATTCCCACCAGCCACGCCAGACAAACGGGGCTATGTTTTCGTTGTAATCCACCCAGCCGGCCGGGCCAATCCACTGGTTCCAGTCCAACCATTCGGGCGTTGCCTCCTTTTGGGGGGGGCGGGCAAACCCTTGCGGCCAGATGGGCCGATTGGTCCAGGTATGCACTTCCCGGACCTTGCCGATTATCCCGGCGCGAATCAACTCCACGCAACGACGCAAATGATTATTGGCGTGGGCCTGGTTGCCCATTTGGGTTTTCACCCCCGTCTCCGCCGCTACCCTGGCCATCATGCGGGCTTCCCAAATTCCGTGAGTGAGCGGCTTCTGGCAATATACGTGTTTTCCTGCCCGCATGGCCATAACCGAAGCGTGGAAGTGATGGTGATCGGGGGTCGAAACCGTAACCGCATCGACCTTGTCGCCCAATTCGGTCAGCATCTCGCGATAATCCGTCCAGAAAGGAACATCGGGATATTTCTGGCGAATTTCTACCATCCCTCTCATCCGGCGATGGTTCGCCGCAGACGAAGTAAGCTTGGTAGCATCCACCACGTCGACCAAGCCGACGATGTGGAAACCAGCCTCTTCACTTTTTTTTATGTCGGTACTTCCCTTGCCGCCAGTCCCTATTCCGACCAGGGTCGGTTTGGTCAGGTTACCCCAAGCGCGACTGGGTATGAATTGAAAGCCAAACGCCGTGGCGGCGGCCGATGCGGCAACTTTCCCGAACTTGCGCCGGGAAACCTTGGAGGAAGAATCAGACTTTTTCATGAGTTCGATTGTTCTTACACAATAGATTTTTGCCAACATAAAATCCCCTGTCCCGCATTTCTCGCTACCGAGAATTGTCAGTGGTTTGCGCGCCCCCACTGAAGGTATTTGAAGGGCATGATTTATAGTTGCTTTTTATTCATACATGAATAAAAGGAAACTATTTAATGTACCGTTTCGCATATTCAAATCTCGTTTATTGGAAGAATTCGCCCAGACGCAAGCCCCTGGTAATCCGAGGAGCTCGGCAGGTTGGAAAAACTTTTCTGGTGCGGGAATTTGGGGGAAAGAACTTTCAAAATACGGTGGAGGTCAATTTTGACTGGAATCCGGAGAAGGAGATTCTTTTCCAATCCAGGAATCCAAAACAAATTATCGATCTTCTGGAGGTTGAATACGGCACGAGTATTATCCCGGGCAAGTCATTGATTTTCCTCGATGAAATCCAATCTGCGCCGGAGGTCATTTCGCTACTGAGGTATTTTTATGAGTTGATTCCGGAGCTGCACATTATCGCCGCTGGATCGCTTCTTGAATTCGCCTTATCAAAGGCCAATTTCTCCATGCCGGTTGGCAGGATTGAATACCTCTACTTGGGGCCAATGACATTCGAAGAATTCTTACTTGCCACCGAGACCAACGGCAAACAGCTGAACGAAAAGCTCGGCCAATTTAAAATTGAAGATGCATGGCCCGAAACCTTCCATGGAAAATATGAGGAGATTTTTCGAAAATACCTCTCCGTGGGTGGGTTGCCTGAAGCGATACTGAGCCATCGAGAGCAAGGGCGTTCGAAAGCAGTGCGCAAAACGCTCGATACCCTTCAGCAAACCTATCAGGATGACTTTGCCAAGTACCGCGGGCGGGTGGACTACCTGAGGCTGAGAAAGACCTTTTCGGCGCTTCCACGGTTGATTGGAAATAAACTCAAATACACTAACATCGACCGCGAGGAGACTTCGAGAGAACTTGCCCGCTGCCTGGATTTGTTGGAATTCGCCCAGGTTTTCACTCGAGTCTATCACAGCGCAGGAAACGGAGTCCCTTTAAATGCGGAAAGAAAGGCGACAGACTTTAAAGCCCTTTTCCTCGATGTCGGATTGGCCTTACGGATGTTGGGTGGGTCTCCCTTGCAAATACTCCAGGCGGGAAATACCCCGGCAAAGATGGGGTTACTTGCCGAACAATTCGTAGGGCAACACCTGCTCTACTACAACGGCGAAGACAGGAGACCGGAACTTTCCTATTGGCGGAGGCAGCGCAAGAGCGCCAGCGCCGAAATTGATTACCTGCTGGAACATGATGAGCATGTTGTTCCGGTAGAAGTCAAAACCGGCAGGACAGGCCATCTGAAATCACTTCATCAGTTCATAAAGGAAAAGGCTCCCTCCATTGCGATCCGCTTCAATAACGATTTGCCAAGTTTATTGGAGCTTGCAGCCGATCACAATAAGAAATGTCGGCTGCTGTCACTACCTTGCTATATGGTTGAACAAACCAAAAGGCATCTCAATCACTTCCTGTCATAGCCTCTACTCTTGGCCGGTATTTTCCCGGCCTTGAGAGGCTCCTCCGGCGGGATGTCCGAAAACTCGATGCCAAAGAGGGCGCTCAGGTCCGATTCAGGGATCACATCGTCCCCCTCCGGAAGACCATCATCAAGAGATTCCGCCGAGGCGCTTTCAAGAAGCTCTTCATGATCGAGGCAACGCAACTTGAAGAATAGTTCAGGCGCCGCGTCCAGGCGCACACCCACCCCATATAGTGTCGCGGCGACATGCTTGCACATATTGGCCCAGTCCGGGCAGGAGCAATTCAGTTTGATATCCGAGGGCGCGGGAAACAACCCCGTCTTGCGGTGGGTGATCTCCTGAATAACCGAGTCGGCCAGTTGGCCTCGGAGAAGCGCCAATAAGGTATCGATCCTCCCCGCACAACGCTGCTTAAAAGTCTGCCAAGCTTGATCCTCGAGAGGTTCGATGACGATCTTGATCTCGTAGAGATCGCTTCCGGCAACAAAGGAATTCACCGTTCCTGGCCCGATATCCAAGTGTAAAATCGATCCGTTCCGGGCATAGGTCCGTCCCCGTGGAAGCCGATTTTGGTAATCACTGTAGGACTCCAGGTTCTCGCACCAAGCCATTCCCCAAAAGGTCTTGGCGATCTTGCTGCCCCTGAAAGCCTTGATCGGTTGCGCCGCGACCTTTTCGCCTAACCTTGTTGCCATCTTCCGGGAGGCCCTGGCCCTTCGTTGATGCACGGATACGTAGGGCCGAAATGAGTTCCGATAAGGCATGTTCAGGATAATACGGCAGTTTTGAGGTCGAGCGCCACAAAATCCAACAATTCCTCGTTCCCCATGTCGGTGAGCAATTTTTCAGCTCCACCTCGTTTACCCAGCACGTCATCGGCCAGCTCACGTTTTTCAGAAATCAGTTGATCAATTTTCTCTTCAATCGTTCCTCGGCAAACAAACTTGTGCGCCAACACATTGCGCTTTTGCCCGATTCGGAATGCACGATCTGTGGCTTGGTCTTCGACCGCAGGGTTCCACCATCGGTCAAAATGAATCACTTGAGAGGCTGCAGTGAGATTGAGCCCGGTGCCTCCTGCCTTGAGCGAGAGAACGAAGAAAGGCGGCCCATCCTCGCTTTGAAAAGCATCGACCAACCGTTGGCGCTCTTTCACCGCCGTGCCGCCGTGGAGAACGAGACCTTCGCGCTCGAAGACCCCTTTAAGCAACTCTGCCAGGGGCCATATAATCTCGCGAAACTGAGTAAAGACCAGGACCCGTTCCTGGCGGGAGGCCATTTCTTCGCAAAGGGTGGTCAAACGCTGAAACTTTCCGCTGCCTGTCAACCGATAGTCACCACTCCCCGACCACTGCGCGGGATGATTGCAGATTTGCTTGAACCGTTGTAGGAATGCCAGGACGATACCCCGTCGCTTGATTCCGGGTTCCCCCTCGCTCTCCATGGCCTCCGCCAACTCCCGAACCGCCTTTTCGTAGTGGGCGGCTTGAGTTTTCGTCAATTGACAAAGCGCAAGCATCTCTGTCTTGTCAGGCAGGTCGGAGATAATGGTCTTGTCCGTCTTCAGCCGCCGCAAGATGTAAGGACGCACCAGTGCGCGCAGAGGGGAAAAGTTGGGTTCCAATTGCCCTTCCAACCTCTTGGTAAACTTCTTGAACTCCGCTGCCGAGCCCAACAATCCCGGGTTCAGAAAATCGAAGAGTGACCAGAGATCGCTTAGGCGGTTCTCGATCGGTGTGCCGCTTAGAGCCACCCGCACCTTGGCTCCGACCTGCTTCACCGAACGCGTTTGCGCCGTTCTCGGGTTCTTGATTGCCTGGGCTTCATCGAGAATCAACAAATCCCATTTACTGGCGCGGAAATTCTCCAGACGGCGGATCAGGCCGTAGGTCGAGACCACCAAATCGTAGGATCGATAGAAGCTTTGTCCTTTTGCCAGGGCCTCTTTGCGCTCATCCGCAGAAGTTTGCGATGGATGCATGAAGAAGACACGCAAACTCGGCGCAAATCGTTGGAGTTCCGCTTGCCAGTTTCCCAACAACGACGCGGGAACGACGAGCAGACTCGGCCGACCATCCTCGGGATCTCCCCGCGTTCGCTTCACGGTCAACAGCAACGCAATCACCTGAATGGTTTTTCCCAAACCCATATCATCGGCCAAGCACGCGCCAAGACCCATCTGATAGAAGAACCATAGCCAGTTCACTCCATCCTTCTGATAAGGTCGGAGGGTCCCCCTGAGTGTCTTGCCCGGCAGCCCGCTATCGGCTCGGGTTGGATCCCGCATTTTTTCAAGTGTGTCGCGCAACCAATCTCCGGCTTGGAGGGCTATCCACTCGCGACCTCCGTCCCGGTCCGCGAACGGAGACCGATCTCCACCGGGTTGGTATCCGGCGAGCAACCGCATTCCATCGAGAAAAGAAATTCCCCGCTCGAAATGAGTGTCGGCGACTTCTTTCCAATGATGTAGCACCTGTTCAAACTTGTCGCGATCCACCTCCACCCATTGTCCTCGCAACTGAACGAGATTCCCATCACTCTGAAGAAGTTGCATCAATTCCTCGTTCGAGAGCCTTTCTCCCTCCAAGGCGACTTCCACGGAAAACTCCAGCAGACTACTCCCGCCGACACGGGTCATGGTTCGCCCGACATCAATGCTCACTCCGGGCCGGGATGGCCGCTTTCCCTTCCACCAGTTCGGCACTCGCACGACCAAGCCACTCTCTTCCATCGCTGGAATGTCCTGGATGAAGGCATAGGCCTGCTTGGGCGACCAGGCCAGGGCTTGAAATAGACGCCGCGACTCCACCAACTCCCGCACCAATTCACTTCGCTCGGCCGCCTCCTGCACGGGGCGCAGCAAGCGCTCCATTGCGGGGCGATTGCCTTCCCCGGCGTACTGCTTCAAAGCCTTGCTCAGAGGCACGTGCTGAAGCCGCTCGGTTTCGGAAATACTGTGGCTATAGGTTGCGACAAAGGCAAATGGCCGGCGCTCGTTGCGCTTGTTCTCCGCAAGATGAAAGGTCACTCTTCCGAGCAGTTGCCGATTGGGATTGACCTCGCGCAACCACCCTCGCACTCTCCCCGCATGAGCCTCACATTTTCCCCGGACAACCCTCTCGATCCCGATCCACAACCCATCGAGAACCGTTGTCGAAAGGTATTCCATCCCTCGCCCCGGCGGCCGCTGCAGGATCAGGCCTTCCCAGGAGGACCTGGGTGCGGGAACCGCCTGCCACGCGCTGGCATCATCCTCCGGGGTCGCCGAACGCAAGGCCGATAGGTAGATTCCCGCATAGTCTCGCCAATAAGCCATGGTGGTCGGTAAGGATTCCTCGGGAAACGCGGTTCCCAACTCAACCAGTCCTTCTGAGGAGGATCGCGCAAAGGCATCGACCAGCGCCGTTAAGCGCTTGGCATCAAGCCCTGGCTTCGCACCAGGAAGTTCTTGCAAAAGCAAGCGGCCGTTCGGGGTGAGATCGATCCGGTGAGACATGAAAAACAGCGATCCTCCTCCATGGGATCTTTCGGCGTCAAAATTAAACCATGACTTCTCTTGAGACGCTGTAATCGGCCCGCATTCTCTCCTCGAAAAAAGGGGTTGGCCAGCCGGAAAACTCCCATTGCCAAAAGACGGCGCCTATGTTGACTTTACTGGGTTCCCCAATGGGTAGATTCAATTTTATACCGGCAATCAAATGCGAGTTCTCTTTAAGATTATCCTTTTATCAGCCTTGTGCACCTCCTCAATGGCAGAAATGCGTCCCAATGTCGTTTTCATCATCGTCGATGACCTCAACGATATGCCTTACCAGCCGGAGGGGAAACCATCGGTGCCGACCCCCCATATCGATCGGCTGAAAGAACGGGGAGTCACCTTCAGCAACGCCCATAACAATGATCCCATTTGCGCGCCTTCGCGCTCCAGCATGCTCTTCGGATTATATCCCCAGACCACCAGCCTGTATTGGTTCGAAGACTGGCGGCAAAATGGGATCTTGAAAGACAGTGTGCCGTTGACCCGTCACCTCGGCAACCATGGTTACACGGTCTACGGAACGGGAAAAATCTTTCACGGCAACCAGGGGGAGGGGCAATTCGACGAGTACGGCCACAATGGAGCCTTCGGTCCCTGGCCCTGGGACGGCCGGGAGGAAACCCAAAGGGGATATTCTCTCCCCCACCCCGATCAACTCTACCTCCTGGAAGGACCCGACGCAGACATGGACTACGAATGGGAACATGTATTCGGTCCCCTCTCCAACATTCCCCATTGGCCGGCAGATCCCGCCAATGGCATTCCCGGATACAAGGGATGGATCCTCTACGGAAAACCCTGGCGTTACGCGAGCGACACGGATCGGGACCCGATGCCCGATGAGTTGTCGGCGGAATGGTCCAAAGCAATTCTGCAACGAGATCACGACACACCTTTTGCCCTGTTTACCGGGTTTGTCCGGACCCACACCCCGCTCTACGCGCCCCAGGAGTATTTTGACCGTTTCCCACTCGATTCGATTGAATTGCCAAATGTGGATCCCAATGACTTGGAAGACTTGGCAGCCGCCTTGAAAAATGAAAAGCTGTATGGATTTCGTCGCTATACAATGCTGGCTCGTCACGAGGGGAAAGATCTCTTGCGGCACTGGCTTCAGGCTTACATGGCCTGTGTCTCATTTGTGGACGATCAGGTGGGCAAGGTCCTTGACGCGATCGACGCGAGCACCGCCAGGGACAACACCATCGTCTTCTTTACCAGCGACCACGGTTTCCACGTGGGTGAAAAAAACTTCTTGTACAAACAAAGCCTCTGGGAACCCTCCACCCGAGTGCCTCTGATCGTGGCCGGAGTAGATGGGGCTCCGGAAGGGGCAGTCTGCGATCAGCCGGTATCCTTAATCGATATTTATCCGACTTTTGTCGAGCTCTGCCATCTCCCGGCAAACCCGAACGCGGACGGTAATGGTTACGCGCTGGAGGGTCACAGTCTGGCGCCTTTGTTGAAGGATCCGGAAAATGGGACTTGGGACGGCCCCGATGTCGCCATCACCGCCCTTCCGGGCAAGGACCATTCCTTGCACCGCGCATTCGAAGGATCCCATTACCCGCACTTTTCGGTTCGCGGAAAGCGTTGGCGCTACACCCTGACGGCCGACGGAGAAGAGGAACTCTACGACCTGAAAGCCGATCCCCTGGAGTGGCGCAACCTGGCCCGGGATCCGGAATATGCCTTTGTCAAAGCCTCTCTCAGGGATCAGTTGGTCGAACTGCGCGACGGGTCCGGATGGGAAACTCTCCAAAGCTTGGACGCATGGGTCACGCCATCCAAAATGGCTGGCGTGGAGCAGAAGATGGGCGAAATCCGACTGTCAGGCGCCAGGTCCCTTCGGCTTTCCACCCAAGCGGAATACAAAGACTTTGAGCTGGAAGGCGATATCAAATCGACGGCGAGTAGACCCTTCAAGTTCCTTTATCGGGGCTCCTATGGCCACAGTATTTCCTCCCCGAGAGAGGGATCGACTGAAGCCGCATACGGCCACTTCAAATCCGGCGAGTGGAACCGGTATCGCATCCGCGTACACGCCGGCAGGCACCAGTTCTGGGTCAACAACCGAGTCGTGAGCGATACCCACAAGAACTACGCGAAGAACGCCGGGACGATCACCATTGTGCATCCGGGTGGAGAAGGAGCGATACAATTGAGAAACCTGCGGGTAAGGAGGCTGTAAATCGAAATGGAAGAAAGGTAAGCTTTAGAGTAATGGTTTTAAATCGTAGGAGCGGCTTTACGCCGCGATTGCTTCGAGGTTCAAGTTTTAGCCGCGATTGCTTCGGCTGTTTAGTGGGATCGCTACGTAAAACCGCTCCCACTCGAAATGATGTTTCAAATCCCGGTTCCCGGGATAGGCTTTTTCCTAGGTGAAGGCGTTCTTGCGTCCAACCAATTCCTGGTAGGTCCCGCTTATTTTCGACTCCGTCTTGGCCGCGGTCAACTCATGCCAGTCCATTAAAGGTGTACCCGACCGATAGGGTCAGCGCCGATTACTCAATGGGAAAGATTCAGAACTCTCCATACGCCCCTTCCAATGACCCCGGTTATGCACTCAAGAAATACCATTCCCGTCCAATCCCAATATTGCCCCCTGACCCGGACACGATTTTTCCCGCCCGCCGTTCTGGCTTCAGCCGCGGTTCTAGTCTGGCTGTCCCTGACCAGCGGGTGTGGGAGAGGTCAACCCGCCCCGGATTTGAGCGGCCAAACCGCATTCCGGGTGCGCACCGGCTTTCATGCCGCATTGAATGCCGATCATGGCTGGGCCGGCGCCCTCAATGAGAACGTGACCATTTACGCCGACCAACCGTTTCGGGTGCGCTTCGAAGTGGAGACCGGGCCGCAATTGGGCGGCATGCCCTTCCGTCTTCAAGCCAGGCGGAATGCAGCCGAATGGGCCTATGTGGAGGCTCACGATTTCCCCTATCCCATCAGGGAGCTCGACCTCGAATTCGAAGAGATGCCGGTGGGGAGGACACTTGCCGGGTGGTCGGTCGAACAAGGCAACACCGCAGGCGTAGTTGTGAGCCAAATGAATGAGAGGCGCAAGTTGCTTCGGATTCAAGCGGGGCAGCAGCCGCTGATTGTCGTGCATTCCCCGCCATGGGAAGTGACCGAGTTAACGGCGGAAATACAATTGTTTCCAGGAAACCAAACCGGGGCCGGGTTCGTTTTCGCCTACACTGATCCGCAAAATTTCTCTCGGGTATTTCTCGACGCCTCATCCGGAACCATTCGCGTGAGCCAAATCTTGAATGGCGCCGAATCGGTAGTTGCGGAGGAGAATGCGTCGATATCGACCGACCAATGGGTAAGCCTGGAAATCGACCTGGAGAACGAATGGGTCGAGATAAACTTCGAGAATGACACCCTGGAGTTTGCCACTGAGATGGGAACCTCGACGCCTTCCTCGAAAATTGGATTTTTCCTGCCCTCCGGCGGAGTTGCAAATTTCCGGGATATCGCCATAGCAGGGGAAGCCAGGACTCCACCGATCAGTATCGTCTCCTCTCCCGGGTTTATAAACGGTGAAGCCACAACAAACCTGCTGACGGCTTCCACCACCCCATTTCAGCCGGGCGCGGGAGTTGCATTATCCGGGCAGACCCCGCCATGGTCAGGAGGAAAGGGCCACAGCGAGTTTGAATGGGCCCTGGTGGTTCGGCGCTTTACCGATGGAGCAATAATCAACCAGGAAGGCGACAGGTTTGAGTTAAAGATGGTTGCGGCAGACGGCAGACCCTTGAACTCAAAGGAAAATCCAACCCTTCGGCTAACCATTCCCCCCGGGCACCTGGGGGGAACCTTTGTCGAAACACCGGGCCGGATCGGACCATGGAAGGCCTCCAGCGGCGACTTGTATTTTATCATGGAACCAACTGAAACGGATAACCTGTTCATGATGGTAAAATCGACGGACATGGGGATGACCTGGCGGGAAGTGGATGCAACCAACCGGCCCGAAACCAACGACCTGGAAGCGGTGGATGCGCGCCAGTTGGGAGATACGATTCACATGCTTCACCAAGTTACCGAATCCACCCGACTCCACGCCTTTCGCACCTCGGATCACCCGACGCAACCCGATACCTGGGCCCTTACCGACGAGCTGGCCGCCGTGGCGGACTCGATGGCCCAAGCAGCCTCGCTGGTCGTTCGATCCGACGGAAGCATGGTCGCATTTTATGTCGGCCAGACCCTGCATTACAATATCCGGTCCGCCGAAGGCGCTTGGGGACACCAAGTCATTATCGACCAGGATGCGTTGGCCGCAGCCGGTCCTCGTGCGGTGGTGGGAACGGATGATACCGTCCACCTCGCCTACTACCGCGCTGACGGCACCCTCTGGTACCGCAGATTGCTGGCGGACGGAACCCTTACAGGAGCCCAGTTTCTGGCCTCCGGCGCTGGGACCTCGCGGGCCGTATACGGGGCGGTCTTACCCTTGGTCTACATGCCGGAAACGGGGACCGTGGTCGTAATTTATCGCTTGGCGGATGGCTATCTATGGGAACGGCGAATTGACAAATCCGCTACGTTAACCGAGCCCGTAAAGGCCAGCGATCGTCCCGTTGTGACCGATGCGGTGGATTCCCAACAGGCCGGGGCCGACGCAGTCCTCGATGAACAAACCGTGCGCGTCCTTTTCATAGACGAAGAAACCCGCTCCATTTTCAGTACGCACGACCGTGGGGGCTGGCAACCGGCGAGGCTGCAAATAGAGGATATCCTCGGCTCCTGGGTGCGGGGTAACATCCATACCCGCCCGGACGGGGTGAGAGTATACGGATTTGTCTACGACGCCGGTTCCAACGGCGGGGCCGGCATGAACCGATACGGTGAGATGGAACTCACCGACCCTTGATTCGGAAAATCTCTCCACCATTTTGACGCTCAAAGGTTCCAACAGCGGGCCAAATTCAGTGAAATGTGGTAACTAGAGCCTGTCCCAGGGGGGGAACCCATTGTGGGACAAAGTGTTAGGATAAAAAAGTCGGGCGAAAAGAGGTGAAAAACCTCGATTCGCCCTAAATAGCGTCTCTATAATTTGGTATGAACGAATTAAAAGAAACCAATTCTGCTGATACGGTAGCCTTTCAAAGTTTGCTTCGTCCAGCTTTAACGCCGGTTTTGCAAAATCGTGATTATGACCGTCTGGTCGAAGATTTGCGCCAAATCGATGATAATCTGACCCGAGGTGGGTTGGAAAAAATGGCGATCCACTTCGGGTTGTCGCAGTTGCCGCCGAACGCCTCGGGGGTTTTGTGCCATAAACAAGCGAAGTTTGCGGTTTTCTCGCTACGAGTGGAACTGCTACGTCACTTGCTGGGTGTTCCAAGCTTTAGAGCTTTTTCGATAACGTTGGCCTCTAGTGATCTTTTGAGCGATTTTTGCGCAATCCGCAGTTTGTTTGGCGTGAAGTGGACCTCGAAGAGTACGCTACACCGCGCCTCGCAGCTTTTCAGCGATGAACAGTTGCGCGCGTTCAACACCCGGCTGGTTGAGCTCGCGGGCGATCAGAGCAATTGCATCCAACTGGGAGTGGAGCAGGCGGAGAATCTTTCGGTTTGCCTGGTCGATTCGACCTGTCTGGAGGCAAACATTCACTTTCCGATCGATTGGGCGCTTTTGGGTGACGTGACGCGCACCTTGCTCAAAGCGGTGAAACTGATCCGCGATGAAGGCCTGTTGAATCGGATGCCTAAATCCCCGGATGTCCTGATGGGCCGCATGAACAAGCTGTGTATTGAGATGACGCAAACCCGCCGCAAGAAGGGAGGGGCGAAGGCTCGCAAGAAGATCCTGCGCAAGATGAAACGATTCCTCAAACGGGTCGGCGGGCACGCCCTGAAACACCGCAACTTGCTGGACGCCCGCTTCGCACAAACCCGTTTTAGCCGCGCTCTTGCCGATCAAGTCATCAGGCGTATCGATGGGCAACTCGATTTGCTGCCCCAAGTAATTGAGCAAGCCCACCAACGCATTATCGGCGGACGTCTGGTCAAAAACGACAAGAAGATCCTCAGTGTCTACGAAACAGATATCGCTGTGATCGTGCGGGGCAAGGCGGGCGCGCAGACCGAGTTCGGCAACGAACTGTTTATGGCCGAGAGTCCCGGCGGCATGGTCATTGATTATATGCTCTACGGCAAAACGGCTCCTTGGGAGGGAGATAAATTAATCGAAAGCGTACAACGCCAACACTCCCTCAAAAGGCAACAAGGCCTGAAATGGGCGGTGGCCGACCGGGGTTTCGATGGGGCAGCTACACGTAAGGCATTAAAGAAGGCAGGGCTGAGCAGCCACATATGTCCGAAAAGTCCCTCCAAGTTGAAAGCCCGCCTCAAGGAGCCTGATTTTTGCCGCTGGCAAACCCGCCGCGGCGGCACCGAAGCGCGCATAGCCATTGTTAAGAACCACGGATGCGGACGAGTCTGGCGCGCCAAAGGCTTAAAACACCGCAGGGTCGCAGTAGGGTGGAGCGTGCTCGCCCACAACTTGGCCTGGATCAGTCGAAAAGTGAGATTGGAGCAACTTGCAGCTCAAGCCAAGGCGGCCTGAGCTTTCGGGGCGCCCCACACGCTGATCAAAGTTGAACCTTCCAGTAGAGGTAAGGCCGCCGCATGCCCGAAATCCGGCATTAAGCTCAATATTTTGGATCCAGGTGAGGTTGAAAGACGCAGCAAGGCTCGAATCGGGCGCAGTTGAGTGAATTTAGGCCCGGAAAACCCTTTCTGGGAGCCTGACCCACCAGATAGACCTCGTCACTGTCGACTGCAAATCCTCCTCGTTTTCAAAATCCCGGAATCTGGGACAGGCTCTAACTACTCAGGTCTCCATAGCCTAACCGCAATCGGGGGATAAACCCCCTCCTACAGTTTCGTAATAGGTTATCATTAAAATATCCATGCGGACGATTGTTTAAGGTACCTGAGTAGTTAGTCGACCCTGAAAACTCCATAATTTGTTGTTATACAACATTTTATTGTTTCCAATACCCCTTTTATTTGACAAGGTAATTGTGCAATTCAGCCCAAAACCTGGTCAAACTTATGAAGCTCTCTGGTGTTTTTCGGCAATTGAACTGGGCCACGATCTCCCCAGAAAAAGGAATCCCTTATGTTTTGGTTGTCCACCTTGGACAATAATGCCTTTTTCAGGGTCGACTAGTTACGAAATGTGTTTTAACTCATTTAATGAAGGCCACACTACAATGAACTGCAAAGCAGTTCCACTCCATAGCCCAGTGTCGCACAGCGCACACTGGGTTGAAATGGACAAAAAAACGAACCCCAACGGGGTTCCACAATGAACCAATCCCAGGGTATTTTGGAAGTAATTTGTGGAACCCCGTTGGGGTTCAATCATAGGGGCGGTCGCTACCCCAGCGTGCGATACGCGTCGCTGGGCTCTGGAGTTTAACGCCGTTGGCGTAAAAGCCAGATGTTGGAATCGGTTGATCGGAGCAATAGGTGACCGCATTTACTTCCCCATAATCGTGATCTTGATCTCTCCCTTTACCCCAATTCCTAATTCCTAATTCGCGCCCTTGGGCGCTTCTCCCTCTCCCCCCTCTGTGCCTTTGTACCATTCTCCCAGCCTTTCGATCAGGATCAGGATTTAAATGACGGACAAGAATGTCCGCCCTCCGTTATTCTTCCCTCTTTGCGTTTCTTTGCACTCTCTGCGAGAGTCAAATCCTGGTTTCTCGATGCTGGTTTCTGGATGTTCGATGCTGGTTCGCGACCATGGCTCCTCTTTGTTTTTTGTGCTTTTTGTGGCTAATTTTCCAATCCGTGCCCATCCGTGAAATCCGTGGTTAAAACTTTCTTCTGGATTAGCTCTCGAAAAGATCGCCAATTTCGTTAAGATTTTGTGTGCCTTTGTGCCTTTTGTGGTTAGTCCCTCCTGATTCCTAATAGGCGCGCCCCGGCGCGCCTATGCCGTTCCTACATTTTAAAATCGCTTCGGTATTGTTAGTACAAATTTCCGGGACAACACACTAATTCGACAGCGCGGCCGAATTATTGCGGATAGTTTGCTCGATCGGGAGGAGCTCCATTTCCGGCACCCCCAGCAGTCGTGCTTTTTCAACATGGGCTAAAGCTTGGTCGCATTCACCCAGATAGCCCAGGGCCCAAGCTGCATCCTTGACCAGATATGGATCGGATAGAGCCGATCTCACGCGGTTCCGAAGTTCCAGCCAAGCGGCCATTGCGTCCACTTTTTGCTCCGCAAAACGCTGGTTCTCGCCGTGAATGCGCGCCCGCAGAAGCAACCAGGAACTTTTCCAACGAGCCTTGGACATACCGCGGTCGATCTCCCGGAATGCGACTTCGAGTTCGCCTGCGTCCACCAGCGCGCGTATCCAAGCACGGCGCAAGACGATACTGGGATTACGCGTCATTGCCTGAGCGAGGGCTTCGACTCGTTCAGGGTGCCGGGCGAGCCGGGCGAGACATTCCGCTTCACCCAAAAACCAGTCGATCTCAGGATGCGGAGACCGGAGGGCGCCGCGCCAAGCCTCAAGTGCGTCGAGCCAGCGATGTTGCCGGGAAAAAACGCGCGCACGCAGGGCATGAAATGGAGCTTGTGAAGCGGCGTTTTCATCCAGAGCCAGGCCACGCTGCGCCATTGCGTCGGCTTGGGGCCAATCGTCCGAATGTAGTAAGGCTTCGGCGCATCCGATAATGGCGAAGCGGGAGCGGGGCTCCAGTTCGATGGCCGCCCTGAAATCAGCCACCGCGGCTGGCCAATTGCCCAGAGATTGATGCTCATAAGCCCGGTCAGTCAACAGTCTATCGCTGGGGCCGTCCGCCTCAATGCGCTCGCTCAGAGCCTCGGCAACCTGATCCGGGCTTCTATGTCCCCTGGCAGGAAACACAAATAAAAATACCGTAGATACGGCGATGAAAAATTGGCGGCGCTTCATGGTAAAGGGTCATTGTCCTCAAATGCGAAAAACTTGAAATCCGCCGAACTGTTTTGCGGCAGAAATACACCGGCCGGGCTCCTTGGAATTTCAGGGCCGAGGGCGATCTTGAACTCCAGCTCAGGCTGTTGCTCCTTGGCATCCTGAAACTGCACCTCAATTTCTCCATCCTCGATTTCGATTTCTGCGTTGAGCCACTGGTCTGCATGGATCCCGGCCTTTTTCTCTTTGATGATGTTTTCAACTCCGTCGACAAAGCGGCTTACCCGAATGACGCCTGCCACCGGGTCGAGAAAGACGCGGCCAAAATTCTTGGGATCTCTGTAACCGAAGACAAATCCGGCGCCCTTTCCGTCTTTGCCTGTCAGCCGGAGTCTGGTTTCAAATTCGAAAGCGGAGGATGCAAATCGGGTATAAAGGCCGACAAGCGCCGCTTCAGTCGCTTGGGTCTGCAGAAATTTGTCTGGGCCGCCTGGGTCTTTCGACACGCTCAAGCCCGACTTATTTCCAGCTACAACCTTCCACCCTTCCGGCATCTTGCCAGGGGTATCATCGGCAAAATTCAAGCGGAGTTCGGTGAGAAGAGAGGTGTCGTGGATAGGCTGCCAGGGATTTTTGATACGAGTCGTGGTTACCTTCCCGCGTTTCACCAGGTTAAAAATGTCCCGGATTTGGCCGTGCTTGTTCAGCATGGTCCCGGTCAAGGTGTCACCTTGCAGGTCCAAAAGCACGGACCCGTGCTCCAGGATGATTTCGCGCATTACCGGCATAGTGCCTCCTCGTCCGAGCGAGGTTCCGCCATGCCCGGCTACGACGGAAACCGAACCCTCATGGGGTTGGAGACCGGCGCTCTTCCTATAAGGACCGTCGCCGCCTATGCGACCGTCGCCGTCGTCGAGAATCACGCCCTGCGCTGTGGTCGGCGTATCATAGGCGCCGTCCATAAGCATGCTGCGTTCGTATATATGGGAGTGCCCGGTAAGAGTGAGGTCTACTCCTCCCCCTTCCAAAATCGGCATGAAATTTTCCCGCATCTCCACCAACTGGCTTTCGCGGTCGCTGTCGTGGGATCCTTGGGTATAAGGCGGGTGGTGCCAGAATGCGATCATCCACGTGGCATTGGCTTGCTCCAGATCGGCGCGGAGCCACTGAGCCATGGCGCTGTTGGGACTACGGTCGAGGTCGTGTGAATCCAGGCAGATGAAATGGACTTCTTCGATGTCGAAGGAGTAATAGGCCTCGGTGCCCGATGCGACCCCGCCTACTTCCGCCCGAGTGGGTACCACGTAGGCGTCGTAATAGGGGCCGATGCCGGAGATGCCCCTGGACGTGTGGCCTTCGTGATTGCCCATGGTGGGCCAACAAACCGTGTTGCGAAGCGTAGCCTGGTAAGGGGCGAAGAAATTGTCCTGAAACTCCCGGTCGGTCCCATCGCTGTAGGCCATATCGCCCACGTGAATGTAATGGTCTACTGGTCGACCAGTCCGGGTGACGTATGCGCGCATGGCGTCGTGGACCAGAGCTTGATCCTTACCACCGGTACCCGAATCTCCCACTACCCAGACGCGCATGTCTGTCGAACTGCCGATTGGGTTGTGGGTGAGGAAGTAATGATTCTCGTCGCCGCCGGCCAGCAACTGGCCGCCATCGTAGATGGCATAATAGTATTTCGAATCTGGTTGGAGGTTCGAAACCCGGGCTTCGTATTGATAGGTATTGGGGACCGTAGAAGGATCGTGATCGGCTTCGCGTTGGGCTCTCTCACTCATGGGTTCCCGGTAAAGGCGCGGGACGTTGGCTGCGGCGTTTACATCGGCTGAAACTCGCAGATCGATTGCGTCGCCACTTAGCGCTTTTTGCCAAGCACCTGGCGCGTTGCCATAGTGCAGAGCCGGTTCAGATTCTCCCTCCGTCCGCCAGACCACGACGATTGAGTTCGAAGTGGCTTGTTGGAGATAAGGGCCTCGCACGAGGCTTCCGGCTGCGACCCAAACAGCATTGAAAATGGTTAGTGCAAATATGAAAAAGAACAAACGAATGATGGTCATGGGGAATGAAATGGAAAATTCAAAAAATGAGGGCCTGGACCTTTCAGTATGCACGAAGGCGAGCTGCAAATAGTTGAACTGCGGGTATTACCCCGGCATCTGAAGCCGGGTCGATATATGCAGCCGGTTTAGTGTTTAGAAAGTAAACTCAACACCGAAGGTGTATTTTGGGCCGGGGAGGTTGGCGTCTTCCACGAAGGGGGGATAGCCCTGATAGGAAACCAGCGGCTCATCGGTAATGTTGGTCCCGGTGACGAAAATATCGACCCCGGAGCGCAAGCGGTAAGAAATTTCGGCATCAACCCTCCTCACATTGCCGAAGAATTCATCGCTTTCGATATCGCTTCCGAGACCTTCAATGTAATCGGAGCGGAAGGTATAATCCACCCGTGCGCTGAATCCGCTCCAGACATAGTCGATGGTAGCGGTGTAAATCGTGTCGGAAAAGCCTTCCAACGGGAGGTCGGACCGATCGGTGCGGTTGGGGTAATCGGCCTGGCTGCTGGTAAAAGTGGCGCTTCCTCTCAAAGCCAACCCATTCCAGGGATCCGGCAGGAAATAGAGTCGCTGGCGGGCGATCAGCTCAATGCCTTTGTTGGTGGCAGTAGTGCCATTGACCGGTCGCTCATATTCCAAGTCTCCACCTTCGCTCGGGATTGGGATTCCATCCGGACCGATTTCGTCAAAGTCATAGATTTGGGTGAAGGTAAAGTCCTCGATATTCTTGCGGAAAAGCCCGACCGAAAACAGGCCTCCTTCATCCGTATAGTATTCGAGCTGGATGTCGTAATTGTCGGAAATGGCTGGTTTCAGGTCGGGATTGCCGTCCTCGATGTTTCCATCGTCATCCTCCCAGCGCCCACGGGAAAGCTCCTCGAGCCTTGGCCGCCCGTAACTGCGGTTATAGCTTTCACGCAAGATGAGGTTCTCCCGGAGTTCGTGACGACCGTGAATGCCGGGCAACCAGAATGCGTAAGCATTCCCATGTTCAACCGGAATTACAGAGGGCACGTCATCCAGGTAACTAACAATCTTGTTCACATTGTCCCACTCATTGCGTTCGTAACGAACACCGGTGATAATAGTGTGGGGACCCGTTTCATAGGTGCCCATGACATAAGCCGCAGTGGTGGTTTCCGTAGCTTCGAAATCAGCGACGTTACTGTCCTCCAACGAGTCGTCTTCCACGAACTCGTAAAGCTCCGGATTGGTGCGAAACAGTTCCTTGCCGATTTCGGGCTGCACGTCGAAATACTTGGGTTTGCGCAAGACAAACGCATCGGTCACCTCAATCACCTGCGCATAAGGAAAGGTTTCGTCCATTTCATACAGGTCCACTATCTGGTCGCTAAACTGGTCACTATTCCTGAATTTAGCTCCCGTTTTCAGAGTGAAAACGCCGTATTCAGCGTTATAGATTTTTTCCCAATCAATCCTCCCGCTCAGGACATCTTCCGACCTTTCCGCGGATACAAATTCCAGTTCTCCTTCGGTCATTTGACTCAGATCAGTGGGATCGCCGCCGCCCACATGCCTGATTTCTACTTCTCCCCGGTTAATATCCCCCACGACTTCATACTCGAAGACGAACCAGGGATCATCCGGTTCCATGACCATATTCAGCTCGGTATCGTCGATAATGGTGTTTTTATTTCTGGAAACGAAAACATCGTATGTCAGCAGACCGGGGCCTCCTTCATGACGCCCTCCCATGGATAAGGCAAACAATTCATTGAAATCGTTTTCCAGTGTTCCAATCCACCCCCGCGAGGCTTCGCTGTTCTCGGTGGCGCGTCCATAGGTAGGGGTGAGTTCGGCATAGGTCTTTTCATCCTCGTCTCCATCATTATCAAACGCCGTGTCGAGGTCGATATCGGTTTCATACTGAATTCCCTGCCGGTCGAATCGGCTGAATGATGGGCGAAAATAAAAGGAATTGTACTCATCGGTGCGAAAATCAATCGACGAGCTGATGGAGTAGCTTTCGGTCGCGCGGGTGTCGTGTTCCCAGTGGGAGGATTCCATGAACCACACCGGTTCGTCATATTGGCCAAGATTCAGTTCCGGATTAAGTTCGGGCGTAACCTGAATCCAATCCATGTCGGCATTGTGGTGGAAACGGTCCGTATCGTAGCTGCTGAGGGTAATGCTGATTCCAAGGTTTCTCGTATTTTCCTCTCCCACGCTAAAAAGATCGGAGAAGGAAAAGACGGCTGAGTGTCCCCATATATCGGGTACTTTGTTGAGAATACCGCCCAACTTGAGGGACATCTCCCGGCCCTCGCGCTGGAAAGCGCTACGGGTGACCAGGTTGACGATTCCCCCGACGGCATCGCCGTCGCGGTCGGGTGTGGGGGCCTTGACTACTTCGATGTTGGTGAATCCATCGGCCAATATATTTCTGGGATTGAAATCGCGGTTCTCGCCCGATGTGGGGATCCGGTTGCCGTCAATCTGGATGGAGTTGAATTCGCCGGAAACCCCACGGATGTTAATGGCGCCCTGCGATCCATCCTGATCTTCATTCACCGTGATTCCGGGGAGACGTTGCAAGGCTTGGCCGATATTTCCATCGAGTATGGCGCCAAATTGTTCTTCAGAGATCACATTGATGATGCCGGAGGCGGTTTTCTGCTGATTTATGGCCCGTTCCTGCCCGACAATCTGTGGCACAACAACGAAATCTTCCAAATCGTATATTTCGCTGCTTAGGCCGACATCAACGATCACGGTTTGGCCGGCGGTGACGTTCACACTTTGGATGGATGTCTCCAATCCTACGTAACTTACGGTTAGTTGCTGCGGTCCGGCAGGTACACCGGAAAGAAAATAGCGCCCTAATATGTCGGTGCGGTCGACCGCGTTGGCGCCCTGCACACGCACGACGACCCCTTGTAGGGCGCGACCGGTAATTTCATTGGAAACGATACCGGAAATGCCGCCGGTAGCTGTTTGAGCGGCGAGTTCAGGGGAACCTGCCATGACCAGCCAGAGTAAGCCGGTTAATAAACCGTTGAAATAAGATCTTTTTTGCTTCATAGTTGTGGGGAGTCCAGAGTTTCAGGTGACGTTGAACAGAATCAGAGTTTACACTGTTCCATAAGGAAAGATTATAGTTACCCGGCGGAAGGTCCAGTCTATATTTTGAAGGTTCCGTCGCGAGTAGCCCGGATATCTGTATCTGGGCTAACGGCTCAACCATCGGGCCACCATTTCGCGCATGACATCTCCCCGGAAGAGGGATCCGTTGAAGCCGCAGCCAGTCATTTCAAATCCGGCGAGTGGAACCTGTATCGCATCCGCGTGCACGACGACAGGCACCGGGTCTGCAACCGGGTTGTGAGCGATACCCGCAAGAACTACGCCAGAAGCGCCGGGACGATTACCATTGTGCATCCGGGGGGAGAAGGAAGGATACAATTGAGAAACCTGCGGGGAAGGAGGCTGTAAATCGAAATGGAAGAAAGGCAGGCTTTAGAGTAATGGTTTTAAATCGTAGGAGCGGCTTTACGCCGCGATTGCTTCGGCTGTTTCGTGGGATCGCGGCGTAAAACCGCTCCCACTCAAATTGAAGTTTCAAATCCCGGTTCCTGGGATAGGCTCTTTCCTAGGTGAAGGCGTTCTTGCGTCCAACCAATTCATGGTAGGTCCCGCTTATTTTCGACTCCGTCTTGGCCGCAGTCAATTCGTGGCGGTCATTGTAGGTGTAGGTGCCCTCGATCGATATGGTCAGTGCGGATTGCTCAATGGGAAAGATTCAGAACTCGCCATGCGCCCCTTCCAATGACCCCGGTTATGAATTCAGCAGAAAATGCCTTTTCTCAAATCACGTATCACCATCAATCCCGAATCCTTCAGGCCCAGCATGGGTCGAGCACCCGAACTCCGGCGTTTTCCAAATTGCCCGCGATGCGTTTCGAATATCCCGTTCACGTAGTCTTTTGAGCCCAGAACCATGCCATCGGTAAAATACCGTACCCGCAGTCTCAATACCTGCGCCAACGGCAGGGTTCCATCCGCTTCCACCACTTTCCTGACCGCTTCGCGGTCCATCGCTTTCTGTCCTTGCCGCGATGTCGTCGACCCCATCAGGAACAAAATCTTGCGATACTCTGACAAGGCGGTCTTCCCCGTCTTCATGGCAAGCGCCCGGCACAGCCCGCCCCGCGCTTTGATGTTCCCTGCCACCGCCTCGGAATAGCCGCAGTAGCGATAGTCCTTGGGATCCTCCACCAGGCCCGCCCGCACCGGGTTCAAATCAATGTAAGCGGCCACCGCACTCAGGCAACTCGCCGCATCCTCCATCAGCACACTCTTGAACCGCTCCGCCCACAAGGTCCCGTAACGCTGGTGAGTACGGTTATACCAGATACTGAAGCGTTGTTTCAACTCCTTCATATACAACGATATGTCACCCATGCGCGCCAGGAGCTTCTCCCGTTCTGCCCGCGCTTCTTCCCCACCCTTTTTCAGAAGCGCCTCCAAGGTTTCCACGCGCCCCTTTTGCCGCCCGTACAATTCGGAAAACCGGGCTAACAGTTCCCGGTCATCGACTATCTGTTTCTCCGGCACCCGCACCAGGACGTGGAAGTGGTTGGTCATGATGCAGTAGGTGATAATTTCCACCCCGCAAAACCGGGCCATATACCACATCTGTTTGCGCAACACTTCCTTGGCCCTGTTATCCAACAGCATCGCGCCACCCACCACGCGGGTCACGCAATGATACACCGCACTCTGCCCCTTCACCTTCAATCTGGACGATCTCATATTCCCCCACCCTGCTCATCCCCAAGATCTTGTCAATAGAATAATAGCCTGTCCCTTTTAAATTGCCTTGATGGAAGGAATAATAGCATGGGTGTCCACCTTTATTGATTAAGAAGTCGTGTATATTCGTTTTAAAGCGTTCTGAGCCTGCCACCAGGGAGCTTGAATCCAACAGTGGTTACGTAACCAACGAATGAACTTTTGGGTGCGTTGTGTGGCCCGGGGAACGGCTTGTTGGGCCAAGGGCAACTGTTTGCCTTTACTCTTTACCCTTTGGGTTAATTGTTTGTAGCGGTTCTTGCGGCGGATCAGTTCGCCATTGTCATAGACTTCGTCGTCCTCGGCCAGTTCTTCTTCCAGAACCACCATGAGGTTATGAGCCAGGCAGGTAAAGTTGGCTTGTGTGTTGCGGGCCACCGTAGAGCTTGCCCAGGCTTTTTTCTCTGTCAGTTTTGTTTTTAACTCATCGAAGGTCTTTTCTATTTTCCAGCGCATTTTATACAAGTGGGCTAACAGTCCGGGGTCCACATCCATCACACTGCTCACAAAATGAAACACTTTGCCGCTATCCGGACATTGATAACGGACACGTCGCATCATCACGCCACTATCGGTTCCCACCAACTGATCAGCCACTACTCCGGCATTAATCGAACTATTGAGATCAAATCCACACGGCCCCATGGGTCTGAGTTTCATGTTTTTTTTCTCCGGACTCAAAAAGTAAATGCCGCTTCCTTGTTTCCATTTGAACCATTGGGAAAAATCAATTCCAGCCTTATCCCAGACGTAGAGCACTTTCCTGCCCTTGGCCGCTCCCTGGCGCAGTTGCTCGATACTCATGCGTTTTAGTAAATGCATGTCGTGCTCCTTTTTGCGTCCAGGCTCTTCCACCATACTGTCCAAGTGGGTCAACATGTCATTTCGCAGATTGAGGGTATAAAAATGACCCACCGCATACTTCTTATGGCCGGTCCTTTTATCGTGAGTGGCAGCGGCTCGGTAGTGCCCGTCTCCAGCGTAGATATCATACTTCGCCAGACTGGAAAAATCAGATAATCGATCAGATTTTGGACTCTTGTAGCCTTGAGCAAAAGCTTCATTGAGGTGTTGGCAAAAAGCCAATCGGCGAGCGCTGCGAAGCGTTTTGAAAAAACTACTACGAGCAATTATTGTTTGCAGTTGATCGGCCAACTGCTGAAGGAAACCACGCGAACTTATTTCGTTGGATAAGACGCGGAGCAACCCCGCCTTAATCCAATCTTCATCCTCGAGAACCGGGCAGTTTCTTCGTTTGGGGCTACTGAGTATGAGCGACTTCAGCGGCGCAATCAGCTTATCTAAAAGCGTATGGATTTCTGGTGTGTCAGGCATAAAATTTTTTGCACACACCCAGACAAAAGCAAGCCTTAAACGCATTTAATGTTACTTTATATTCGATTCCGCAGTCATTGGGGAAGTTTTTGTATTCCCGAGAAAGCCGACTTCCCTGAAGACCTATCAGAGGTCTCAAAGAGCCAACTGTCGCCATGGTTTCAGATCAAAGGTGGACACCCATGTATTGCCCTAGTCAATTATAAGAATCGCAAAAGGGGGTTGAATCTTCCCAAATCCTCAAACTGTAGGGCCGTCACCCAGCAGGGTTGTCCGTCTCATGATGCGCCGGTGATTTGCCGCGTCCCAGGGCCGGCCTCGATGCAGGGAGCAACGGTTGTCCCACATTACCAGGTCCCTCGGTTTCCAGGCGTGCTTATAGACAAAACGGGGTTGAGTGGCCCATTCCATGAGTTCTTCGAGCAAGGCCCTACCCTTCCCTATGGGCCAGCCGATGATGTGGGAGGCATGGGCCCCGACGAAAAAGGTTTTCTCACCGGTTTCCGGTATTTCGCGAACGAGCTTTTGCTTCACGGGCGGCACTTCTTGTTGGAACTTCCGGTCCATGAGGCCGGGAGCAATCTTGTTGCGGGAATGAAGGAGGCTATGTTCCGCCACCAAACCTTCCAGATCCTTCTTTTTTTCTTCGGGCAGGGCGGCATAGGCGGCCTTCATGGAGGCGTACTCCGTTCCACCCCCCTCAGGGGGAACTTCCACTGCGTAAAGCAGAGCGCCCCGGGATGGCACCTCCTTGTAGGAACTGTCGGAATGCCAAAGCGAGTTGCCCTTGTTGTAAAGCATGCGCGGATCGGCTGGCGGAATGATATTTCCCTCCTCATCGATATTGGACAGGTGATTGATCCATCCTCCCCCTCCGGAGGGGTCGTTCATCATGGTCGGTTCCAATGGACCGAATCGCTTGCTGAATGAAATCTGCTGATCCTGGTCGATATCCTGATCGTGAAAGACCAAAACAGAGTGTCGGTAGAACGCGTGTTTCAGTGCGGCCAAGGCGTCTTCAGGGATGGAGGAAGCGAGGTTGATCCCACTGACCTCCGCTGCCAAATGCTCGCTTAATTTTTCGATCCTCAGACTCATATTATCATTGTGATCCTAATCCTGATCAAACCATTCAACATCAGGGAATTCCCATTTTTCGATCAAGATCAACAATAAAGGGCAATGGAGGGGCGCGTAAAGAAGGGGTCAAAGCTCCAGGGTAACGGGTTCTGGCAAGGTTCGGCCGATTTTTTCCACCCGGTAACCGAATCCGGTTTTCCCCACGGTGGACCAATCCAGGATTCCGTTTCTCCGCCGAAAAAGTCCCGGATGGACCACCTCCTCCGGAGCTGAAGCCTCGGGGTAAAACTGCATGGCATTACTTTCCACTCCCATTATGGTGGAGGCATGGGCGGCCAGAAGGACGTGGGGAATCTGGGCCAGCATGGGATTGGTAAGGTCTTGCACCATCAGGGTCATGCCGTGGGTTTTGGCCCAACAGAGGCTGAGGATTGCGCCCGTCTGGGTCTTGCAGGTTTTCAGGGCCACCCCGGTCCAACCGAGTTCACGACCCCTTTCCACGTAACGCCAATCGTGCGCGCTCTCGTCCATGAAGAGCGGTTTGCGCGCGCTCACACTATGGACGTCGATGGAGTGGGCCTCGAGGTCGTAGGGGAAGGGCTGTTCCACGTAAAGGATCTTCTGGTAGGTTGGGGCTTGCTCAAGGCACAGTCGATCGAGGATGGCGTTGACGTAGCCCGGGTCGGTGACCGTGCAGTTGAAATCCGTGGTCAACCAATCGACATTTTCCTCCTGGCAAATTTGTCCAATGGCCACCAGACGCGCGTAATCCCACTTCGCATCGTCGCCCCGCAGTTTAATCTTCAAACAATTGAGCCCGTCCCTGCGAATCCAGTCATTCAGCAGGACGGGATGACCATCGTCCGGTTCATCTCCGGTCAGGTCATTCTCCGCGATGGGATCCAAGCCGCCCACCAAGTGCCAAACCGGCAATTGTTTCGACGCGGGACGCACCAAAAATTCGGCGGGGTATTTCCCGGAAAATCTGTCATCATTAAAATAATGGGCCAGATCGCGGCTCATCCAATCCCGGGAATAAATATCGTAGACGGACGCCCCGTTTGCCGAGGCAAAGGCATCGTGGATGGCGATGTCGAAGAGGGAGAAACAAACCAGAGCAGCAAGGTAGGGCATGGCGGCTTCCCTGTCCCGTCCCGCGTTGAGTGCGGCCAACAAATCGGGCAGCGGGCCCTCCATGAAATCGTAGCCCATCTCCATGGGGTGACCCGACAAACCGGCCGAGGGCAAGGCTTGGGAGATCCGCCGGCAAAATGCCTTCAAGGCCTCCTCGCGTTCCCAATAATCCAGACTGGAGGGCCAGACCCAGGCCACCGACAAGGGAGTTTCACCCCACCCTTGGGCGAGATTTCCATTGGCGTCCTCGAGCGTCACCCGGGTTCGCGCGCACACCACCCGATCCATGACCTGGGAGCCGAATTTCAAAGGCATCCGCATGGTTACGGGAGAAACCACAACTGGGCGGATTTTATTTTCATGCGGTGGCGGACCTTATTTCCCGCCATCCAAATACCCTTGGAGCCGGTCCCCGTATTCGGGTCGTTTCAACCAATCCTGGAAATACGGTTCGTATTGCGGCATTTCCCACCAGAAGATCCTGGGCGGCTGGTCGGGGTCTACCCGTCCCTCCGGGTAATCCTGCCCGCGATGCTGGCTGCGACCGATTGCCGCCAGGAGACCCATTCCTGTGCCATGCGGGCCGCCACCTCGGGTTTGAGGTAGAAGAGATTTTTCGTCTCGGCGGGGTCTCGAACCAGATCGAAGAGTTGGTAAATCCCTTCGTCTCTGTTCTCAAGGACCAGTTTATAATCGTTATCGACCAAAGCGGCCCCGTTTTGGAAGTAAAATCCCAATGGCTGCGGCCGGGTCTCTGTGGCCTTGCCTTTGAACAAGGAAAGCAGGCTCATGCCATCGTAAGGGTGAATCATGGCGGAGTCGTCCAGGCCGAGAATATCCAGAATGGTGGGGAATATATCGACCACACCGGCGGGATACCCGGTTTGGCGGCCTTTTTGGATTACTTTGGGCCATTCAATAATTCCGGGAACGCGAATCCCGCCTTCCCATATTGAGCCTTTCCAGCCGCGCAATCCGCCCACCGTGGCCGGACCGAAAGGGGGCAAACCGCCATTATCGCTGCAGTACCAGACCATGGTGTCGTGGGCAATTTGCAGATCTTCGAGTCCCTTTCGCAAAGCGCCGATACTGCGGTCCAGGGCCACCAACTCCCCATAGTGGTGTTGCTCCCGCTCGGACAAATGCTGGAAAGGTTTGCGATCTTCGGGAGTGGCCATCCAAGGCGAATGCGGCGTTCCATACCAGATGACGCACAGGAAGGGATCGCGGCGGTGTTTTTTCATGAACTGCAACGCTTCCCGGACGATTATTTCCGATGAATCTCCCTCGTATTCTTCAAACTCGCCCTGGCGGCTCAGGATGGGATCGAGATCGAAGAAGTTCGTAACGGTGAGCCAGATATCGAAACCGAATGCTCCCGGACCAGCCCTGTCCTCGGCCAAAACCGGGACTCCCGGTCCCCGAATTCCATTGAGGTGCCATTTCCCGAAATGCCCCGTGGCATAGCCCTGTCCTTGCAAAACCTGAGCCAGGGTCTTTTCCTGCGAGCGCAAGGGAGCCCCATGACTCCACACGCCGGTTCGGTCATGGGTGCGGCCCGTCAACACGCTGGCCCGGGTCGGTGAACAAACGGGACCTCCCGCATAAAACCGATCCAACCTCAGGCCGTTGGCAGCCATGTCATCGAGATGGGGAGTCTTCAAAATGGGATGATTGTAGTAACCGGTTTGACCCCACCCCTGGTCATCGGCCATGACCAGAACGATATTGGGCCTGTCCTCAGCTATTAGCCGGAATACTCCAACCAACGATAAGAGAAGGGCGATCGGAATTGAGTGAAACTTCATGAAAAAAGAATGGTTAGTTTTCTATCCAGGTTAAGTCGGGCCACCAGAGCACGTCATTGGATTGAGGCTGGCCCGGAGTGGTCCGCCCATTTTCTACGATGAGGGTAATCCTTTGTTCCAGCCGCTTCTCAATTTCCGGATGTTGGCCGAACAGGTTTTTCCGCTCTCCGGGATCCTCGGCCAGGTTGTAGAGCTCGCGCGGTTGATCCCGATGGGGCATGATCAGTTTCCAATCGCCTTGGCGGATGGCAAAACGGCCGGACATGGAATGGTGGATGATAGGGGCTCGATCCAGTTCAACCTCCGGGTCCTGCAGGACGGACCAGAGGCTGAGGCTGTCCTCACCCGCATTTTGGGGAAGCCGGGCCCCAGCATCTCGGCAAAGGTGGCCAACAAGTCCGTCTGCCCGACCGGTTCAGGAAAAGTCTTGCCGGCGGGAATGCGGGCCGGCCAACGCATGAAAAAAGGCACCCGGTGGCCGCCCTCGTAGATACTGCGCTTTCCCTCCTTGAAAATATGGGAACTGTAATGACCAAAATCCTCGATCCGTTGCTTCCAGGAGCGTTCGGGACCGTTATCGCTGGAAAAAATTACCAGGGTGTTCTCGGCAAAGCCTTGTCGTCGAGAAATTCCAGTATGCGCCCGACGTGGTAGTCGGTTTCGATCATAAATTCGCCATATCCCCCGGCCATCCCCTGGCCCCAGAACTGAGGCAAAGGACAAACGGGGTAATGGGGCGAGGTATAGGGCAGATAAAGAAAAAACGGCCGCTTTTGCCCATCATCCACTATTCCCCTCATCCATTCGATCGCTTTGTCGGTAAATCGGGTCAGGCATTCGCTGTCGATAAAGTCGGGCGCCACCTCGATTGGCTGGGTATTTTGCGGACGAGGCGTTTCCTCCCGGGAAGGCGCATAGGGAGGCATGATGCGGTAATCCATGTGCCGCTGATTGTTCTTCTTGGCCGTGTACAAAGTCGGGGGAACCTTGGCATGTCGCCCTTCAAACCAGGCCAGAATACCGTAATTCAACGATGCCGGAATCCCGTAAAAATAATCAAAGCCCTTGTCCAGTGGCATATCCAGCACCGGTTGACTCCAATCTCGATTTCCTTCCTTTCCCGGAAAGTCCATGCCCAGGTGCCACTTGCCCACCATGGCGGTATCATAACCTGTGTCGCGAAGAAGAGAAGCCAGGGTCATGCGACCGTCCTCGATCAAACAGGGCCTCTCGGCCGGGAATACCCCTCGCTTCAAATGGGTTCGCCAACTGTAACGGCCCGTTAGCAACCCGTAGCGCGAAGGAGTGCAAACCGTATCCGAACAATGCCCGTCGGTGAAGGTGAGACCCTCCGCCGCCAAACGGTCCAGGGCCGGGGTCTTGAACTTGGCCCCTGCATTCAGGTTGCCGGCATCGCCATAGCCCTGGTCATCCGTATAGATAAGAATGATATTGGGCAATGCGGGAGCCTCGGCTTCCTCGGCATATCCCGCATGTGCCACCGCCAAGGCCAGAAAAACTATAATTTCCAAATAAACCAAACGCCTGAACTTCATGATCTTTCTCAGATTTCCCCCCCACCGGGTGATAGGGTTTTGATGATTTGAACCTCCGCCTGTTCACCTAGTGTCGCGGTTAAAACCAGCCGACTATCCGGCGCGATATCCGGCAACCCGGAAATGGGCAGGGATCCGTCGCTACGGCTGCGGGTTCCCAAAATGGGGCGGCCATCCAGGTGTCGCAGGTGAATATCGGCATCGGCCAGAGTTTTGATTTTGGGCAGGACGGATAAAGGCAGACGCCCGGTGCCAGAGACTGGGCGGACAAACGAACCACCCCCCCGCGGTTCCGTTCCGGGACTGTCCTTCAAGTTACGGATATTCAATGTGATGGTCGGATCCTCCGCTTCCGGATCGAAAATGCTCTCCAGGAAATTCCAGGTTGTGCGTTCATGGACTCCGGGCAGGTCCAGGTCCGGATTTTTTGCCTTTCCGCAATAAAGGGCGTGCAGGGTAACCTCGCGCCCATCGTGGTCCACCATTTCCCGACCAAAATTTGTTTTAAACCCACGGCCGCCATAATTGCGGCCGATGGGGCCGGTCGAAGCCTCTATAAGTCGATTTTCCTTGTTTTCAACCACGCTGCCCAGGTGAATATCCCCGTAAATGCTCACCACCCCGGGGCGAGCGCCCAACACTTGAAGAATGCGGTCCACCCCGGCTGTGACCCAACCGGCATAATCAGCCGCTACCCGGTCCTCCTGCCCAAACTTGTCCTGCAGCTCCTCGTCAAAAATGCCGCCGGTAAAAATCGGGAACATGCAGTTGATACCGGTCAGCATGATCAATGGCGAAGTTTCGCTACGGATTACCTCCTGAAACCAGGCGAATTGTTCCTCGCCGAGCAGGGACCGGGTAGGGTCGCGGCGATCATAAAGACTTTTGCGGTGTCCCCATCCCTGCTTGACCCAGAGGTTGGTATCCTGTGACGACCGCCAAAGCCTGGATTCGAGAACGAGCAGAGTGAAATCACCGTTCGGCATTTTCCAACGGCGCCAATCCTTGGGATTTTCCGATCCGATCCAGTGTTCGGTTCCCTGAACCAAGTGATGATTAATGGAAAAATTCCGTGCCATATAGAGGCTGTCCTGTCCCAGATCGTCGTTTTTGCGCACCAGAATCTGCTCGGGACCTTTGACATCGTCCATGCCGTAATCGTGATCCCCGGGATTGATGACATTCCAGTGCCGCATCATCTGCCAACGGGTCGTGGGATTGGCTATGGTAAGCGCGATCATCTTGTAGGCGTCGTCGCTACTGGGAGGCGCTTGAATCATTTCCAGATACCACACGTCGTCCTCCCAATTCAAAACCTGAAAGTTGAAATCGTCAAAATGTTGATAGGCGCCGACTTCCGGCTGTCCGTGAATCCAGTTGCGCTGGTAGGTGCCGGTGTCCTCCAAGGTGGAGTTGTTGTGATGCAATGCGTGGCAACTCAGGGTGGCTATGCGGTAGGGGGCGGAAAGCTTGGGCAATCGACCCACGTAGGATTGTTTCCCCAGATAGCCATCCTCAGGAGGAGCATCCCGTGGATCTTCCGTCACATTTTCTCCATCCTTCCAAACCGTGTAGAAGAGGGTCTTTTCGCCTGGATTAAACGGCAGGGTTACGTCAACCACAGCGGTATATCGACGCCATTCGTGATCGATAATCCGGGCCGAACCCGAAACCGGAACCCCTTGCCACCCACCGAGAGGATTTTCGCTATCCGAAACCCGGATACCGACCTGATTTCCTTCGCTGCGAAAGAGGGCAATAAATTTACAGGTCCATTTGCCTTCCATCCGTCGTAATGTATCGCCCAAGGGATAGGCCACGTGCAATTCATTGAGGTGGGTCGGCCCTGGACGATTGCTCCCGGGATCCATCTCTATTTCGTTCACCTCAAAGTCCAAGGCCCCGTAGGCAGCCAAACCCACAAACCCATCCGTATACATGGCCCGGTCGACACCTTTTTTGGTGACCTGATAGATTTGCCCGCCATGTTCCGCCTTGACCGTGACATCGGCTTCAACAGGGGAATCTCCATGGACTTCCACGTAGAGAACGATCCTGTCCCCCACCCCGGGCATGATGGTCTCAACCTCCTTCGTGCCCTGGAGAGGTCGTCCTTTCTGACCGTGCTCGGACAATTTGAAGGTTCCGTCTTTTTCCCAAATCGCCTGCCAGGACGATGCTCCCTGGGGAGCGCCGCGGAATTCACGCGTTTCAAAGAGGGATTCGCCCCCAAAGCACAGCCCGAAATAACCACTGGGTTCACCTCGCCCGGGAGGGTTCAGGTCGCGGATAGTAAACGTCGCCCGCAACTGGAAATTGCCGGATAAGGACCAATCGCGCCGCCAGATCATGCCCACCGGGAGATTGGGCAAACGGTCGCCCCGGCGGTTCGCTATCTCCCGCCCACCCTGCGACCAGTGCCAGGGAAAACTGGTAATGGGATTGCGGTTACCCAGGTTCACCAGGCGGCGGCGCAGGGAATTGTTCTCGATTTTCCAGTAGCCGGGGCTCATGGATTCCCACCCGTGACCGTGATAGCGCGAGTCGGGACGCTCGAAATCGTCCACAGTTTGCCAGTCGGCTTCCAACGATACGGCCGGAGCAGATAAAAATAGGACCAGAAGAAGATTAGAGGCTGATTTCATGGTTTTAGGGGAGGGAGATTAACCCTCCACCGATCAGGAGATCAAACCCAAGAATGGGCAAAGCGCTACTTTCCACTGATAAAAAGTGGGATTCCCCCTTTGGTTTCCTCCGGCCAAAACCACTACAGGTAGCTTGCCACCAGGAGGCAATGGCACCATTCTGCAGGATCGAATCAAGATTACCCATGCCGAAATCCATCTACCGACTTCTCCTTGTGTTGGCCCCGATTTCCTGGCTCACCCACGGCCAGGAAATCGGTCTGCCCCCGGGTTCCCTACTCCTGCCCGAATCGGAACTGCCCGAATATGAAACGGATATCGACCATGCCGGGTATTTACGTGGATTCGACAGGGATACCCTCACCCGCGGCAATCAGATCTATGAGCAAGTCTGTTACAATTGCCACGGCGACCTCAGCCTCCCCGGTTCCTTGCCCAATTCCACGCGCTTTTCGGAAGGAATGTTCCAGTTTGGCAATGATCCGTATTCCATGTACCAAGCCATAACGCGCGGCTGGCGGCTCATGACTCCCCAAGTTCATCTCACGCCGCAAGAAAAGTACGAAGTCATTCATTTTATCCGGGAAAAATACATCAAGGACAACAATCCGGGTGAATACTTTGAAATAACCGAAGCATATCTTGCGGGCCTGCCCCTAGGGACTTCAATGGGACCCAAGCCGGTAAAACGCGAACCCTGGAAGGATTTTAATTACGGGGACTTCATGATGAAATCCATCGAACTGGTAGGGCCGGACACGCTTCCCGAACCGGTCCTGACCGATGAGACAAGGGCATGGGTAAAGGAGGGCAATCCCCTCCCGGACACTATTTCCCCCAATGCAAATATTGCCTACAAGGGAATCGCCATTCGCCTGGACGAAGGTCCAGGTGGAATGCCGGCGGGAAAGGCCTTCATCATGTTTGAACACGATACCCTGCGCGTAGTTGGGGCTTGGACGGGGGAAGGATTTGTAGACTGGAACGAAATTCAATTTAACGGCAGGCATGAGGTGCACGCCAAAACAGTGGGTGAGTTGCAGTTCGAACTGCCGGATGGACCCGGCTGGGCCAATCCAACGACCGGGAAATTTTCCGATCCCCGCTTTGTCGGCCTGGATGGAAGACGTTTCGGCCCATTGCCGCGATCCTGGGGAAAATACCATGGGTTGTACCATCACGGTAGTCGTGCGGTCATTGCTTACAGGATCGGGGACACCAAAATACTGGAGGCCTACCGGGTGCAGGAGGCGGGAAAGCACACGGTTTTCGTGCGAACTTTAAACATTGAAAAATCCTCGCACGACTTGCTCATGCGGGTGGCCAAGGCCGGGATCGGTTCGGCTGTATCCGGCGATAAGACCACCATCGCGGAAGAAGGCGGACTGATTACACTGAAAATCCCCGCTTCCGCCACACCCCTCAATTTGGAACTTTTTTTGGCTAAACGCCCCTCATCACACCTGCATGGACTGGCAAAAACCACTCGGCCGGAAGATTTGACTCCCTTTACCCGAGGAGGGCCGAGCCGGTGGCCCCAGGAACTCGTCACCCCCATTGTAAAGAGTCACGAAAACGGCGGTTTTGCCTGGGACCGGTTGTCGCGACCCCTGGAAAACCCCTGGAAGAGCCAACTCCGTGCCACAGGTGTCGACTTTTCTTCCGATGGAAAATTTGCCTATGTCTCCTGTTGGGACGGAGAAGTGTGGAAGGTCGGAGGGATAGATGGAAACCAATCCTCAGTCACTTGGCGTCGCATCGCTGCCGGTCTATATCAACCGCTGGGATTGAAGGTCATCGATGACCAGATCTACCTGACCTGCCGGGATCAACTCCTGACGCTACGCGACTTCAACGGGGACGGCGAGACCGATTATTACGAAGCGGTTAACAGCGACCATCAGGTGACCGAGCACTTCCATGAATTTGCCATGGGACTTCAGACAGACCAAGAGGGAAATTTCTACTACGCAAAAAGCGCCCGCCACGCCAAGGCTCCCCTGGTGGCGCATCATGGAACGTTGATTAAAGTGACGGCTGACGGGTCCAGCAGTGAAATCACCGCCCACGGATTTCGCGCCGCCAACGGCGTGTGCATCAACCCCGATGGCACCTTCATCGTCACGGATCAGGAAGGTCACTGGAACCCCATGAATCGCATCAACTGGGTGAAGCCGGGAAATCGCTTTTACGGCAATATGTATGGTTACGGGGCCCCGGAAGACAGTTCCGACTCCGCCATGGAGCAACCTCTCTGCTGGGTGGCGGAGTCGTTTGACCGCTCCCCGGCCGAACTCCTCTGGATCGATAGTGAAAAGTGGGGGCCGCTCAATGGGAAGCTGCTCAACTTGTCCTACGGGCATGGCCGGCTTGAAATCGTGCCCCATGAATTTGTCAATGGGCAGGAACAGGGAGGGATGATCCGACTTCCCATTCCCGATCTTCCAACCGGGATCATGCGCGGCAGATTTCATCCCAACGGACACCTCTACATCTGCGGAATGTCGGCCTGGGCAACCAGTCAAATGGACTTGCCCGGAGGCTTCTATCGCATCCGCGCCACGGGAAAGCCGGTCCACCTCCCCATCGAACTGAAAGCCTACACCGAGGGATTGAAACTCACCTTTTCCGATCCTCTCGATCCGGCCGCGGCGGAGGATCCTCGAAACTACGCCATTTCCACCTGGGAGTTGAAACGGTCCTCCCGCTACGGGTCAGACCACTACAACACGAAATCCCTGGAGGTGGCCTCGGCCAAACTTTCCGGCGATGGCAAAATCCTGAAATTAACCATCCCCGGAATCGAACCCGCCTGGCAGATGCAAATCGACTACAAGCTTGCGGGAGCCAACGGAGATCCCGTCACCGGGAAACTGCAGAATACCATCCACTACCTCAGGAAGGGGCCAGTTCAATTTCCCTGACCCATTGCTGGTTGGCTTCCCAATAGGTTTTCTTCAATGCGATCTCATCGTCTTCGGAGGAGGGCTGAATGCGACCGTTGGCATTGATGGCGCGAGAAACGACGGAGTGCCTGCCCGGCGATTGCAGTCCCAGGTCGATGGAGAAAAACACCCAGCAGAATTTATGGCGTGGTTCCTTGTCTAAAACGGTGTTCTGCCACTCGCCATCATCGACTTTTACCTGGACCTTTGTGATGGGGGTGCCGTCGCCCCAAGCCGCGCCGTAGGCCTTGAGCGGAATTTTGCCATCCTGGGCCGGTCGACGGGTCACCCGAGCCACAATTGACTTCAACCGCATGCGGCCAACGGAGTGTTCCACATTGACCACTTTGTCCCCCCAGCGCTCGCCCCGTATCGTCACATAATCGCGTCCCATGTAACGCCCCATGTAACGTTGGTTCCGCAACTCGATGCGGGTGAGCCACTTCACGTTGGCGATGCCATACCAGCCCGGAACGATCAGGCGCAAGGGCGCCCCGTGCCTTTTTGCGAAGGGTTTGCCGTTGCGTTCATAGGCCAATAAACAGTTTTCATTCATGGCATCGTCCAAAGAAAGGCTGCGGCCAAAGGGAACCTCCACCTGCAACTCCCGCGTGGTGCCGGGCCGCAAGGTCTCCACCCTGGTGTCCTCTCCATAGAAGACCACTTCGATGGCCCGCGGATCGACACCGGCTTGGCGAAGCAATGGTTTCAAGGGAGTGCCGGTCCACTTGCTGTTGTAAACGGCGTTCATGAATCCTTTGCTGCTCCCGTTGCCGGAGCATTCCAAAGTCATGAGCTGGTCTCTTTTGGGCAAACGGCGAATTTCCTCCATGGTCAAAGCAAAGGGCTTTTGCACCAACCCGTCTATCTCCAGCTTAAAGGTGTCCAGGTCTACCTCGGGCACGCCGTAATGCTGCACGTTAAAGGCCTGGTTCGAGGGGGTCAGCCAAGAGTCCAGCTTCTCCCAATCCAACCGGTTGGGAGGGGTGACCGGCATGTCGAGAAAGGGAGTCAGTTCTTCATCCTCGGCTTCCGGCGGAAAAGCGAATGAGGAAGGGGAAAATTTCATCGCCCCCAGGGCGGCGGCGGCAAGCCCGGTTTTGACGGCGGTGCGGCGCGAAATGGGCATATGGAGGTAAGGGGAAGTAGCTTGGAAGTCCTTCATGGGCGGTGGTTGTTCATTCGGTCATCAAAGTACATTCGAAGAGGTCAAACCTAGAATCTCAACATCGCAAGCGACGTCAAGATTGCAAGGATCCGCCGTCGCCCAGGGGCTATGGCTAGACATGATGGCCCCGACGCCGGCCTTAATTCGATATTTCATGGTAAATTGGCCCAGCTAAGCACCATGCGGGTCAAACGCAAAACGTTAACGACTCCGATGTTAACGTTTTGCGTTTGACCCCGGCGGTTGCCAGGGAATCCGTCCGCGTTCCTGGAAGTGCTGGGAGAGGCGGGAGCGAAGCTGGGAAAAATGAGGAACCCGGTTGAGTTCGTTGCCACTCTTTCCTTCCAGTAGATTGTTTTTTTCGTAGGGATCCTCGGCGATATCATAGAGTTCGTAGGGGGCAAAGGGATAGTTCTGCAACAGCTTGAAATCCCCAATCCTGACCGCCTCGATGGTTTTTCCGTTGTAGGCAAATCCCCCTTCCCGCCGGGAAAAGATCATGGCCCGTTGCGAAACATCCACCGCATTGCCATGGAGAACCGGGGCAAAACTAACTCCGTCGATGGGGCCCTCCCATTGCGCGCCGCATATTTCCAGGATGGTGGGGAAAATGTCCATGGTCATTCCGGTATGGTCGGTCTTGGACCCGGCAGGTATCCGGTCTTTCCACACCACGAGAGTGGGAACCCGAAGGCCTCCTTCGTAAACCGTGCCCTTACCGGCCCGCAAGGGACCGTTGTCCGATCCAAACCGGAGCGATCCCCCGTTGTCGCTGCTGAAAATGATAACCGTATCCCGGTAAATGCCATTGTCCTTCAGGGCCTGAACCACCTCCCCGATTCCCGCATCCATGTGTTCCACCAAAGCCACCAGTTTGGCCCGCTTTTCCGCGATTCCCGGTTCCCGTTTCATCACCAGGTCAACCCACTCCTGCGGCGGTTGGATGGGACTGTGTGGAGCATTATAGGCCAGGTAGAGGAAAAAGGGTTGGGCCATTTTGGAGGCTTGGCCGATATAATCCACGGCCCACTGGGAAAAGAGGTCGGTAGCATGACCCTCGGGATCAATGACCGTTCCATTCTCCCGCATGAAATTGTGACCATGTCGGCGGTGATGATAGTAATCGTCCATCATATCGCCCAAAAACCCTTTGAAGTATTTAAAACCGCGCCGGTTGGGGATGTTGAGCCCTTCCAGACCCAGGTGCCACTTTCCCACCAGAGCCGTCTCATAGCCGCTTTTTCCCAACACGGTGGCGATGGAAGTGGAATCGGGATCCCAGTAGCCCCAGGAGTTATCCTCCAAATCCCGGATGACGCCCTGAACTCCCACCAAATCCTGCTGTCGACCTGTCAACAGGGCGGCGCGCGAAGGTGAACAGACCGGGCAATTGGCATAGAAATTGTCGAATCGCATCCCATCCTCCGCCAAAGCGTCCAGGGCCGGGGTCTCGATATCGTCCAAACCGTTGTAGGACACATCGTAATAGCCCTGATCATCGGTGAAGATGAGCAGGATGTTGGGCCAATCGGCAGCGCTCAAACCGGCCGGGAAGATGACGCCCCAGATCAACCCATGGATTATCCTTCGGATTGGAAACATGACCAAAAGATATATTCAGGGTAAAGGTGAAGGGCAAACCCCAAGAAGGCAGAAACCACATCTCGGTGGCTATTTATCCTATCCGTGCTTATCCGTGAAATCCGTGGTTGAATTTTTCGGAAAAGGCGGGATCGGGCTAACCCAGCTTCTTCAATTCGGACACCACATTTTCCGCATCCTCGGCGGCATTGACCGCGTTGTCCATGTAGGTCACTTTTCCGCTCTTATCGATGATGAAGGTCCACCGGCTGGTGGTCGACCCCCGGGTGAGGGTGTGCATGACACCCGCTACCTCGCGCTCGATCGAGCCGCCCTTCCGGGACGGTACGCCGAACTGCTTGGCGATGCCCCCATTGGCGTCGGACAACAGGACAAAGTTGAGGCCGTTGGCTTTCTTGAAGAGCTCCAGGTTGTTGACGGAATCTCCACTCACTCCAACCACAACCGCGTCGAGGTCGTTCAATTTGACGGAAGCGTCGCGGTAGGCGCAGGCCTGTTTGGTGCAACCACCTGTCATGGCGGCCGGATAAAAATACACCACTATGTTCTTCTGGCCCAGGTAATCGAATAATTGCCAGAGGTTTCCGCTGTCGTCATTGGCGGAAAAGGGACTCACCTCCTGACCAACCTTCAATGCGCCGGCCGAAGCGGCCAGGGGAAGGAGGGAAAGGGCTAACAAGGATGGGAATAGAATTTTCATGATTTAGGGTTCTCCAATTGTGCGGTTGAGTATTGAAATTAAATTTTTTCGGGGTTTTGGGGATCCACTTCCTTTATCGGTTGCGCCTGCCCGGGCGCTGGAAAACGGGATCCGTTTCCGGAACCTGGAAGCGCTCCCTGAGGTTTTTTATCTGGTTCAGTTTCTGGCGTTGGATCCGGGCCAATTCAGGACGTCCGTAAAGGTTGTTCAGTTCATTGGGGTCGTTCTCCAAATCGTACAGTTCCCAATCGTCCATGGTCTCGCCTTCCAGTTCGTAAAAGTGGATCAACTTATAGCGGCCGTCCGTTACCCCGTAATGGCGGGCCACATTGTGGGCCCCGGGATTTTCGTAATAGTGATAGTAAAACACCTTCCGCCAATTCTCCGGATGGTTGCCGCGAAACAGGGTTTCCAGGCTGCGTCCCTGCATGTCGGATGGAACCTTTACATTGGCCAGGGTCAAAAAGGTTTTGGCAAAATCCAAATTGGACACAATTTCGTCCCGCACGGAGCCCGGTTCGATCACCCTCGGCCAACGGACCAATAAGGGAGTCTTAAGCGATTCTTCGTACATCCATCGTTTGTCGAACCAACCGTGCTCGCCCAGATACCAACCCTGGTCGGAGGAATAGATCACCACGGTATTGTCGGCCAATCCGGCATCTTCCAGAAAGTCCAATACGCGGCCAATGCCATCATCGACTGACTTCACGCAACGCAGGTAATCCTTCACGTAGCGTTGATATTTCCACTGGATGATCTGCTTTTCCGTCATATTGGGAAGGGCTCGCAGAAAGGCTTGGTTTTTCGGTTCATAAGCGGCTTTCCACACCTCCCATTGCTCCTCGTTCAGGTTTCCGCGCGGCTCCAGTTTGAGGTCGCGTTCGGTTAAATGGGTTTTTATTTCCATGGTCTGACGCGAAGCGGACCTGGTCCGGGTGGAATAATCGTCGAAGAGGGTTTCGGGTTCCGGAAGGGTCACGTCATCCAGCCAATTGAGGTATTTGGGACCCGGTTTCCAGTCGCGGTGAGGCGCCTTGTGCTGGTACATCAGCATAAACGGTTTATCGGAATCGCGGTCGTTCTTCAACCAGACCAACGTTTTATCGGTGATGACATCGGTAGTGTATCCCGTATTGGGGACGGTGGTGGGTTCTCCATCCTCACCCTCGGTAATCATGGGTGGATTGTAGTAGGGCCCCTGCCCCACCAGGACGTCGTAGTGGTCAAAACCTCTCGGGGTGGACCCCAGGTGCCATTTGCCGATGACTGCCGTCTGGTAACCGGCTTTTTGCAAGAGCTTGGGAAAAGTTACCTGATCCCCATTGAAAGATTGGCCGTTTCGGAAAAAACCGTTCAGGTGACTGTACTTGCCCGTCTGAATCACGGCCCGGCTGGGACCACAGATGGAATTCGTCACATAACAACGAGTGAATCGCATGCCTTCATTCGCCAAACGGTCCATATGGGGAGTGGACATGCGTGACGGGTCGTAGGCGCTCAAGGCCTGCTCGCAATGGTCATCGGTGAAAATGAAAACGATATTGGGCCGGTTCTGGCCGGCAACCAGGGATTGAAGACCCAGAATGCCAAATGAGATCAGTAGGAGTTTCCGCAATATCATGAGCAATGGGGTTAGGGTTGAAATGCCAACGTGGACTGGAAAGACGAACCTCGCCGCTATAAGAAGCGGGGAATTCGCCCGACCGATAAATTCAGTAGGGAAGGGCGGTCCATCTGGAAAGTAAAAAGAGGGATGGGCCCAAGGAAATATTTCCCAGTTTCTTATCAAGCCAGGAGTTCCTGGATGACCTCTCCACCAAACTGCGACAACTGCTTGAAACGGCCTCCGTGAAAATAGGTCAGCTTGTTGTCATCCAGACCCAGCAAATGCAACAAAGTAACATGGAGGTCGCGGATGGGGTGAACCACCTCGACTGCCTCGCTCCCAATTTCGTCCGTAGCGCCTACGACCGCGCCTTTTTTTACGCCGCCACCGGCCAGAAACATGGACATGGCCTTGTTATTGTGGTCGCGACCCGCCGCCGCCACTCCGCCGCGTCGAGGATTGTCCGGGGTGCGGCCAAACTCACCCGTCCAAACGATCAGGGTATCATCCAACAGCCCGCGTTGTTTGAGGTCCTTGATGAGGGCGGCGATTGGCTTATCCACGGAATAAATGCGGTTCTTGTGGGCGCGATCGATGAAATCGTGCGAATCCCACCCTCCTGAGAAGATTTGTACAAACCGCGTGCCTTTTTCCACCAGCTTGCGGGCCAGCAAACATTTTCGGCCAAAGGGTTCGGTCTCGGCGTCATCGAGACCGTACATCTCGCGGGTCTTCTCCGATTCCCGGCTGATATCCACGATATCGGGCACTTCCATCTGCATGCGGAAGGCAAGTTCGTAATTCTCCATTCGAGCCGCCAGATCCCGGTGTTGGGGGTGGTCCGCCAAGTGGGATTGGTTCAGCTTTTTTAGAACGTCCAGATTTTTGCGCTGGTGTTCTCTGCTTTTCCAGGCGGGCGGGTGTAAATCCAGTATGGGCGAGCCACCCGAACGCAATTGGGTTCCCTGGTAGTGAGCGGGCAAAAATCCATTGGTCCAATTTCCGCTGCCCCCTTGGGGAGCGGCCATTTCGGTCATTACGACGTAACCGGGCAAGTCCTGGTTTTCCGTTCCCAAACCGTAGGTCACCCAGGCGCCAAGGGCCGGATCACCTCCAAAGCGGTTTCCCGTATTCATGTGGTAGAGCGCGGTGGGATGGTTGACCGACTCGGCTTGGCATCCGCGATAGACGCATAATTCGTCCGCCACTTCGGGGTCGGCCATATGAACAAAATGCTCGCACATCGGAATGCCCGAATTCCCGGCGCGCTTAAAATTATAGGGACTGCGCACAAAATAGCGTTCCCCGTTCGTCATGGGAGAGAGCATATCGTCCTCGGCCATAAACTTCTTCAAGTGAATTTCGTCGAGCTTGGGCTTGGGATCAAAAGTATCCATATGGCTTGGGCCGCCTTCCATGAAGAGCATGATTACGGCCTTGGCCCGAGCCGGGAAATGGGGCGCTTTGGGTGCGAGAGGCCCGGCTGTGACCCCGGAAACAGGGGAAGCGGCCGCCCGACTGAAGATATCCGAGAAAGCGACGGACCCGAGGGAAGCGCCCATGCCATACAAAAATTGCCGCCGGGTGACCGGATTCGAAAGCGGCCGACTACACAATTTATGGTTCATTTTTTAAAGGCTGAAGATTAAAGGCTAAAGGCAGAAATTTAAAGGATGAAAGATGAAGGATGAAGGAAAAATTTAAACACAATCAGGCTGTTTTGCGTTCAGCGTTTTTTACGCAGGTAATAAATATGGCTGTAAGTTCAGAGGATTCCTTAAGAAGATCCTGCAATTTTTTCGCCGGTACAATGTCCGCCTGATAAGCAACTCTAGCCAATAACTGGTTTCCTCCAACTCCTGCTGACCTCCACCGATTTTACTGATGAATTCGGCTGTGGAACGAGCGCGGCAAGCTTCTCGGTAATGAGCTCCAACAGAGGTTCCAGACTTGAGAATTTGCCTCCCAATAACTTGGGCTACAGTTGAATTGGGCAGATATGAATAAAGGCGGATAATCCGCAAAGAAAAATCCTTTGTCCGCTCCCATAAATCGATTATTTCGCCTTTAGCTTTCATCCTTCAGCCTTCCATATTCTTCCTTTAGTAGACAAAGGCAAATCGGTTGGAATTAAAAAAGAGCAGGCAGATATCGGCCAGGGAGCGGGTGGCCGGGTCTACTGCTGCGGGCAAGGGGTCGGGGGTATAATCGACGTACTGATTGAGGAATTCCTCGTATTCAAAAGCTTCACCGGAAAATTCCTCCACCAGGGAGCGGGTAATTTTGGTCGGGTAAACCTCGGGCTCCGGTTTTTTCTCGCGGTGGTAATTGAGCATATCCTTGTAATGGCTCGCCAGAATTTCCATCTCCTTGCTATCAGGATTTGTGCCGTAAGCCAGTTTGTATCCCAGCTCGATTTGATCACGGAAGGTTGGGGCCTCTTTCTGTAAACGGAGGGCCATTTCCAGGGAGCGGCTGGTGGCCTCGTCGCTGTTCAAAAGGGTGAAGGCCTGGGGAGTAACCGATGGAGCATCGCGCCGCTCACAGGAATCATTTGCGTTAGGTTTGTTGAAAACCTCCATGAAGGGATCTTCCAAGCCGCGAATGCGCAGGGAGTAGATGGAACGCCGATTGCGGCGTTGAGGCAAGGACGAGGGCTGGTAGGCCGGAGCCAGGGAAAACTGGATCATGCGTGGGGCCATGGCCACCTCCATGTTGATTTCAGGTCGCGATGGGAGGCCGCCCCTATCGGTGTTCAGGGAACCACTCACAGCTAGCATGGAGTCCCGCATCTCCTCCGCCGTTAAGCGGCGCGGTTCAAACACGGCCAGGAGTTCATTATTCGGATCCTTGGATTGCAGTGTTTCCAGATCCGGATGGCTACTGGATCTACGGTAGGCTTCCGAGGTCATTATGCGCTTGTGCAGCTTTTTAAGGGACCAGCCCTTCTCCACGAATCGAGAGGCCAGGTAATCCAACAATTCGGGATGGGTCGGCAACTTCCCGGTGGCGCCAAAATTGTTTGGGTTGCCCGCAATTCCCACCCCGAAATGCCAGCTCCACACCCTATTGACAATAGAGCGGATGGTGAGCTGATTTTCCGGATGGGCAATCCACTTGGCCAACTCCAGGCGTCGGCTGCTCATACCCGAGGGCAAGGCAAAGGGATCGTTCTCGGACCCGTTCTCCGTGGGAATGCCCAAGGCGCTTAAAACACCAGGAGTAACCGGTTTTCCCTCAGAAAATACGCTTCCGCCCGTGTAAATGAAATTTTTTGGCAGGGTCCGGGCCGCTTCCATTTCCCCCTTATTTTCAGGGCTGGCCGGCCTCAACCGTTGAGACTTCTGATTCAAGTCACCGGCATTGTAAACCGATTGGGCCAGAGTCTCGAACCGTTCCATGGCTCGGGTCCATATCCGGATATCCTGTTGCCGGATCTTGATCCGGCCTTCTTCCGAAGCGGTTAAACGGAAATGGCGTGGCGGTTTCTTGTCATCCGGTAATTCAGCTCGTTCCTCCGAGGGCACGTATGGCAAATTGTTCTCGGCAAACCAGTCCTTGGCATGCTCTTCTTCAATGGCCTTGAGCTCGGCCAATTTTTCCTCGGCAAATTCCAGTAATGTCTGCACCTGCTCACGCTGTAGCTCGAATGCGGACCGGTTTTCCTCGGGAATATAGGCCGCTTCCCGCTCCACGGGCTGTGTGGTGGCAAAAGCGGCATACACGCGATAGTAGTCCTCGGTTGGAATGGGATCAAATTTGTGGTCGTGACACTTTACACAGCGCAAGGCGGTGGAAAGAAAGGTCTGTCCCACCGAATTGACTACGTCGTCAAGATAGAGTTGGCGACTGACTCTTTCCGGAGTCATGGAGGTGTGCTCCCAGGGTCCCATGCGCAAAAATCCGGCGGCTACGATCATCTCGGGATCATCGGGGTCCATTTCATCGCCGGCCAACTGCTCCATGATAAATCGACGATAGGGTTTATCCGCATTAAAGGACCGGATGACATAGTCACGGAATCGCCAAGCGTTGGATCGCTCCCAGTCGTTCGAATAACCGCTGGTATCGGCATAGCGAACCACGTCGAGCCAATGCTGGGCCATGCGCACGCCGTAATGAGGACTGGCCAGCAATCGGTCGATAAGCGATTCCCAGGCCCCTTTCGGGTCGGCCGCCGACGCCTCCACAAAGGCTTGGATTTCGCCCGGGGAGGGGGGTAATCCATGCAGATTGTAGGTGGCGCGGCGAATGAGGGTGACGGGATCAGCGGCCGGCGCCGGGGTCAGGGATTTCTCCCTTAACCGGGCGTCGATAAATGCGTCCACCGGGTTGCCTGAAGGGAGCGGAGGCTCCACCTCGGATACGGGCTGAAAAGCCCAAATCTTTTCTGGCGGGTAGCGGCGATAGGTCCATGTATCGGACAACCCCCCGATGGTCTTCACCAGGACCCCGTCTTCCGTAACCTCTTGGGACCATTGCTGTTCCCGGTGCTTCCGCTGAACTTCCTCGTCCGGCCAGGGAGCGCCGGCATTAATCCAAGCGCGCAGATCCGCGATCTGATCCTCGGTCAAACGATCGTTCTCCTTGGGGGGCATTTCGTAATCGGGATCCTTCCACTGGACCGCCGTAATCATGAAACTCTCCTCCGCTTTACCGGGCACGACCACATTGCCAAAGCCATCGCCTCCAAGAAGCGCGTCCTCCCGCGTATTCAATATCAATCCGCCCTCGATTTCCTCCGGATCGTCCCCATGACAGGGAAAACATTTCTCGGTGAGAAGAGGCAAAACCTTAAGGGTGAAATGCCGTTGGGCCGTTTCCTCCTCATTTTCATCCTGGCCCGACAAACCCATACCGGCGAAAACGGTGAGGAGGAGGACCGGCCAAGCCCATTTGAATTTACGCGGTTGAAGAACGACTGTCATAAAGCCCTTAAGAAAAAGTAAACGGAATAAGACAATAACTCAAATGAATTCAAAAAGCTACGGGAGGATTTTCTTTTAACCCATTTAAATAAAGAAAAATCAAAGGAATTGCAGAAACCAAGTCAAAACGGGGAGAAGGCTTTCCCCTCTCTCGCCAAGGTTGCCAAGACCTACTTCAGGCATTTCTTTGCGTTGCTTTGCGCTCTTTGCGAGAGTCACGATTACGATCAAGAGCACGATCAGGATCAGGGTTAAATAGGGGACAGGAATTTCCCCCCTCCGTTCTCCCCATCCGTGCTTATCCGTGAAATCTGTGGTTATTTCCCTTCCCCCTCTGTGCTCTCTGTGTCCTCCGTGGTTTACAAAGCGCTATTCCTCACTGCCCCCTTCCTCGCCTAATCGGCGCTCGCATGACGGGAGGGGAAGCGTCTAGTCTCAACCATTATATTGCGCTCCGCTCCATACCCTATTTTAAGACCAAATTCCCCGATTCCATTATTCCATTGGTTGGCATTGGCGTTCCTTATCATCCTCGGGTTGGCCGGTTGTAAGAAGGCCGAAATCCCCATTCCCGCCCCCACTTTCAAACCCAAGAAAGTATTTGAGAATGCCTCCCTTTTCAACAGCACGCCGATCGGCAATTCCTTCGAGGGAAAACCATGGATCAGCCACGTCAAAGTGGTCGATCTGGACCGGGACGGGAAAGACGATATTCTGGCCTGCGAGGGCCAACAATCAACCGTCCTCTGGCTGAAAAAGGATGCCAAGGGCGAGTTTATTGAAAGACAACTGGCTGACGAAATGAACGCTCCGGTTCACGCGGAAACGGCAGACCTCGACGATGACGGCGACCTGGACATCCTCGTGTCGACCATGGGGGAGATTTTTCCCAACAACGATCGCATTGGTTCACTGATTGTCTTGGAGAATGACGGATCCCAACAGTTCAAAAGGCGGGTCTTGCTGGAAAACGTGGCCCGGGTGACCGATGCCCGGGCTGGCGATTTCAATGGCGATGGAAAGCTCGATATCGCCGTGGCTCAATTCGGCTACGACCAAGGAGAAATCCGCTGGTTGGAGAACACCGGACCGTGGCAATATCGAAGCCATATCCTCCTGGACCTTTCGGGAGGCATCAACGTGTGCCTCTCAGACTTTGATAACAACGGCGGCCTCGATATCGTCGCCCTCCTTTCCCAGCAGTGGGAGGAAATTTATCTGTTTCGAAATGACGGTCGGGGAAACTTCCGATCCAAAATCATTTTCGGTTCCACCAACGAAGAATTTAACAGCAGTTGGATCAACCTGTGTGATCTGAATCAGGACGGCCTGGAAGACGTGCTTTATTCCAATGGCGACGGATATGGTCCAACCACTATGCCCGGACCTCGCCCCTGGCACGGGGTGCAATGGTTGGAAAATAGGGGGGAAGGGAATTTTCAATACCATCACATCGGGAAACTCCCCGGAGCCTACAGCCCGATTGGCATGGACGTGGATAACGATGGATCCATGGACGTGATAGCGGTCAGCAGCTTCAATGATTGGTGGGATACCAATGCCGTTTCCATGATGTGGTTTCGAAACGAAGGGGATCAGGAGTTCAGCTCCCACATATTGGCCTACGAACCCACCCACCTGCTCAGTCTGGCGGTAGGACATTTTGATGATTCGGGTATCCCATCGATCGTGAGTGGAGCCTTCCACGCCTATCCACCCTATAACAAACTGAGCCGCCTCATGCTCTGGCAGCGCAAGCCATCGGAATGAAGAAGATTCTTATTTCCCTTCTCGTAGTGGCCGGTTTGGGGGCCGCGATTGCTTGGAAGAGTTGTAGCGACGCCCAACGGCGTCTTGAAATTGCCCTGGCCTACTGGCCGGAACGGCCCGACGTTTCCGGTCGCAGCGCCTCCTTCAAGAAGGCCTTTCTCGCCCTGGAGGATACTTTCCATGCCCAAGAAAATACCCTTAGCTCCCTGGCCGGGCTAAGTCGGCTCTACCATGCCAACGGATACTTCGACCAAGCCATCCAGTGCTATGGAGGATTGCTTCAATTGGAACTTGGTAACGCCATTTGGCCGCATAGACTGGCCGCCATTTACGCCAACTTCGGCCAACTCGATCTGGCCCTGCCGCTATTGGAAAAGACGTTGGATTTGCAGCCGGACCATGCCCCGGCCTGGATCCGCCTGGGGAATGCCCATCTTAAATTAAACCGAGTCGAAGCTGCTGAAGGATCCTTCCAGTCGGCGCTGAAAATCGAAGCGAAAAACCCGCATGCCCTCTTTGGCCTGGCCCGTGTTCGCGCCGCGGGAGCCGATTGGGAAACCGTTGTCGGACTCCTGGAAACATCGCGCCGGGAATCTCAAGTGGATTTGGGAATCGATCTACTGGTGACCGCCTACGAAAAACTGGGCCGGGAAAGGCGCGCTTTTTCCATCCGGGGAGAGGCCAAAGCCCTGAGTGCGCACAACGAACTGCCCGATCGCTGGATTTCCGAACTGAACGACGTATGCTTTGATGATTACCAACTGGCTCTGGCCGGAGGAACCGCCAAGTATGTCGGTGATATTTCCACTGCCATCCGGCGCTTGCGGCAGGCTATAAAACTAGCGCCGGAAAACGGACGGCACCGTATCCAACTGGGCTTGATTTACATGGAATCGGATCGATTGAAGGACGCCCTGGAACAATTCAACCAATCGATTAGGATCGATCCCACTCTACCTGACGCTTGGACCCACTCGATCGCTATTCACAAACAGTTGGGCCAGACCACCCAAGCCGAGGCTCTTCTCGAGTCGGGTCTCCTGCATTGCCCCAATGCCTACCACCTCCTCATGGAAAAAGGGCGCCTGCTGCAAAGTCGCGGGCTCACCCAATTGTCGACCAAGTATTTCCTGTCAGCGGCCGAGGAACGGTTTGATTCGGCCCAACCACTCGTCGAAGCGGCCACCAATTACTTCTCCATGGAACAAGTTAGCCAAGGTATGGAGATTTTAAAGCAAGCTCTGTTAGCCGAGCCCGACCATCCTTTGGCCCTCTCTACCCTGGCTTTTGCTGCCATCGGCACGAAACAGAAACCTCTGGCGCTGGAATTGCTGGAAAAAATCGAGACTCAACCGCGCGTGCCCGCAGAGGACCTGCGGCAACTCAGGGCAAAATTCCAGGAAACCTTTGTGGAGAGGCAGTGAAAACGGGTTTTCGTTTGGAAAAAGGCCAGACAAACAAGCAGAACAATTATGACCTTTGTCGGGGTTGAACTTGCAGGAAGAAGGTAGACAGGCTTGTTCAGAAACCGTAATTCTTGCCTTATGTTTTCCCCTTCTCGACCAGATCCGGTTACCAACGGCATTCTCTTCTGCCTGGTCCTGGCCATGTCGGCGTCTCCATTTGTCCTGGGTCAGGATCACAAAAAGGGGGCAGAGATCTACTCCACCTACTGTGCGCAGTGCCATGGGCCCAATCTGGAGGGTGGCCAGTTTTCCGGATTCCTCGATGGCATGTGGAATTTTTTCGGCGGTCAAGTCCGGATATTCCTGTAAAAACGAATCGGCATAATCTCCATTTGGTTCATTCAGATTCTATTTGATTAGGCGGCCAGGCGAGCCAGGTCCGGGTCTTCCCAGCTACTATCCGGATCTTTTTGCATCTGTCGCAGACGTTGTTGCAGATAGGGTTTCATCCGCACCCCTCGCCAGTTTTCGGAAGCGTCCACCAACACCGCAAAGACCAGCGACAGGCCGCTTGCCTCCGAAGTAAAACGAGGTATGATCTTGGTGCGCCGCCGGCCCTCCCCGAAGAGCCTCTCCAGCAGGTTGGTGGTCCGGATGCGCGAGCGATGCGCCAAGGGAAATTTCAACGCCCTGAGGACTTCCTCGAATGCGGGGTCTTGTTCATCACATTGCGGTGGAAGTGGAACACGCATCGCTGCCATCTGGTTTTCGGATACACATCCGGCAGAGCCTCCATCAGTCCCGCGGACTTGTCGGAGACTACCATGTCGATCTTCTCCAGCCCCCTGCCATAGCCTTGCTCTTCTGGTTTAACCGCCAGTGAGACACCTGCTGAAATCGAGGGCATTCACAGCCCCATGCCCATTCCCAAAAACCCCATTCCTACTGCCAGCACGGGGAAAGTCTCGAAGTTATCATCAACACCAAGACTAACTCGTATGCAGGTTTGTTCATGCTATTTCCAGTTTCAGCCATGGTTTCCGGATCGCGTATGTGGTAAAAAAATTAATGCGAAGAACATTGTCTAACACGAAATCCCCAGAGGGAATCTTAGCAATTGAAGGCGGTCCGCCAGTTCGAGCGACCTCCTTGCCCTGGGAGACGCCTGGTGCGCATTGGATAGGCGCTGAAGAAATGGACCAAGTGTCCGATGTGCTGGAAAACCGCAGCCCATATCGCTACTACGGCCCGAACTTGCAGCATAAAGTTGACACGCTCGAACGGGAGTTCGCTGAACGGATCGGGCGCAAATACGCCGTAGCAACGGCAAGCGGTACGACTGCGTTATCGTGTTCATTTGCCGCGTTGGGTGTGGGCCCCGGAGACGAAGTGCTCGTGCCGGGGTATCTCTGGGTGAGTTGCTTCAGCGTCCTCGTGCGGCTAGGTGCCATCCCGCGACTTGTTGACATTGACGACACGTTCAACATATCGCCTGAAGACTTGGCCAATAAGATCGGTGACCGAAGCAAAGCCCTGCTTCTCGTGCATATGAGCGGGGCACCGGGCGATATTGACGCAATCATGAAGATTGCACGGGACGCCGACCTGAAGGTGGTCGAGGACTGCGCCCAAGCCAATGGTGCGCTCTACAAAGGCAAACCGGTCGGTTCGTTTGGCGATCTGGCAATATTCAGTTTCCAAATGAACAAGAACGCGACGGCGGGTGAAGGCGGCATGGTCGTGTGCGACGACAAGCAATTGTACAGGCGATGTTTTGCTTCTCACGATATGGGGTACGCGCTTGATGAGTCGAACCCAGGCCAGCTTGATACACAAGACGAGTCATGCCAGCTCTGGGGCATTGGCGCCCGCATGGGCGAAGTAATCGCCGCAGTGGCCTTGGCGCAACTCGGGAAGTTAGACAAGATCACAGGAGCCATGAGGAAAGCGAAATATGCTATTCGCGGCGAACTCGAAAAGATCGAAGGGATTCAGTGCCGGCGAATCGTGGATCCCGATGGCGACAGTGGACCGTTTCTCATCACAACGCTACCCACTGCCGAATCATGCAAGACGTTTGCAGAAGCATTGAAAGCCGAAGGGCTCAAGGGAGCCGATGGCAGTGCGGCCTGCATTTCGATGGAAGAGTGGCATTTGCACTGGTACTGGAACAACTTAAGTCTTGTGAACCGTCGCAGCCTTAATGCATCAGGATGGCCATGGACGGCCCCAGACAACGCGTTTGCCAAAGAGTACCGTTACGAACGCGGCGCTCTGCCTAACTGCGACGATTTAGCGAGCCGCTCAATCTTGTTGACAATAGCTTCTTGCCTTAACGAGAACGACGTGGACGATATTGTACATGCGTATCGAAAAGTGGCGGCCGCTGTGCTGTAGACGCTAGTTGGATTGTGTTTTTCCCACCCCAATTTCATCATAGGAGATGTAGTACATGAATTATCTTTCACCTAATGGAAAACAGAGGATTCAATGGACGCTTCTTGCGCTATTGGCCGTGTCGTTCTGCTCGACGGCCTTCGGTGATGCCATGGAGGCGATGGTCCAGACTCCAACCATGCAACGCGTCCTGGCGGGAGTAGACGGTCGGTTGAAAACGAGCACAATCGAAAACCGTCTGACAGGCAAAGTATTGCGGACCAGTGGCCCGGAATTCGTGATCACGTACGCCGATGGCCAAACGGTGACCAGCGACGCGTTCAACTTGCTCGCGCTCGAGGGAACCGATGCCTGTGCCGTCGCCCGATTGCACAACACCGAGCTTTCTCTGACAGCGGAGATATCGTACACCAGCAACGAAAAGCGCTGGGCCTATAAACAGATCCGCTTCACCAACACGGGCAACAAGCCGTTTTTGCTGCGCACCGTCGAATTGGAACATCTGAAAGTCGCCGAAGAAAAAGTCACCTACGCCGTGGACCCTTCCTTTCCACTCCTATCCGATTGGGGCCAGCCTGTCTATACCGAATCGCTCTGGTTTGGCCTGGAGTTCCCTGCCACTCGAAACAGCGCGACGAAAGACGGTTTTGTCTTTCTTCGCCACCATCCGGGCATCGAGATTGCCCCCGGCGAGAACTATCAGACGAAACGGGCCGTGCTAGGGGCCGCCGAGCCGGGTGATGTAAAGCAGGCGTTTATGGACTATGTGGCCACGCTCCCGCCGCGGCAAGAAGCCCCCAAGCTGAATCATTACTTGCGCACCTATCTGGTTATGGTTCCCCGTGACAACTACAAGGAAGGAGTAGTCGCACCTACTCGAATCGAGAATTTGCAAAACATGTTTGAGGGCATGCGAAAGATGAAGGAACTGACCGGATACAGCTACATGTCGATTAGCACTGACGTGCCTTTTTATCGAACCGAAGGCCACTTCGTTCCTGTCGAGCCCAACACTTGGCAAGAGATCCGCGATGCAGTCGAGCCTTTGGGTACCAAGCTAGGTTTCTGGATGACCTTCTCCTGTATCTACTCGGCATCGACCCACGATTGGGGCAAGACTCAAGGTCATGAACTCCAGCATGAACGGTCCTATTGCCTTGCCGGACCGAATTACTATGCCGCCATCAAGAAGCGCATGGAAGACATCGTGCGCGACTACGACATGGGCTCGATCACTATGGACGGTATGTATTGGGGCCAGGGAGCTGGCTGCAACGAACCCGGGCACGGACACCTGGTGGCTGAGGGCGAGGAACAGGGCCTTTACGGCACCGAGCGGGTTGTGGAAAATACACTCGCCATCATCGAGTCGCTCCGCGAAATCCAAAGCGATATTCTCGTCGGTTTCGATGTCTGCTCCGAGTGGGCCAGTCCATGGTGGTTGACGCAGGTCGACGGCGTGCACACCGTGGTCGGCGACACTGTGGCCGCTGGGATTGCTTCACCGTGGGTCCGAGACGAGTTGATCACCGTCCGCGACATCCAGGTCTTTGAAGAGCATCGGCGTGTGAAGCGCCAATTCCCCCTTTGGGCCGAGGATCTTTACGGGACTCAGATGCGTGGAAGCACGCTAATCGACAATGTTTTAATGTTCGGTGAAGCTTATCATGAGCGTTGGGAAGATGAATTGGTGATGTCGTTGTCTGGTCGTGGAGCGATTACGGTCAACAATGTCATTTGGACTCTGGATACGATTGAGCGTTCCCCAGGCGGATTAAAGTTTGCGGGCGAATTACCCAAGTGGACCAAGGCCAACGAGGCCATATATCGCGACTTCCATCTGTTCGGCGGCGAGCCGAAAGACCTTGAGCTTTACGGATACAGCCACTGCGATGGCAAAGGACGGGCCATCGTGGCCTTGCGCAATCCATACATCATCGCTGACGATTTCCCATTGGTACTTGATGAGTCTCTCGGTTTGAAACCGACCGACGAGAAACTGTGTGTCAATATCATCTATCCCTACCGCAAGACGTTCGAGAAAGTTAGTTTTGGCGAAACAGTCGATATATCCGTTCAGGATTACCAGGTACTAATGTTGGAGATCCTTACCGAATCAAGGCAGTTCGACCAAGTGCCTTCGGCGGGGCGTTGGAGCGTTGACGAGTCGGGCAAGTTGGTGCTTTACGACGAATCGGTACTTAAGGAGACACCTGACGGAAAGCTCAAACTCAAGTCGAGAGAAGAAGCATTGCATTTGGTGGGCAAAGTGACCGTACCTTCCACAGCGACCGGAGGACAGATACAGTTGATGTTAGACTCGATTGTCGGCCACCCTGTCACGAAGCCGCTAGTCCTGGTGAACGGGCAAGAGGCTGATTACAAGTTTCATGAACGTCGAGGAGAAATTATCAAACAGAATTGGGCGTTGATCAATCTGCCGCTTGGTGAGCATCAAGTCGACATTGAGTTGGTTTGCAGCAGTCCCGAGAATAAGGCTCAGATTGGTGCCTGGTTGGTGGCAAATTACAAGCTTGCAAGGCAGCTGACAGATCGGCGAGTTCCCCAGGCGGCACAGCTATTTCCCGTGTTCGCCGCCGATGAGGACCGCCGGATGACGACGCTGTTTAAGCCCGTCGAACGCCAATTGCCGTTCCGTTTGGACCCGATTTCCGATGACTCGTCGATGTTCATGTCCGATCTGAGAGGACGCTGCCTGGAAACCAAAATCCCGGATGGCACAAATTTCGGTTGGGGCCATTCCGCCGAGTTGTGGTACTCGTCCGACTTGCGTATTGGAAGGGACGGAAAAAGCACCTATGAGAAGGGCATCGGTTTCTGGGCACCAGGTCATGCCACCTTTGATATCGACGGCAAGTACAAACGTTTTGTGGCCGAAATCGGGTTGCTCGGCGTACCCGCTTCGGTCAGGCATTACAGCAAGTTGGGAGCGGAAGCGGCCGCATCGGTGGCCACCTATGACTGGAGAACTATCTTGGGCAGTTGCGAGTTCATCGTAGAAGGCGATGGGCAAGTACTGTACCGTTCGCCCGTATTGAAAGAAGGCGATCCGCCGCATCCGATCAGCGTGGACGTTTCCGGCGTGAAGACGCTTACGCTGCGAGCCAATAACGGCGGCGACGATGTCTACTTCGATATTACGACCTGGGGCGACGCACGGGTCGAACGCTGAGAATCCTTTGTCATTGCGATACGCGGCCGCCAGGGAAAGACACTGTTTTGATAACTGGCGGCCGTAATGATGATTCGGAAAAACGCCCAATAGGGCGATTGAATTAGAGAGACCAAGCTGTAAGAAACCCAATAGCAAGGAGATAGCAACACAATGAATATTCTGGCCTTCGGGGCACACCCTGATGACATCGAAATCTTCTGCGCCGGCACCTTGCTCAAGTACAAAGCACAGGGACATGATGTGCGCATCGCCATGGCCACCAGCGGAAACATCGGCTCGAACACTGCATCTTCGAGAGAGGAAATCGCCGCAATTCGCGAAGCCGAACAAAAGGCTGCGGCGCAAGTCCTCGGGGCAGAGGTCCGCTTCTTGCGATTCGATGATCAGCTTCTGTTTGACACGCCGGAGACGCGGCGTGCTGTGCTCGACGCAATCAGGTGGGCGAATCCAGACGTAGTGCTGACGCATTCCCTGGATGATCCCAGCACCGACCACACCATGATCGGCAAGCTGGTAACCAGAGTGATCTTGGGTCTTCCATCCAAGCTGATACCGGCCGACGAAGCGCCGATCACCAAGAAACCTTCGGTGTTCTTTTGGGACACCGCCAACGGCGTAAACTTCATGCCGGAAGCCTACGTGGACATCACCGAGTTTTTCGAGCAGAAGATCGAGGCCTTGAAAAAACACGAGAGCCAAACCGGGTGGATGGGTGAGTTTATCGAGGAAAGCCTTCCTGAACTATGCCGTGTCACGGCACAGTTCCGAGGTATGCAGACAGGTTGCAGGTACGCGGAAGGATTCACTGCATTTCGGATCATGGGTTTTATGCCAGATTTCAAGCTGCTGCCGTGATCAGGTCCGGATTAGAAAGCGACGGCCCCTCGGCCAGACGATAGAGACCGCGAGATATCCGTTCCAGGATATTGCTGTCTCGTAGCGCGTACAGCGTGCATGGATGGATTCCTGCCCGTAGGGCTTCGGAAGTGCAGATCACGCCCCTGTAATGCTCAACTTAAAGAGGACAGTCCAAACGGGAAATCATGCTGCTAACGTTTCTTTGTACCGGTTGTCGTTCTCGTACTGAATTGGTGTTTTATAGCCGAGAGCTTGGTGTCGTCGTTTTGCGTTGTAGAAGACTTCGATGTATTCGAAGATGGCTGTTGTAGCCGATTCGTATGTTGAGTAAATGGCATCGCCTACCCATTCGCTTTTCAAGCTGCTGAAGAAGCGCTCCATGCAGGCATTGCCCCAGCAGTTGCCCTTTCGGCTCATGCTACAGGTGATGCCGATAGGAGTATATCGGCAACTTCGGCGATGTAATATTGCCATTGGACAAAGCTATGGTATTTTCCCACCCAACCGGTTGGGTGTACGGTAGAGTAGTTCGCCTTCGACCCGGATCTCTACGTCGATCAGGTATCATCAACGCCAAGGCGAACTCGTATGCAGGATTGTTCATGTTATTTCCAGTTCCAGCCATGGTTTCCGGATCGCGTGTGTGGTAAGAATATTAATGCGTACAAGAAAATCAACCTGATGGACATCGATCCGCAGGTTCTTTCCGTCCTTCGCGTTCAGGTAACCCCCAAACCCCACGAATCAAGTCGGAACAATTGAATTTCTTATCGTCTATTTTAGGTGAAAGGAACCCAATAAATGAGGAATGATATGTTTAGAATATTCACAGGCACAGTTTGCATTTTTGTCGCACTTTGTTCGACCGCTTACGGCACCACCTCGGAGGTGATGGTCCAGACTCCGACCATGCAACGCGCCCTAACGACAGTGGAAGGAACATTGAAGACGACCGGAATCCAAAATCGACTGACGGGCAAAGTCTTGCAGACCCGTGGGCCGGAATTCGTGATCACCTATGCCGATGGCCAAACGGTGACCAGTGACGACTTTGAATTGCGTACGCTCGATCGAACTGAAACCGGTGCCATCGCTAAATTGCATAACGCCGCGCTTTCGTTGACTGCGGAAATCACGTACACCGGTGGCAAGCAACTCTGGGCCTATAAGCAGATCCAATTCATCAACACCGGCAAAGAAGCACTACTGCTGCGGACCGTTGAATTGGAACATCTGAAGGTTGCCGGAGAAAAAATCACGTTCGCCGTTAAGAACACGTTTCCTCAACTATCCGATTGGGGCCAGCCTGTCTATACTGAGTCCCTCTGGACCGGCGCGGAGTTTCCTGCCACCAAAAGCAGCGTGACTGAGGATGGCTATATTTTCCTTCGCCACCACCCTGGTTTCGAGATCGCTCCTGGCGAAAGCTATCAGACCAAACGGGCCGTAATGTGTGGCGCTGAGTCGGGCAAAGCCAACGTGAAGCAGTCCTTCATGGACTACGTAACCACCCTCCCGCAGAGGCAACCAGCCCCACAGATGAGCCTTTATTGGAATGGTTACCTCATTATCAATACTCGCACGAACTACTCAGAAGGCGTACTTACGCCTTCGCGCATCGATCGTGCGCAAAAGCAGTTCGACAGCATGAAGAGGATGAAGGAAGAAACCGGATTCAACTTCTCATCATTTACATACGACGTGCCTTTCTATCGAAACGATGGCCTCTTTGTCCCAATAGAACCAGACACATGGAAAAAGACTTCCGATGCGCTTGCGTCTATAGGAACGGATGTTGGTTTCTGGGCTAGCTTTTCCTGCATCTACACGTCCTCCACTCACGATTGGGGCAAGACTCAAGGGTATGAGCTCCAGCACAATCGCGCCTATTGCCTTGCGGGTCCGATCTACTATGCCGCTATAAAAAAGCGCATGGAAAACATCGTACGCGAACACAACATGGCCTCTGTCAACTTCGACGGAATGTACTGGGGGCAGGGCGTCGGCTGCAACGAACCTGGCCACGGACACCTGGTAGGCAAAGGCGATGAAGCAGGTGTATTCTCAACGGAACGTGTCGTAGAGAACGAGTTTGCAATCTACGAATCGCTTCGTGAAATTAATCCCGAGATTCTTATTGATTTCTTTGTCTGCGCTGAGTGGGCAAGCCCTTGGTGGTTGGTTCAGGTTGATGGGGTACACACAGTAGTCGGTGACACAGTAGCCGCTGGTATCCCTTCCCCTTGGGTACGCGACGAATTGATTACGGTTCGCGACATCCAGGTATTCGAGGAGCATCGTCGCGTGGAACGTCAGTTCCCTCTCTGGGCTGAGGACCTATACGGTACTCAGGTTCGCGCAGATACGCTCATTGATAACGTATTCTTGAAAGGCGAGGCCTACTCAGAGCGTTGGGAAGATGAGTTTGTGATGGCTCTGCCTGGTCGCGGCGCGACAGCAGTAAGCCTTATTTCTGGTGACATGCCTACGCTTGAAGAGTCACGTGGTGGACTAAAGTTCTTGGGTGAAGTGGCCAATTGGACTAAGGCTAACGAGGGTATCTATAGCGATTACCGTCTGATTGGTGGTGAGCCCAAAGATCGTGAGCTCTATGGCTACAGCCACGGCGACAGTAAAGGGCGTGCAGTTGTAGTATTGCGTAATCCATTTATTAACGCTGAAGACTATCCATTGGTGCTAGACGAGTCTCTCGGCCTGACACCAACCGACGAAAAGCTCTATGTTAACGTCGTATACCCATACCGTAAGACGTACGAAAAAGTTAGCTTTGGCGCCAAAGTTAAGATTCCTGCTCAGGATTATGCGGTAATGATGTTGGAAGTCTTGACCGAGTCAAGACAGCTTAAGGAATTGACACCAGCCGGACGTTGGACAGTTGATGAGTCGAACAGTCTGGTAGTTCTTGATGAATCAGTCTTAGACGAAACACCAAAGGGACGCCTCAAACTCAAGTCTCGTGACGGAGCCTCTCATTTAGAGGGTGACGTCACTGTGCCATCAACAGCAGTTGGTGGACAGATTCAGTTGATGTTGGGGACAATTAGCGGTAACCCAGTCACAAAACCGGTTGTTTTGATCGATGGTAAAGAGGTTGAGGATATCTTCCATGAGCGCTTAGGTAAGGTCATTACTCAGAACTGGGCTCTGATTAACGTGCCAGTAGGTAAACATGCAATCGATATCGAGCTTGTTTGCAGCACTCTTGAAAACGAGGCTCGCATTGGCGCATGGTTAGTGGCTAATTACAAACTTACAGGCCAGGTTACTGACCAGCAAGGTCCTGAAGTTGGACGTCCATTCCCTGTATACAATGCTGATGAAGACCGTCGTATGACCAAGTTGTTTGCACCTACCGATCTCACGTTGCCATTCCGTTTTGACCCAATTCCAGAAGGTCAGAGCGTGTATGTATCCGATATGAGAGGACGTTGCACTGAAACACAGGTTGGCGATATGGTGTTCGGTTGGGACCACTCTTCCTTGTTGTGGTATGCCTCGGCTGTGCGTATTAAAGATCAACTCTATGATAAGGGAATCGCGTTCCACGCGCCTGGCCTGGCCACCTTCGACATCGACGGACAGTTCAAACGTTTTGTTGCTGACGTCGGTATGCTCGACATGCCTAAACCCGCGAAATTCGGCAAGGTGTTCACCGGGACTTCCGAGTTCATCGTAGAAGGCGACGGTAAAGAATTGTTCCGTTCCGCAGTTATGACGGAAGGCGATTCCGCGCTCCCGATTAGTGTCGATATTTCCGGTGTGAAGATCCTGACACTACGCAGTAGCGATGGAGGTGATGGCCTCAATGGCGACCATGTAACCTGGGGCGACGCACGGGTTGAGCGCTAAGAACAGATTTACCTTATGGTACACGAAACCACAGAAAATAGTCCTGTACTCTATTAGGCCGATTCAGTGTGGCAAATAGAATAGCCGGAATTTTGAAAAAATGAAAACAACTCAACGTAGTCCAATCAATCACAGAGCAAAGGAGTTAAAACATGGCACGATATGATGTATGCTTAGAATGTTTCTTTACCGACTTACCATATGATGAACGTATACGTAAGATTTCGCAGTTGGGATTTGACTCTGTTGAATTTTGGCATCCAGAAGGCACCTGGAACGGTAGCACCATCGACGAGGGCATGCCGAAGGTCGCCGAAGTCCTGCGCCAGGTATGTGAAGAAACCAGTGTAACAGTGGCCGGCTTTGTGCTCAATGCATGGGATGGGCTTTTTGGCGGCTGTCCGGTGAACCCGGATGACCATGAGAAGTTCATCGAACAGGTTCACAAGATGATTGATTTTGCCGAAAAAATCGATTGTCACTCTGCGGTAATCATGTCCGGCACACTGGTTGATGGCTTAACACGTTCTCAAATGCGCGCCAACATGGACAAAGCCTTTGGACGTGCGCTCGAAATCGCTGAGAAGATGAACTTCACCTTGCTGGTTGAACCATTGAACACAGTCGTCGATCACGCTGGTTTCTATCTAGACAGCACCGCTGAAGCCGTCGAACTCGTACGAAGCTTCAAGAGTCCAAACATGAAACTGGTTTATGATATCTATCATATGCAGATTATGGATGGTAATGTTGTCGACACCATTAAAGACAACGTTGATATCATCGGA
>CBDCNU010000027.1:0-493488 GCA_965219475.1 Opitutales bacterium | reverse complement strand
CTGCAGTAAGACCGCCACAATGGCAAAGAGGGTAAGGCCACCCCCCATCCAATAGACGGTATGCCGAGACTGCAAGAGGGACAAAGCCCTCGCTTCGACGGATCCATTCCTGTTCTGTTCATTTTGTTTTCGGAGGTTTCCCTGAATCGTGCTGGCCATGGCATTGGCCGCCGAATCAAAACTACTCATCGAGGCGGCGAGCATCCCAGCTACCGCCAGCCCGACTACCCCCCGCGGTAGATGGGCGAGAATGTACTGAGGGAATACATTCCTGGTATCGGTCACCAAATCTGTCGGCATCGACCCTCCCATGAGATCCGGCCGGGAATAGAAGAGATAAAGCAATAGGCCAATGATCAGGAACAGAACGACTATGGGAAAGGAAATCACTCGGGAAAGGATCATAGACCAGGTTGCCTTGCGGGCCGATTTGCAGGTCATCATTCGTTGCACCATATCCTGATCGCAACCGTATTGAGCGATGTTCATCAGCATGTAGGCAATCAGTCCCGTCCACACGGTGTAGGTAACAGAAAGATCGAACTCCGCATTGAACCATTGCAATTTATTGCCTTCAGGGGCCGTCTTGAGGGCGTCCACCATTTCCGGAATCCCAACCGGTACCTGCCACAACAGAAACCCGATACAGAAGAGAGCTGCCAGGGTCAAAATTACCACCTGCATCACATCCGTCCAGATAACGGCATGGATGCCCCCCGCCGCGGTGTAAATGGTGGCAATAATGCCAAGGATTATGATGGAAATCAGCAGGTAGGCCGTATCGGAGGACCCGAACAGCATGAGCGATACGACAATGGACGCGATAAAGTGTCTGGCGCCCTGAGCCAATAAGATTCCAACCAGGAAAAACCAGGAACAGGCCACTTCTGTTTTTGGCCCGTAACGCCCTCTCAGATATCCATAGATGGTCAGCGTGTTGGCTCTGTACAATATTGGAATTATCAGAACAGCCGCTAATATCCCTCCAATAGTGCTTCCCATGGGTATCAGAAGAAAGGTCAAATCCCCCTTGAAAGACACTTGCGGAAGTCCGACGAAACTTCCGGCGCTGAGGGAGGTCGCCACGATGGAAACCGTCACCGCCCACCAAGGCATACTCCGGTTGCCCAGAAAAAAGGAATTTTCATCCTTCTGTTTTCCGGATAAATAAAAGCCCATGGCAAGGATGGCGCCCAAGTAGCAAAGCAGGATGGTCCAATCAATCCAGGTCATGGTGTAATTCGAAGTAGGCGGGGATGGGGTCACCAAATCAACCTTGATTGAGAACCCATTAAACTTTTGAATTCACTTTATCATGAAACCAGTGATCTCCGGACTAAAAAAACAGCAAGCGGTTGATGTTATCTGTAAGCGATACCACGTGGAGCGTCTGGAATTGTTTGGATCCGCGTTGTTGGATGAAGGCAATGCAAAAGACTACGATTTCCTGGTAGAATTTGGGCAGCCGAGTCGCGGGCGGTTGTTGAAGGATTTTCTCGGATTGGCTGAGTCACTGGAATCCGCACTGGGGAAACCGGTCGAATTGCTCACGAATCGTTCATTAAAGAATCCCTATTTTCGCCAAACCGTCCTGCGGCAAAAGGAGATCGTCTATGAAAGATCTCACGATTAAATGCCTCTACGACGTTCAAGCGGCAGTTGTCGCAATATTATCCTTTACCAAGGAAAAATCTTTTGAGGCCTTTGCAACGGATGATCTGGTTCGTTCAGCGGTTGAGCGAAAATTCGAGGTGATTGGAGAAGCCCTTCGACGCATTAGAGACGACGATCCTGGCATTTTTGAACAGATCGATTTCGGAAACGATATTGTTGGTATGCGAAACAGGCTGATCCATGGTTATGATGCGGTCGACGAAGTAATTGTCTGGGAGACAATGGAAGTGTATCTGCCTCGTCTCCTAAAAGAAGTAAATGCTCTACTCGAATAATATGGAAGATGGCAACGCAGTCGATAAACTGAGGTCAAAGACCGAAGGTAAGAGGGTCTCGGCCCAATCAAATACAGCAGCCTTGATTGCTGCAAAAATCAGTTCTGTTGTTACATGATTTCAAATCTGGAGATATGCCTGACTGAGATTCCCAATCCCGGTTATTACGATGAAAAAAAGCTTTTCAGAACGACTCCGACAGGGGGATAGGCTCTACGGTACCCTGGTTGTTTCGCCTTCCCCCCCTCTGGCCGGAGAATATGGCAAAACTCGGTCTCGATTTTGTCTTCATCGACACCGAGCACATTGCCCTGGACCGGGAGAAACTGGCCTGGATGTGCCACACCTACCGGGGCTACGGTCTCTACCCTATCGTACGCATACTTTCCCCGGATCCTTTTCTGGCTACCCGGGCTCTGGATGGCGGGGCCAGGGGAATAATTGCGCCTTACGTCGAATCGCCCCAACAAGCGCGGGACATGGTCGGCGCCGTAAAGCTGAACCCGGTCAAGGGTAATAAGCTGCAAGGATTTCTGTCCAACAAAGAGTCGCCCTCCCCAAAACTGGAAAAGCACTTGGCCAAGCGGAACTGGCAAAACACCCTTATCCTGAACATCGAGAGCGTCGAGGGCATACAAAAGATGGATGAGATACTCGACGTAGAGGGCGTGGATGGGATACTAATCGGGCCGCACGATCTAAGTTGCAGCCTGGACATGCCGCAAGATTACCGAAACCCCGAATTCGACAAGGCTGTTCGCCAAATCATTGGAAAGGCGCGGTCCAGCGGAGTGGGTGCAGGTATCCATTGCGTCATGGGCAGCGATGCCTTGGATCTGGAACAAAGGTGGATCGAGGCCGGGGCAAATTTCGTTCTGCACAGCGCGGACATCATTGCCGCCATGGAAACGTTGAAGCGGGAAATCGGCCTACTCAAAGCGGGAAATGTGAGGGCTGAAGACAGCGAAAAGGAATCGTTGGATCGCCCCATTATCTAATTGATAATTTCGAAAGGACCTGGGAACAAGTCTTGCTGGGATACGAGAGGAAGGTTTAAAGGAGCATGGGATGAATTCCATTTCGTTCATTACGGCAAATTTCGTGGGCCGGGAACTCGGGTATCAGGTTACGGAGGGTTGGTACCAGGGGAACAATGCGACCAACGACTATTTTCGTCCCATCGACACTTTCCGAAAGCGATTCAATGCCCTGTTGAGGGAAATCAAGGACCTGGGGTTCCAGGCCATCGATCTTTGGATGGCTCATCTCCATTGGGCCTGGGCGACAAAAGATCACACCAAGATAGCCAACTCGCTCATTGCCAAACACGGGATGAAAATTTCCAGCATGACGGGAAACTGGGGTGAAAACCGATTGGAATTCGAAGCCGCATGCCGCTTGGCCAACGCCATTGAAGTCCGGTTGCTGACCGGTTCCGCGCCCTTTCTGGCGGCAAACCGCGAAGTGGCGGTAGAAATTCTGCGTCGATACAATCTGGAAATCGCCCTGGTAAACCGCCGCGAAAGAGACACCGATTCCATGTTGCGAAGGATCGGCTACGACAACCACGATATCATCGGCGCGGCCATTGACACAGCCTGGTTTCACCGGATGGGCGTCGACCTGATGGATGCCTTTGAAGCCCTCGCCCCAAACCTGAAGATGGTTCGATTAAAAAACATTAAATCCACCGAGGAAGCTACCACCTGCCTCTACAGCAAAGGGTGCATCCCCTTGGAGGATTGCGTGGCAAAGTTGAAGGAAATAAAATTTAACGGGATCCTGTCCATCGAGCACCATCGGTTTGACAAAAATCCGGCCGAAGAATGTCGGCAGAACTTCGAAATGGTGAAAAACTGGTTGAGCTTGCCCTCATGAAATCGGTCCACCTCATCAGCATCCTCGCCGCAGCTTTAACCCTGGCCGGTTGCGGAAGGAAAAACCCGGCCGCACTGGCTGAGGCCGGTTTGTTGAACTACGAGTTCACCATGGTACAGGGGGACAGACCGCAATCGGGAAAACCATTGGTCATCGAATTCTGGGCTTCCTGGTGTGGCCCCTGCGTGGCACAGTTTCCCGACCTGAACAGCCTGTATGGTGAACTTGAGGGAACCGGCATCCAATTTGTCGCCTTGACCCGGGAACCCTTGCCACACGTAAGGGAATACATCCGCTCCCAAGAACTCCTCTACCCCGTGGGGGTGGATAGCAATGCCCAATTTGGCAGGGCCCTCAAAGTAACCCATATTCCCTATGCCGTTATTGTCGATGCGGAAGGGAGGGTTGTCTGGTCGGGGCATTCGGGCCGATTATCCAAGGCCCGTATCGAAAAAAGCCTGGCCCCAAAAAGTTAGGAAAAGTCGTTGCACCATAGGGGAATTGTTCTTCTATCTTGGCACCATGAAATCCCCCGAACAGCCTTCGGCCGAGGCGATCGAAGCGGCAATTCAAAGGCTGGCGCGCGAATTGGCCGAAGCGCACCAGGATTCGGAAAACCTGGCCGTAATCGGAATTGCCCAAGGCGGTAATGGGCTGGCCAGGCGATTGGCCCGGATGATCTCGGACCATTTGGGGAGGACCCTGCCCTGCGGTGTAGTCGACATTTCTTTTCACCGCGATGATATTTCCTCCAATCCGGTTCCCAATATTCAGGCCTTTTCCAACCTGTCCTTCGACGTGGACGATCGCACTATCATATTGGTCGACGACGTCATTTTTACCGGTCGTAGCACTCGCGCCGCCTTGAACGAAATTTTCGACCAGGGCAGGCCCGATTGCGTGCGATTGGCGGTCTTGGTCGAACGAGGTGGACGCTGCTTGCCTATCCAGCCCGATTATGTTGGTTTGAGGTTGGAGGCGCATTCGGATCAACGGGTGGAGGTTTCCATAAACAACGACCCGGACCTGCCCGACTCCATTGCCATTACAAACTGACCATGAAATGGAACCGCAAGGACCTGATCGCCATCGAACCTCTGAGCAGGGAGGAGCTGAAAACTCTGTTTCAGGTAACGGCAGGTTTTAAGCGCATTCTGGCCCGGACGGTAAAAAAGGTCCCGACCTTGAGGGGGAAAACCATCGTCAATCTCTTTCTGGAACCGAGCACCCGGACCAGGCTGGCCTTTGAAATGGCCGCCACTCGGTTGAGCGCCGACGTCATCTCCCTGAACGCGGCCGCCAGCAGCTTCGTCAAAGGGGAAACTCTCCGGGACACGGCCATGAATATTCGCGCCTTGAACGCCGATATGATTATTCTCAGGCACTCGGCCGCAGGTTCGGCCAAGTACTTGAGCGGAATTTTGGACATCCCGGTCATAAATGCAGGGGACGGAGCCCATGAACACCCCACCCAGGCCTTACTCGATGGCTTTACCATGAAGGAAAAACTGGGCCGCCTGGAAGGTAAAAAGATTACCATTCTTGGAGACATTCTTTTCAGCAGGGTGGCCAGATCGAATATTTTTTCCCTCACCAAGTTGGGCGCGGAAGTTACGGTGGCGGGACCAGCCACCCTGGTCCCCAACCGATTCGAATCTCTCGGGGTCAAAGTGGTTCACGACCTCCGGACCGCCCTGGCCGAAGCGGATGCGGTCATGCTTTTGCGGATCCAACACGAGCGCCAGACTACTTCCCATTTCCCTTCCACGGGCGAGTACACCAGCATGTTCGGTTTAAACAAACTGCGAGCCTCCTGGTTGAAACCCAATGCCATCATCCTGCATCCGGGGCCCATTAATCGGGGGGTTGAAATCGACTCGGATCTAGCCGATTCGGAACATTCCGTCATACTTGAGCAGGTGACCAATGGGATAGCAACCCGAATGGCTGTACTGTACCTATGCAGTGGTGGATCCGTGTCGGGATTGGATTCCGCCGACAAATGAAGGAAATCAGGATCATTTCAAACGGCCGCATCATCGATCCGAAGAACGAGCGGGACGAGGTGGGGGATTTGTTCATCAAGGACGGAAAGATCGTGGGTTCGATTTCTGTTGAGGAGGCAAAATCCGCCAGGCTTACCGATGCCTCCAATCGGGTGGTATGCCCGGGTTTGGTCGACATCCACGTCCACTTTCGCGAACCCGGGCAAACCCATAAGGAAACCATTGAAACGGGCTCGTGGGCGGCCGCAGCCGGTGGTTTTACCACTGTGGTCTGCATGCCGAACACCAATCCCCCGGCCGACGACGCGGGAACCATTCAATACATCGTCGATGCGGCCCTGCGAGGCGCCGTGGTCAATGTATACCCCACCGGTTGCATAACGGTGGAGCGAAAGGGTGAACGTTTGGCCCCAATCGGCAGCCTGAAGCGGGCCGGTGTGGTGGCCATCAGCGATGATGGGGACTGTGTGCAAAACAACGAAATCATGCGCCGGGCTCTGGAATATGCCTCCATGTTCGGTCTCCCCATCATGGACCACTGTCAGGATATGAACCTGACGGAAGGCGGGGTCATGAATGAAGGGGAAATGTCGCTGAGGTTGGGTTTGATGGGTTGGCCATCTACGGCCGAGGATATCATTGTGGCAAGAAATACCCTGCTCGCCGAACTGACGGGGGCTCACATCCACATGCAGCACATCAGCTCCGCCGGAGCGGTCGAAGTCATGCGCCGGGCCAAGCAGAGGGGAGTCGAGGTCACAGCCGAAGTGACTCCCCATCATCTGGCTCTGACAGACGCCTGCATCCAAGATTACAATACCAATTTTAAAATGAATCCCCCTCTGAGGACGGAGGAGGATCGTCAGGCGCTCATCAAGGGGATAAAAGACGGAACCCTCGATATACTGGCAACCGACCACGCCCCTCATACCAACTACGAGAAAGACCGGGAATTCGATTACGCCCCTTTTGGCGTCGTCGGGTTGGAGACCTGTTTTGCCGTCTGCCGGGAGGTTCTGTGCGAGGAGGCTGGGATGAGCTTGCCGGAGATGATCGGGCTGATGACCTACAAACCGGCCGAATTGCTCGATCTGCCCGCGGGAACGCTTTCCGAGGGGGCCCAAGCGGATGTCATCATCCTCGACCCTTGGGCAAATTGGGCGGTTGAGGAGGAAACATTGCTGGGCAAGTCGAAGAATTCACCCTGGCTGGGAGAGGAACTCACCGGTAGAATCGATGAAACGATCGTAGCCGGGAGGACGGTTTATCAAAACGGCAAGATTATCGGTTAGCCTTGGACATCCCGGTGGGAAGGGGTCAAACCTGAATGGCGCTTGGAATCGGTCGACTCCGCTACGCTTCGACGGTCATTGCATCGAGAAACGTTTTGCGGAGTTCCGGTATACCTTCCTCACTCAAACAGGATATGGGCGAGACGGATGCGCAGTGGTTCTTTTTGAACTCCTCCAGATTGTCCGAGGCCGCATCCTCATCCATTTTGTTGGCCACGACCAACCGCGGTTTATGCAACAGCCTGGGATCATAGTTTCCCAGTTCCGATAACAGGTCCCGGTAGTCATCACCCGGATTGCGTCCGTCCACACCGGCCATATCCACCATGAGGCAGAGCAGCTTACACCGTTCGATATGCCTCAGGAAACGGTGGCCCAAACCCTTGTTTTCGCTGGCTCCCTTGGTCAGACCGGGGATATCCGCCAGCAGTAATCGGTCATACGTTTCCGGGTACTCGATGACTCCCAGGTGGGGATGCAAAGTGGTAAAGGGATACTCCGCCACGGTGGGATGAGCCTTGGTAATCAGATTGGTCAAGGAAGACTTTCCCGCATTGGGAAACCCGACCAACCCGATATCGGCAATGACTTTGAGGACCAGACGAAATTGGCCGCTTTCGCCCTCCTCCCCGGGATGGGCCCAATTGGGAGCCCGATTGGTTGAGCTCTTGAAACTGGTGTTCCCCCGGCCCCCTTTTCCGCCCTTGCATATGGCAAATCTCTCCTCATGGCCAAGCAACTCCTTAACGGCCCTTCCCGTATCCAGATCCACCACAAGGGTTCCCATCGGCACCTTGAGCTTCAGGTCCGGGCCGGACCGGCCATGGGCATCACTGCCCTTGCCGGGCTCGCCATTCCTGGCTTTGAAATCATGCCTGAAGCGAAAGGCGGTCAGGTCGCCCACGTTTTCGTCCGCTTCCAACACTATGTCTCCACCCTTTCCTCCATCGCCACCGTTGGGCCCGCCGAAGGGAATATACTTCTCTCTTCTGAAACTCACACAACCGCTTCCACCGTTACCGGCGCAAAATTCTACTGTCGCCTCGTCCACGAACATTTGCCCCAAGTGCAGAGAAGAAACCCCCTCCCGTCAAGTTGGCCGGGAAAGGATGCGGGATTCCAACATCTGGCTTTTACGCCAACGGCGTTAAACTCCGGAGCCCAGCGTCGCGCAGGTCGCGGTGGTAAGGGGTCAAACCTAGAATTTCAACATCGCAAGCGACGTCAAAATTGCAAGGATTGACCCCAACGGGGTTCGTTAATTGTTGTCCATTCCAACCTGGTGTGCGCTGTGCGACACTGGCCCGCATTTCCAAAATGCGGGCTGTTTGTGAGAAATGCGGCCTAAAACGACAACATGGCGTCAATCAGAATGAGATCGCTTTCCGTAATTCCGGATGCCCGGGAATAGTATTCCTCATCAATCACGCTACCTTCCATGAAGGTCGCGCCGAATTGGAGAAAATCCGTTAACTGGTATTTATAATTCAGGATTAAGCCCGATTGGTTCAGCATGCCCCTCGACCAGTCGGGATCCGTCAGATTCGGGGAATAGGCCGCTCCCTCGATATAGCGGTATTCGACCGACCATTGCGACTGACCCTTCAGTCTGGCCGCGCCATGCTGATAACCCAACTGAGCCAAGTTGCCGCGGTCCTCCCCGCTCCGGGTAGCATCGTAGAAGGGGGATGCGAGATTACTCTGAAGGCTTTTATTTTCAAAATTTCTGCCCAGAGCCCCGAAAATTTTTCCCGGGCCCATGTCATAGTCCCCAATCAGCAAACCGACATCGAAGTTGCGAAAATACGGCAGGGAGTTGACTCCGGAAAACGAACCGCGCTCCGGATAGATCGACTGGCCATCCCCTATCGAGGTCATGTAGAGAGGGGCCACGGTCAAGTCACCCAGACTCAAAACGGCCTGGAGAATAAACATGTAGTCATCGCCGACATCGCCGTCATTCAAAGTAGTTTTGGACTCGTTCTCATTATCGATCAGGTATTGGCCGGCATGTATGACAGCCGGCCCCATGGTCCAGGTCTCGCTAATGCCCTCGGGGTTCATGTCCCCGCCCCAAAGCATATTGGGCAACTTGTAAATTCCCTGATGCTTTCCCACGGTGACGAGGAAATCATCATCGACCTGGTAATTCAGGTATAGACGACCGACATTGATGCCTCCGCCCAGCTTGTCCCAAAATCCGCCGAAATCGGCATTGGTGGAGTCATTGGTAGTCGCGGTTTCCAACTGGGCTCCGAAAGATAACGGGCTATCCTTGAATTGGGTGACGGAACCAAGCTTCAGTCGATAAAGAGGACGCGTCCGGCGCTGCACTTGTTTCGCCGTGGCCGGCAACAGTCCCTCGTGGAAGGTCAGTTCCTGGTGGTGGTAGCGTATGCGGGCATTGGCATAGAGGTTGACGGAATCCACCTTATCTGAAATTTGAATAGGGTTTTCCGGCGCGGCGGGGGCGGGAACTTCCACTACCTCCGGTTGAGCGGGTTGCCGCTCCGCTTCTTTGGCCTCCTCCACAATGGCGGCGGCCTCGGCCTTGATGGCGTCGACATCCTCCTTAGTGATGATGTTGCGTTGCAGGAGGACTTTAAGGAGCGCATCCATTTCCTTGGATGCCTGAAGGGTGAAGGGAGAAACCAACAGGGCAGTCAGCACAAAAACCGTTTGGACGGCCAAAACCCGCAAATTGGGGACAGGTTTTTTCATTAAGTGCGATTTAAAAGCTAGGCATTATCGAGCTTGCGGGCCCAAAGGACAGGCAATGCGCCTTCAGGACCCCAGCTTGGATATGTGGAACAGTACGATGCAGGACGGGCGAGTCAACGGAAAGTTAAGGATAAATCCTGGGTTTGAACCCGGAACAGAAGCCTTTTGGGAAAGGCCGGGTATTGGAATAATGCAATGGCGAGGACGGAGTAATTGGCAAATTTTTGGCATTTCAATGTATGGATTTCCCAGATAACCTCTGCCAGTCTACCACCAATATTCAAGTTTGCCTAATGGGAAAGGGGGGTGTGGCGGCAACCTTCTTTTATACAATTTTTACTTGTTTTACACAATTATTTAACATTTCACCGCTATACTATCGAAAACCTCTGGCTTCCGACCCCGCCAGCTTAGAGAACCTACCCCGTTGACAGAAAGGCAAACCATAAACCTTATCGCCACATTTTTGGCGCTTTCCTTCCCTACGGTCCAAGGGACGGTGGAGGAGGAACTCCCCGCCTATGAACCGGTGTCGGGGGTATTTGGCAATCTCAACTCGGTGGGTTCGGATTCCTTGAATATTCTGATGACGCTTTGGGCTGAATCCTTTCGCGCCTTTTACCCCAATGTGCACATACAAATTGAAGGGAAAGGATCGTCCACCGCACCGCCAGCCTTGATCGAAGGGACGGCTCAAATCGGCCCCATGAGCCGGGAAATGAAGTCGTTGGAGATCGATGCCTTCGAATACGCCTTTGGATACAAGCCGACCCAGGTCAGTGTGTCCATCGATGCTCTGGCCGTGTTCGCCCACAAGGACAATCCGATCGAGGGGCTGACCATGCAACAGGTCGACAGCATATTCTCGAACACATTCAAAGCTGGCAGCACCCCCATCGACAGGTGGGGTCAAGTCAACTTGAAGGGGCGATGGGAAGACCGCAGCATCAGTCTTTACGGTCGAAACAGCGCTTCGGGTACTTACGGGTTTTTCAAACAGGTAGCTCTGAAAAAAGGGGATTACCGGGCCAGCGTTAAGGAACAACCGGGTTCCTCCACCGTGGTGCAGGGTGTGGCGGTCGATCTCTATGGTTTGGGTTATTCCGGCATAGGTCACAAAACATCCGGGGTGAAGGTCCTGACCTTGGGGGAAAACGGGGACTCACTGGTGAAACCGTCACTGGAAAACTGTCTTTCCGGTGATTATCCCCTCGCTCGGCTGCATTACATTTACATCAACAAGAGGCCCAGTGAATCCATCGATGCCCTCAGCTATGAATTCCTTCGTTTTGTCCTTTCCCGCCAGGGACAGGAGATTGTAGTGGAGGCAGGTTACTTTCCATTGCCGGCTTCGGTTGCGTCAAAGACTTTTGCATCCCTGCAATAGATATGTTTTCGACCTCCCATCGCGCTACCAGAGGAGTGTAGGCCCAGGATGAAAAATCAGTCCCAGCCCCACAACAGGACTCTCGAAAGGTTCCGGGTATCGCGGCGCACTCGGTGGTTCGACCAATTTATGAACCACTTCATCGTAGTGGGCGGAGTGATCGTCATTGCCGCTGTCATGGGGATATTCGTCTTCATTATCTTCCAGGTCGCGCCGCTCTTTCAAGGAGCCAAGGTCGAACTACTCAGCCGGCACCAATTGACCGATGCGGTGGATTCGGTCGTGGCGGTCGATCTCGATGAATGGGGGGAATTGCCGGTCCTGATCCAAAAGAACGGCTCCCTGCGCTACCTCGATTTGCAAGGGGACCGGGGAATTTTGGAAAACAGCCAAGTCTTCAAAGAGGGCGAAACCCTATCTTCGATCCACTACAATTCCCAGAAACGCCTGCTCGTGGCGGGCTCGCATTCAGGCAAGTTCGCCTTCGCCAAAATAAGTTATCGGCCGGAGTATGATTCCTTCTCCGTCAGGACGGTTCACCCGGATGTAAGCAGTTCGGATTGGTTCGATCTTTCGGGAATTGGCGAAAGGGTGCAATTTGTCGATTACGGGGAGGGCGATTCGAATAAATTGGCCGTCGGGGTGTGTCTGGATTCCGAAGGAAACAGGCATGTGCGGGCAGTAAGCCTGGAGCAAAAACGCTCCCTCTTTGGGAAAGGGGGAAAGATCTCGCCGGGGACCCGGTTTGACCTGACGGAAGCTATCGACCAGGAGATTCAACAGGTCGACGTCGCTCCGGAAGGGGACCTGGTCCTGATCACGGCGGAAAACGGGGAAGTATTTGTTTTCTTTAATCGGGGAGGAAATCTGGAGCTGGGACAACGATTCCGGCCTTTTGGGGACCTCCCCGACCATCGGGTTCGCGGGGCGGATTTTCTTTTAGGGGACGCCTCGGCCGTATTTACCGGTTACGGGGGGAGAAATCGGGTTTACAGTCTTTCCCTGGACCAGGACAAAGGCAAACGCCTCTATGCCAAGACCAAGGAATTTGAACCTATGCCGGAACTACCGGAAGGCTATTTTTCCGGTGTTCGCAACAAGAGCTTCCTGCTGGTGGGCAAACATCACGCTTCGCTACGTTTCAGCACTACGGAGTCGATTCGCTGGCAACGGGATTTTGAATTCGAGATCCTCATGGGGATCATCGGGGAGAAATATGATCGTCTGGGTTTCCTCGACAGCACCGGAACGTTTCATCTCTTTCAATTGCGGGATCCCCACCCCCAGGCAGGCCTGAAGGCGTTTTTGGGAAAAATCCGGTATGAGGGTCAGGCTGAGCCCGATCACATTTGGCAATCCACCGGCGGAACCGACGACTTCGAACCGAAGCTTTCACTGCTTCCACTGATTCTGGGCTCAATCAAGGGCACCATTTATGCCATTTTGTTTGCAGCCCCCATCGCTCTTTTGGCCGCTCTCTACACTTCTCAATTTTTGCATCCCAGGTGGAGGGATCATGTAAAACCAACCATGGAAATAATGGCGTCGCTGCCATCGGTGGTCCTGGGTTTTATGGCCGCTTTGTGGCTGGCCCCTCTGCTGGATACGCGTGTCCCTTCCCTGATGCTCGTTTTAATCGGGGTTCCCTGCGCAACACTGGCCTGCGCATGGTGCTGGGGGCGGTTGCCCCAACGCGTCCGCACCCGAATGCCCTCGGGATTGGAATTCCTGTTATTATCTCCTGTAATCCTCCTCACCTGCATTCTGTGCTGGAAGGCGGGTCCCCTCGCCGAGGAAATCCTTTTTGTGGTGACCAATCCCGACACGGGTGAGCGGGTGGTGGACTTTCGACTCTGGTGGCCGGAATTTACCGGAGCCACCTATACCCAAAGAAACTCCCTGGTGGTGGGTTTCATGATGGGATTTGCCGTGATTCCGGTTATCTTTTCCATTGCGGAAGATTCACTGAGCAATGTGCCCAAGTCCCTGAGTTCCGGATCCCTGGCTCTGGGAGCAAGCCGCTGGCAAACGGCGGTGAAAATTGTGCTTCCAACCGCATCCCCCGGGATAATCTCCGCCCTGTTGATTGGAATCAGCCGGGCCTTGGGGGAAACCATGATAGTAGTTATGGCCACGGGCAACACGCCGTTAAAGGACTTCAATATTTTCAGCGGGATGCGGACTTTGTCGGCCAACATCGTAGTGGAATTTCCTGAAGCGCCTTTCCAGGGAACCCTGTACCGAACGCTGTTCCTGGGTGCGCTAGCCCTATTTATAATGACGTTTATTATCAACACCTTGGCAGAGGTTCTTCGCCAGCATCTCAGGAACCGCTACAAGACGGTGCAATAAACCCGAGACATGGTTGCAAAGGAAATGAAAGCCTATAAGGAAAAAAACCAGGTTGGCCTGAAAGGGGAAATTGCCGTCTGGTTTTCCTCTCTGGGCCTGTGCCTGGGCCTGCTTATGATCGTGGCCCTACTGGGCGTGATCGCGTATAACGGCCTTTCCGTGTTTTGGCCCAAACGGGTGGTTCAGGTGGAATTCGACCCGCAATCGGCCTCCGACCTGGGATCTCGATCGGTTGTTGCCGGCATTATCACCTCCCAAAAGATAAAACCCCAGGATTCGGTGGAGGAGTGGCGGCTCTTTGTGGGAAATAAAGACCAATATGGATTTTCATTCACCTATTTAGACCGGAGTTCGCTGCTGAATGTAACCCAACCCGAGGGCTTGCTCGTATTGGAACGGACGGCCTACGGCAAGGCCATCGGGTATCCCGAGCATATTTCCGGCCCGACTGGAAAAATCATTTCCGCCGAGCATCCCAACTTTGCCCAAAGGCTGGGATCACTGGTGAAAGAATGCCAGGACCGGGGCAAGGAAATCCGCAAACTGGAAACGAGGGAGATCGGTGCCATCCATGAGGCTCTGGAAAACCTGCGGCTTCATCAATTGCACTTGGAAAGACAAAGTGAATTAAGCTCCGAAGACCGGGATGCCTTGGAGAAGATCGATCAGGAGCGGGCACGCTACGAATCGCTCTTCACCACGCTGGCCACCCGCGCCCGATCCTTACGGGACCTCCAAATCTCCCATATACTTCACTATCGATTAGCCTCGGGAGAGGAAATCGACCTGCCCATCGGTGAGATCCACCAATTTTTCTACCCCAACCAAATTGGTTTCTGGGGTCGCGCCGCAGTCTTTTGGAACCACATCAAGGAGTTTTTATTGAGCGAACCCAGGGAGGCAAACACGGAGGGGGGCGTATTTCCGGCCATTTTCGGCACCTTCGTAATGACTTTGTTCATGTGTGTCATCGTCACCCCTTTTGGGGTTCTGGCTGCAATATACCTCTGCGAATACGCCAAAGATGGTGTATTCGTACGGTTGGTCCGCATAGCCATCAATAATCTGGCCGGGGTTCCCTCCATTGTCTTTGGGGTATTTGGTCTCGGGTTTTTTGTCTATTGGGTCGGTGGGACCCTGGATCAATTGTTTTTCTCTCTTCGTTTGCCAACCCCTACCTTCGGCACCGGGGGTATTTTATGGGCCTCGCTTACCCTGGCCTTGATGACCGTCCCGGTGGTAATCGTCGCGGCGGAAGAAGCCCTGACCGCCGTCTCACCCGGCTTGCGAGAAAGTTCCATGGCCTGCGGGGCATCCAAGTGGCAGACCATTCAAAGGATCGTTCTTCCAGCCAGCGCCCCGGGGGTGCTTACAGGTATGATTCTGGCTATGGCACGGGGAGCCGGGGAGGTGGCCCCCCTGATGTTGTTGGGGGTGGTCAAAATCGCCCCTTCCCTACCCCTGGACGATCAGTTTCCCTTCCTTCACCTGGATCGGAAATTCATGCACCTGGGATTCCACATTTACGACCTGGGATTCCAGTCTCCCGATTCCGAAGCAGCCCTCCCCATGGTATTTGCCACTACCCTCCTTCTAATCGTTTTGGTTGTAGTGCTCAATTTGGCCGCCATCCTGATCCGGAACCGCTTGAGGAGAAAATATCAAATGGCTGGATTTTAACCCCTCCAGTCGATGAAAAAAGCATTTAATATGGATCCGGAATGGGAAAATCGGGCAGCTTCCCGGCGGCAGGAACCCCCGGGTCGGAGCTATATTTCGGTAAAGGATTACAGTTTTTGGTTTGGCCATACTCAAGTGCTGCAAGATTTAAACCTCGATATGCAAAAAGGCAGCGTAACCGCTTTTATCGGGCCGTCCGGATGCGGAAAATCTACCCTGCTGAGAAGTTTCAACCGATTGAATGAATTGAATCCCCAAGCGCGTCACCGGGGAGACATCACCATCGAAGGCCTCAGCATATACGACCCGGTGGTTGAGGTCATTTCCTTGCGGAAGCGAGTCGGCATGGTTTTCCAGAAGTCCAATCCCTTTCCCAAATCCATCTATGAAAATGTCGTCTACAGCCTCCGGGTGGCGGGAAAAAACAACAAATCCATTTTGGACGAGGTCGCGGAAAACAGCCTGAGGTCCGCCGCATTGTGGGACGAGGTGAAGGACCGCCTGGGGGAAAGCGCCTTTTCCCTATCGGTCGGTCAGATGCAGCGTCTATGCATTGCCCGGGCCATAGCCAACGAGCCCGAAGTCATCTTGATGGACGAGCCCTGTTCGGCCCTCGATCCCATTGCCACGGCCAAGATCGAGGAACTCATCCACGATCTGAAAATCAAATACACCATCATCATCGTCACCCACAATATGCAGCAAGCGGCCCGCGTATCGGATAGCACGGCCTTTTTCTACACGGGAAATTTGATCGAATACAACAAAACCCAGGAGATTTTCCTCAATCCCCAAAACGACAAGACGGAAGCCTACGTATCGGGGCGTTCCGGTTGATCTTTCAGGACTGCCCCGGGAAGGGTAAAGAAAGGGGTCAAGATGCGGAAAAGTGATGCCTTCTTCAAAAAGGGTCAGGCCTTGAAAACTGTATTCCGTTGTACTTCATACACTTTTACAAGGCAACTGACCCTGAAAGGCATCACTTCGCCCCATCAACCTTGGAGGAATTTGAGGATGAAGACCAGGGCTACGCTCACTACCAAACCCAACGACACCTTGCCCAGATCGAAAAAGATCATCCGGTGAATCTTCCCCGTTACCTTTCGATCGATGCGCATGGTCAAAGCATATTCCCGGCCCGCCAACAGGCCGATAAATACCCAGGTCGTACTCATGGGGATACTGCTTACCTCCTTGAAGAAAAGAAGGATTAATCCAAAAAGCAGGTCGATGATGGTGGCGGACCGAATATCCGTCGTATTGCGCTTGGACAAAACGATCTTCTGAATGGCCCCTCCCCGCTGATAAAAGATATAGGCCAGGAGAACCAGCAACGCTACCAGCGACAGGACCAACTCCGGCAAACCCAACTTTCGCGGTAAATAGGCATAGATATTGGCAAAGTCCTGTATGAGCCACTGGGACCACAAAAACCCGGTAGCGCTCCATTGCGCCAAAGTCCACCACCGCTTGCTGGTGGGCGACCGCTCCAGGGGGTGGTCGAGAAAATGTTTTTCAATACTTTTTGCAATGAAAAGGTAGCCGATTATGGCGGCAATGAATGCCACGGCATAGCCCGATACCGACTTGATCAGCATGGGGCCCAGGTTGCCCGGAGCAAAAAAGGTCAGGATCATGAAGGTTGTGCTGACCGGAATTCCCAGACGGGTAACGCAAAGCAGCACTGCTGGTGGAAGGACGTACCACCAAACCATGGGATTGGGATGGGGATATCTGGGATTGGAAAAATCAAAACCATCGGCGGCATCCCCGATCAACCGGCCGTAGGAGACATCCCCACCGTTCTTATGCCAACCGTAGACCAGGATTACGGTCAGAATGGTACCCGCGTAGGCCCACAATTTCCACCAGGCAACCCTGGCATTGGAACTGAGAAAGGTTCCCAGGGTCTGGATGACGTCATTGGCAATAACCGAGTAAGCGGCCAGGAGGAATCCCAGGCACATAAACAGTTCATGCATGTCAGTAGGCGTCGAATAGTATACTTGGACCCGACCTTGCTGGAATCCTCAGGAACTGCCAAATCTATTTTTTCAGGTCAGAACAACTCGAATTCCCCTCCTCAGGTAGGTGGGCACATCCAGGTCCTGTCCCCCCAACTCATTGCGGCCAGTCTCCTCAAAATATCCGCGGGCTCCATCCAATCCATCGATCCCCAAATCCTGCTGAACCGAAATAGCCGGTTCAAGGCTATCCTGATTCCGCCCCTCAACTGTTGGGCCGGGCCTGCTGGAGAAGGAGTTGGGAATGAGCCGCTTGCGGCCCTTCTCCGATGAAGACGAAGGGGACCGGTTGGTGCGAAAGGGGCGTAATCCTCCCAAATCGGTAGAACCGATGACACATATTTCTATGGACTGTTGTTTCCCTTCATCGATCACGGCGCCCAGGGTGGTGCTCGCCTTGCTGCCGAATTGGTCGGTTATGTAAGCCATTACCCCTTCAACCTGGGCCATGGACAGATCCGTTCCCCCAACTATGTTGACCAAAAGATTGTCCGCCACTTTGGAAAAATCCGGGACGTGCAGCAGGGGACACTGCATCAAATCGTTCAGGGCATCCCGTATGAAATTCGGACCGCAACCGGAACCGACCCCGAACAGGGTTTTGCCGCCCCGCACGTTGAAAACCTCCCGCAAAGATGAAAAATCGAGATTTATCAACCCCGGCTTGGAAAGCATGGCCCAGATGGACCGAACCCCGCGCGTCATCCACTCATCGGCTTTGGAAAAGGCATGCAGCACCGATTCCTGGGCCGCCTCCTCCTGCAGCAGCACGTCATTGGGCAACGGGATGACCGCGTTGCAAATCTCCCGGAGTTCCTCCAGGGATTGGCTGGCCTGTTTGAAGCGCCGCTCTCCTTCAAAGGTAAAGGGCATATTGACAAAGGCGATTATGAGGCAACCGCTTTTCTTGGCTATCTGGGCGATCACGGGTGAGGCGCCGGCGCCCGTGCCACCACCCAGGCTGCTGATGAGGAAAACCAATTCATAACCCTCCACAATGCGGGAAATCGATTCGGAATCGGAAAGGGCCGCGTCCTTGCCCAACTGAGGATCTCCCCCGCAACCCAAGCCACGGGTCAGATTCCTCCCCAACAAATGTTGCTCACCCACCGGGGAATCGGCCAGCGTTCTCATGTCGGTATTGACGCAACAGAGTTCCAAACCATCCATAACCTTCATTTCGAGCCGTATGCGGTCCACGGCGTTATTTCCAGCCCCGCCCACCCCAATAACTTTAATGCGGGTAGAGGGCGACAATATTTCTCTGTTTTCCATGTCAAAACCTCCTAAATTCCGAAGAGATGCTTGACCCCCTCCATCAGGGCAACACCTCGTTTGCGCTCTTTGAATTCCTTCACATTGTTGTAGCTCAGGCCAAAGTGCAGCAACCCGAGCACGGTGCTGTATTCGGGCCCTTCGATTTCCGCGGCAACCCAGGAAGGGTTTACCCCAAGCATGACCGGCAAACCGAACGCATTTTCGGCAACCTTCTCAATATCCTTCAATTTTGAGGTGCCGCCTGTCAGCACCACCGTACCCCATTTGCTGGAACTGAAAAACGGCGCCAAATTCACGTCGCTGCAAATGAGCCTGAACAACTCATCCACCCGGGCGTTGATGATCTGACATACCCCGGACCGGGCAATGGACCGGTCCCCAATAGCCAAATCTCCGACCAGCATGACTTGGTCATTCTGTGCCTTCGGCTGCAAGGTTGCCTTGCCATTTTTGATTTTGAGCAATTCGGCTATATTGGAATTGGTGCGAAGGCCGATACTCAGATCATTGGTAATATGGTCTCCACCCACCGCCAGAACACCGGTGTAAACCACGTGCCCGTTTTTGTACAACACGTAATCGGTGGTTCCGCTTCCGATGTCGACAACCAGCACCCCGCTTCCACGTTCTTCCTCGGTGGTCACCATTTTGCCCGAGGCCAGGCTGGACACGATCAGATCCTCCACCCTCAGACCAAAGCCGTTGATGATGTGGATGGAGTCGCTCATTCGTTTGATGGAACCGTGAATATTCCAGTAGCGCACTTCCAGTTTGTGCCCCTCCAGGTGCTCGGGTGTCTCCACAAGTTCCTCGTCCAGGTAAAAGCCGTTTTGAATGTGATGGATAATGGCTCTGTCTTCGGGCAATTGTTTCCTCTTCGCCTCGGCCAGCAATCGCCGAATATCGGAACGGTGTACGATGTTTTTGGAAGATTTTACTGTAACCTCCGCATCGCTGAAAAAGGTTTCCAAGTGGCGGCCCGTCTGGGCCAGGTAAACGCCCTCGACACTCACCCCGGCGCTCTCTTCCGCTTCCATGATTGCCGTGTGGGTACAGTCGCTGGCCGCATTGAAGTCTATGATCTCGCCCTTTTTTACTCCACCGCTCGGCGTCGTGCCCATGCCGACAATATTGAGCGTTTTGCCATGGACAATTTCGCCGATCAGAACGACAACCTTGCTGGTGCCTATTTCTACACCTGCGATAATTTTGGAACTCACCCTGTAATACGTTTGGAAGTTAGCGGTAGCGTTTGGCAGCGGAAACCTGGGAGTACTCTACGGTTGGCTGGTTCAGGAGAGAGAGGTTCACCCTGGACAGGGATTTGGCTGTCTGGCCCGCGTGATTGTCCAGGATGTAGTTCAATCTTTCCAACTGCTTGTCGAATTGCTTCGGGGCAAATAGTATCTCCTCAATCGTCCGTGAACGCACCCGGATATATCCTTCGGTAAAATTTTGGGCCATGATCAATTGATCGGCCAATATCAACACCCAATCCCGGCTCTGATCGGGGTAGAGGTCATTTGCAGTTTTAACGAGATCGGCCAGTATTTTTGCCCCTTCGATGGGCCGATAACCAAAAGGAGTGGGATGCAGAACGATACCGCCCAGAAAGGGAATTCTGCGCAGGAGGTGTTGGGGGCAATTTATATTCTCGAACACGTGCCCTTCCTCGTCCACCAGAAGGATGGAATGCCTGCCATTTTTTCCGCTCACTTTCATGCGGAAGAACGGGTATCGTTCCTGCACGCTAACCCGCAACACATTGGGAAAATGCCGCTCAACGGAAGCGCTTTTTATCTCGGGATACTTTTCCAGGTTGGCTTTGACACCAAGCAAGTCGATTTGCATCAGACCCAGGGCGGGGTCCAGGTCCAGTCGCGACTCTATCCAGGATTCAGGGAGAAACCGGCCCGATTGAATTTCGACTTGTACCGGAGATTCCACCTGAACTGTGGCTACTATGGAGGAAGAATTATGGAACAGGTAATACCCCCCCAGCGGGAGGCCCAAAACCAGGGCGCAGGTTCCGATACCGAAACCAATAATCCGCCCCCAGCGGCGAACTTTCACCTTTTGGGATTCCCTCGTTACCGATTGTCGCCCGGTTTTTTGGGGAATCCTCTTCCAGGTAGTGCGAACTGGTTTGGATATTTTTTTCTTCTTTGTCATAAAGGGATAAACGGGTTTTTCAAACAGTGGAGCGGCGCTCTGTAACCAAGGGGTCGAGGTAACTTCCCCATTGATCACCAAAGAGTATGACTTCGGGTTCGAGGACATGGCCTTTTTCCTGGTGCACCCTTTTGCGAATCCAATTGATCAAGGCTATGACATCGGCGGCAGTTGCATTGCCCCGATTTATGATAAAGTTGGCATGGATATCCGAAACGGCGGCCCCGCCCACCGACACACCTTTGAAGCCGCATTGATCGATAAGGGCCCCAGCCGCACCTCCTTCGGGATTCTTGAAGGTGCATCCGGCGCAGGGCAGCCGGGGTTGTGTTTCCATTCGGGTACTCTTGTAGGTATCCATGGTACGCTGGATCTCGGTGAGGCTGGTAAGGTTTCCCTTTCGAAAAATAACCCCCAACCCAATGGCCTCCTTCAATTCCTCGCAATAGCGGTAGCCGAAGTGGAGTTCCTCGACCGGCACCGTGTAAATATCACCCCGATAACTCATGAGAACCACTTCGGACATCACATCCGACAACCAACCGCCCATGGCGCCGGCGTTCATCCTTAGGGAACCTCCAACGCACCCCGGAATGCCCTCCAGAAATTCGTATCCGGAAAGCTTGTTCCTCCGGGCAAATCCGCAAATCTGCTTTAGCCTCACACCGGCTCCTGCGCGTATTCTTCCATCACTCAAAAATTCCATTTTCCGAAAATAGGGTTTGGATAACCGAATGACCAAACCTTTGACTCCGGCATCCGACACAATGATATTCGACCCCCTGCCCAGAAAATTTACCGCGATATTGTTCCGGTTAGCCTCCTGTAAAAGTTCCTTCAGTTCCGTCTCGTCGGAGGGTTCGGCATAGAATTCAGCCGCTCCGCCGACCCGCAAGGTCGTTTTCAAGGCCAGATTTTCATTCCGTTTTACCCCCTTCATGACAGAAAAGTAAGGGGACGGCGGACCGCCGATAATTCCAATTCCCGGTCCGCATCCCGCAAGTGATGCACATAGGATTCCGCGGCCGACTGAATGTCCCCGGCTCCAAGAAACAGGAGAACGCCTTTGTCGGGATCGAGCGCCTTCAAGCGGCGCAGGACGGAATCACCATTTTGACAATACAACAAGCCTTGGCTCGGGAAGAGGCCGGCGCACCTGTTGAAGAGATCTAATCCGGTACCACCAGCTATGGGCGCCTCCCCGGCTCCGTATACTTCCATAATAACCAAACAATCGGCCAATTTCAAGGAATCGGCAAACTGTCGATTAAATTGAAGGGTGCGCGAATAACGGTGGGGTTGGAAGACGACAATCAAGGGTCCTTTTTTCTGCCCTACCGCTTCGAGAAGATTTCTTATTTCGGTGGGATGATGCCCGTAATCCTCCATGACCCGAAAACCATCCCCTTGGTAGAGGGTTTCCTGACGTCTCCAAATACCGTCGAAGGACTGCAAGACTTCCTCGCCGAAATTGCAGTTCAAAAGATGGGCGGCAGCAAGGGCTGCTACAGCATTTTCCGCGTTGAACCATTCCTCGAAAGACACCTCCATGCTCCAATCCCGGAAATTCCCCCCCACCTGCAGGCGTCGGTTCTTGAAACCCGCCAGTTGGTAATCGGCCTCGGTTCCAAAGGAGTAAACCCGCCCCGGACTTTGCGAAAATTCCAAATCGCAGGAGTTCCGGCAGGCCTTGTTGTAGAGCAAAAACTCACGCGTCCGGCAGACCAAAGCATTAAAGACATTCAGGACATTGCTCCAGTTGGAATAAAAGTCCGGATGATCCCAATCGACGTTGACCAGGAGGGTGCCCTCCGGCTCGAATTCGGAAATACTTCCATCGCTCTCATCCACTTCAACTACCAGCCAATCACTGTCCGAATCAAAGCGGGCCGGATTCTCATCGGCGCAAGCGAAGAGCCCGCCCATGATATAATTGCAGGAGAATCCACTTCGCCTCAATATGTGGATGATCAGGCCACAGGTGGTGGTCTTTCCATGTGATCCGGCCACAACCAGGGTTTTGAAGTGTCGACACAATCGAGCCAAAAATTCACCCCGGCGAATGCAAGGGACTTCCCTGGACAAACCGGATTGCAGAGCGGGATGGGCCGAGGGGATGGCATTGGAGAAAATAATGCCCCTCGAGGAGGCATGGTCGGGCTGGCGACTTATTTCAATACCATTGGATATCAATAACTTATAAACCCTGGGATGAAAGTTGTCATCCTCACCGGAAATCACACAACCTGCTTGTTTGAGGAAGAGGGCCAGGGGAGCCATACCCATTCCACCAATTCCCACAAAGTGATATCGGGCCTCCGGGAAGATGATGGAATCGGAACTCATACCTGCTCGGAGGAAGAAATTTCGCCGGCGCCGGGGATATGGGCCCAATCGATCAGCCTCTCCAGCGAATTAACCAGCGAGTAAACTCCCTGGGAACGATCGAGCCAATGGAGGGCTTTTCCCATTTCGTTCAATTGATTTTCATTGAAAATGAGGGCCTCGACCGTCTCGCGGAGTTGGGGTAGATCCCCTTGATCCAGGACCAACGCGGCGCCATACCTTTCAACAAATTGGGCGTTGGCCCATTGGTGATTGTCCCGGGCCAACGGATACGGGATCAATATGGAGGGCGCCCGACAACGGATTATTTCTGCAATGCTGCCGGCGCCGGCCCTCGAAACCACCACGTCGGCGGACGATAGTACGGATGGCATATCATCGGAAAACTCGACAAATTGGGAGGCCACGGTTTCCCCTTTCACGGTTTCATGGTGCACGGATTCCGTCGGGTTTTGCCCCATTCCGGTCAGACAATAAAGCGCTATCCCCTTTTCAGCCAGGGCAGCGGCATTTTCCCGAGACCAGCGGTTGAGCGGTTGGGCGCCCTGACTGCCGCCGACAATCACCAACAACTTGCCTTCGCCATCGATTCCCAACTTTTTTCGGGCGGCCAACTTGTCCATGGGCTGAAATTCCCGGCGCAAGGGCAAAGCGGCATGTCGAATGCGCCGAACCCGTCCTTCTGCCAAATTCAACCCGGGAGGCAGAAAAAAGCGGGTGGCCAATCGTCCCAATAAGCGATTGGCCCGGCCTACGACCCGGTTTGCTTCGTGCAATACAAAGGGGATACCCATAAGCCAGGCAGGTATTGCAAAACCAGCCGTCACGAAACCGCCGAAACCCATGACCAATTCCGGTTTCTTGAGCAGGAGCAATTTAAATGCGAAGAAAAAAGCGGCCGACTGGTGCCAGACAAACCGGAAAAAGGCGGCGGGTCGAAAATATAATGGGGCCCCGGGGGCCTCGACAAATTCCAGACCGGGGTACTTCTCGATCAGCCTGGCGTCTACCTTTTTCCTGGATATGACCAGGGTGCAGTCATGCTCCCGCAGCACCAACTGCTCGGCCAGAGCAATACCCGGGGAAAGGTGTCCACCCGTCCCTCCACACACTATGAGAATCGAGGCCATTATGCGGTAATTTCAACAAATTTTCTTTGCTCTGAGCTAATGGGAAGCCTCTCCCAATGACGCAGGCAGTTTATAAGTATACCGGTGAGGGCGCACATCGTGATCAGGTTCGACCCACCATAACTGATGAAGGGCAGGGACAACCCCTTGGTTGGCAGCAAACCGGTCACAACTCCCATATTGATCAACGCCTGCAGGCAGATCATCAACAATGTGCCCATAACCAATTGCCCATGATACATATCGGGGGCGCGTTTGAGGGAAAAAATTACCAGGCAAAAAACGGTGGCAAATAGAATTACCACCAAAGTGGTTATCATAAATCCGAACTCTTCCCCAATTATGGCCAGGATAAAATCCGTGTGCGCCTCGGGGAGGTAATCGTTCTGGTAACGGCCATTGCCGGCTCCAACCCCGGTGGCCCCCCCGTTTACAAAAGCGAGCCATCCCTGGTACAATTGATAGGATCCCCCTTGGCGATTTCCTTCAACATCCAGAAACGCGAACAGTCGCCGGGACCGCACCTCATCCTGGAGAATCAAACCTATGAAGGCCGCCGCCCCGCCCACTACGGTGGGAATGAGGTGGACCAGCCGGGCGCCGGAAAGAAAGAGCATCATCATCCCGACTGCCCCAAAGAGGGCGCAGGTTCCAAAATCCGGTTCCAAGAGAATTGGAAAGGCAAATACCCCAATAAATATTAACGGGAGGAAGAGTCCCAGCTTCAGGTCTTTCAGGTTGCGATGTTGAGCGTTGAGATAGTAGGCCATTAAAAAAATAAAAGGAATCTTGGCAAATTCCGACGGTTGGAACCCAAGCCCTCCCAAAACTATCCAACGTCTGCTTCCGTTTACCATTTTCCCAATACCGGGAATAAGCGCCAATATCAGCACAGCTACGGCCAGGACGGCTGCGATGGGAATGAGCGGTTTGATTTTATCCAAATTGATCAGCGCTGCAATTAGGCCTACACCAATGGCCAAACCCAGCCATATCAATTGCCGTTCCAGAAACCGGTAGGAACCGGCATCCAGGGACTGGGTAGCGCTGGAAATGGAAATCAGGCCGATTATCATCAAGGTCAGAACACTGATAAATATCAGCAGCCTCTGATAAAAAAATCCCCTTGGGGGATTTCTTTCTCCGGAAAATTTTGCCATGGTGCGGGGAATGGGCCGAATCGTTTATTGCGGGGCCACTTCCACCTCCGGAATATCCTGCAGATCATCAAACACCGACTCATCGAATTCGGCGGGGGTCACCGGAGCATCCAACGAAGGAGGCGGGGCAGAGTCCTCCACGACCGGCACTGGTTCCAACGGCTGAGCATCGGACAAATAAATCTGTAATTCTTCCCCGGCAAAAATTCTCCTTGGATCACGTATTCGATTGTCGTCCATCAGTTTGGCCACGGAAATTCCATACTTTTTGGCAATACCTGAAGGGGTCTCCCCCGGTTGAACGACATGGACAACTGATCCTTGTTCAGCGGCTGGCGCAGGAGAAATCTCCGGAACCGGTTGCACCACCAGGGGCGGAACAGCGGTGGAGATACTGTTCACGGGAATTGAAAGCACTTGACCCACTTGAAGATTATGTGAGGTCAAACCACTGGCCGCCATGACATCCTCCACCCTGGTATTGAACCGTCGGGAAATGCCCGAAAGAGTGTCACCCGCGACGACGGTGTAAGGCTGGGTCATTTCCAGAGGCAGGTCCGAGGGTTCAGGCACTGTGGGCACCACCGGCAATGGTTCAAGAACCCCGACATCCGAAGTTTCCGGAAAAAATTCCGGCTGGCCTTCGATCGGAATGGTTATCTTTTGACCGATCCGTATGGTGGAATTCCGGGTCAAGCTATTGGCCGTCAGCAAATCGTCCAGGGACACACCGTGTTTTGTGGAGATACTCCAAAGGGTATCCCCGGATTCTACCACGTAGACCATCTCGGATAACAGGTCCGGATCGGCAGTGGAATCCTCCAACTCGGTTCCGGCATTAAAAATGGGGTCGAGCTCCGAAGCCACGGCATGGTGTGGGCTTTCTTCTTCCTGGATGGCAAATTCTTCCGGTTTATCGGGGCGGGTGGGCGCCCGGAATTGGGGGCGGGGGCTCTTCTCAACTTGTGGGGCAGGTGGACCAATCGCGGAGACCGGCCTATCTTTTGTAGAACAGGCCGACAGCAAATATAGCCCGGCAACCACCAGGATGTGAAACGCCATCACCATTATGAATACTTTCGCTTTCATTTGATTTATTTGTTTAGGGGGTTAATTGCAGATTGAATTCGAGATCCGACAACACTCGCTCAAGACAGCGCCCGCGTTCGGAAAAATTTTTGAAGGGTTTCTGGCTGGCAAAGCCCGGGCTGAATACCACGACATCGTCCGGGCCAGCCTGATCGAAGGCGGCGCGGACCGAATTTTCCAGCGAATCGAAGCGCTGCCAGGAGATGCGCGTTTCATCGAAGGCTCGTCCCAGTTGCTCAGCCGTATCACCGGTGAGAAATGCCTTTTTCACGCAGGGGCTTATTCGCCGGACAAAGGACTCAATCCGGCCACCTTTGGGCTTGCCCCCTCCCAGCCAGATTACCTTCCGGTCAAAATGCTTGAGGGCCGCCTCCGTAGCGGAAAAATTGGTCGCCTTGGAGTCGTTCCAGAATTCAACTCCATTAATCCTTGAAACGCGGCGGAGCCGGTGCGGGCTCTGCTCGAAACTCGTCACCGTATCCAGCAATATTCCGGGATCAAACCCCCAGGACCGGAACAAGGCCGCAGCCAACTGAAAATTTTCCCACTGCGGGAGGAGGTTGAATATGGAACCCTCCGGTCCGTTCAAAATCGGCTCTGTCAATACCTGTGCCTCCGGCGGAAGGGCGCGTCCGAACCGATGGAAATAAGGGGCCACATTTTCGCCCAGCAAGGTCAGCCGGGGCCGCCCCACCGATAACAAATTTGCCTTCGCCTCAAAATAGGAATGCATGGATCCGTGCCGATCGAGATGATCCTCGGAAAAGTTGGACCAAAGAACCGAATCGGCCCGGAAGTAGCGCATTGTTTCGGCCTGAAACGAACTCACTTCCACCACGGCCCAGGCCTCGGCCCTATTCCCCCGGGTCAGGGACTGGGCAAAAGGGATCCCAATGTTGCCAACTGCACGGGCATCGAAACCGGCATACCGAAGGGAGTGGGCGATAAACTCGACCAGGGTGGATTTCCCATTGGTTCCGGTCACGGCAACCACCTTCCCCTTCCACAGCAGGCTGGCCAGGTCCAACTCCCCAATGACCTCGCAGCCGTGGAGGCGACCCCTTTTCATCCAAGGGTGCTCCGGGCTGAACCCAGGGCTGACAATGATCAATTCATGCCGGGAGGCAGCCTCCTCGGTAAAGTCCGGGAAATCCGCATTGAATTCATCGTAGACTACCGAGGTTCCTCCCAAATCGTCGACTAACCTCTCCGCTGCCCGGCCACTTAATCCCGCTCCGAAAATGGCGACGGGAGACCGGAGCCATGACGTTACTTTTTCCGTTGCTTGCCGTCTCCTCATCGCAGTTTAAGGGTGCCCAGGCCGACCAGGGCGAAGGCCAGTGAAAGTATCCAGAATCGGATGACGACTTTTGATTCGTGCCATCCTTTCAATTCGAAGTGGTGATGGATGGGAGCCATCCGAAAAACCCGTCTCTTTTGCGTCCTGTAAGCGAAGACCTGAATGAGGACGGAAAGCGCTTCCATGACGAAAATGCCTCCGACAATGACCAGGGTCAGGGGCTGGTGCACCATAAACGCCACCAAACCGATGAGCCCGCCCAAGGCCAAGGACCCGGTATCGCCCATAAAAACTTCCGCAGGATGCGAGTTGTACCAAAGAAAGGCCAGTCCCGCCCCCACCAGACAGGCGCAAATTATACTCAACTCCCCCACTCCGGGAACAAAACTGATCACCAGATATTCGGCTATGACGGCGTGTCCCGCGGCGTAGGCCATGATGCAATAAACCAGGGCGACCGTAATGGTACAACCAATAGCCAACCCGTCTATGCCATCAGTGAGATTAATGGCATTGGAGGAACCGACCAAAACAAAGAAAAGAAAGACAAACAAAATCGGAATGGGCATAGCCAATACGACGGGTTCCTTGAAAAAGGGAATCCACAGTTCTCTTATCTTGTCCGCACTGGCGGGATGGGTAGCGAGGAGGAACAGCGCAATGGCTGCCACGGAGGTCTGCCAAATCAGTTTCTGCTTCTTGTTCAGACCTTTGCTGTTCTTTTTCGAAACCTTCAAATAGTCATCGACAAATCCCAGCAAGGTGAGCGCCGCGTATACCCCCAGGGCGGTCAGCACAAAAATATTGGGTTTGGCCCAGATAAGTACGGAAACGGTCACTGAGAAAAAAATCATCAGTCCACCCATGGTGGGGGTGTCCTTTTTGTTGGCGTGCAAATCGGCCAGGGACCCGACCTCGCTCTTGTCCCTCAGCCGCTGGTGCAACTTGAACCTGCGCAACCTCTCGAGCATGTATGGGGCCAGGGCAAATCCGATAAACAGGGCTGTAGCCGATCCGAAAAGGGCCCGAAACGTTATGTATCGGAACAACCGCAACGGTCCCCACCAAGCCTCCAATTCTGCCAGATAACTCAGCATATCGCCGTCAGCGGATTGCGCTCCTCCTTTAATTGTTCATAAATGGTCTCCAACATGTAGGCCCGACTTCCCTTGAGAAATACTGCGCCCTTGCCCTCTCGCAAAAATCGGACCACCGCCCGTTTGTCCTCGAAGATGGTGACTTGCGATTCATCGCCTCCTGCCGCTTTGTAACCGGCCAGGAACCCAAAAATCTCCCTTCCGGTAATGAACAGGTGATCTCCCGGACGCATTTGAAAGGACTGTCCCAATTGCCAGTGATATTCCTCGGTGTAGGGGCCCAGTTCACCCATGCCGCCCAACACGTAAAACCGAGGCGTTCCCTCCGGGATGATGGCATGGAAATAGTCCAGTGAATCCCGCATGCTGAGGGGATTGGAATTATAGCAATCGATAAAAAAGTTCAGATCCCCCAACCGGACCTGCTCCCCCCGGAGGAGCCCCGGTTTCCACATCTTCAATCGGGCCTGAAGCAGTTTGGCTTCCATTCCCAACTCCAAACCCAAAAGCAAGGCCAAAACCGTGTTTCGGGCCATGCCTTCACTCATGCGGCTTCGCTGAAATTTCAAAGCGGCGCCTGTTTCGGGATGCAGGTAGACCCGCGTCATTTCCCCATGGTGCTCAATTTCAAAATGGCAAAACCGGACATTTTCCGGATAGGTGAAACCGGATTCGGGTTTTCCCGCGGCAAGGATGGACACTTCCAATTGCCGGAAAGGGGCGAAGCGAAAACAAGTCGTTGGCAGGACGGTCAATTTTCGGGTGGACGCCGCCATGGCGGCCTTTTCCAATGCTACTCCCTTTATGGAACCAATCCCCTTGAGGTGGGCCGGCGCAATGGTGGTTATAACCGAATAATCCGGCCTGGTCAGGCGGGCCAGTTTGGCAATCTCACCCGGAGTATTCATTCCCACCTCCACAACGGCATGGGTATGACAGGGACGAAGAAGGGAAAGGGTGAGGGGCACCCCGAGATGGTTATTGAGATTGCCCTGAGTCTTGAGGGTGGTGTCGGGAAGCAACCGCGCCAGCAGGTTCTTGGTGGAGGTTTTCCCGCAACTTCCCGTCACGCCGATGATCAGTCCCTCGAATCCCCTTCGGTGATTTCCAGCAATTTTCTGCAGGGCGTCGATCGGATCTTCCACCACCAGTTGCGGGATATCGGCCAGGTCGATTTCCCGGGAAACCAAAGCCGCCACCGCCCCGTTTGTTTGGGCGTTGATCACAAAATCGTGGCCGTCGCGCTCACTGGTGACGAGAGCCACGAACATCTGCCCGGAACGAACGATCCTGCTGTCGATATTAAATGCGGTTATTCCCTCCGGAGGTGGTTTATTCCATCTCCCTCCGGTCCAATCGGCAAAAGGTTGGGTCGAAAGTAAACTCACGGGATTCCGGCTTTAACCAACTGCTTGAGTTCCAATAACTCGCGGGTGACCTGTCGGTCGTCGAAGGGGACGATTCTATCCTTGAATTCCTGTACCGTTTCATGCCCTTTCCCCGCCACTAAAACGGTATCTCCCGAACGGGCGACATCGAGGGCCCGACTGATAGCGGCCCGGCGATCCGAAATGAATTCAACCTTATCCGGATTTGAAACCCCCTCCTTCATATCCCTGAAAATGGCCTCGATGGACTCGGAACGTGGATTGTCGGAGGTGGCGCAAACATGGTCGGCATACCTTTGGGCAACCTTCATCATGAGCTTGCGCTTGTCCCGGTCGCGGCATCCCCCGCAGCCGAAGACCAAAACAACCTTGCCCCGGGTTATTGCGCTCAACATTTCCAGGGCGTTGGCCAAGGCGTCATCCGTATGGGCGTAATCCACAAAAACGTTAAAATCCCCGGTAGATGGAAGGCGCTCCATCCTTCCGGGAACACCGGGAAAGGATTCCACCTCCGGCCCGATCTCCGAAAGCGCGATTCCATAGGCCTTGCAGACAGCCAGCGCGGCCAGGATATTACTCACATTGAAAGACCCGGGCAGGCGGGTGGAAAGAACCACCGATTCCGGCCCCGATTGAACGACCACTCCGGAACCTTGGTGGGAACAATCATAGGCCCGGGCCCACAGATCGGCCTTCTCATCTTTCAGGGAAAACGTGATCACCCGAAGGTCACCCTCCAGCTCCCCCACCAGGCGACGACCATAGGGATCATCCCAGTTGATCACAGCCAATTTCGGATCTCCGCCCGCTCCCGATTTGAAGAGCCGCTTCTTGACCTGATAATAGGTCTCGAGGTCCCCATGGTAATCCAAATGGTCCTGCGTCAAATTGAGAAATACCCCCACATCAAAGGATAATCCAAACACGCGGGACTGGTCGATCCCATGTGAACTGACCTCCATGACGGCCCATCGGCAGCCGCCTTGCGCCATTTGCCGCAATAGAGAAAAGGTATCGATCGCTTCGGGTGTCGTCTTGAACGAGGGAATGGTTCGCTTCCCCAGGTCATACTGGACGGTCCCTATCAACCCGGCCCCGCCCCGGCCAAAATGGCGGTTGAGCAGATGCTGCAAAACGTAGGATACCGTCGTCTTGCCGTTGGTGCCGGTTATGCCGGCAACATGGAGCTGTCGGTCGGGGCATTCGTAATAATTCCGGGCAACCTGGGCCACTACCCGGCGAATGGAATCCACTTGAATCGAAGCCGTATGCCCCCAGTGCACGGGCGCCTCTTCCGACACCACTGCCACGGCTCCCCCGTCTATGGCCTGCTCGATATAAAACCTGCCATGGGTTCGCAGACCGGGAATGGCAAAAAATACGGCTCCGGGAGTAACCCGTCGGCTGTCCGTAACCAGAGACGAAACCGGCTTGCTCAAGTCGCCCCTGCTGGCAATTCGGATCGTTGCGGGAAACAGCGTTTTCAGGGTGGGCGGCAAGGATTTTTTCCTGGGGTCCACGGCCCTTAATCCATTGTTTCCCCGGCTTCCAGTCTGCAAACGGCTCCTGATTGCAGGGGTTTCAATGTCGACAAATCCTTCCATGAAATGTACTAGTTTTCGTCCAGTGCGATAGAACGCATGGGGGAGTTGGGAGAAATTCCCCTTATGTGAATCAACTGCTCCGCAACCCTTTTGAAAACGGGAGCCGCCACCCGGCCGCCATAGGCGGTAAACCTGGTCTTCGGATTATCAATTACGACCGTGATGACTAATCGGGGATCCCTGGCCGGAAAAAATCCGGCGAAGGAGGCCACGTGTTCTTTGTGGGAATACTGGCCATTTTTCATGATTTTCTGGGTCGTTCCCGTTTTTCCAGCAACTTCAATTCCGGGAATATTGGCGTTTTGCGCCGTGCCTCCCGGGCCAACCGCCTTAACCAGGAATTCCGACATGTCCAGGGCAGCCCTTGAAGAAATAACCCTGCGCTTGGCTTTGGGCTGGAATTCGACTATGGCGTTGCCCTCGGTATCCTCCACCCGGGAAATGATCCTTGGCTCCATCAGTACTCCGTCGTTGGCCATTACCGTCATGGCCATGTGCGTTTGCAATGGCGTGCATGCAACGGCGTGGCCCATGGGCATTCTGCTGATGGTCAACCCATCCCATTGACTCGGCTTATGCAATATCCCCGCAACCTCCCCACTGAGTGGAAAGCCTGTCTTTTCGCCAAAGCCAAAAGCGCGGGCATAGCGGTAAAGCCTCCGGTCGCCCAGCATCATGCCGATATAAGCGGAACCGCGATTGCTGGAATAAGCCACCACGTTGCGCACCGTGAGAAGACCGAAGTCCTTATAGTCGCTGGGAAGTGAAATGATCCGGTTCTGGTAGCGAACCCGATCCAGAGAGCAGTCGATTTGCCGGTCGGGATAAACTATTTCTTCCGATAAGGCGGCGGAAATGGGGACGATTTTAAAGGTGGAACCCGGCTCATAGATGTCTGTAACGGCCAGGTTTCTCCTATGCGACAACGGGTACTTCTTCGTGTCGTAAAATTCGTTCGGATCATAGTTGGGCCAGTTCCCGAGTCCCAATATGAACCCATTGGTAGGATTGCTCACTATGATGGTGGCGCCATCCGGCCTCATGGCCGCGATTTTCCTGAGTTCCACGTCTATGACATGTTGAACCATCAGGTCGAGGGTCAGAAAAACATGAAATCCGTCCACGGGATCTACCTGGCGCTTGCGAAACTGTACCATTTCCTGGCGCTTGCCGTCGTACTCGGTTTCCAACCAACCCTTCTGGCCACTCAAATAAAAGTCCATGGCCAACTCCACCCCGGTAATCGGCTTCAGCTCCTTGTTGACGAAACCCAGGACGTGGGCCGCATTGGTTTTTCCGGGATAAACCCGCTTGTAGTGGAGATTCCCGTACACTCCATCGATTTGCAAAGCGGAGATCTCTTCGTAGCCTGCCTCCGTGATATCGTCCGCCAACGTCCTCCATCGAATTTGGGTTTCCACCCCATCGACAACCCGTATATCGGGTTCCATTTTCGGGAGCATTTCCTCGTAGGGAATACCCAACAATTGGGCCAATTTTGGCCAGTTGGGTTTATCCTCCGGATCGAGGGACTCAGGATCAACCCCCACTTGCCAAACCATGTTGGTAGCGGCCAGAAGATTGTGCCTCTGGTCGTATATATTTCCCCGCTTGGCCTCGATTACCTCAAATTTGGTCCGAATCCGCTCACTTTCTTCGGCCAATTCCCCCCGGTCCACCAATTGAAGATTGGCCAGGCGAACCAATACCGCAGTAAATCCGGCCACGAAGGCCAAAAAGATGCAAAGAAGCCGAAATACCGATATGCCTCCCCGGGCCATGTCAGTCCTTGCCTGGTCTATCGAGGGGTTCCCACCGCGACGCTATCTCAAGTGGTTGCCTGTCCAGACGCGCGTAGTAGGCGCCTTCGAACGGTATGTCTTTGGAACGGACCACAATGATGCGGTTTTCCTGAGGGGGGCCCAAACGGAGGTTTGACACGGCAACCAACCCTTTGAGGTGTTCCGGGTTCAAAGCATGGGCCAATTCGGTATCCATAGTGTCCTGGCGACGCTCCAACTCCTCCAATTCCTTTTCCACGATTCGGATTCCCGAGCCGACGGAACGAATTTCCCGTTTCCAATGCACTGTCATCATGCTGACGGCGAGCAAACCGATGAGGGAGAAAAAGGTTATGGTGAGAATCCAACGGGAATAATTTAAACGGTCTTTCATGATTCAATTGAGTCCTATCTGTTTACGGACCGCGCGCAGCTTGGCTGAACGCGACCGGGGGTTTTGGGCCATTTCTACTACAGACGCCGTGATGGGTCTTCGCGTTAAAGCTTCGGCAAATGCCGGTCGCATCTGAGCCGGGGTGGAATCGTTCCGGTCCAGAGGCTGACCACAGAGATGCCGAAAATAGCGTTTCACTATCCGGTCCTCCAAAGAATGAAAACTGATGGCGGCAAGCACCCCGCCCGGAACGAGTAAGGCAAACGCCTTGGGTAAAGCAGATTCGATCTGCTTAAGTTCACCATTAATCGCGATTCTCACGCCCTGAAAGGTCTTGGTAGCAGGGTGTATCTTACTACGCCTCCGGACGGGTGCTGGGATTGTTTTTGAAATTAGCTTTGCCAGAGAGGTTGTGTTGCCCAGGACGCCCCTACCCCGAGCCGCCAGGATGGCCCTCACCACCTGCCTCCAGGCCCTTTCCTCACCGTATACCTTGATCGCCCGCACGAGTTCATCTCTCGGCGCCGTCTCTAAAAATTGAGCCGCTGTTTGACCCTCGCGGGGATTGATTCGCATATCGGCCGGGGCGGATTTGCGGAAGGAAAAGCCGCGCTCCGCCTGGTCCAGATGGAAGGAGGAAACCCCGTAATCAAACAACACTCCGTCAAATTTATCCTCCCCCATGCGATCGAGATCGGAAAAGTTGAGATCATAAAATTGGAACCGGCCCGGGTATTGTTCACTAAATTCCCGTGCCCGGGCCGCGGCCTCGGGATCACAGTCTATGGCGACCACCGTTACCGCCGCCTGCGCCTTCAAAAGGGCGCGGGTGTGCCCCCCTCCACCAAAAGTCGCATCCAAATACCGCCTCCCCGAGGTTTGCAACAATAGCCCCAGCACCTCCCGGAGCAATACCGGGAGGTGCTCTGGGCCTTTAGCAATACTGGCAGGGCTATCCGATCCGCAAAACATCAGGTATGAAAATTTCCAGCACTCCCCGGGATCCCTAATCCGGATCCCGGGATGGGCTCCTTTTCGTGGAGGCATTGAATGCGTCTCTTTCTGTTAAAGGCCATATCTCTTCATGACTTCCAAAGTCGCTCGTCCCTTCGCTCCCGCATCCAAAGCGTGGGGATCGTCCATGAATTGTTCGTAACGGTCCGGATCCCATACTGCCCAGGTCCCGAACATCCCCACCAGTTGAACCCGCTTTTCAAGTCCGGCATGCTGTATCAGCTTGGGAGTGACCACGATCCGGCCGCTTTTGTCGCAATACAGCATGTCCGACTGTTCCATGAGGAACATGAGGAAGTGCTGCCCCAATAAATCAGAGGGGGGAATCGAATCCATCGTCTCCTCCAATTTCTCGATCTTGCCCGGCGGACAAAACCAAATGTAACCCTGCGGGTGGGGTATGGCCAGGTAGGCGGAATCTTCATCATCACCGTCAAATCGCCACTTCCTGGGGACAGTGATGCGATTTTTCGTGTCCAGGGAATGAAGGTATCCCCCGGCAAATTTTCGGTTCTTTGAAAGCATGGCCGCACTAATTTACGGGAATTGCCGACATTTCGCCCCACTTTCCGCCACTTGTCAAGCGTTGGGACCGATTTTACCTATTTTTTTTGCGATTTTTTATCGAATGTTGTGGAAAAGGTTGGTGAACCGGAACCGCCTTCGTTTAGACGAACTTTTAGTGGACCGTGGCCTTTGCCCGAATCGCTCGAAGGCCAGGGGTTTGATTCTTGCCGGAAAAGTGCGCCGGGGAACGGAGGTCCTGGACAAGCCCGGCAAACGGTATGGGGACGATATTCCCCTGACCTTGGAACGGCCTCCGCCCTACGTCAGTCGGGGGGGAGAGAAGCTGGACCGCTATCTGCAATCCTTTCCCACCGCAATTCGAGGCAAGGTGGCGCTGGACGTGGGGGCCTCGACGGGTGGATTCACCGATTGCCTGCTGCAAAAGGGGGCCGGCCAATGCGTCTGTGTCGATGTGGGGCGGGGTCAATTGCACTACAAACTGCGCCGGGATGAACGAGTAAGGAACTTGGAGAAAGTGAATGCCCGCCACCTGACGGCCGATCAACTCCCCTACCCCGGTTACGATCTGATCGTGATGGATTTATCCTTCATTTCGCTCACTAAAGTCCTCCCCGCCGTCTGGCCTCTGCTCAAGGCCGGGGGAAAACTCATAGCTTTGGTCAAACCACAATTCGAAGCCGAGAAATCCATCGTCGACAAAGGCAAGGGTGTCATTCGCGACGACGAGGTTCGCTTTAAGGTCCTGCTCGATATACAGGCCTGGGTGAGGGATTCTCTGGAAAACGCCACATTGGAAGGCTGGGTGGAATCCCCTGTAGGCGGGCGGAACCGGAACCGGGAATTTTTGTTGGGAATTGTCAAAACCACCCGCGACCCCCGACTTCCCACTTGACCCGCCCCGGGGTCATACCTTCCCGCGAAACAAGGTTTGACCCCTTTCTCTCCTCCCTGATAATGCTCCCAATACATCCGACCTGAATGCATTCGCTGGATTCCATCGCCTTTTTCATTAATGAAACCAAATTGGGGGCTCCCGAATTGGCCGACTCCCTGGTCGCGTTGGCCAAGGGTCTGTGCCACGAGGTAAGGGTCTCTTCGCGATATCCCGTTGAAGCGGGCTTTTTGGACGGTATTTCGGCTTGTTGCGTAATTGGGGGGGACGGAACCTTGTTGAGCATTGCCAAGGAATGCTCCGAGAGCGAAGTGCCCGTCATCGGAATCAATCGGGGGAGCCTCGGCTTTCTTACCACTTTCTCCAGCTCCGAGGCATCGGCTCAATTCTCCAAAGTGGTAGGAGGTGACTATTGCGTCTCCCGGCGGACCATGTTGCAGGCCTCGACTCGCGACCGGCAGGCCTCGGCATTAAATGATGTTGTGATCAAGGAAATTCATTCAGGGGAAATGGTAAACCTGGAGGTCTGCAACGAGGATGGACGCATCACCGATTTCCTATGCGATGGGATCATTTTTTCCACTCCGACCGGCTCGACCGCTTACAACCTGTCAGCCGGGGGCCCTCTCATTCAACCGGAAGCGAAGGTAATGGCGCTCACCCCCATTTGCCCCCACACCCTTTCCAACCGATCGATCATATTCGATGCGGGGACCAGGTTGAGGGTAAAGGATGTTTCCAAATCCAAAACCCTTCAGGTGCTGTTGGATGGACGCGGGAACCTGAGGGTCGACTCGGGGGGAGAAATTTTCATTCAATTGGCTCCCAGCCACCTGACCCTCATTCACCAGAGCAATTTCAAACACTTCGACGTGGTTAGAGAGAAGCTCAAGTGGAGTGGGGGTCACAAGAACCGGGACTGAAGGGATTGGGAACCATTTGAGGAATCGGGGCCCCGGTTCCCCTGTTGACAAAGGAAGGGGCGATTCTATGGTGGGCGGTTTCTTTTTTCGGCATGTTTTATTGGATACAGACTTACCTTACCAGGCACTTCAAGTGGCTCATCGTCATTCTTTTGGCCGTTTTGATCGTTTCCTTTGTTTTCACCATCGGTAACTTCAGCCCGCTGGGCGGAGGGGGTCGGCGTTACGTCGATCAACCCTTTTTTGAATACGATTTGTCCTCGGAGAGGGACGTGTCGGCTATTTTTGGCCGAGGACGCGTCAGCCTGTCCATCAACATTCCCTTCTACGCGGACAATGCGGATTTCCTGCAATCTTATTCCCTCACCAGAATTGCCCTACTGCACCAGGCCAACCTCCTTGGCCTTCCCGGTCCAAACAAGGAGGAGTTCAAAGCTTTCGTACGTTCCCTTCCCGCCTTTATGGATTTCTCCACCCAGGAGTTCGACCAGTCCAGATACACTGCCTTTCTCGATTCATTGCGCAACGCCAGTATTTCCGAAATGTTGGTCACCCAGGTTTTGCAAGAGGATTTCCTGATCGATAAAATGCGCAATCTCCTGGAAGGTCCCGGCCATATGCTTCCCCATGAGGCGCTCGAGGCGGCCAAGCAAAACGATACGGTGTGGGACCTGCAAACCGCCAGTTTGCCATACGCATCCTTCAAACCCGAGGTGAGTCCGTCCCGGGAGGAACTGGAAAGTTATTTTAATCGGAATGCTTTCCGCTATCTCATACCCGCAAAATCCGAAGCTGGTTTTCTGCGTTTCGATCCGGCAACATTTATCGATGAGACCTACCAACCGGACGATGGGGAGAAGCAGATTCATTTCGTAACCAACAAGGCTCGCTACCAGGCCGACATGCCCCCTCCGGAACCAGTGGAAAAGGAGGATGACTCCTCCGAGGCTCCTGAAAATCCCGAAACCCCGGAGGTGACCCTGGATCAGGTAGAGGAAAAAGTGATTGCGGAATTGAGGCTGGAACAAGCCTCCAAACACGCTCAAAACGCGGCCGAAGAATTTGCCTACTATCTGTTCGATAAGGAGATCGAAAACGGTAGTGGGGCTTTTTCCGAGGCCATCGAGGCACAAGGGCTGGAACTCGTTCCCCTGGAACCTTATGGACGGGATTCCGTGGCGTCACAACAGGGACTTGGCCCTGAAACGCTTAACCAGGTGTTTCGCCTCAATGAATCGCGATATTATTCCGACCCGGTTCAGGATGGAGACCAGTTCGTAATATTGATCTATCGTGGCCAGACCCCGGAGCGTTCCCCTGGTTTGGATGAGGTCATGGATCGCGTCTCCGCCCATCTCGCGGAAGAACTCCGACGCGAGAAATTCGTGGCCAAGGGCCAGAGCTTGAAAACGGAAATCGAAGCTGCCCTGGCCGCCGGGGAGTCCTTTGAAAGCGCCGCCTCCAGTCGAGAACTCGACTTGGCCTCTTTTGAGGAATTTAAGCAGTCCGCCCCAGCCCCGGAAGGTCTCAGCGCCGGGGCCCGCAACCGACTCGAAGGTCTGGAAGAGGGAGAAGTCTCCGCCTGGGTTACCGAATCAACCAATGGAATACTGGTATTTGTGGCGCGAAAACTCCTCCCGGATTACACCCTGGCCGATGAGCAGGTGCGAACCGTCATTGAGTCGCAATCAAAAGTGCTGAGCTCCAGGAACGTGGACCCCATCATCTCCGAATTGCTGGAGCGGGAACTGGCCGACACGGCCTACCGGAGATAACGCCGAAATTCCCTCCCTCCCCTCATTCCTAATTCGCGCCCTTGGGCGCTTCCCTTCTCCAAGTCGTTGATTTTTCGATCAAGATCACGATCACGATTTAACTCTGCATGCCACGCCGTAGGCCTTGGCGTAGGCGAATGTGTTCTGTGGTTCATTTCATCCCTATCCGTGCCCATCCGTGAAATCCGTGGTTGATCCTCTCCTCTCAGCATCTCGGAATCTCTATTCAATTCCTAATTCCTAATTCCTAATTCCTAATTCGCGCCCTTGGGCGCGCATTCCCTCCCCACCGACATCCAATCCTCGGGTGGCGGGCCCTTGCTCAGGTCGAATACCGCTTCGGCGGGTAGAAACTTCTTGAACCACGTCCGTTGCTTTTTAATGAGTCGTCGCGTGTTTTGCTCTATCAATAGGGGAAGTTTCTCTTCGGCCAACTCCCCCCGCAAAAAAGCCAAAGTCTCCCGGTATCCTATCGACTGGGCCGCGCTCGGATTTTGCTCAATCCCCTCTTTCACCAAGGCCCTTACTTCCGCGACCAATCCCTCCTTCAGCATCCGGTCCACCCGTTTACGCAAGCGCCGTTCCAATGCTTCCCTTGGCCGCGATAATATCAGGAGGCGCTTGGCAAAATCGTCAAAAATGCCTCTCCCTTGGACAAATCGACGTTTCAAATCTTTCAACGACAGCCCCGAGGCCCGACATCGCATCAGGGAATTGAGGACGCGCCTCGGGTTGGAAACGTCCAATCCTCCCAACCCTTCGGGATTCATGCGGCGCAGTTCCTCGACCGATTCCTCCAGCGACCGGGAGGCGAACCTTCCCCGGATTTCGGCGCGAAACGCGTCCGTTATTTCAATGTCGTCCACAACCGGACCGAAAAAAGCGTTTAAATAAAATCCGCTCCCGCCCACCACCAGCACCCGTTGTCCTCGACCATGGATTTCCATTACCGCCCGCCGGACCTCCCGAAGGTACCTGTCGATGGAATACTGGTGGGACACGTCTGTGACATCGATGAGATGATGAGGCACCCGGGAACGGGCCTCCCGGCCCGGTTTGGCCGTGCCGATGTCCATGCCCCGGTAAACCAACAGGGAATCACATGAGACGATCTCGGCATGGTGCCGTTTGGCCCATTCCAGGGAAAACCTGGTTTTTCCCACCGCAGTATAGCCGGTCAGGATATATAAGGAGCGATCCACGTCTGCTATAGTCTGAAAGCAAAGGCCTCGGTCAACCCCGGCGGAGGGGAGGAAGAGAGATTCGGAAAAAACCCGTTGATCTCACCACCCGTTCATCTATGTCATAACGGCAATAAGGCCATTGTGAAAATTTGCCTGGTTACCGAAACCTATCCACCCGAAGTCAACGGGGTTTCCACGACTTTGAACCAATTGGTCGCCGGGCTGGTGGCCAAGGGGCACCGCCTGCACGTCATCAGGCCTCGGCAGTCCAAGAACGATGGAAGCGAATGGGGCAAGGCTTTCTCCGAGGACTTGGTCAGGGGAATTCCCATTCCGGGATACGATGTCCTGAAAATGGGTTTGGCCGGAATCCACCAGCTCAAAAGGAACTGGGAAAGGTTCTGCCCCGATATCATCCACATCGCCACGGAGGGTCCACTGGGAATGCAAGCTCTCTTTTCCGCCCTTCGTCACAATATACCCGTAATTTCCAGCTTCCACACCAACTTTCACGCCTACGGAAAACATTACCGTTTAGGATTCCTCACCGGAATCGGTCTGGCCGGATTGAGGTTTTTCCATAACAAAACGCGCCTGACCCTGGTACCGAGTGAGGATTCGCGCCAAACCCTCCGCAACGCGGGGTTTAAAAACCTGGAAATCATGGGCCGGGGGGTGGATACGGAACTGTTTTCCCCCGCAAAACGAGATCCTTCCTTGCGACAATCCTGGGAAGCGAAAGGGGATGATCCGGTCATGATTTACGTGGGACGCATCGCCGGGGAAAAAAATATCCCGCTGGCAGTTCAGGCATACGAAATGCTCAAGCCCCTCTGTCCGAAATTGAAATTTGTCCTGGTCGGGGATGGACCGGAACGCGCGGAAATCCAAAATGCCCATCCGGGGCTTATTTTCGCCGGCATGAAAACGGGAGAAGAATTGGCCCGGCACTATGCCTCCGGGGACTTCTTTCTCTTCCCCAGCATCACTGAAACCTTTGGCAATGTCGTTCTCGAAGCCATGGCCAGCGGTTTGGCCGTTCTAGGCTACGATTACGCTTCACCCCGAACCTGCATCCGCCATGGCGAAAACGGATGGTTGGCGCCCTTCGATGATGCAGAAGCCTTTCTGCGCCAATCAGAACGGCTTTTGCGAGAACGCGACCGATGGCCCACCATTGGCACGGAAGCCCGCAAAACCGCTGAAAGATTAAACTGGGATAGCATTCTGCAAACCTACCTCGACCATATCGAAAGTGTGTGCACATCCTGTGAATAATTCTGCCGGTAGGGGAATTCCCCACTCACGGGAAGGATAAAGCTGTAACTTGTGCCCAAAGGTATGGATTTATTCACATACTGCCCAGGGTGGGGCCAAATAGTCCCTAATCGGGCTTTTTCCGGGTGCGGGACGACTTTGCCGGAGAAAAATCCCTCCCCGAGCGGCCCAAAGTTACCTTTTCCTTACTGATTCGATATCATGCGTGTTACAGCTATGTTTGGGTTGTTACGTGCGGGTAAAAAGAATTCCACGAATTGATAACCAAGGATGAAGCCCTCCAATTTCCGGCACACATCAACCTTATCGACAACTTATTCACAGTGGCATGAAAAAAACCGTCCTCACCTGTCAAAACCCCTGCTTACGACCTGACTCCCGAGGAGAGATCCCCGACCAACTCCTTCAGTCGCAAGAGTAGTTGCGGGCGATTATCCTGGTGGTCGGCCACCAGATTGACGATTGCGCTTCCCACAACCACGCCATCCGCCACTGTTGCCACCTCCCGGACCTGCTCCTTCCCGGATATGCCAAACCCGACCACAACCGGTTTGTCGGTTTTGCTCTTGATGGCTTCAACCATGGACCCAATCCCCTTCTCGAGATCCTCGCGCACTCCCGTAACCCCTTCTCGAGACACGTAGTAGACAAATCCGGTGGAGGCCTCCGCTATTTCGGCAATGCGATCCTCCGGGGTGGTCGGGGCCACTATGAACACGGTTTTAATCCCCACTTCGCGGCAGATTTCCAGATAGTCTTTTGCTTCTACCGGAGGGAGATCGAGGGCCAGCACGGCGTCCACCCCTGCAGAATAGGCTTCCTTCAAATAGGATTCGGCGCCCTGGGAAAAAATTTGATTGTAGTAAGCATAGAAAACGATGGGGGTTTCCCCGTCGATCTGGCGTAGGGAACGAACCAGTTGCAAGACGTCCGCCTTGGTTGTTCCACTGTCCAGAGCCCTCTTGGCCGCACACTGATTGGTCCAGCCATCGGCCAGCGGATCGGAAAAAGGGACGCCGAGTTCCAAAATGTCGACCCCCGACTTCAGCAACACGCGGCAAATTTCCATGGAAATCTCCGGATCCGGGTCTCCCGCACACACGTAGGCGATGAAACTCTTCCGGCCTTCCTCCAATGCCTGCTCAAATTCAGCGCCTAATCGATCCATAACTCGTTGATAAAAGTATCAGAATTGACACCGGCCTTCCAATGGGAAATTTAAGAAACCATGGCCCGACGAGCGGTTCTCATTCTCAACCTGGGTTCTCCCGATTCCCCTTCCATCCCGGAGGTGCGTCGTTATCTTAAGGAATTCCTGCTGGACGAACGGGTGATGGATTCCTCCCCCCTGGTTCGCAACCTGGTGGTAAGGGGATGCATCCTGCCCAAACGCCCCAGGCGCACGGCGGAAGCCTATGCCAAAATCTGGACCGACCGTGGAAGCCCCCTCATCGCCATTAGCAGACGCGTTCAGAAAAAAGTCCGGGAAAAGGTCGAAATGCCGGTGGAATTGGCTATGCGCTACGGCAATCCGTCCATCCCGGACGCGTTAAATCGCATCGTGCAAATGGGAATCGAGCATCTTTTCATCATGCCCCTCTACCCGCACTACGCCATGTCCAGCTACGAGACGGTGGTGGTAAAGGTGGAGGCCTGTATCCGGGAAATGTCGCCCCAATTGAAACGCTCTTTCTTACAGCCATTTTACCGGGACGCGGATTATATCGAAGCTTTGTCGCAGAGCATGGCCCCGCATCTCAGTGAGGATCTCGATAAAATCCTCTTCAGTTACCACGGTCTTCCCGAACGTCATCTGAAAAAAACCGATCCCTCGCGCCATCATTGTCTCGTTACTCCCGACTGCTGCTCGGTCTCTCATCCCGCCCACGCCACTTGCTACCGTCATCAGTGTTTCAAAACCACAGAAATGGTTTGCCAAAAATTGGGCATACCGGACCGGCGGCAGGCGATTTCGTTTCAATCCCGATTGGGCCGGGACCCCTGGCTCAAGCCTTACACCGATTTGGCGCTGAGGGATTTTCCCGGGAAGGGCATAAGAAAGCTCGCTGTGCTATGCCCCGCTTTCGTAACCGATTGCCTGGAGACATTGGAGGAAATCGACCTGGCCGGCCGCAAAGAATTTCTTGCTGCAGGTGGAGAATCTTTCACCATGATTCCCTGTTTGAATGATCAGCCGGTCTGGATAAACTGGCTCGTAAATAGAATCCGGAGTTGGTCTCGGAAAACCTGATTAATGTTCATACCATGCATCTGGGCGTCAATGTAATCAGTATCGGTCTAGGCAACCTGTTGTATTGTCTCGGGTTTCTCTTCGCCATTTTCTACCTGCTCCGAACCAGACACCATCCCCGGTGGGTGTTGTACGCGTTAATCGCAGGAGGATACGCCATACAAACCTTCGGCATGTACCAAAGGGGCCTGCTGGTAGGGGGTTGCCCGATGGGAAACACTTTTGAAATCGTCCAATTCGTCATCTGGTCCCTCACCTTCTGCTTCCTTGTCCTTGGACCGGCTTTTCGCCTCAGCCTGTTTGGCTTCTCCACCGCCGGACTGGCCGTTTTATTGGCCATTCTTTCCTTTGCCATTCCATCCTGGGACGCACCCTACACGGGCAGACCCTTCGGGCCCAGCCCCTGGATTGAATTCCATGCCTCGCTCGCCCTGTTCTCTTACGGCATTTTCGGGTTGCTCGCCGTGAGCAGTCTGCTCTATCTCCTGCAAAATTTTTCCCTCAGGGAACGCCGCCTCGAGGGTTTCTATTTGTTTCTGCCTTCGCTCGTGGAAACAGAGACCTTGAGCTTGCGCATGCTGGTTGCGGGTTGCTCGGTCCTGACCGTTTCCCTGGCCGTCGGATCGATTTACTGGATCCAGAACCCCGCCACTGTGGATTGGCTTAAACTGCTCTTTACCGTCTCGGTGTGGTTGGCCTACCTCCTCGTTCTGGTTCTCAGATTGGGCAACAGGCTCTACAGTAAAAATTTGGCCTGGACCTGTCTGGCCCTCTTTCTCGTGGCGGTGATCTCCCTTTGGCCGGTCAATCAAAGCCGGGCCAAGCCGGAATCCGCGCTATCGGAATCGAGTCTCGGCCTCCCCCATGGATAATCAAGCTCAAGCACTTTTCTGCTGGGGAGTAAGTCATCACACTGCCCCGCTGGACTTCCGTGAATCGATCGCCCCGACCCCACCGCAACTTGAACAAATCTACGCCCTGCCCCATCACTGCGATTGGTTGCACGAACTAACCGTCCTCAGCACCTGCAACCGCCTCGAGGTTTACGGAACCGGCTATGGCAAAATAGAGAAGAGCCTGACCGTGGAGTTATGCAAAATTCTCCAAACGGAAGTCGACCCCCTGCGCGAAAAATCCGCCCTGAAATTCGGTAAGGAGGCCCTCTCCCACCTCTTTGCCGTCACCGCCGGGCTGGACTCTCAGATCGTAGGGGAGGTCGAAATTACCGGACAGGTAAAACAGGCATTTCTGCAAGCGGGAAAGCTGGGAACGGTAGGCCGGAAACTGAACCAGGCCTTCCAAAGGAGTTTCCAAACCACAAAATGGATTCGCTCCCATACTCGCATTGGGGTAGGACAAATCAGTGTGGCCACCGTGGCGGCGGATTTTGTCCGGAAAATATACGGCAACCTGGGCAAATCGACCGTCCTGGTCATCGGGGCGGGGGACATTGCCGAAAAAACCATGGCCGCCTTGCGCAGCCGCGGACTGAGAAATCTGATCCTGAGCAATCGAACCTTTGCCAACGCCCGAGCCCTGGCCGAAGCCAACCAAGGCATCGTGGCCCCCTTCGACAGCCTGGATTGCCACCTCATTACTCAGGTGGACATCGTGGTATGCTCCACCTCCTCCCGGGAATTCATCTTCGATCGGTCCCAGGTCCAACGAATCATGAAGAGACGCACTATCCGCCCTCTCTGCCTGATCGATTTGGCCCTGCCTCGAAACATCGACCCCACCATCGCCACTCTACCCAACATATTTCTATACAACCTGGACGATCTGGCAAAAATCGCCCAATCAAACCTGGAAGCCAGAAAGAGCGAAGTCGTCAAGGGTATGGACTACATCGACAAGAAATCCCTCCGGGTAATGCAGAATATCAACCGCACCTGACCAAATAAAGTCCCATCCGTGCTTATCCGTGAAATCGGTGGTCAATTCCTCATTCCTCATTCGGCTCTGAAGGCTCCTTGGACCCTACTAGGAAGAGGTCCTGACAAATATGGCGCTGTCTATGCGCTCAAATGCGTTCTGATAAGTCTGGGCGTCAAGAATGGGTATCTCATCCCGTTCCTGAGCGCCGAATTCGGTCGAACTTTCCTGCGTATCGACAAAATTCAGTCGCACCCGCGTCCGGGAACCAATCTGTTCGACGAAAGCAGTGGCCTTGGTTTGAGTGGTTATGGTAGACCCGGTCAGGAATTTTATGGTTTTGTCGGATTGGGCAGGTCCGTCCGCTTGAATGAAGCCGGTCACCACATCCGCATTCTTGATGGTGTAGCCGAGATCTTGAAACACCGATACCACACTGCGAAATACGACATCCTTATCGTTCGGAAAATTTCGGGTCTGGATGGTCTGGATTTGTACGGGCGTCATGGCTGGAGTATTTTCGATGGTGAGGCATCCAGGGAAAATAACTCCAGCAAGGAAAAGTAGGACGTGGGATAGTCCTTTCATGGGAAATTCCCCAACCGCTGAATTAGAAATTCGAGGCGCGGCTATTAAAATCCGACACAACGTCATTGGCATCAAATTTAATGATCAAAGTGATCATGCGGGAACTTGTTTCAAAACCGGAAGCAGATTCCGATTTTCCAATTAGCAGCACCGTCCAATAACCTTCCTGGCTGGATTGCTGGCTGATCTGAGCCTGACGCTGGTAAGTCCAAACTTCCCGGCCCTGTCCATCGCGTGTGGTCACGTTTGGGGCGCCAAAAATTTCCAGCACATCCGCTTTGGTGGTCAACCCGGTGTGAATATTCATTTGCACATTCCCCTGCGTGAGGGGGCTGTTGCGGATAGAGAGGGGCTCGGGAGCGGTGACACACCCCGACAGGAAAACCGATAAAGCGACAAAAAGTGTTCTCCAAATCATTTCCGGAAACTTACCAACCGGGCAAAGGTTATGGGGAAGAAACCCACAATCAAGACAAATGATACTATCGGCAAGGACCCTTCTTCCCTATTCGTGAGTTCCCGGGCCATCGGAAAAACCCTTCACCGCATTCCTCCCGGTTTTTCGTTCAGGGTATAGTAAAACGACTTCTGCCGTAGCGCCATCCCTTCGGTGTTTCGAATGGAGGGAGCGCTTATCCTTGTAACGAATCCGGTCCGCAAATTTGCAATTTCCAGGGCCAGGCGTTTTCCATCATCCGAAACTTCAACGCCGGAAACGGGCAGCTCGGTCTCCTCATCCGGCACCCCTTGGTGATTGAAAATGGAGGAACCATAAGTTGCGTGGTGCCGATAATTGAATTGGCTGATGGCGTAACGCCTGGGATCGATGGCGGTGTTGGGGTCGACAGGCTCGGTGAAGATCAATTCGAAGCCTTCGGCCAGGGCATGCACCTTCTCCACCTCGAAGGGCATCGAGCCGGTGTAAGTCACCCGATCCAGCGAAAATTCCTGAGGTTTTGCAGCGGGCCAGGTGCGGCGGCAACCGCCCACGTATAACCGCCCATCCGGCCCCATGGAAAGCCGGTTGACCGGTCCATTAAATCCTTTGGCGAAGGGCCAGACCACTCCCTGCCATACCCCATTCACTTTCTCCAAATAAACCCTCAGCACGGTGCCAAACTGAAAATCGCCCACCAACATCTGGCCTTGGAAAGGACCGAACTTATCGGTTGTGATGGTTGTGATTCCGCTGGCCGAGGGAGACAAATGGTAGGGAAGCCACACCGCCGGCGACTTTTCCAGTGGAGGATTATCCCAAAGTTCCTTCGGTTCCGGATAACTGTTGGGGTAACCGTAGCTTTTCCCCTGTTCGATATGGTTGATCTTGCAGGCTCCAACCCAGTTCCCCTGGTTGTCCGTGGCAAAGATCTCCCGGTCCGGACCAAAAACGCCCATTCCATTGGGCACGCGAAACCCCTTGGCGAATCCCGACAGCCTACCACTGATGGGATCAATGCGCACGTCCCATCCCGCGTAGGGCACATCCCAGCGGCTGCGTTGGCCACAGGTCATTACGTGAAAATATCCCTCCCCATCCACGACGGGACCGAAGGCATAGGAGTGATAATTGCCGGAGAACCCCCAATCGTCATTCACGCACTCTTGCAAATCGGCTTCACCATCTCCGTCCGTATCCAGCAACCGGGTAAGCTCACCCTTTTGCACTACGTAAATCATGTCATCCACTACTTTGAGACCCAAGGGCTCCATCAGGCCGCGGGCAAAGCGGCGGTAACGGACCTCATCGGCCGGGCCGGTGGCATTTTCCAGGATCCAAACCTCCCCTCTGGCCCAGGTGCAGACGGCCAGATTGCCGTTTGACAGCCAGTCCATACCTCCCACCAGAAGATCCACCTCCGATGGAAGCGAAAAGGGTTCGATGCGATAGTGTTCATCCCCCGTCACCGGCGCCGGGCGGCCCGGTCGTAGGGCCGGCACGATTTTTAGTTTCACACCGGGTTCAGGGGACAACGGCTGAATCGTTTTTTTTTCGATCCCATTCAGGGCCTTTGCAACCAAGGACTCGTTGGAACAAACCGTGCTCAGAACCTCGATGGTAATTGCGGTTTCGTGCGCGGGCACTTTGAGAAAGGTTCTCACTTCATGCCCGGTTACGGTCCGGAATTCCATACCCGTCTCGGTGTTTTCGTCCGAAATGAACGGCTCCTCATAATTCACCTGGCCTGCCTTGATCTCCCAGGTCAGACCAGGGGGTCCGCGCGCCGCAACCAGTAAACAGTCCCCGTAGCGCGTCCCGGTTCGTTGAATCAGAGCCGCTTTGCCCGTCAATGGCCGATTGTCGGCTGTTCCCATTTCAGCATGGGCCAGAAACCAGAGATCCTCGTCACAAGGTCCAATTTCCAGTCGACGGATTATGGTATCCGCTTCACCCATACGTTCCACCCTCGATTGCTCGGAGACGCTCACCCCACCTCCTCCGGGCAACCCCACCAGGTAAATCAGGACGGTATCGCCGCCCTTGGCTTTGATCGCCTTGAAATCGGATCCGGCCAACACTTCAAATTGATCATGAGATGGAAGATTGCCCACCGACCAGGGAAAGAAAGGCGGGTTGTGCCAGAGCACCTCACCCTCAACCCGGCTGATGTGAGGTTTCTTCGAGTTGCTGTAGGGGGGGCCATACAAAGCCAGCCCCTTACCTTTCCAGGCCGTGTGCGTCCGCATCAGTTCGCTGTCAAAGGCGATATGCACATCGGGACCCAAGGGAATAGCGATACTGCGGCTCGACCACGCCATGGGTGCGCGGCGGAATGGCTGGCCGGGAGGATCAAACCTCGGCACGATCTCCACTTCTCCATCGCTCTCCTCCTCCGATAATGGTTCCAGAGATTTAATGAACAGCACGAGCGATTCGACTTGGGGACCCGTCAACAGTTCGTGGTAGGGCGGCATGTTGATATCTTCCAAATCGAATCCCTGCAATGTCCGCCTGGTAGGGTTTACGATTGATTCGCGCAGGTATTCGTCATCAGCCGTCGAGGCGCTGCCATCGATAAAGGACCGGCTCTTCCCATAAACTCCACGTAAGGTCGGACCCATCTTTCCCTCTCGCGATCCTGAGATGGCATGACAGGTCACACAACCCATGGCCTGATAGAGAGCGGCGCCGTTTTCGATGGAAACGCCGGTTTTGGAATCCTCCGGCAAGGTGTAGGACGTCATTTCCGGCTGCTCCCCCGGTTGACCGTGAGCGCTCTGCCCAAGTCCCTCCAGCACGAGGAGTATGCACAACTTATTGAAATACCGCATGGTCGGGGTTTCCGCGCGAAAGCAGGTAAGCCATTAAATCCAACGCTTCATCCCAATTCAGCGTATCGAGCAGGGAGGCTGGCATGGAGGACACGGGGGAAGGAGACAATCGCTCCATTTGGGTCGAGTCAATGGTAAGGATTGAATCCGGAACCAGGGGATTGAGCTGTAGCTTCAAATGGTCATCCCGGTTGTCCAGGAGTGTTCCAGTCAGGGTCGATCCGTCCCTAAATTCCACCAGGGATTGCTGAAACTGATCCGAGATTACTTTGCTCGGTTCGATGATGGATTCCAGCAAGGCGCGGTGATTGAACCTGGCCACAACCGCGCTCAGGTTGGGGCCGATCGGTTGACCTTCCCCGGCAAACTGATGGCATGCCGCGCAACTTGCCGCCGTATACATGGACCGGCCTCTCAAAAAATTGCGGCCCTCCAGCCCGTCCAAGGCATCAACCAGATCTGTCACCTTCCAATGGCGAACGATTTCCCCTCCTGCGGCCGGCTCTACCAGCTTCGGTTTGAAGGCCGCATCGCCTCCCTCGAGAATTCCCTTGAGCGCGGTCTTTTCCTCCGAAGCCAGAGTCGAAATCGCAGCCGATCGAATTTGGCCGAACACCTGTTTGAATATGCGCAGGGATTTGGAAGGTTCATTCACAACCCCCGCCCCGCCTCGGTAGGCCTTGGCCGCATAATTGAACCAGCGAAAGTAGGTCTTTCTCTGGTCGAGAGTCCAGCCCGTCTTCACCAGGCGCAATACCAGGGCAAAATGGATTTGCTCTTCCTGGGTCCGACCTTTGCTCAGCAGATCCAGTGATGTGGCAATGACCCGAGAGCTTTCCAGGTATACCAACAACCGGGAAAGTTCCCGATTGATAAAAAAAGTGTCCGACGGGTAGAGTTTTTCCAGCCGGTCGGTTGTAGCCCGAGCCAACGGGTCCGAAGCTCTGCCGAAGCGGGTGAAGCTCAGTTGATAGGCCCTGAGCAGATCCAGAACACCCTGTTCATCGAGGCTTCCGGGGTCGAGGCGGTTCAGGGCATGGAGTATGGCTTCCTGATCCCCCTTCCTTCCTGCCCGGGCCAGGGCGATCAGCCCGTTGATTTTGGCCATGGGATCGGACGCTTCGAAAACGCGTTCGCGCCAGAGGTCCGGTTCGTGGTGCTCCAAAATGGTGCGGGCCGATGCGCCGACAAACCGGTCCCCGCTCCCCAGGTGAGACCAAGCCCTGTCAATGTGGGCAGGATCCCTCGATACGTGGTGGGAATCCAATTCACGCCTGATCGCCGCGAGTTCATTTTCTGGGCCCTGTTCTTCCGCAACTTCCTCAAAGTTTGGAGACCGATGCCGGATCCGATACAAAAATGAATCCATTTGCCGGCCACCGGTAGTGAAATACAGGGCGCCGTCCTGCCCCACCGCTGCATCGGTAACGGGTAAGGCATCGCCCGAGGCAAACACTTCGCTGCGACCGGTAAATCCAGCTCCGTCCGCTTCCGGAAAAACCGCTTCTATGCTACCGAAGGACCAATCCAGAATGAACAAGGCATCCCGATATTTGGCGGGAAAGTGCGTGCCGTAGCCAAAAACGATCCCCGTGGGAGACCCCGTTCCCGTCTCCACCGCCGGTGGCAAGGAATCCTTGTAGTATTTTGGCCATTTTCCGGATCCACTGCGCCAACCATAATCACCTCCACTGGACAAAAAGCATACCCGGGTAGGCCGGTACCAGGGTTGGCCCGTATCTCGCTCGTTATCGGAATCCCAGGTAAACAGGTTTCCTCGCCGGTCCAGGGCGATATCGTAGGGATTGCGCATCCCACGACAGAATAACTCCCAATACTCGCCTTCCGGATCCGTAATACAGACCCAGGCTCCTTGCGGACCTATGATGGAGCCCCGATACTGCTCCCGCGGCAAAAGGTGGTCGTCCGCCCAAATTCTCGGCACACGGGAATCGTCCAGGGGTTCAGGGATTTCCGTGGCATTCCCAGCCAAGACAAAAATTCGCTTTCCATCCGGGGTGAGGGCCAGGCCATGGGGGCCGTGTTCGCCCGCCCCTTCAAATTGCCTTAGAAGAGAAACCTCGTCGAAACGGTCATCGCCATCGCTGTCCCGCACCCGGGAAAGGCCGCTTTGCCGACCACTGTTCGGCGTTCCATTGACCACCACGTACAAGCTGTCGAAGGCCCAGAGCAACCCTTGGGCAGCTCCCACATCCACATCCATGGCTTCAACCAATGGGGGCCGGTCTTCCATTAAAGGCGGAAGGGTCAAGCGATATAAACCCCCGAATTGGGAGGAGGCAATGAGGCGCCCCTGCGGATCAAAGGTGATGCACACCCAGGAACCCTGAGTTTTAACGGGTACGGTGTAGATGCGATGGGCTTCAAAGCCCTCCGGCAGGTTCAAATCCACCTCTTCAGAACCCAGGTCGAGGGCGGCTAGCCCAACTGCCATGGCAATCCAACCCTTGACTTTCCCAAATGTCATCATCCTTTCACGCGACTTTTGCAATGCTAGGCCGCCCCCTTTTCATTGTCCAGATCCCATGCCCGTCGGGGTCAGGAATTAGTGGCTAGTGACTAGTGATCAGTGGCGAGAGATAAAGGAGCGCGCCAAGGCGTGCGAATTAGGAATGAAGGGGAGATGGAATGATGGATTGATGGATTGATGGAATGATGGAATGATGGATTGATGGAGTGATGGAGTGATGGATTGATGGATTGATGGATTGATGGAATGATGGAATGATGGATTGGAACATGGATGGACAGGATTTGGGGAGGAGAACGATTAACCACGGATGACACGGATGGGAACGGATGAGAGAGGCGCCGTTGGGGTCAATTAGCAATGAGGAATTAGGAATTGGGGAAAAGGGTTTTGGGATAGGCTCTAGAGTAATGGTTTTCAGTTGTAGGAGCGCAACTCCATCCTGTTGCCATCTTGTCCTGCCGTAGCCTCTTGACCTGCGTAGCGTTGCGAAGCACGGTTTGGGCGAAGCGGGACCCGTGGTTAATTCCTTCCCCGCCTCTCCCCATCTCTCCACCACTCCACCACTCCCCAACTCCTAATTCCTAATTCGCGCCAACGGCGCGCCTTCCCTCCCTGCAATGCTTTGACATGGGAAATGCCGGGTGAAAACATGGTATGATGCCGACATTCGTCCGATGGGGGCCGCCCCACTTGGTGGCGATTGCTCTCACCCTACTGGCTCCGCTCCTCCTCTCCTGGTGGTGCGGCCGGAAAGCGACCCTTACCCGAACCCGCCTCGTGGGAGCCGGCTTTTCCCTCATGCTTCTGGGCACCATTGTCGCTCAATTCATTTGGTTGGACCGCGGATCGGCGCCCCGTTGGCAGGACATGATGCCCCTGCACGTGTGCGACCTCGCCCTCTTTGCCTGTGCCATCGCCTGCCTGGGACGCAATCAGTGGATATTTGAGGTCGCATACTTCTGGGGACTGGCCGGGACGCTGCACGGCCTGTTGACCCCGGATCTCCTCCACCCCTTTCCCACCCCGCAATTCTGGTTTTTTTTCCTGGGGCACGGGGGTATAATAGGGTCCGTGCTATTTATGGTGGCAGGCATGCGCATGAGACCCCTCCGGGGTTCGGTTTTCCGTGCCTGTTTTGCCACAATCGTCTACGGCCTGGGGGCTGGTCTATTCAATTTGATCTTCGACACCAACTACGGATTTATTTGTGCCAAGCCGGGTTCCGCATCATTGTTGGACTTGATGGGCCCCTGGCCCTGGTACATTCTTTCCCTCGCCGTGGCGGGTATAATCAGCTTTTACCTTCTATACCTCCCCTGGGTCCTGACAGATCAGCGGCGACCTCGACCGTGAACCGTCTTCCCCAATTCCATAACTCCAATCAAATGAACCCTAAACTTCCCATTCTCAACTCCCTCACTCTGACATGCCTGATCCTGCTCAGCGCATTTCTTCCCGGTTTTGCCACAGCCATGGACCGGCCGCCCAACTTCATAATCATATTCATCGACGACCTGGGCTACGCCGACATCGGCCCTTTCGGTTCCAAGTTGAACCGCACCCCGAACTTGGACCGCATGGCGGCGGAAGGCATGATTTTGACCGACTTCTACGTTCCTGCCTCCGTATGCACCCCATCCAGGGCGGCGCTGCTTACCGGCTGCTATCCCCAACGGGTGGATATGGCCACCAACGCGCGGCCGGGAACGGCCAATAATATCGTGTTTTTCCCCGGTGATCCCAAAGGCCTGAATCCCAACGAGATCACCATTGCGAATATGCTGAAAGAAGAGGGCTATGCCACCATTTGTATCGGTAAATGGCACTTGGGAGATCAAAAAGTCTGGCTCCCCGGAACCTATGGTTTTGACCAATATTTTGGTATCCCCTACTCCAACGACATGGGAGTCGGCAACACCAATCGGAATTACCCTCCGCTTCCCCTGCTGCGCAATGAGGAGGTCGTGGAAGAAGAACCGGACCAGGGTCTGCTCACCAAACGTTATACGGAAGAAGCCCTGGCCTATATGGAAGAAAACAAAGAACGCCCTTTCTTCATCTTCTTGCCCCATTCCATGGTGCACAAACCCCGTTTCGCCAGCCCGGACTTTGCCGGAAAATCGAACAACGGTCTCTACGGGGACATCGTCGAGGAGATCGATTGGTCGGTGGGCCAAATCCTCCGAAAACTGGAAGAACTCGACCTCAAAAAAAACTCGCTCGTCATGTTTTTTTCCGACAATGGAGGCACCTCCAGCACCGATACCTACCAAGTATCCAACGCCCCATTGCGCGGTAGAAAAGGCACCCTTTTCGAAGGCGGCTTTCGCGTTTGTTCCCTGGCTTGGAGCCCGGGGCTCATTCCGCCTCAGAGTGCTTGCCGGGAGCTGACCACCTCCATGGACCTCCTGCCCACTTTTGCCAGGTTGAGCGGCTCAAATCCTCCGGCCGACCGTATCATCGACGGTAAGGACATCACTCCCCTTCTACGGGGGGAACCCGAGGCCAAATCCCCCCACCAAGCCTTCTTCTACCGCCGCGGAAAGGATCTCTATGCCGTGCGCAGCGGTCCTTGGAAGCTCTACGTAAAAACCTATGCATGGGGCAATGCCGCCGTTCCGGCCGGAACTCTTTACAACCTGCATGATGATATCGGTGAAACGACCGATGTGTCCGCCCTCCATCCCGATACCGTAGCCCGTCTGCAAGCGCTGGCCCAGGCTTCCCGCCTCGACCTGGGAGATGGACCCGATTACCCGGGGGAGAACATCCGCAAAGCGGCCTATATCGATTTGAGCGAAGCCGTCACCCTTACCCAAAGAAAGTAAAGCCTTTCCATCTAATTCGTCGGCCCTGAAAAAATTATCATCGTTTCGGAGGGTTGGTTGGCTCTCCTGGATTTGCTCTCGCCAAGCCGCAAAGATCGCTAAGATTCTGAGATTCTGAGATGCCGAGGAAGACATGATTGCTCCGGTTAGTTGGAGGGCTTCTCCGGATTTTCCTGGTTCCTGATTCGTGACTTTATCTCCCATCCGCCTCTACGCCCTTCTACCCCTTCCCAACCGTGTAATCGTGATCCTGATCTTGATCTCTCTCCCCCATTCCTCATTCCATCATTCCATCATTCCATCTCTCCAATTTCCCCATTCCTAATTCCTAATTCCTAATTCCTCATTCGCGCCCTTGGGCGCTTCCCCCCTCTTTGCGTTGCTTTGCGTTCTTTGCGAGAATCATTTCATTTTCCCTACCTTTGCAACTTTGCGCCCTTCTCCCTCTCAGCATCTCAGAATCTCAGCATCTCAGAATCTCTAATCAATTCCTCACTCCATCTCTCCATCACTCCCCCATTCCTAATTCCTCATTCGCGCCCTTGGGCGCTTTCCCCATTCCTGGTTTGGTTTTCCAAAAATATGAGAGGAGGCCCTTCCTCCACCATTTGGAGGAATTTATCCTCATGGTTTTCCATCATGCCCACGGGTGAATAGGCCGCGCCCAGGACGATATCCTTATCCCCGTCCCCATCGAGATCTCCCGAATCGATGGTCAGCCATCTTCCCGAGTAGGTGGCCGGATGGGTTTTGGGCAGAAAAACGAGCGGACCCGTCTGCTCCAGAAAAACGAAATTTTCCGGCTTGTCGGGGTTAAAATCCGGGTGAAAAGCGATGGCGGCGAGATCGAGATCGCCGTCGAGATCGAAATCCTCCAATTCGGCTCCGTAAACCCCATACATCGGATAAAAATAGGCTTCGACGAATTGGAGGTCACCCCGGTTGAGATATATCCGAATTCCCTGGTCGCGCTTCAAGGTATTGTAGGGATCCGAGTCGCCATTGTCGCCATTGAGGGTAATCAAATCCATTTTATCATCCCCGTTGAAGTCGCGTAAAACCAACCCGGTGTAGCCAAAGGAGGGATGCCCCTCTATAACGATATGGCGGGAAAAGGAACCATCACCCTGGTTGAGAAATACGCTCACGTTTTCCCGGGCCGCGCTCATGAGCGCTACGATATCCTGAAATCCATCCCCATTAAAATCGTGAGTTTCACTCTTAACGATGCCCGGTTCTGCGCTCAGAATGCGCGGCTCGGGCAGAAAGTTGCCCGTTTTTTCCTCCCGCTCGTAAACCGACAGGTTCCCGGTGTAATCGCCAAAATTGCTCACTAACAGTTCCTCCTGTCCGTCCCTGTCGAGGTCGGCCAATTTGAAATGGGCCGGTCTATGGAGACCCTCCAAGAGAATTTTCAAGTCGACGTAGACCGCCCCCAGGAGCCGGGCATAATGCAGTTCCCCAAATGATCGGCCGATTTCGGAAGCAAACAAATCGCCGATATTCAACAAATAGAGTTCGTTATCCCTGGCCAAAGCCTGGACCAGGAATACCTCTGGAGCGGGATGGCTGTCATGAAATTCCAAATCGCTGTCCAAAACGGTGAGCCTTTCCTCCCCGCTGTCGTGAACCAGGAGAAAACCGTTTTTTTCATCGATGTGAACCAGAGAGGTGATGGCCGCTTCGGACCGGTACTGCGCTTTCTCCACCCTGAACAAGTCGGAATCCTCAACCGGATCGGGTTTCGGTTCTTGAGGAATGGGGTCGACCGGGGCATTGGAAATGTAATACTCCCTCAAACAGCGCCACTGGTCCTCGGTAAGCAGGGGCTGATCCGGCATCAAATTGGCCGCCCTGACAAATTCCTCCCGCGCCGTGATGACGTCAATGGTCCTTTCCGTGCTGCCGTCCAGATAACGGTAATCCACTACTCCGAGGAAAAAGCCCATGTAGGTGAGCAAGAACTCCCAGCTTTTTTTGGGCAGTAATTCGGGTTCGGTAAATGGATGACACGAGGCGCAATGTTGCATGGCCAGTTGTCGTCCCTCAGACAAGCCGGGTTCGCGATCTTGACCGAAACAATCCGTAGCCAACCCCAGACAGAGGAAAGGCAACATACCAACACATTTTATCAGGTGTGGGTATCTCATCAGATTCGGCAAGCTATATGCTTCTTAGCCCTGCGGTTAAATTTCAGGTTATGGGTTCCGGCCCTGGATGGTACCAGGAAAAGGAAGGGTTCATGATGTAAAAAGTTATGCCTCACAGAATCGGCAGGTCACGCCGAAAGGAAGATCGCCTTGTAAGAATGTTGAGCCACAAAATTCTGGTTCCTGGTTCCTGGTTCCTGGTTTCTAGATACCGGATATTGGTTCATGACTTTAACTCCCATCCGCCTCGGCCCGCTTCTCCCCCAACACTCCAACACTCCATCACTCCACCACTCCATCTCCCCCCGCGCCCCAGCGCGCTAAGGCAGTGTCTCCGCAACGAGAAACTGAACCGCCTCAGGCAACCACCCGCTGTCCCAGCGGTGAGGACGGAAGGGCTCGTAGAGGTAACGATGGGGTATATTGAGATCGACCATGAGCCGATGAATCTCCGCACCCCCGGGACCCCTCGAATGCCCGGCCCTGTTAAAGTAAAACAAACGGGGTTTATCCCCCAATAGCCTCCCTCGATTCCTAATCAGATTGGATAGGCGAAACTTCTCAAAATTTTCGAAGCTTCCGAAATCGCGTTCGATGGCCAAATCGCGGTCCCAAGCCTCAAAAGGTCCCGTGTCGACCCGAATGCCGATATCCCAACCAACCGCTTTGTCAAATAGATGCGGATGACGCAAGATCAGCGAAAGGGCTCCCCAACCAGACTTGCTGAAACCGATCAATAGACGGCCTTCAAGTTCAGGTAGCACCGGATAATGATCCTCTACGAAAGGAATGACCGTTTTTAGCATATGGCTCTCGTCCTGCTTGTCTGGCTTGAGATCGTGGTCGGCGAACCAAGGCTTGGAGGTAAATTCCGGAGCCACGCAAATCAAATGGTGCTCATTGTGATAGCCATACTTTTTTACCTCCAACAACCCATCACCATGACGGCGCACGCCATCTTCATGAACGGGTAAAACGTAAAGCGCTCGGTAACGCCCATCGGAGTCGAGGTGGTCCGGTAAAAGAACCCGTAGGGTCGTATCCGAAGCCTGATAGGGTGAAGGCAACTGATGCACCTGGAAACCATCCGAATCCACGTAGCTTGACGGGTCGGCCTGGGCACGGAAAAGGAAGGACCAGGGGATGATCAGAGGCAGCGCCACAATAACTTTCATGCTCCAACCGCAATACTTTAACCCGGCTGGATGGTCAATTCGGTCTCGAACTCAACCCGGAGCTTTTTTGCAACTCTTTCTTCGAAAAAACGCGGAAAAGAAAGGGGTCAGGTCGGAAAATCGTGCACCCCTTGGGGTCTGACGTTGATTTTTGACATGTCCCCATGGTGAAAATCAATGCCTGACCCCTTTTCCTCACGTAATTCCTAATTTTTCCTGACCCCTTCCCACCGCTTATGCCCTCAATGCCCTGCCCCTTGGTGAACCCATAAGGAGTCACGCGTCCGGGAATATCTTCTCGACCTCCGTATCGGAAATTTGTTGGATACAGATGATCGGAAGCTTGGAATTTCCTGTATTCTCACACCGATATCCAAACCTCAGATCGGAAATTTTTTAGATCAATGGAAGTTCAGGTTGGGAAATTTTTGAGGATCTCTGCACTCCTTTCCCTCAACTGTTCCCCAATTGTACTCGATGCCAACGTGATCGACCCGGACGACCTGGCCTTTTTTGAAAGCAGGATACGCCCCATACTGGTGGAAAACTGTTACAAGTGCCACTCCGTGGAGGCGGAAAAACTCAAGGGAGGACTTTTTCTCGATTCCAAACCCGGCCTATTGAGAGGGGGAGAAAGCGGTCCGGCCATTATCCCCGGCAACTCAGGGCAGAGCCGCCTCATCAATATGGTGCGAAGGCACCCGGATTTCGAAGGGATGCCCCCTAAAACCCGATTGCCCCAATCCCACATCGACGATCTGGTGGCCTGGGTCGATCGCGGCGCCCCCGACCCGCGACTGGAAGAACCCCGCCAAAGCACTGTGCAGTCGGATTTCGATTTGGAAGAACGTAAGGGATGGTGGTCGCTTCAACCAGTGAAAAATCCTACCCCGCCAACGGTTCGCCAGCAGAACTGGCCGTCCAATGATTACGACACTTTCCTCCTCCGCAAATTGGAAGAAAAGGGTTGGTCGCCGGCCCAGCCGGCCGACCGGCGAACCCTTTTGCGCCGATTGAGCTTCGATCTCATCGGGCTGGCCCCTTCTCCGCAAGAACTGCGGGTTTTTGTCAACGATCAGTCCGAGAAAGCCTACCAAAAACAAGTGGATCGGCTTCTGGCCTCACCACACTTTGGCGAAAAGTGGGCCCGTCACTGGATGGACCTCACCCGCTATGCCGAGACCAAGTCATTTGAAGACGATTACACCATGCCCTACACCTATCGCTACCGCGACTACCTGATTCGGGCATTCAACGAGGATGTTCCCTTCGATCGATTTATTCTGGAATCATTGGCGGGAGATCTCCTGCCAGAACCGAGGCTGAACCCTGGAACCGGGGACAATGAATCGGTCAAGGGCCCCGGCTACATTTACTTGACGGAAATGCAACCCGGCCCTCCGGATCTGCACCAGGACGAAGCCCGAATCTTCAGCGGCATGATCGACGTCGTCAGCAAGGCCTTTCTTGGCATCACTCTGAGGTGTGCCCGTTGCCACGACCATAAGTTTGATGCCGTTACCACCGCCGATTATTACTCCTTCTATGGCATGCTGCGCAGTTCACGGTTCACCTACCAGAACACCGTAGCGGAAGCGGTACAAAAAAAGACACTCCGGAAACTGCAAAGGCAAAAGCCGAAGGTTCGATCCTCTGTCTTCGAGGCAGGTCGGGAGGACGTAGAACGGGCAGGAATATACCTGGAAGCCAGAAATCGGTTACTGAAGAACCCGGAATTGATAAATGCAGTTGAGGCACTGGAGGTAGAATTTTCCGAGAAGAAGAATGAGAACAAAGAGGCCTACCTCGATTCATTGCGATCGGCCATCGAACCTTACGCGAAAACCCAAACCGAAGATGAGCACCAAGCGGCCGTTCTGACCAACTGGGTTCTCCTGTCGGTATCGCCCGAAATGCAACGGCGCTGGCCGGAGTTGCAGCCCCTTTTCCAGGGTTCGGAGATAACCGCCAAAACCGAATATCCTACCGGGGAATTGAGCGCTTCCTTTGCAGAAGTTGCCCGCTCCCCCAACAACTGGAAGCTACAGGGCCTGGCCTTCGATGAGCAGCCTGAAACTCCCGGAACGCTGATTTTGAGTGGCTCGGGTCCTGGGACCGTTCAAAGCATTCTGGGCAATACCCTGGCAGCAGGCCAATACGCCGCGCGCGTCAGCGGCGCCATCCGGTCGCCCGACTTCATCCTGGACGGCAATCCCATCGAGCTGCAAGTCAAAGGCAAGTTTGCCGCTGTCCGGCTGGTGGTGCGCAACTACGAGTTGACGGGGCGCGGACCCACCACCAAGGGCCTCTATTTTCCCGTCAACAACGATTACTGGCAGACCATCCAATTTGAAACCTACCTGTGGAAAGGTCTGCCGGCTTACCTGGAAATATTCCAAAATGGACAAGCCACCCATTCTATCGGGTCCAAGGAAAAAGGGCCGAAATTCGATGACAACGCATACCTCACCTTCCGCTTCAACCGGGGTCCGGATTGGGGGGAGTTCTGGAATGACCAGGTCCGGGATTATTCCGCAACCTCAAAGGAAGCCGCCCTTGCAGCCACCTTGGAACAACTTTGGCACAAGGGTCGGCACAACAAACTGGACCCGGCCGAAGCGGAATTACTCAGTGCATTTTTCGGGGCCGGCTTGGTAACGGCCAACACGGACCGTGACAAAAATCTGCATGCGGCTCTTTCTGAATACCGCGAACTGGCTCGGGAAATTCCGGTTCCGCGATTCGCCCGCAGCCTGGTCGACGGCGACCAACAGGACGAACCCGTATACATTCGGGGCAACCATAAGAATCCCAGCCGGGAACCCAACCCCAGGCATTTTATCGATGGTCTAGGGGGCGCAAAACTCACGGGTCCGGGGAGCGGGCGTTTGGAATGGGCCAAACACGTCGCCCATTCCACTAATCCCCTTACGGCGCGCGTTTTGGTCAACCGGCTTTGGCACCATATTTTCGGACAGGGCCTGGTCACTACGGTCAACAACTTCGGAAAAATGGGCACGGCTCCCTCACATCCGGAACTGCTCGATTTCCTGGCTGCTGATTTCACCCGCAATGATTGGTCCATAAAATACATGATCCGAAAAATGGTCCTTTCCAGCGCCTACCACATGTCTTCCCTGCCCAGCCCCGAGTCTCTGGAAGAGGACCCGGCCAATACACTCTTGCAGCACATGCCGGTAAAACGCCTGGAGGCCGAGGCCATACGCGATCATATCCTGGCCTGCAGCGGTGAATTGGATACCACCCTTTTCGGACCCAGTACAGAAGCTTACGTGGAGGATCTCCTCAACAGCCGGGCCAAACCAAATTCGGGTCCTCTCGATGGTGGAAACCGCCGGTCCGTCTACCTGGAAATGAGACGAAACTTTCTGCCATCGTTCCTGCGGGCCTTCGATTTACCAAATGCTACGGAACCCATAGGAGCCCGCTCCGTGACCAACGTGCCGGCCCAATCGCTCGCCTTGATGAACGATCCATTCGTCCACCAGCAAGCCGCAGCCTGGGCCGAGAATTTGACCGCATCGGATCTTTCCGAGGAAGACAGGTTACATGCCATACACCTGAAGGCTTACAGCCGGCCGGCCACCCAACGCGAGCTGAGCTGGGGGAAAAACCTGCTCCATACTTTGGCCGACGCATACGGATGTTCGATCGAAGACCGACAAGCCTGGACCGATCTCTGTCACTTGATTTACAATCGCAAAGATTTTATCTATCTGTTTTAGCCCAATGTTCAGCCGCAGAGATTTCCTCAAGAAAAGCTCCATGGGAATTGGAACCCTGGCGCTTTCCGGGGTTATGCAACGGGACCTTCAAAGCGCAAATTCACCCCTCTATCCCAAAACTCCCTATCACCCGCAAAAAGCACGAAGCGTAATTTTCCTCTACATGGATGGTGGGGTATCGCAAGTGGACAGTTTTGACCCCAAACCCCAATTGGCCAAGGAACACGGTCAGCCGCCCAAGTTCACCGTCGACCCTACCGTCTTCAACGATAACGGGAATTTGCTCAAGAGCCCTTGGGATTTCAAGCATTACGGCGAAAGTGGGATTCCCATCAGCGATCTCTTTCCTCACATCGGATCCTGTGCCGACGATCTATGCGTAATCCGATCCATGACGGCATTTTCACCCAATCATCCCAATGCCAATTACGCCTTGCACTGCGGGCATCAACTCTCCGGTCGACCCAGTATGGGAGCCTGGGTATCCTACGGATTGGGAACCCTCAGCCAGGACCTGCCCAGCTATGTGGTCATTCACGGCGGTCAGGTGCCCTCGGGGGGCATGCAGGCCTTCGGCAATGGTTTTCTTCCCGCAAATCATGCCGCCTCCGTTTTTCTCCCGGAAAAACCGGTCCTGCTCAACACATCCATTCGGGAACGGAATAATTCCATCCAAAAACAGAAGCTCCAATACCTCGACGAGATCGACGGCGACCTGGCAGCCCGGCTGGCCCACGCGGAAGCTATCGAATCGGCCATTCAAAACTACGAATTGGCATTCCGCATGCAAATGGAAGTGCCGGACGTAACCGACCTGTCCCATGAATCCGAAGCCACCAAAAAGCTTTACGGCCTGGACGCCCCCTATAAAAACACCCGGGCCTACGGCGCACAGTGCCTGATGGCCCGTCGCCTGGTCGAACGTGGAGTCCGGTTTATCGAACTGACCATCAACCCAGGTAACGGCGACCGTTGGGACCAACACAATAAACTGATCGACGGGCATCAGAAAAACGCCCTGTCCGTCGACCAACCCATTGCGGCCCTGATTAAGGATTTAAAAGCGCGCGGGCTTCTGGAGAGCACACTCCTGGTCTTCAGCGGAGAATTCGGACGCACACCATTTGCCCAAGGTACGAACGGCCGCGACCACAATCCCCAAGGGTTCAGCATGTGGATGGCAGGGGGAGGCACCAAAGGGGGTACGATTTACGGCGCCACCGACGAATACGGCTACCGGGTCATTGAAAACAAACTGACCGTGCACGATTTGCATGCCAACATGCTCCACCTATTGGGTATCGACCACACCAACCTCACCTACCGCTACAGTGGACGCGACATTCGCCTGACGGACGTCCACGGCGAAATCATACCCGAAATATTGGCGTGAGTAGTGGAACCCACAAAATCAGTCGCCCCTTCCTTTCATCGGCCCTGATTGCCCTAGCCTGCCTTTCTTCAGCCCTGGCCGGGGAGAACTACGATTACGACGCTGGTATCGCTCCCATTTTGGAACAATATTGCGTCAAATGCCACGGCCCCGAGAAACAAAAGAGCAAATTTCGCCTAGATTCCTACGAACGGCTCATGCGAGGGGGAAGCAGTGAGGAAGCTCCCATTATTCCAAACCAGCCCATGCAAAGCCCCTTGCTGGAATACCTCCTTTTGCCCAAAAGCGACGAATATGCCATGCCACCGGAGGATGAGGACACTCCATCATCCGAAGAGATTCTTAAAATTGCGCATTGGATCTACTATGGGGCCAGAAGCAAATCAGCCGAACGCAACTCCCTGCCTCTGGAGGATCTCCTGGATGAAAATCAGCGAGCGGCCCTTTCCAAACTGCGGTCCCTTGGCGCCATCATCCACAAACGCGGCCATAAAGCAGCCGGTATTATCGTCGACCTGCGACAAGCGCCGGGTCCGCTACCGGAGCAAGCGCTGATGAATCTGGTTGCCCTGGCTCCCCATGTGCGGGAACTCAGACTCCCCGGGCATGCCCTTTCAAATTCCGCCATCAACCTCCTGGGAGAACTCGACCATCTCACCCACTTGGACCTGAGCCACGGCGCTTTCGAAGACGACATCGTCACCGCACTCAACCAACTTCCTTTGCTCCAGTACCTTAACCTGTTCGGCAGCTCCATTTCCGATGCCGGACTGGCAAGTTTGCGAGTGCCGCGATCCGGAAGATTATACCTGGGAAATACCCGGGTCAGCCCGGAAGCAATGGCATTTTTTCAAAAGGAGCGCCCGGAAGTGAAAGTCTACGGCAATGTCGATCTCGATTCCGTGCTGCGCATCACCGAGGAAGCCAAAAAGAACGCGAAGTTGAAAAACTTATTTTCCGAGTAACGGATCGGTCCTGAAATTCTGAGTTAAAAACATGGATCCTGCTTCGCCCAAACCATGCTTCGCAACGCTACGCAGGTCAAGAGGGTCCGCACGGCACAGCGCAGGACAAGTTGCAAAGGATGCACAGAATTTGAAATCAGGTTAGGAGATCACGATCAAGATTGAGAGCCATCCGTGCCCATCCGTGTAATCCGTGGTTTTTCCCTCCCCATTCCTAATTCCTAATTCCTAATTCCTAATTCCTAATTCCTAATTCGCGCCCTTGGGCGCTTCCCCCAACCGCCAGATCGTATCGACGCTGTTTCTCTCCCCTTTCCACCACGGAAAGCGTTTCATTTTCATAAATGACCTCGGATACACCGGCAAAGTCTTCCGGAATGGCCACCAGGAAATTGACATAGCTGAAGGTCTGGGTTTCAGAGGCATCGATGTAACGGATAACGGGGCGATCGAAAATCCTGCCCGTGGCCACCAAATCGTGGCCGGGCCGGTGTAGGCCGGTGGTGCCAAACTCGAGCCCCCGGGCATAGGGCTTTCCCTCCCTGGCATTGCGCCAGATATTCAACCAGGGGTACTCGGCCGTTCGCCAAAGGTAACCTATCAACAACCCGTTGTCCGGACTTGAGCCTGTGACCCAACCGTACTCGTCTTCCACGAGGTAAGTAACCACCGGCGGTTGATCATCGCCGGAAAGAAAACGAACATCCACCCCCGTTCCGTCCAGCTTTTTGGCTCGGGGCCAATGCACCACGCGATCCTGCGGATTCTCCAGGGAGGCCTCCTGCATGAATCCTTGGCCGCCATTGGAATCCACCACGGTTTTTTCATTGAGGAACGGTCCCCCAAGGGAGGGATGTTGCACGAAATTGTAAATCCGTCCGATGGGACGGTAATTGGTGACGGATTCGACGACCGAAACCACGGCTTCGTTTTCCGAGAGGGCCAGGGTGCGATCGATCCTCAATCCGGCCGTGGGAAGATCGGCCCTCATATCGGCTTCCCAAACGCCATTTTTCAACTCCGGTTCTCGAGTGACTTCCCACCAAACAACCCCGGCCTCGCCGTGATTGGGCATTCCATGAGCCTTTTCCGCCGCCGAGGACGATCCCCATCGGTCCAGGCAGATGAAGTGGCCCATGGGGCGCGGTTCCAGCGGAGGATCGCCTTCCCCCTGCTTCCTGAAATACCAGGAATCCCACTGCAGCGGGTTGAGGCCGTGATCGAGCAAATGAAAATCGGAAATCGACCCGCCTCCGAGGTCGACCACCAAGGCGGCCGCGTCGCCTTGCAATATCAAGGTCGGTCGCGATTCAGCTCCCGACAAAACCATACCCATGCACGCAATAACCCAATATAAACAAAACCGCATGGGCATTGAGTTTGCAGAATTTTGCAAAGATTGCACTAACGGAATTCATGCCCGCCATTACCCTTCTCCCCCATTACATAAGTGGCTAGTGACTAGTGGCTAGAGTTAACGGAGGGCGGGGAAGCGCGCCAAGGCGCGCGAATTAAGAATTAGGAATTAAGAATTAGGAATTAAGAATTAAGAATTAGGAATTGGGGAACAGGAGAGAGATCAGGATCAGGATTGGAGGGGATGCAAATGTGTCCATCAATTGCCCCGATAAATCTATTCAAACTTCTGCCTTTTACGCCAACGGCGTTAAACTCCAAAGCCCAGCGTCGCGAAGCGCACGCTGGGGTACTGATCGGTCATATGTTTGAACCCCAGCGGGGTTCCACAAATAATTTCCAATATGCCTTGGGATTGATTCAATGTGGAACCCCCGTTGGGGTTCGATATTTGTTGTCCATTTCAACCCAGTGTGCGCTGTGCGACACTGGGCTTTGGAGTGGAACTGCCGTGCAGTTCTTTGAGGTGTGGCTTGAGAAAATGGCGGACAGGAATGTCCGCCCTCCGTTAACTCTAGTTCCGGCGAAGCCGGACCTAGCGACCAAAGGAAGCGTTGTTAATAAATCTCCCCCATCATCCACCTTTCGGAGAAATTCGTTCCACCCGCCAACCTCCAAATCGAAGCATTCCCAATTCCTAATTCCTAATTGGCGCCAACGGCGTCTTTGTGCCTTTGTGCCCTTCTCCCTTTCCCTATTCCTAATTCGCGCCCTTGGGCGCCTCTCCCCTCTCTTTGTGCTCTCTGTGTTCTCTGTGGTTAATCTTCTCCAAATCCTGTCTATCCTGTCCATCCATGTTCAATTCCCTCAGTCATTCGACTGGAACTTGTGGCGAAGTTCCTGAGTGACATTTTTCAAAAGCCCCAAGTCCGCTCCAACCGCCACGCAAGTCATGCCCATATCCAGGTAACGGCGGGCCTGTTCTTCCACCACTGCGATGGTTCCCACGGCGGTCCCGGTTGCTGCGCCGGCCCGCAGGATTTCCCGTATGGCACCCTGGACTTTCGGGTGCTGGGTATCGGGGAAACAACCCAAAGCGGCGGAAAGATCGGATGGTCCGATAAACAAACAATCCACTCCCTCAACCGCAGCAATTTCCTCGACATTGCGCAGACCCTCCTTGCTTTCAATCTGGGCCAGCACCGTGATGTTGTCGTTGACTTCATCATGATACCCTTCGCGATATCCGAAGCGATTGCCCCGGTTGGAAAGGGAAACCCCGCGAATGCCCTCGGGAGGATAGCGGGTGGCGGCCACAATTTCCCGGGCTTGTTCGGCATTGTCCACAAAGGGCATGAGAAAATTGAAAAAACCCAGGTCCAGCAACCGCTTGATGATAATGGGTTCCGCCCATTGGGGCCGGACAACCGGGGCGCTTCGGCTATCCTTCAAGGCCATCAATTGGTGGACGAAACTTTGCAATTCATTGGGAGCGTGTTCGCCGTCAATCAGGACCCAGTCGAATCCGGCGGCTCCGAGAACCTCGGCTGCCAAGGGACTTCCCAAAGAACACCAGCAACCAATTTGCTTTTTGTTGGCCTGCAGGTTCTGACGAAAGGTATTGGGTAATGGAGAGTAAGGTGTAGCCATAAATTAAAATATAAAAATATTAGTGAATCTCGGGTTCCGGCACCGAGGCGTTGCGGGCCAGAAAATCAAAATCACATCCCACATCGGCCTGCTCAATATGTTTCAGGTATAACTCGCCATAGCCTCGGGAATACGTGGTTTGAGGGGGTTGGATATCCTCCTTGCGGCGCTCAAGCTCTTTTTCCTCCACCAGCATGTCGAGGCGGCGTTCAGCCACATCCATCTCGACCAGGTCGCCGGTCCTGAGCAGGGCGAGCGGTCCTCCGACATAGGATTCGGGAGCGACGTGCAAGACACATGCCCCATAACTGGTTCCACTCATCCGGCAATCCGAAATGCGCAACATATCCCGCACTCCCTCGCGCAATAGCTTCTTGGGAATGGGCAGTTGTCCCCATTCCGGCATTCCGGGTCCACCCTTGGGTCCCGCATTGCGCAAGACCAGAACCGAGTCCGCATCCACCTCCAAGTCCGGATCATCGATTTTTTCCTCCATCTCATTGTAACTGTCGAAAACGATGGCTTTGCCCCGGTGTTTCAACAAATGGGGTTCGGCCGCCACCGGTTTCAGGACCGCTCCATCCGGAGCCAGGTTTCCCCGCAATATGACCAGGCCCCCCCAAGCGTGAACCGGTTCCTCCAACTTGTGAATGACCTCGTCATGGTGGATTTTGCTCCCCTCGATATTATCGCCCAATGATTTCCCGTTGACGGTCAGACAGTCCGCGGCCAGCAGGGAACGCATCTCCTGCAACATGGCTCTCAAACCTCCCGCATAGAAAAAATCTTCCATGAGATATTCACCGGCGGGACGTAGGTTGGCGAGTACCGGAACCCGCTCGGACAAGGAGTCGAATCGATCGATCTGAAGCGGAATGCCCGCCCGCCGGGCCATGGCCACCAGGTGGATGACCGCGTTGGTGGAACCACTCAGGGCCAAGACGGTTTTGATGGCGTTGTCAAACGACTCGGCAACCAGAAAATCTGACGGCTTCAAATCCTCCCAGACCATCTCGACAATGCGCCGCCCCGTAGAGGTAGCCATTTGGGAATGCCGCGAATCGGCCGCCGGAATGGAGGACGCCCCGGGCAAGGTGAAACCCAGGGCTTCAGACGCACCCATCATGGTCGAGGCCGTTCCCATGGTCATGCAGGTGCCGAAGGAACGGGCAATCCCATCCTCGATGCCGCGCCATTCGCATTCGGAAATCTTGCCCGCTCTAAGCTCAGCCCAGAATTTCCAGACATCCGTCCCGCTGCCCAACACCCTGCCCTGGTAATCCCCCCGAAGCATGGGGCCGGCCGGCAGGTAAATTGCCGGCAAGTTCATACTGATGGCGCCCATGATGAGGGCAGGGGTGGTCTTGTCACAGCCCCCCATCAAAACGGCTCCATCCACCGGGTGGGACCGCAACTGTTCCTCCGCTTCCATGGCCAGGAGGTTGCGGTACAACATGGTAGTGGGCTTCATGAATACCTCCGACAAGGAGAAGGAAGGCATTTCGACCGGGAATCCCCCCGCTTGCCAAATCCCCCTTTTCACCTCCTCGGCCCGCGTCCTGAAGTGGCCGTGGCAGGAACTGAGGTCATTCCAGGTGTTCAAAATCGCTATGACCGGTTTGCCCATGTAATCATCCCGGCCATACCCCATCTGGGAGGTGCGGGAGCGGTGGGTGGATGAACGCAAATTATCCACGCCGTACCAACGGTGGCTGCGCAATTCTTCCGGTGTTTTTCTCGGGAGCAAAGTTTTGTCCATGGAACCAGTCTCAATCTGTAACGGCCCATATTCATTGGGGGCGCTTTTCAGGTCTAGCCTAAAGGACTACTCCCCTCATATTTCTCCAATTAGGGTGGCGTCCTGTTAATTTGATCCCACAATCGGCGGACTTTTTCGGGGATTGAATTGGCGTTTAGGATATTTGAATTCTTGGAGGGGCAAACCACAGGAAATAAAAGCACTAAGGAGGAAGAATTAGAAATTTTGTGTTTTTTGTGCCTTTTGTGGCCAATCTTCTCTCCCCCTTCTATCGATCACGATCAAGATCATGATAACCTCTGTGCCCTCTGTGGTTAATACCTGTTCCGTGCTCATCCGGTTATGCCCATCCGTGGTCAAAACAACATCCATATTTGATAATGCAAAATTTTCAGAAATGTTGTAGTATTGCTTTTCTTTCACCAATATTCCTCCAATATTCCTTGGACTCACACGAACAAAGGCGAAAATCCCATCAAATTTCATGAAGGCGCTACAAAGCACGATCCAAGGCAGGGTCGGTGATAAAAGGGCCAAACGGGTTCGGCTCTACTTTTCCACCCGGCTCCCCGCTTGGGCCGCGCTTTGCATCACTCTCCTCCCTGTTTGCCCACGAGCCGAAAGCGAGGAAGTCACCCCCGGGCAGGAGCCCTTACCGGTGGACTTCAACCGCCAGGTCCGCCCCATCCTATCGGAAAATTGTTATGCCTGTCACGGTCCCGATCCCGAAACCCGCGAGGCCGATCTCCGGTTCGATATCGAGGAATGGGCCTTTCGGGAACGCCAGGACGGGCGGCCTCCCGCCATCGTTCGGGGTGATCCGCAAAACAGTCCCCTCTACCAGCGCATTACCCACGAGTTGAAGAGTGAGAGAATGCCCCCGGCGAATTCCCTAAAAATCCTTACCGGGGAGCAGAAGGAAACCCTTTCCCGCTGGATCCGGGAGGGCGCGGTTTGGCAGGACCATTGGGCCTTCGTAAAACCAGTCCGGGCCACCATCCCCCCCCAGTCCTGGGGCAACAATGAAATCGACGCCTTCACCTACCGGGCCATGAGGGAACGGGACCTTGAACCCAACCCGGAGGCCGAGCGCCCCACCCTGGCCCGCCGCCTCGCCCTCGATATAACCGGATTGCCCCCCACCCCGGAGATGGTGGACCAATTCGTCCAGGACCCCTCTCCCCAGGCCTATGAAAATCTGGTCGAGCGCCTCCTGGAAAATCCCGCCTACGGCGAACACCAGGCCCGCATCTGGCTGGATGCGGCCCGTTACTCCGACACCCACGGGCTGCACCTGGACAACTACCGCGAGATCTGGCCTTACCGCGACTGGGTCATCGACGCCTTCAACCGAAACCAACCCTTTGACGAATTCGTGGTAGAACAAATCGCGGGGGATATGCTTCCCAATCCCACCCTGGAACAGCGTTTGGCCACCGGATTCAACCGCTGCAACCCCACCACCAGCGAGGGAGGGGCCATCGACGATGAGTACCGGGCCATTTATACGAAAAATCGGGTCGAAACCACCGCCACCGTATTTTTGGGACTCACCATGGGGTGCGCCTCCTGCCACGACCATAAATTCGACCCGTTCAACCAGGAGGAGTTCTATCAGTTTTCCGCTTTTTTCAATAACCTGAACGGGCCCGTTATGGACGGCAACGCCTACGATACAAAACCCATTGTCGTCATCCCCAACCCCGAACACCGCGAGGTTTGGCCCGTACTCAAAAAGAAATTTGAAGGGATGACCCATGCGCTGGACCAGTACAGGAGTGCCAGGGAAACGGAATTCAGGGCCTGGCTCACCGGTGGAGAGGCTGCCCACAGCTCATCCTTCGTGGAAAAACACGTTCAGTTTGCTCTCACCTTGGCCAAATCGATGCGTAACAATGATGATGATGAGGAGGAGGAGGAGGAGCAAGACACCGAGAGTCTCGCAGCACCTCCAACCTACCCGACCTCCGCATTTGCCATGGGAGATCCCGTCGATTTGAAGGAACTTGGTCAATCCTTCAATCCCGACCAACCCTTTACCTTGCGTTGCCGCGTAAAACTCCCCGAGGAAAGCGAAACCAGGCAGCCCCTCATCCCCCTGCTCTCCCAATTTGACGGGGATCGCGGCTGGCGCCTGACCATGGCAAAAACCGATGTGCGCTTTCCCACTCGCTACCAGTTTACGTTTCAACTGATCCATTCCCTAAAAAACAATGACATGATTTCGGTCGCTACCCGGGCCGAACGCAACAATCCCCGGGAAGGTAGTACGCCAACCATTTATATCAGTTACGACGGCTCAAAAATGGCGCGGGGCATCTCCATTTCAGCGGGCTCGCGCCAATCCTTCAACTATGCGAAACTCCTCGACAACCTGACCGGTCCGACTGCCACCGATTCCGATTTACTGATCGGCCGCGACCGGGAAGGCAAAACTCTCACTTCAGGCCGGATCCGGGAAATCGGTTTCTTCAATCGCATCATTTATCCGTTCGAAGGCGACCTGGCCGGCAAAAAGGCTGCCTTCGACCAAGCTCTGGATGTGGCAGAAGACCGCCGCAGCCCTGGGCAATGGGACCTTTTGAGGAACTATTATTTCGAGTTCCTGGATCCGGAATACCGGGAACTGAAACGCAAGCAGGCCGCCAAGGAACTGGAATACCGTTTCGTCTACGACCAAGCCACCGTTTCCCTGGTCATGGAGGATAAGAATGCCACACCATCAGCCCATATTTTGGAAAGGGGCGAATACGATAAACCCGTTAAACAGGTTTTTGCCGATATCCCAAAAATTTTTGGCGGTTTACCGGAAGGCGCCCCCGCCAATCGCATGGGTCTGGCCAGGTGGCTGGTCCATCCCGACAATCCACTCACCGCAAGGGTAAATGTGAACCGGTTCTGGCAAAACCTCTTTGGCGCCGGGCTGGTTAAAACCTCGGAGGACTTCGGTACCATGGGAGAAATCCCCTCCCATCCCGATCTGTTGGACTGGCTTGCCCTGCAGTTTCGGGAATCCGGATGGGACGTGAAGGGCCTGATCAAACTCATGGTGACATCGGCCACCTACAGGCAAAGTTCCCACCTCACGGCGGACAAATTGCGAAAGGATCCGGAAAACCGTTTCCTGGCCCGGGGGCCGCGTTACCGACTTGACGGCGAAACCATCCGCGATCAGGCGCTATTTGTCAGCGGCTCACTTAACCCGAAACGCGGCGGCCCACCGGTAAAACCCTACCAACCCAAGGGGATTTGGTATGCCGTTGGTTTTACCGACAGCAATACCGCCATTTTCGAGATGGACCACGGGGAAGACCTCTACCGCCGCAGTTTATACACGTTTTGGAAGCGCACGGCTCCTCCACCCAACATGGTGGTTTTTGACGCCCCTTCGCGCGAAACTTGCAGCGTGCGCCGGGAGAGGACCAACACTCCACTGCAAGCCCTTACCCTGATGAACGATCCACAATACGTGGAGGCAGCCCGCCATTTGGCTCAGCGCTCCATGCGGGAAAACCGGAGATCAACCGCTGAAACTATTCGCGCCATGTATCGCCACGCCTTTGGCGCTACCCCTTCCCAAAAATATCAATCCGTCTTTTCCGACTCCTATGCAAAATTTGAATCGGTCTTTCGCAGCAATCCCCGGGATGCCGAGGCCTTGATTCGGGTCGGCGAATCCCCTGCCCCGCCAGAACTCGAGCCGGTTGAACTCGCCGCCCTCACCCTGGTGGCCAACCAAATCATGAATCTGGACAGCTTCGTCAATAAGTACTAACTGGAACGTCAACTCATGAATCCACTCCAAGAATATGTAAAACTGGAAACGCGGCGGCAGTTTTTGAGCAAAATGTCCAAGGGACTGGGTATAGCCGCCATTTCCTCCATGGCCGGGCCTGGAATGCCCGTCAACACCCTGGCAAACGGCGGTCTCGGCCGGGGGATGTTGGGCAGCCCGCACTTTCCAGCCAAGGCCAAACGAGGCATTTACCTGTTTATGTCCGGCGCTCCCTCCCAAATGGATACCTGGGACTACAAACCGAAAATGAAGGAGCTGTTTGACACCGACCTGCCGGATTCAATCCGCCGGGGCCAGCGCTTGACCACCATGACTTCCGACCAGGTGCGCTTTCCCATAGCGCCTTCCATTTACGATTTCCAACCCCACGGCAAATCCGGCACAATGGTGAGCGAACTACTGCCCTTTACCAGCAAAGTGGTGGATGACATCGCGGTGATAAAATCCGTTTGGACGGAAGCGATCAACCACGATCCGGCCATCACCTACATTCAGACCGGTAACCAGATCCCTGGCCGTCCCAGCCTGGGTGCATGGTTGAGCTACGGTCTGGGAAGCCTGAACGAAAACCTACCCACTTTCGTAGTCCTGAATTCAACCTGGACCGGCCCAAAAGGGGCACAGGCCCTGTATTCACGGTTATGGGGGGCCGGTCCCCTGCCTTCCGAACACCAGGGCGTGGCCTTGCGTTCCTACGGTGATCCCGTGTTGTACCTGACGGATCCACAAGGAGTGAGCCGCGATCTTCGGCGCGTCATGCTGGACGGCGTCAACGCCATCAACCGGGACCTCTACGAGGAAGTCGGAGACCCGGAAACCCATGCCCGGATATCCCAATACGAAATGGCCTTTCGCATGCAGGCCTCGGTCCCGGAGCTGACCGACCTCTCCGATGAACCGGACTATATCCTGGATATGTATGGCCCCGATGCCCGGGTTCCCGGCACTTTCACCTACAATTGCATTTTGGCCCGCCGCTTGGCGGAAAAAGGAGTGCGCTTTTCACAAATCTTCCACCGCGGCTGGGATCAACACGGCAGCCTTCCCAAAGATCTGCCCAACCAATGTAAAGATATCGATCAGGCCTGTTACGCCCTGATTACCGATCTGAAACAAAGGGGAATGTTCGACGATACACTGGTCATCTGGGGCGGGGAGTTCGGAAGGACCATCTACTGTCAGGGGGATTTGACCCCCGCCAACTACGGACGCGACCATCACCCACGCTGCTTCACCAAATGGATGGCCGGAGCAGGGGTCAAAGGAGGAACCGTCTACGGAGAAACCGACTCCTTCAGTTACAACATCACCAGAAATCCAGTGCACATAAGGGACCTCAACGCCACTATCCTGGAGCGGTTTGGAATCGACTATCGGCAACTGAGCTTCCGACACCAGGGCCTCGACCTGAAGCTTACCGGCGTCGAAGATGCCCATGTAGTCCGGGATATACTGACCTGAATGGCGCTTAACTAAGCGATTGATGGAATATTCGATCATCTCGGAAAAGGAAGGGGTCAAGACGTAAAAAGTTATGCCTTACAGGACCGGTTGCCTTGCAAAGGTGTATGAAGTACAACGTCGGGGTCATCACGTCTGGCCATAGCCCTTGGGCGACGACTGATCCTTGCAATCTTGACGTCGCTTGCGATGTTGAGATTCTAGGTTTGACCCCTTCGAATGTAAACTAACTGACCCTTTTTCTCCAAAAGGCATCACTTTTCTACGGCATGACCCCGACTGGCGTCCATACAATATTCCTCTACAAACACGCTCAACTAAGTGCCATTCAGGACTGACCTCTTTGCGACTGACCCCTTCCTGCATGCTCTGATATGATTCCCCTACAAACCCCGTTCCAGGAATCGTGAAAATTTTTCGGCACAAAAAAATTTCATTCCCGGGCTCCCGCCTGCCCTCTGTCCTCAATCTGGGACTTCTCCTCTTGGCCGGTCAACAGGGAGGACCCATGGTCCACAGCAAAGAGAGCCAAACCCAAGGGGAAAAGGCGGTCACCCAAGGTGAGATGATGGTGTACTCCGACCTCATTCATCCGGTATTGGAACAAAACTGCATGAGTTGCCATAATCGGGACGATCGAAAGGGTGAATTCAATATGGAAACCTATCAGAGCCTCCTCAAGGGCGGTGACATGGGTTATGCCATAGCGCCCGGTGACCGGGAAGACAGCGAACTCCTCTACCGCATCACCCTTCCCCATGAACACGAGGATTTCATGCCGGCAGAAGGAAGGCCACCCCTGCACGAAGGGGAAGTCGCTTTGCTGGGTTGGTGGATCGATCAAGGCGCTCCGCCCGAGGCGGTGGTGTCCGATTACCCGGAATTGCCCACTTCCTTGGAATCCTACATTGCGGAGGCCTTCCATTCCATGCTGTCGGAGAAAGAACGGGAAAAACGCGAACGGGAATGGCGGGAACTTTATGCCCGTCTCAACCAGATACAAGACGCCACCGGCATCCTTATCATACCGACCGAACCCAGATCCCTGGAATTCAATTTGGAGACCTACGCCATCCAAAAGCGTTTTGATCACACCACCTTGAACCTGTTGCAACCCTTCGCCTCCAGGTTTGTTCGGGCCGACCTGAGCGGAACCCAATTGACCGATGAAGCCATCCCAATCCTCTCCAAATTTGTGAACCTCCAATCGCTCAATTTGAGTAAAACCAAAATTGAGGGTAGAAACATCGACCAACTGTCCGCCTTGCCCGACCTGCGCTCCCTCAATCTTTACGGAACCCCCATCCGTTCGGACTATCTCGATTCCCTCACCGAACTCAAACAACTGAAGCGCCTCTTTCTCTTCCAAACCGAACTATACGACGAGACCCTTATCGCCCAACTCAAAAAGGCCCTGCCCGACTGCGATTTCGTCATGAACTAGCCCTGCGTCCCACAAATTTCCCCCCTCTTCCTCTCGCCAAGCACGCCAAGATTCTGAGGTAAAAACATGGATCCGGCTAAATCTTCCTACTGCCTCTGCGCTAATCTACGTCATCTGCAGTTACTCTTTCCCAATTCCCCATTCCATCACTCCATTACTCCATCACTCCTCCCAATTCCTCATTCCTCATTCTCATTGGCGCCCCCGGCGCCTCCCCCCTCCTCTTTCTTGGCGTTGCTCCGCGCTCTTTGCGAGAGTCCCTTCCTCATCCGTGTCCATCCGTGTAATCCGTGGTTAATTTAAAAGTGCGGACCACCTGCAAATCAGACTGGAACTGCCCCAAAATCTTCTCAAGGCTTCCGCCATGGCAAAGATAACCCTGAAAGCTCCCGTGGAACTCGGCATCGTTCCAACCCACATCAAATTTGTCCCAGGCCTCGTCCCCGACGAAAACGGCAAACTACCCCGCAACCGAGAGGGCTATTTGCGATTGCTGGCCGAAGTAGACCGCATACTGGATCAATCACCCGTCGATATCACCGCGGTGCAGGTCCCCTTTTTTCCCGGCCTCGACCAAGCCGATTGCGAGGAATTATTCGGCTCTATCCAGCAAAAGGGAATCAAGCCCTCCCTCATCGCCATGGTGGGAGGAGGCAATCCCATGAACCCGGATGATGAAGATTTCGTTTGCTCGCATTTGGTGGCAAGTCTCGAAGCAGCCAAACGTTACCGAATCGAGCACGTTTCCTCGACCTCGATCGAAGAATGGATGAAACCGGGAGCGAAAACCCTCACCGGAGAAGCTTATGACGCGGCATTGGCCCAGGTGGCCAAACTGCACGCCCGGGCCTGGAAAGAAGCCGGGGCCTCTGACAGTTGCATCAAAGCATGGCACATCGAATTTCTCCGAGGGGTCGAGTTTCAAACCTTCACCGATATCAGAAAGGCCTGGAGCGTTGTCCGCGCCACCAATGCCGCCCTGGGCGAAAACGCATTTAAGATCCTGGTCGACGCGGCCCACTGCGGGGACTCCGATTTGTCCATGGAAGAAAATGCCACCGCGATTGAGGAAATTGGACGCCAAGGGGGCATCAGCATGTTTCACGCCTCGGCCAAGACGACCCGGGGCTGCCTTTCCACCGACGACGGCTGGATTGGGAACTTGCTCACTGCCTGTGCCGCAACCGGGGGGCTGGAGATGGTGTTGGTCGAACTTTTTCATCACGAGGATCCGGCCTTGGCCGGACTGCGCCAGGCAGACCCGCGGCACGGGGTGGACACCACCGACGGCCGTTCCTATACGGAGTGTGTCTGCGAGGGTCTTGGAGATGTGGCCCACCGTCTCAACAACCTGGTAAACCGGGGCATTATTTCCTAATCTCTTGATTCTGGATTCTAGTCCCTGGATCCTGGATTCCGCTTCATTCAGTCCTCCGCTATTTAACTGACCCTGAAAATGGAAGGGGGACATTCCTGTCCCCCATATCCTCTCGCCAAGAACGCAGAGACATGGATAAGAAAAAACCAGAGAGGAAGGAGAGAAATGGCCTCTCGCAAAGATCGCCAAGATACCAGAGATTATCTTTTTGGCTCCAAAGTAATGGTTTCAAGTTGTAGGAGCGGCTTTACGCCGCGATCCCACGAATAAGCCTCGAAACAACCGCGTCGTAAAGCCGCTCCTACTCGCCTTAACGAGATCCCATTCCTTATTCTTAATTGACGCCCTCAGGCGCCTCCCTCCTCCCTTTGCGTTTCTCAGCGCTCTTTGCGAGAGTCCTCTTCCTCATCCGTGTCCATCCGTGCAATCCGTGGTTACTCTCTCCCAATTCCTCATTCCTCATTGGCGCCCTCGGCGCCTAAACCACGAACCCTCAGGCCAGGGGTAACTGCCGGGTTTTACGGTTACCGAAAGCCCGCCAGGACCTCCAACCCTCATCCCAACCACCCCCGGGGCATACTCGCGGATGGGGAAAAAGGTTTTGAACCCCAACCGGTGGGCAATGGCGGAAAAGGTTGCGCCCCCTTCAATCCTTAACGCCGCGAGACCTTCGCTTCTTTGCAAGACCTGTTTCACCACCTCGGCCGTGTCCTGGGCCAGTTTCCCCGGCACTGCCGCTTCCGATTTTAACGGCCGGTTGATGGCCACGGCCACGGTATTTTCCCCTTTCAAACGGCCAACGATTTGTCCGGCCCATTTTTCCACGGCAAGCGATCGCGTTCCCCTACCCAAATACAGCTCCTCGGGAATTTCACAGACGGTGGCCCCTCCCGCTTTAGCCCGTTCGATGGCCGCGCGGCTGTATTGGGAAGCGCTGCCGCATACGTAGAGGGTCCTGCCCGGTTCCTCTTCGAAACGATTCCTCGAATGGATCGCCCTGTGTCCGCGAGCCCGCAGGATGTGAGCGAAAAATTCCGAACCTCCCGCCGGCAGAGTCGCCTCATCCAGCAATGCCACCCATCGGGTCAAATCCTCCTCCCGGAAGGTTTCCCCCACGTTCACCCCAGCCACCAAATCCGCATCCCCGAGCCGGAGATAACGAGTGGCCGTGCCATCCGATTCACCCAGCATACCGAGGACCTCCGAGGTGCGGTGACGGTAATCCGGGTCCTTGAAAAATGCGGTCCGATCCAACCGGACTCCATTCAAGAAATAATGCCCATCGCGGATGGTGCGTCCCAGGCCGGGGTTGGCCGGAAGCAATAGCGCCTTGGACACGTTCAGCGCCCGCAACATGGCTTTCAGTTCGGCAAGAACGTTGCCCCGCAAGGCCGAGTCCGTCTTCTTGTAGATAATCTCCGGACCAAGGCCGGCCAATTTACCGGTATATGCCTCGCATTCGGCCCCGGCCGCATCGCCCGGCAAGGTTCGCAGATCGGTCGCTATGACCAAAAGGTCGACAGACTCGACCGGCTCAACCGCCACCTGATAGGCCACGCGAAGACCGTAACGGAGACCGATTCCGGCTATCTCAGCCGCACCCGTGTAGTCATCTGCTATGACCCCGATCATCCCTGCATGCCCGATAACGCCTTTCGCCTCTGCCGGGCCATTTTCGTCGCGTAAGCAAGGGCCAGCAGCATGGCATCGGGGCTGGCGGTTCCCTTTCCGGCAATATCCATGGCGGTGCCGTGATCGACCGACACCCGTATGATGGGCAACCCCAGGGTGATGTTCACCCCGCGAACACTTTTCATTTGTCTCTTCTCCCCATCCCACTGGAAACCCAATACCTTGAAAGGGATGTGTCCCTGGTCGTGATACATGGCCACGCAACCGTCTATAGCACCTCCTCGGGCCTTGGAAAACAAGGTATCCGCCGGCTCGGGTCCGATAACATCCATGCCCCTCGCTCTCGCTTCCTCCACGGCCGGAATAATCTCCTTCTCCTCCTCATCTCCAAACAACCCGCCATCGCTGGAATGGGGATTGAGACCGGCCACGGCAATGCGGGGTTTTACTATTTCAAAACCGAGGCAGGCCTCGTTCAACAGTTCAATCACTTCCAGGATCCGCTCCTTCCGCACCAGATCACAGGCTCGGCGCAGGGAAACATGGGTGGAGACGTGGATGACCCGGAGGTTTTCCTCCACCAACAACATGGCATACCTTTCCGTCTTGGTGAAATGGGCGTAAATCTCGGTATGCCCCGAAAAGTGATGGCCCGCCAAGTGGATGGCCTCCTTGTGGATGGGGCCGGTCACCGTGCCATCCACCTCTTCCGACTGGGCCAGCTCGATCGCCTTGAGGACGTATTGAAAAGCCGCCTCACCCGTCTCGGGGGCCACCCAGCCCATCTCGTATTGCCCGGGATCCACCATGCCCATATCGTACAAATCCACCGTGCCATGCCGGAACTCCCCCTCCTCCGCCCGATTGATGGAATTTACTTTCAAAACTTTCCCTGTAAACTGCATGGCCTGCTCCAGGGCTCCGATATCTCCCACCAACAACGGCCGGCATTGTCGGTAGATCGATTCATCGGCCAAAGCGCGCAGGGCCACCTCGGGACCGATGCCGGCGGGATCACCCATGGTAATGGCGAGAACAGGTTTCACGGATTTGGAGACATCCAGGCTGGGGTTAATCCCTCATTCTTTTCCCTTTTGCGCTTTTTGCGCTCTTTCGTGGCTATTTTTCCCTTCCATCCTGTTTATCCATGTTCAATTCCTAATTCCTAATTGGCGCCCTCGGCGCCTATACCACGACCTCGAAACCCCTTCGGTATTCCCGTCCCAGTAGTTGATTGGCTTCCGCATTGCCCTTGAACCGTTCCTTTTCCGTATCGAGCCAGAGCTTTTTATTCCCCACCCGGTGCGCAATATTGGCCAAGTGAAGCAAGGCCGTGCTGGCGTGCAGGGCATCGAGGCTGGCATGGGGCGCTTCACGCGATTTCACACACTCGAGGAAGTTGGCGCAATGAGGCTCGTCTCCCGGGCGACCGTAAACTTTTTCTTCGAGACGCCCACCGGCTTTGGTCACTATCCAACCCCCACCGTGCCGACCGATCGTCATCATCAATTCGGAACCATACAGCTCAATGCGTGTTGAATTCTGGGTCCAGTAGGGAAACACGTCATTCCGGCGGATGCTGTTGTCGGTCTTGCGCATGTACTTGGGAAAGTTGGAATGCTCCAAGGTCATGACAAATCCCGGAAACTCGTAAACGGTCTCCAGCAAATCGGGCACTTCGGAATCGTCCCCCTGATGCTGAAGCCTCCCCCCTGCGCTGGAAACGGAAAGAGGCAATCCGGGATCCCCCATCAGCATGGCGGCCAGATCGATTTGGTGAGCGGCATCGTCGGCCAAATCGCCTCCCGAGTAATTCCAATAATGATGCCACCCCCCCTCGAAGATGTCCTCGTGCCAGTCGTGTAGGGCCGCGGCCGGACCCGTCCATTCATTCCAGTCGAAATCGCCCGGTTTTTCCCCGGGATCCCCCAAATAAAACGGTCCCCCGGGCTTGAGGTTGTAGACCTTGACCAACCGGATGTCCCCCAGCTTACCGGAACGAACGAAATCGCGGGCCTGGAAATTGTAGGGAGCGCTGCGGTTTTGGGTTCCAACCTGGAGGATGCAACCGTTCCTGCGGGCCAGTTTCGCCATCTGCTGACTCTCCCAGATGTTGTGAGCATGGGGTTTTTCCACATAGACGTCCTTTCCCGCCTGCATGGCCAGAATGGAAGCCGGACCATGCCAGTGGTCGGGAGTGGCGATAATGACGGCATCGACGGATTTTTCATCCAGGACTTTCTTCATATGGTCATACCTCTTGGGCTTCTTCTCCTGGTAATCAGCCACCTCCGCCGCGACTTTGTCGATGCGCTGAGGATTCAGATCACAGAGGCCGACCAATTCACCCCCCTGCCCCACCATGTTCAAAGTGACGGCTCTTCCCCGGCCACCGCAACCGATCAGGGCAAAGCGCACCCTTTCATTGGCTCCCAGCACATTTCCCCAGGAAGAACGGCTCATGGCCAAAGCGGACCCGGCCACAGCGGCGGAGGTTATGAATCGTCGACGCGATACAAATTTCGTTTTCATGGGAATAGCTCTGAATTAGGTTGTGTCTACCGATATTGAAGACCGTCCCAGTGCAGGTCCAGAAGAAGGTTCGCACTTCCCCGAATCCTGTCCAACTTGTCCTGCCGTAGCCTCTTGACCTGCGTAGCGTTGCGAAGCACGGTTTGGGCGAAGCGGGATCCATCTCTCCATCTCTCCATCATTCCATCTCTCCATCTCTCCATCTCTCCCTCATTCCATCTCTCCATCACTCCATCATTCCATCACTCCATCTCTCCCTCATTCCCTCTCTCCATCACTCCATCTCTCCATCTCTCCTCATTCCTAATTCGCGCGCCTTGGCGCGCATTCCCCATGACCCTGGAATACCACATCCAAGGACTCTATACTGATCGTTACCAACTCGAAATGGCTCTGGCCTACTGGCAGGAGGACCGTCGGGAGGAAACGGCCTGCTTCGACTACTTTTTCAGGAAAAATCCATTCGGTGGCGCCTTCACGGTTTTTGCCGGTTTGGAAACATTGCTCGAGGCGGTTCAAGCCTTCCGATTTCCCCAACCTACACTTGCATACCTCGAAACCTGCGGCTTCCCCGGCAAATTCCTCAAATACCTGGCCGATTTCCGTTTCAAGGGTCGCATTTACGCCATGCGGGAGGGCGAAATCGTCTTTCCGCTCGAGCCGTTGCTTCGGGTAGAGGGAAATCTGATCGAAACCCAGGTCATTGAAACCCTGATCCTCAACGTTCTGAATTTTCAGAGCCTGATCGCCACCAAGGCAGCTCGCTGTTGCCGTATGGCCGGGGACCGGGCCGTCAGCGAATTCGGTTTGCGCAGGGCGCAGGGCCTGGGAGGAATCTGGGGTAGTCGCGCCGCCATTATCGGGGGATGTGCCAGCACCTCCAACGTCGAAGCCGGTCGATTGTACGATCTGCCCATCGCGGGAACGATGTCCCATTCCTACGTGCAGAGTTACGGGGACGAACTGGAGGGCTTCCGTGCTTTTGCCCGTGTCCACCGCTCCAACACCGTGCTGCTTCTGGACACCTACGACACTTTGCGTTCCGGTATTCCCAATGCCCTGCGGGTGGCAAAGGAGATGGCCCAACGGGGCGATTCCCTGCGCGGGGTTCGCCTGGACAGCGGGGACCTTGCCTACATGTCCGCCATGGCGCGCCGACAATTGGATGAAGCAGGATTCGACCAGGTTGCCGTGGTGGTCTCCAACCAGATTGACGAATGGATCATCCGAAGCCTGAACGAACAGGGAGCTCCCATCGACATCTTCGGGGTGGGAACGAAATTGGCCGTGGGTCATCCGGATGGGGCCCTTGACGGGGTTTGCAAACTCAGCCAGGTCAATGACCAACCGCGCATGAAGCTCTCCGATACCCGGAAAAAGGCAACCCTTCCCGGAAGGAAGACGGTAACGCGGTTCAAGGATGGCAAAGAACACTTTAAAGCCGATGCCATTCATCTTGCCACCTGCGCCATCCCCGATAGAATGATCCATCCCTATGAACCGAAGAAGCAAATGAGTCTGCAGGACCTGACACCGGAACCCCTCTTGACACAGGTCCTGGAAGGGGACGCCGTCACGATGCCGACGCGGTCCGTTCAGGAAATTGCCTCCTATGTTCGGAAACGCATGAGACAACTTCCCGAGGAACACCTGCGGCTGGATAATCCGCACACCTACAGAGTCGGCATCAGCCCTGGACTGGACCAACTGCGCAACGACCTGTCCGAGGAGTTTTTGGGAAAGGACCTTCCGTGAAAGCCCTGATCGTAGTCGATATTCAGAATGATTTTCTCCCGGGTGGTCCGTTGGAAATTGAGGAAGGAGATGCCATTGTGCCGGTGGTAAACAAGATTCAGGAGCGTTATGACCTCGTGGCCGCCACCCAGGATTGGCACCCCCCCAACCATTTGAGTTTCGCCTCCAACCATCCGGGCAAGCATCCTTTCGACGTCATCGATCTTTACGGTATCGAGCAGACCCTATGGCCCGACCACTGCGTGTGGAACAGCCCTGGCGCCGAATTTGCAGAAGATTTGAACATGGATCGGGTAACGGCTATTTTCCGCAAGGGCATGGACCCGCATATCGACAGCTACAGCGGGTTTTTCGACAACGGCCGCAAACACGCCACCGGCTTGGCCCATTGGCTGCATGGCCTGGGGGTAACCGAAGTTCACCTCGCCGGCCTGGCCGCGGAGATCTGCGTCGCATTCACCGCCGAGGACGCCGCCGAAAGCGGGTTCAAAACCGCCCTCATCGAAGACGCCACCCGACCCCTCAGTTGGAATAACTATACCCAAAAGCGCACCGCCATGCAGCAAAGGGGCATCCGGTTCATTCAAGGCTTGACCACGGGTTACACGGATTAACACGGATGAGAAATTTGTGTATTTTTTGGTTCACCGGATATTAATAAAGGAGGGGGGAAGCGCGCCAAGGCGCGCGAATCAGGAATGATGAATGATAATTTACAACGTTCCTTACAGTCACTTGGTCCGGCTACGCCGGAACAGGATCGCTTTGCGAACAGGATTTTTTTCTAATTTTTCCTGCTGGAGCGCAGCTCCATCCTGTTGCCGTCTTGTCACGCCGTAGCATTGGGCGTAGGCGGAAGGTATCAAGCGAAGCGTTGTTAAACTAAATTATTTTTGTGTATTTTGTGCCTTTTGTGGTTAATTCCTTCCCGAGAGCCACCCCCTCCACCCGCCAACCTCCAAACGTAAACATTCCTAATTCCTAATTCGCGCCCTTGGGCGCTTCATCCGTGCTCATCCGTGTAATCCGTGGTTAATCCCTTCTCCCTCCCTTTGCGTTTCTCAGCGCTCTTAGCGAGATATACTGCCACCAATTTCCCGAATTCGATGGAAAATACCGTTATAAGAGAGAGACAAAGACGACAAAGTTTATTAATTCTCTATTGGTCTTTTCAAAATTTCCACCCGCAGACCACCATGCGTCTAATCTGTCTCATCCCTCTGCTCCTATCCACAGCCCCGGTTCATGCAAACGAATATCACCGTGCTGCGGTAGATCGCGCCCCTAAAATATTCCCCGACCGCATTGTACTCAACTGGTCGGGAGACCCTGCCACCACAGCATCGATCACATGGCGCACCGATACGAGCATCACAAAAGCCGAAGGCCAGATCGCCGAGGCCAATGCCTCGCCTAATTTTATCACCTGGGCCGGGACCGAAATCGCGCGCACGGAAAAATGGAAACGCAATAGCATTGCCGCCCATTTCCATTCGGTCACCTTCAAGGATCTCAAACCCGACACCCTCTATGCCTATCGGGTGGGGAGCGGCAATATCTGGAGTTCCTGGTATCAATTTCGCACGGCCTCAGCCGAACCGGACGATTTTACCTTCATCTACCTGGGCGATGCGCAAAACAATATACTCGCCCTGTGGGCACGCACTATCCGAACCGCGGTGCTCGACGCGCCCCATGCCGACTTTATCATTTACGCAGGCGACATCGTCAATCATGCCAACAAAGACAGCGACTGGCATGAATTGTTTGAATCCGGCGATTGGATACATGCAAAAATCCCCAGCATTCCTTCGCCGGGGAATCACGAATACTCCGACTTTCAGGATGCGGGCAAACGCCGTCTTTCCGTTCTATGGCGTCCGCATTTCACCCTGCCCGAAAATGGCCCCGAAGGCTTTGCCGAAACGACCTATTACGTAGACTATCAGGGCGCGCGCATCATCTCGCTCAATTCCAATGAGCGCCACAAAGAACAGGCTCCCTGGTTGGAACAAGTGCTCAAAAACAATCCCAACAGATGGACTTTTGTTACTTTCCATCATCCGGTTTTTTCGGCGACCGGAGGCGACGAAAATAACGTCATGCGGGAAGTGTGGAAACCCATTTTTGATAAATACGCCGTCGATCTGGTGCTTCAGGGTCACAACCATACTTATGCCAGAGGACACAACATTGGCAGCGGAGCAACCGTGCGCGATCCTACCAAGGGCACGGTCTACGTCATATCGGTCAGCGGTCCCAAACAATCCAAACTCAAAAAAACCCCCTGGATGTCCCGCGGGGCGGAAAACACCCAACTCTATCAAATCATCACTGTCTCAGGCGACACCCTGCAATACCGCGCCATGACCGCTGTGGGTGAACTTTATGACGCCTTTGATCTGGTAAAACAGATGGGCAATCCCAACAAATTCATCGATCGTGCTCCTCAATCCCTCGAACGCCGATGGGAAAATACCCTTAAGAAAAAAGACGAGGACGACAAAATTTTCTGATCCCTGAAAGATTAACGGAATTATTGGTGGAAATCGAATTTCAATCAAAGCCATTGTAGGGTCGATACGAGCATCGAACACCTTCCGTCCTGATCGCCCATGTGGCCCAATCCCCACATCGGGAGAGAAAGAAGAACCTCCCTATCCGTTCCCATCCGTGTAACCTGTCCTGCGCTGTGCCGTGCGGAGCCTTTAGGCGAAGCATGGTAGCCCTTGGGCGAAGCGGGATCCGTGGTCAGAAATCAGTGGCCAGCGGTTAGTGGCGAGAAATAACGGAGGGCGGGGAAGCGCGCCAAGGCGCGCGAATTAAGAATTAGGAATTAGGAATTAGGAATTAGGGGGAAGGGGAAGAGGGAGAGAGATCAGGATAACGATTGCGGGGATGTAAAGGATCCAAGAATTTTGTGCTTTTTGTCACTATTTTTTCCTAACTCTTTCCTCCCTTTGCGTTCTTTGCGAGAGTCTCTCCCATTATTCCCCCACTCCATTATTCCACCACTCCATTATTCCCTTCTCCCCGCGCCCTCGGCGCGCCTCCCCCACTTTGTGCCCCTGTGCCTTCTCCCCCATTCCCCATTCCTAATTCTTTTCCCTTTTGCGCTCTTTGCGCTCTTTCGTGGCTATTTCTCCCTTCCATCCTGTCCATCCTGTCTATCCATGTTCAATTCCCATTCAGCCTTTCTCCTTGAACGTGGTTGGGTTCCTCGAACTGAGGGGGTACGGCGGCCAATGAATGACAGGGACCATGTGAAATTTGCGGGAAGGATCCGAGCATACGGCGTGCAACCGCTGGCTGACTTGACACCTCTCAACAGGTAATTACTGTAATTACAATCCATTTTCAGAAGGAACTCAAAGCAATGACAACCAGGGATATCAAACTGATCGCCATCGGCAACTCCAAGGGTATTCGTCTTCCCAAGATCCTGTTGCAGAAATACGGCTGGGGAGACTCCCTCGTCCTTAAAGAAACCGAGGAAGGAATTTTTCTCTACAGCAACGAAAAGAACAAGCTCTCCTGGAAAGAAACCTATCAAGCGATGGCGGCTGACCACGAGGACTGGAGCGATCTCGACGCCACGGTCGCTGATGGTCTCGATTAATGGTGGCTTTTCCGCAGCGATACGCTATCTACTTTGCCGATCTCAATCCTACTGTGGGGGGAGAAATCCGCAAAGTGCGTCCGGTGGTTGTAATCAGTCAGAATGAGATGAATCAGTTTCTCAATACGGTCGTAGTCTGTCCGCTCACCTCCGCGTTGCATCCTCAGTGGCGTAGCCGGTTGCAAATCCAATGCGCGGGAAAGAGAGCGGAAATTGCCGTGGATCAGATCCGCACTATCAGCAAGCAGCGACTGCGGGACCAGATCGACAGGTTGTCTGCCGAGGCCGCGGCCCAACTCCGCCGCCTTATCACCGCGATGTACGGAGAATAGCGATCTGTCCCTCAGAAAATTCGTAGCGAGCGACAGAAACCCCTTAGAACCAACTCTCGGCACCTTTCCGTGGTCAGGAATCAGTGCTAGTGACTAGAGATAACGGAGGGCGGGGAAGCGCGCCAAGGCGCGCGAATTAAGAATTAGGAATTAGGAATTAGGAATGTTTACGATTGGAGTTTGGCGGGTGGAAAGGTTGGCTCTCGGGGAGGCGGGGAAGGAATTAACCACGGGTCCCGCTTCGCCAGAAGGCTACGGCAGGACAAGATGGCAACAGAATGGAGCTGCGCTCCTACAACTGAAAACCATTTCTCCAGAGCCTATCCAAAAACCCTTTTCCCCAATTCCTAATTCGCGCCCTTGGGCGCTTCATCCGTGCCCATCCGTGAAATCCGTGGTTAATCCTCTCCTCTCAGCATCTCCGTACCTCAGAATCTCAGAAACTCTATTCAATTCCTCATTCCTCATTCCCTCCCTTCTCCCTCTGGGAGAGGGTGGCGCGAAGCGCCGGGTGAGGGTTGCAACGCATTACCTAATTCGCGCGCCTCGGCGCGCTTCCCCTCCTGCTCGCGAAGGGACCCTGAAAAAGGGAGATTAATTCGTTGCTCACAGATAAGCCACAAATGCTATTGTGGAGGGCGAATTTGTCCGATAAAAGGCCACAATTGCGACAGACCTGGAAGGATACTGGAACGAAAGATTTATCAAGTTAACCCAGGAGAAACCATGAAATTGAAAGTTGTGATGTATCAAGCGGAAGAAGGCGGTTACTGGGCGGAAGTGCCTTCAATCCCCGGATGTGCTACTCAAGGGGAGTCCTTTGAAGAGTTGTTGACCAACTTGTACGAGGCCATCGAAGGTTGCCTGTCCGTGGAGGTTTGTGACGTCTCGGACTCGGAAAAAGCCAAGGTGATCGAAATCGCAGTATGAAGGCCGTCAGCGGCAAGCAGTTCTGTAAGCTGCTTGAATCGCGAGGATGGCAACTGAAGCGCATCAGGGGAAGCCACTTCATCTATCTCAACACAGGAGTTCCTATCCGTATCTCCGTCCCGGTCCATGGAGGTGCATCTCTGAAACGCGGACTCCAAAGGCACCTGATGAAATTAGCTAATGTTGATGAATCCGACCTGTAACTCCCTCTCCTTCCTCTCTGCGCCTTTCGCGCTCTTTGCGAGAGTCCATTCCCTAATCCTGCCCATCCTGTCTATCCATGTTTAATTCCCCATTCCTCATTCCCTCCCTTCTCCCTCTGGGAGAGGGTGGCGCGAAGCGCCGGGTGAGGGTTGCAACGCATTACCTAATTCGCGCCCTTGGGCGCCTTCCCCTATCCGTGCCCATCCGTGAAATCCGTGGTTCGTTCTCACTCTTCCCAATTCCTTATTTTTCTATCGTCATGTATGAGTCAGAAACTCCGTCGGACTCAAAATCGGGATATGGAGAAACGGCGACATTACCTGAAGGTCCTGATCGCCCGTGACGATACAGTCCGCCTCGCCCATTAGCGCCGTCTCAAGCAGTTTGTCGTCATCCGGGTCGCGACATCCTAGCTTGGCCCCGACGATCGACACCCATTCCGAGACGGTCTCGAGCTGAGCGAGGAATATTGACCTGTTATTGTGGCTGACATACTTATCGAATTTCGCACGATGGAGCCGGGTCTGCAGTTCATCAAACGTTTCGTCGGAGAACAACAGTACTCCGCGAACCGCTCGTAGAGCCTCCACTACTGCACGCGGCGGTCCGTTCGGTTGTAACGCGGCGCTAATCAAAACGTTCGTGTCGAGCACGACCCGCTCAGCTTTCATCAGCCAGGAGCGCTTTCAGCCCGGCCTCCGTCAAACCGTGCCCGACGGCCTCGGCCCCCAAGCTGTCCATAGTTTCTGCTAATCGCTCCCATGCGGCTCCACGCAGCCGCTCGTACTGCTCTATCGACATCACCACACTAACTGCTCGGCCTTTCTTGGTCACGCAAACCGGTGTGCTTTGGGAGCTATCGAGCAGGCGGCCAAATCGATTCTTGGCATCTCTGGCAGTAATTTCTTTCATGGACCTAAAATAGCTATAATGGTTATAATGAATCAACGTATATTACCCACCCATCCGTGGTCAGAAATCAGTGACGCGTGGTTAGTGGCGAGAAATAAAGGAAGGCGGACATTCCCTGTCTGCGTGCGGTTACGCACTGGCAGGCTGTCCGCCATTGGCCCTTCCTTTGCGTTCTCGGCGTCTTTGCGAGAGTCAATTCTTGAATTCCCTGCCTTCCCGAGAACATCCCCCTCAATCTGCAACCTCCAAACGTAAACATTCCTCATTCCTAATTGGCGCCCTTAGGCGCCTCCCCATCCGTGGTCAACCTCGGCGGATTTTCTTATCGACTCCACTCCGGAAAATTTCACCTTGAATTTAACGAACACGATGGAGACGCTTCCTCCCGATGCCGAAACGACCGGATGACCGTGCCACTCTGCGTGAGCATTTTGCCTGGATGTATGGGACGCTTGCAATGTACCATGCCGCTGTCGATGACGGGATTACCAACTTGTACGAGAACCCTGGCCTGTACTTCGGAATCCGCAACAGATTCTGGAAGGGATACCTGACCGGCGGGATGAAGATGCGGCCTCTGTCCGACGACGAGAAGACTAAGATTTCCCACCCAACCGAATGCTGCTACTGCGGTTGCAAGACAAAGCTCTCGTTGGATCACATGATTCCTCAACTCAAGGGCGGACCCGACGCCGCAGACAATATAACCTACGCCTGCAGGAGCTGCAATTCGTCCAAGGGACCTAAGGATATGGTCCAGTGGCTATTGTGGAAGAACCGATTTCCGTCGATTCTTGTTTTGCGCAGGTATTTGAAACTCGCAGCCCGCTACTGCGATGAAGCCAATCTGATGGACACCCCGTGGGAGGATGTCTGCAACACCTCAATCCCGTTCGACAAGCAGTCCCTTAGGGTTGAGTGGCCGACGCTCTCGGCACTTCGGCTGTGGCCTGACCCGCCGAATCCCGATTAGTCCATAGACGGTGCATAAGACCCAGGGAAGCAATGGGAGGAACAACCATTAATTCCCTTAGGCAAAAACACACCAACATCCGTGCATATCCGTGTAATCCGTGGTTTCTTTCTCCCTCCTGCAATACCTTTGCAGCACAGTTGCAAACCCATTGCAGTTTCAATCCGTTCCATCCGTGTAATCCGTGGTCAATTCCTCATTCTTAATTTCTAATTCGTGAGCTTTGCGAGCTTCCCCCCTTTCCCCCTTGATGTTCGATGCCTCGCCCGTAGGGTTTTCACGGTCTACTTGGGTGAAGAATTTTCTCAGTGCGCTCAAATTTTAACAATTAAGGTATGAGGAAACTCCGAAAGTTTGTGGCTTCAAGTTCCTCAATTGTCCAAGATAGCCGACATCTAAACGCATTCTGACTTCATAAACCTCCTGTGAACGCCGTAGAAATCGAAGAAGCCGTATCCAAGCTGGCGGAGGAACCATTCGATCCAGTCACCTTTCCCTACGCTTTCCTCGAAGCTTTTGGGAACAAACCGACTACCATCAAGCGGCTAAAGCGTGGAGCCACCAACAAGTCGGACGTTGGAGGAGTCTTACAGCGCAACAATATTCACATCAAAGTGGCCGCCGAGGGACGGGTTGCCGAGGCCCTGGAGGACCTAAGACAGAGTTCGGCTACAACCAAACAGAAGGCGGATTTCATCCTCGCAACGGATGGCATTACTTTCGAGGCAGAAGATTTGCAGGGTGGTGACACGGTTGCATGTGAATATCCGGATTTCGCCAACCATTTTGGCCTTTTCTTGCCGCTGGCCGGGATAACTACCGTAAAGCAGATTAGGGAGAATGCCTTCGACATCAAGGCGACGAGTCGCCTGAACCGGCTTTATATTGAGCTGTTAAAGGAAAACGTCGATTGGGGCAGCGAAAACCGTCGACATGATATGAACCACTTTATGGCTCGCCTAATCTTCTGCTTCTTTGCCGAGGACACGGATATCTTTAACGACGTCGGCCTGTTCACAGCCACGGTCGAGCAGATGAGTGAGCGAGACTCCTCCAATACGCATGAGATAATTTCGGAAATATTCCGAGCCATGAATACCAGGATCGAAGATCGTGCGGTTGGAAATTTCCGGCCCTGGGCGGGCAAATTCCCATATGTTAACGGCGGTCTCTTTTCAGGTACTCTCGAAGTCCCAAGGTTCAGTAGAATCGCCCGTTCTTATTTGCTCCACGTCGGTAAGCTGGACTGGAAAAGGATCAATCCGGATATCTTCGGCTCCATGATCCAAGCCGTAGCGGATGACGATGAACGTGGAGACTTGGGCATGCACTATACCAGTGTGCCAAACATATTGAAGGTCCTCGATCCTCTTTTTCTAGATGATCTACGGGAAAAATTGAAGAAAGCGGGAGACAATTCCCGCAAGCTCCTGAATCTACGCAATCGAATGGCAAAAATCCGGGTCTTCGATCCGGCATGCGGTTCGGGAAACTTTCTGGTCATCGCCTACAAGGAAATGCGAAAGATCGAAGCGGAAATCAATCAGAGTCGCGGCGAGTCCGACCAACGCTCGCAAATTCCCCTGACAAATTTCCGCGGAATTGAAATCCGTGATTTTTCCGCTGAGATCGCTCGCCTTGCCCTCATCATAGCTGAATATCAATGTGATGTTTTGTACATGGGCCAAAAAGAGGCTTTAGCCGAGTTCCTGCCCTTGGAAAAAACGAATTGGATCACTTGTGGCAATGCATTGAGATTGGATTGGCTTAGCATCTGTCCACCGACAGGAACAGGAGTGAAGTACCATGCCGATGACCTCTTCTCAACACCTTTAGATCAACCAGAAATCGATTTTGAGAACGAGGGCGGCGAGACCTACATTTGCGGCAACCCGCCATACCTTGGGAGCACCTATCAGTCGAAAGCGCAAAAGGCAGATCTTGAAGGGGTGTTTAAGGGATCGGTGAGGCGGTGGAGGTCGCTCGATTACGTCGCCGGGTGGTTCATCAAGGCAGCGGACTACATCAACTCGACGCGCGCCGCATCGGCCTTCGTGACCACAAACTCCATCAATCAGGGGCAGCAGGTGGCGATCCTTTGGCCCGCGCTGTTCGCCAAGGGTCAGAAGATCGTGTTCGGCCACACAAGCTTCAAGTGGGCGAATCTGGCAAAGCACAACGCGGGCGTAACCGTTGCGGTCGTGGGATTGGCGAATCACGGGGGCAGTGTTCGGAGGCTCTATTCGATCGGTGAAGACGGAGAGACCGTCCAGCGGCAATGCAGGACCATCAATGCCTATCTGGTGGCTGCCGCCGATGTGATCGTGAGGAAAGTCCAGACGCCCCTTAACGGCTTGATAGACATGAGATACGGGAACAAACCGGTCGATGGCGGAAACCTTCTGCTCACCCCCGAAGAGGTGGCGGAGCTTGGACTCGATCGGGAACATAAGGCACGTTTCGTCCGGCGCATCTACGGCTCGAAGGAATTCATTCGCGGGGAAGCCCGGTACTGCCTTTGGATCAAGGACGCAGACTTGAGCGAGGCACGGGCGATTCCGTCGATCCGGGACCGCATCGAAGCCGTTAGTAAGATGCGGCTAGCTAGCAAGAAGAGGGCGACGCGCAAGGCGGCGGTAAGCGCGCATCGTTTCGGTGAGCTCCGCCAGTCGGGATCGGAGACCGCCGTCATCGTTCCCCGGCACTCGTCGGAGAATCGGGACTACCTTCCCACCGGATACATGGCCCCCGGTACCGTCGTCGCCGACTCCGCCTCTGCCCTTTACGACGCCCCATTGTGGAACATGGCAATAATCGCATCGCGATTGCATCTCAAGTGGATCGCTACTGTTTGTGGTAAGCTTGAAACACGATATCGCTACTCGAACACACTCGGATGGAATACCTTCCCGCTCCCTAAATTGACTGAAAATAATTTGGCTGACCTGACCCAGTGCGCTGAGGATATACTTTTGGCGCGGGAGGCCCATTTCCCGGCAACCATCGCTGATCTTTATGCTCCCGAAAAAATGCCCGAAAATCTGCGCAACGCACACGAACGAAACGATGAGATCCTCGAGCGCATCTTTATCGGCCGACGATTCAAAAATGACACTGAAAGATTAGAAAAGCTGTTTGAACTATATACAAAAATGACCGCCGAAAATTCAGCGTCAATCGGCTGACCCCTTCTACCATGAGCCCCCCTAAATCCGTTCCCTCTATCTCCGTCACATACGGACAAAGCGGCAGTTCAATCAAGTCGAATGAATTGGGAATGCGGCCCATGCAGGAGCGTGCTTACCAAAAACGTGGCGAACAATACTTGCTCATCAAATCGCCACCCGCCTCCGGCAAGAGCCGTGCCTTGATGTTTATTGCTCTGGATAAGATCCATAACCAAGGATTGAAGCAGGCTGTAATAGTCGTGCCGGAGAAGTCCATAGGTGCAAGTTTCCAGGACGAACCGCTCAGCAAATTCGGTTTCTGGGCCGATTGGCAGGTTGAACCCAAGTGGAACTTGTGCAACGCCCCAGGATCTGATGGTGGCAAGGTCAATTCAGTAAAAATATTTCTAGACAGTGAATCTAAATTCTTAGTCTGCACACACGCGACTTTCCGTTTCGCTGTCGACAAATTTGGAGTCGATGCCTTCGACAATCGATTGCTGGCCGTAGATGAGTTTCACCATGTCTCGGCCAATCCCGACAATAAATTGGGAGCCCATCTCGGGGAGTTTATAGCACGAGACAAAACACACATCGTCGCTATGACAGGTTCCTACTTTCGAGGCGATGCAGAGGCAGTTCTTCACCCGGATGACGAAGTGAGGTTTGATACCGTAACGTATACTTACTACGAGCAACTCAGCGGCTACGAACACCTTAAGAGACTCGACATTGGATATTTTTTCTACACGGGGCCCTATTCGGATGAAATATTGCAGGTTCTCGATCCGAACGAGAAAACCATCCTCCATATTCCTAACGTAAATTCCCGTGAGAGCACCAAGGACAAGATCCGTGAAGTAGAGCATATTCTCGAAGAATTGGGGGAATGGCAGGGGACGGATCCGAAAACCGGTTTTCAACTGGTCCGGACACCCGAAAACAAGATCCTTAGAGTAGCGGACCTGGTAGACGACGATCCGACCAAGCGAGAACGCGTGGCTGCCTCACTCAAAGACCCTGACCAGAAAAACAATCGCGACCATGTGGACATCATCATTGCACTGGGTATGGCCAAGGAGGGATTTGATTGGATATGGTGTGAGCACGCTCTCACTGTCGGTTACCGATCCAGTTTGACAGAGATTGTTCAGATCATTGGCCGCGCTACCCGCGACGCGCCAAGTAAGAATCGCGCTCGTTTCACCAATCTTATTGCCGAACCCGATGCGACGGAAGAAGCCGTTGTTGAAGCGATCAACGATACCCTGAAAGCTATTGCCGCAAGCCTGTTAATGGAACAGGTCCTTGCCCCGCGTTTCGAATTCAAACCAAAGAATCCAGAAAATGGACCAGACCAAGGTTTCGATTATGGGGAAGGAGGCTACGAACCCGGGCGATGTAATGTTGGATTCAACGATGAGACCGGACGCATTCAGATAGAGGTTAAAGGATTGGCGGCGCCAAAGAGCAAAGAAGCTCAACGCATTTGCCAGGATGACCTGAACGAAGTAATTACAGCCTTTGTACAGGATAGAGATACCGTAGAACGAGGCATGTTTGACGAGGAACTCGTCCCGGAGGAGCTGACCCAGGTGCGAATGGGAAAGATCATCAAAGAAAAATACCCTGAACTCCCGGAAGAAGACCAGGAAGCGGTTCGTCAACATGCGGTGGCCGCCCTGAACCTCATTCAGAAAGGAAAGGAGTCCATTGTCGACGATGGCTCAGGCCCTTCGGAAAATACGGCTCTGATTCAAGGCGTGCGAAAGTTTGTCATGGATGTAAGGGAATTGGACATCGACTTAATAGATCGAATTAATCCCTTCGGTGAAGCCTATGCCATCCTATCAAAGAGCATGACGGAAGAGCGCCTGAAACGTGTGGCGGAGGTCATAGCGGCAAAAAGAGTGAGCATGACACTCGAAGACGCCCGGGATTTGGCCAAACGCGCTCTACGCTTTAAGCAAGAGAAGGGGCGACTCCCATCCTTGACCGCTGCTGACCCATGGGAAAAACGAATGGCAGAAGGAATCGCATATCTGCAACGTAAAGCAAGAGAAGAGCAAAATGCCTAAGAGAGTAACCAGCGAAGACTTGGAACTTCTCGGGCAACTGGGCGTAGATACCAAACCGAAGAAGAAGGCGGCCCATACTCCTCGCGAGCAGCGAATCATTGCCGGCTACGAAGAAATTGAGCGGTTTGTGGAGAACCACGGCAGGTTACCTGCTCACGGTGAAAATCGTGATATCTTCGAGCGACTGTATGCCGTTCGATTAGATCAACTGAGGCGGTCGCCGGAATGCCGTGATGTATTGCAGGATATCGATAGGAAACGATTGCTTGATGTCCAGGAGGACAAAGAGGACCCAGCAGTAAATGAAGGTGAATTTGGCGACGTGGAACTCCTCCAGGCCCTCGGCGTCGACAAGGAAACGAACTGGGATATAACCCAATTAAGGCATGTGCGGTCCAGCGAGGAAAAGCTTGCCGCTGAAGAGGTGGCCCGAAGGACACCTTGCCGGGACTTTGGAATCTTCAAGCCGCTATTCCTGAAGGTTCAGCAAGATTTGGAAACCGGCTTTCGCAAGACTCTCAAATTCCAGGACAACGCGGAAATCAACAAAGGGGATTTATTCATCCTCGACGGGAAAAAAGTCTACGTTGCCGAGTGGGGTGAAAAGTTCATCAACCACTACGATCGTCCGGACCGCCGATTGAGGGTCATCTATGACAATGGAACGGAAAGCGACTTGCTCATGCGGTCGCTTCAACGAGCTTTGAATAAGGACGAAGCGAGTCGCCGGATTACCGATCCAAGTCTAGGACCGCTATTTTCAGATCAGGAATCTGAGGACGACCGGGAAGTAGGTTATATCTACGTCTTAAGGAGCAAATCGAATAACCCCTACATTGCTGAAAATCGCGCGGTCATCCACAAAATCGGCGTTACGCGCGGACCAGTGGAACGGCGAATAGCAAATGCTCCAAAAGATCCCACGTTCCTTTTTGCTGGAGTGGAGGTCGTCGAAACCTACAAGCTGGCAAACATTAACCCGGTCAAACTGGAGAAATTGCTTCATAAGTTTTTTGCCAACGTACGCCTCGACCTAGAACTCAAAGATCGCTTTGGCCAAGGCGTCGAACCCAGAGAATGGTTCATAGCGCCTCTCCAGGTAATCGAGGAAGCAATTCGGTTACTTACCTTAGGAACGATCGGTGACTACCACTACGAACCGACTGAGGGGCGTATATTTAAGAATTAATGGTTAACCCGCATGTCTCACAAATTTTCTACTGCGCTCTGGAATATCGGCACTGGTGCGGACTTCGTTGGATTTCCTGCCCGTGCTACGCACAGATGCTGGCCGACTTTGCGGGGTGTCGACCCAGCTTCACCCGCGAATCCGCTTCGAAACCCTCACCAGCACTCGATCTCCGTTCGCTCGCTACGAATTTTGTGAGAAATGCGGATTAGAAGGGATCAAGTATGAGCGACCTAAAGCTTTTCAGAATTAAAAATGTGGATGCAGAAGAATTGCCCTCGCAATCGGTTGCCTTGGAAAAGTCCCTTCAGAATCTTATCGAAAAGAATCTAGAGGTATTTTTGGGGGTTGAGTTTTTGGCCTCCGAGTATTCAACGGGCATCAAGCATGGAGGCCGAATCGACACACTGGGGATCGACGAAAATGGCTGTCCGGTAATTATCGAATACAAGCGTTCAATCAACGAAAACGTCATCAACCAAGGGCTCTATTACCTGGACTGGCTTTTGGACCACCAAGCAGATTTCGAGCTACTCGTCATCAAGAATCTAGGTGCAGACAAAGCTAGTGAAATTGAGTGGTCCACCCCACAGTTGAAGTGCATAGCTGGGGACTTCAAAAAGTACGACGAACACGCCGTTGAACAGATCAACCGGAACATAGAGTTAATTCGGTATCGAAAATATGGAGACGAGCTGATTCTTTTTGAACTCGTAAATTCAACCGCAGCCCAAACCCCAGTTGTTTCGAACGGTGGTAGCTCGGGCGCAAAGTCATTCTCCGACTACTTGAGTTCAGCCGATCAAGCCCAGGTCGATTTATTCGAATCCCTTAAAGCTTTCTGTCTGTCGCTGGGCGATGACGTCCAATACAAGGTTTTGAAGCAATATGGAGCCTTCAAACGGCTCAAAAACTTCTGTTGTGCCGAAGTCCATATCCAAACCAAAAAAATCCTCCTTTACCTTAAATTGAATCCGGATTCCATTGAGCTAGGAAATGGCTTCACTCGGGACGTACGCAAAATCGGCCACTATGGCACCGGTGACCTGGAAGTAACCATTCGCTCTCCTGAAGCCTTCGAAAAAGCCAAACCCCTGATCCTCCAAAGCTACGAGAATAGTTAGTTTGCAATTTGGGAGAAATTCCTGAATCTTCGAGTCAAATCCTCTCAATAATAACGACGACAATTAGCCTGCCAACAAGGGATTGTGTTGTGATTGGTTGTGATAGTCTTGCCACTACCAGTCAAAATATGATCAATCCTTCCAAGTTTGCTGATTACTACTTTTCAAAAGATGGAACGCTAAAATTGGGCAAAGACAATCAACCCTTGCTCAAATCTGTAAAGTCACTTTTTGCATTTCTCGAATCAATCCCAACTAATCAATTGCCGAGTGTTACAAAAATATTTGACTTAAAACCATTCGAGGCAGGCCTTCTTTTTGCAGGTATCACGGGAATTGGGAAACAATCCGTAAAGAACCTGATTGATCGTTTTAAGGAAAGCAAAGACTTCGAATCGCTACACAATACAGAATACACTCTAGATCAACTAACCCAAATGCTCTTTAAGTGTCTAAAGGAGATTTATGACAATGAATTTGAGGAACTTCCTGAAAAGTACCGTCCGTTAATGGAAGTTATTGTGTCAGGCTATTCAAAGGAAGGAATTCAGCCTGAAGTTTTTAGGATAATTTTAGGTCAATCGCCAAATGTTCAAGAGGAAGTCAGGGCAGGTGATTTCAACATTGTTTACGGGGGAACCTATGACGTTATTCAACGAATTGTTGACGGGATCGACTTCAGGGCACATCCGGTAACCTCAATTAGTAAATTTCGCATTTGATATTTTGATACGCATCCTCTAATCTTCAGCAATGAAGTTTCGTAAAGGCAAAGAACAAAGTGGATTGTTTGATTTAATCGAGCGAGTGGAAGAGCTTTCAAGGCGGGCTGGCGCGCTGGACAAGCTCAATGAGCAGATCGACTTCGAATTTTTTCGTTCGAAGCTGTTGGAAATCCTGGACTACGGGGATCACGAAAAAGGAGGTCGTCCTCCTTGGGATCCGGTTCTGATGCTGAAGATCCTCATCATCCAGCGCTACTACAATCTGAGTGATGAAGAGACGGAGTTTCAAATTCTGGACCGCTTTAGTTTTCAACGCTTTTTGGGACTGTCAGTGGGGGATGGGGTTCCTGACAAGAACACCATCTGGGACTTCAAACAACGACTGGGGTGGCAAGGGATGAAGTCCTTGTTTGAATTATTCGGTGGTCTTTTGGCCGAGAAAGGACTGGTGGGCAAAGGCGGCAAGATCGTAGACGCCAGTTTCGTGGACGCTCCCAGACGGCGTGTTGGCGCGGAAAAATTGGAGGGCCTTTCCCCGAAAGCGCGCAGCCATGTTGATGGGGATGCCCGCTGGGCGAAGAAAGGCAAGGAGACTCATTTTGGTTACAAGAATCATGCCAAATGCGATGCGGCTTCGAAGTTTGTTGAGACCTTTGAAGTAACCAGCGCCGAGGTCCACGACTCCAATGTCCTGGAGGAACTGCTGGATGAGAATGATCAAACCCTGTATGCGGACAGCGCCTACAAAAGCGCGCAAAACGACGAGTTGCTACGCAATCGCAAGATCAAAAACATGATCCATCATAGAGGGTACCGCAACCATCCCCTGACGCGATTTCAGAAGAAGATCAACCGGCTCAAGAGTAAGGCCCGCTGCCGGGTGGAACACATATTCGGGTTCCAGGCCAACAGCCTGGGGGCGGACTGGATTCGCACCATAGGAATTGAAAGAGCCGAGTTTCAGATAGGCCTGTCGAACCTGGTTTATAATTTATGCCGATGCGGCCAACTGGGGGCAGTGATGAAATAAGAGCGAAATGATGGTTGAAAAGACCAAAATGCCGCAAAATAACCGAATACAGTCACAAGATGAATACGAAATGCTGATACCAGGCTGCAGGGCCATTAGCATTTAACGCTTTTCCCAATCAAAGGCAAAAATTACACGGTTAACGGATCTGCCCTTCAGAAGTTTCTCTAACCTTAGAGAAAGAAATCGAGAGATTCTAGACAACTGCAAACGGCTCATTGAGAATAAATTACCTGAAGCTGATTCAGAATTCGATATTCCAGAATTTGATGATAATGATCCGGATTTCGATCTATTCGGAAAGAATTTCGGAGGGGTAAGTGGAATTTTCTCAGACATTAAGAGCCTCTCGGAGCAGGCAGCAATTGACTTTGTCGAATTTCTAATTTCCACTATGATTAAAGCTCAGGAATTCTCCGAATCTTTACCTACTGTAGGCGGTGAGATTCACATTGCAATAATCACAAAAATGGGTGGATTTAAATGGATATCCAAAGAGGAATACAAGTTTCAAGATAACACAGTCCCCAAACACGAGCAATAGGTATGTCGTTTAGTAATCAAGACCCAAAATCGCGAGAAAGATTGAGAAGCTATCACTTCGCAGCCAAAAAGCAAAGTTCCCATTCCAAGCTGAATATTCGTAATAGAGATTATGGAGTAGACAGTGTATCAGACCGAATGACAGCTAGAGGGAAGAGAGCGCTGAAACTAGCTAAAGACATTTCTCGGAAGAAATCACAATAAATTGAAGGGCATCTAATGCCATTCGGGCCAGTCCAAATATTCATGATATTTGATCGATTGGATGAGATGATCCGCTCTTGGCTGTTTAGCATGGTCCACAGGTTCCTCACTATCTACTGGATTCAAAGTGAGAATGTCCATGCCCACCTCCGCGTGCTGGTCAAGCACATCCTGCGCAAGCAGATGGCCCCAACCGATCATCTCGGGCTCTTTGGAAGGAAATTCTGACCAGTAGTCTTGTCCCACGGGCCAATCCTGACTCAGAAACAAATATTCTCTTGTCGGATCTTGAAATAATTGGGGATGCTACACTTAGTCCATCCAGCTTGTTCCCTTCCATACGACCTGTCTCCTTTTTTTTTTGTTTTGTCCATAAATTTTCGTCTTTAATTTTGAGCCATTTAGGACCGCTCTTTTTTCCCTTATCACTGCTTAGTTGACAGCCTGTGTAAAATCTGGAATGTTAGCTAACATATGCAAACTCCTTCTCTTGGTGAAAAAATTAAAGAGCTCCGTTTGAGTTTGGGAATTTCTCTCAGGGAGCTATCTCGTCGGGCAGTAATTTCTGCTCCTCACTTATCTGATATTGAATTAGGTCGTCGATATCCTTCTGAGAAACTATTATCAAGATTGGCTAGCCAATTAGATACAGATCTCAGTGAACTAAAGAAACTCGATTTTCGAAGTTCACTAGACGACCTAAAACGAATGATGCATTCGAATCCTACCTGGGGTATAGCTTTCAAGCAAATGGCTGACGATGGAAAGAAAGGTACGCTTTCTCCAGAAGAGCTGATACGGAAACTAACAAAAGGGAAGGAGTGAGAGATGCGTATCCGTCGATCGAATAAATCTTCAGAGTTCACTCATACAATCTTTCTTAGGAAAGAAGAGATAGATTCTATGTGCGAGGACGCCCTAAAAAAAGCGAAGTTGTATCCTGAAGGACCAAAACCAATAAAAATTGAGGCACTAATTGAATGCCATTTCAAAGCAAAACTAGACTTTGGAACAGACATGGGAAATAATGTCCTTGGATTCACTTTTTTTGCTCCATCTGGAAAGCCTGAAGTTGTTGGTATTTCACCATCCTTGGATGAAGGCACAAAGGTAAGTGAACGTCGAATTCGTTCAGTCTTAGCTCATGAGGCAGGCCATTGCATGATTCACCCCATTTTGTTCATGGAGCAAAACGGAACCCAAAGAGAATTGAGTAATTCCAATGTAGATGTTCAGAGGCGAAGGATACTCTGCAAAAAGGAAGACATTAACGCTTCAGCTTCAGGGAAAGGGAGGTTTGACGGACGTTGGTGGGAGTACCAGGCCAACTGTGCCATTGGAGGTTTTCTTCTTCCTCCAAGGCTCGTCAATAAATGCGTTGCTGACCTTACCCAAGCCGTAGGAACTTTGGGGAACAGGACATTGACTGGTAGATCCAGAAAATTGGCTGAACAGAAGGTCGCGGAAACCTTCGAGGTGAATCCGATCGTAGCAAGAATTCGGTTATCGAACATGTTTCCAGACACTCCGCAGATGGAATTGTAAAAAAAAGTCTTGACTATAAGCAGACGTAAGCTAACAGTATTGGCTAATGTCTGCCAAAATTGACCCATCTTGTTGTGAAAGCGGCTCTTCCAAAGGTCGCCGTTTCCAGATTCTTTCTTTAGACGGTGGTGGTTTAAAAGGTATTTTCACCGCCTCCATCCTGGTATATTGGGAAAAACGTAGATCTATCCGGATTGTTGATCACTTTGACCTAATCACCGGTACCAGTACCGGTGGTATCATTGCGCTAGGATTGGGCCTCGGATTTTCGGCGCAAGAGATATTGAAATTTTATCTCGAAGAAGGAGAAGGGATATTTCCTGATGAATTTTTTGGTGGTCCAAAGCAATGGATCAAAACCAAGTATTCTGATGAAGCGCTCAACTCCGCGTTAGAAGATAAATTTGGGGATTTGCGATTGGGGAACAGCCGAACCCGTCTAATTATTCCTGCCTATAATGCGCAAATAGGAGAAGTATATCTGTTCAAAACCGCTCATCACACTCGCCTTGAAAACGATTATTTGGAACTAGCCAGAGATGTTGCAAGGGCAACCTCGGCTGCGCCCACCTTTATTGACCCCTTTATAAAAAAATCGGGCTTAAAACTCATTGATGGCGGTGTTTGGGCGAACAATCCTCTCATGGTTGGAGTAACAGAGGCACTGGGTGACTACATGAACATACCACGTGAGCAAATTAGTGCCCTCAGTATCGGTACTACGACTGAGCCAATGCAAATGAAAGGTGTTCCCTCTTCGGGTGGCATTGTTCAATGGGCACTGCCGCTTAAAGAATATTTTATTAGAGGGCAGGAAGAATCTGCATGTAATATGTGTCACCATCTGCTAGGTGACAGATATTACAGGATTAACCCAACTGTTTACCCCAAGGAATTCTCGCTCGATAAATTTTCACGGGAACTGCTAGCCTTAGGTGAGGCTGAATATCGAAAGCACTCTTCAAATATTTCTTCGCTCTTCTTACCCCACAAAGCGGAGCGTTTTAATCCAATCTATCAATTAACCACCGAATTCGTTAAATGAATATTTCAACAGACAGAGCAAAAACGTTAGATCAACTCTTACTCCATGGAACTGAGTCCTTGGATATTTCGGAATCGCAACACCAGAAGGCGGTCGATCACTACACTGCAATCGGGAAGTGGCTTTCAAAGGAGTACACACTATTGTATCCGTACGGAATGCAGATATTTGCTCAAGGATCTTTCGCATTGGGCACAGCCGTAAAACCATTGGGAGGTGATGAATTCGATATTGATTTAGTTGCCTTAGGAAACTTTCCAGATGAGATGCCGCCTAGTCAGGTTAAGCTCTTGGTTGGGACAAGACTTGAAGAAAACGCGACTTATGCGAGAATGCTCGAAGAGAAGAATCGTTGTTGGAGGCTAAATTACGCCGGCCAATTTCATCTGGATATAATTCCAGCTAAGCCTAAGCAATATTGTCCCAATGGGACCATCCTCGTTCCTGACAAAGAAATGAAATGCTGGAAAGAGACGAATCCCAAGGGATATTTAAAATGGTTCGCGTTAAAAAAAATTCCGTTGGTGCATGAGAGACGGGGCATATTGTTAGACCAAGCAAGCGTCGAACCCTGTCCACAATATGAGACAGTTAGAGAAAAGGTCCCGCTTCAAATTGCGAATCAGATTATGAAACGTCACCGGGACATTAACTTTGTGGGTAATCGCCGAGTTGCGCCCATTTCGATTATCATCACAACACTGTCAGGAAAATCTTATGGTGGTGACGTTGGCATTTTAGAAACGTTGGAGGGAGCGGCGAAAAATATGGAGAAGTTCATCGAATACTATGGATCGTTGCCTTACGTGACGAATCCAACAAATGAGGATGAAAATTTCGCAGATAAATGGCACATCCGCCCAGAGAGACAAGGGGCATTCCATGATTGGGTCGATAAGCTGAGATCAGATTTAGCCGCCTTTCGTAGGTCAGTTGGATTCCAGGGAGCCGAGAGTTCGATACGTTCAATTTTTGGAAAAAGAATAGCGAAAGAATCTGTGTCCAAATACGCTGAGTTAGTGGAGCATCAACGATCAAAGGGTACTTTGGGTATTTCGGCTGGAACAGCGACTCTAGGAGGGAAGAAAATTACTATCCCCAATAACACCTTTTACGGGAATTTGCTGAGTTGAAATTAGCGGCGCAGGCCTTTGGACTAAACGCTATTCTACCGAAAGGTCAGATTAAGTTCCTACGCAGTCACAAACTAATTTGGGAGGGCTATATTCAACCAACTGCTCTGAGCCCAAAATACCTTATTAAAATTAACCTGGCAAGAGGTAGATCTCCAACCATTTATGTTTTAAAGCCAAGTCTTGAAAAAAGGGGAAATTTAGAAATTCCTCACATGTATGGTCAGGAACAGCTCTGCTTGTATAAACCAGCATATGACGAGTGGAACAAAACCAAATCTCTCGCAAGAACAATAATCCCATGGACATCATTATGGTTGTTTCATTATGAGGCTTGGCATGCAACAGGTATTTGGCATGGGGGAGGAGAACATCCCGACGTTGAAAACTAACTGCTCGATGGAAAGGGGCCAACCAAACAAGCTCAGGAACTATGAAAGGAAACAAGCTGAAGTCGACGAAGACGCGCAAGGTCAGCGAATCCAGAATCCGCATGGCGCTTGCCGGTCTACTCAGCGTCACTAATTTGCAAAATTGCCCCACAATCGGCACCGTTTTTGACTCTTTTGAACACTTACCTGTACAAACCCCAGCCAAAGAATAAATTGAATTGAACGCGTATTGATAAATACGGTCTAAAAGATATTAATATAAACTACTATCGTAGCGAGGTCCATACACCTGCCACCAAGGACTCCTACCAGAATTAATCCCATCAACTCCTTTGAATTTTGAAACAAAGCTTCAACGCTATAGACGTTGAGACCGCTAACTCGGATAGGGCCAGCATTTGCCAAATTGGAGTGGTACAGGTCACGGACGGCGAAATTACCGACGAATGGGAAACCTTAGTAAACCCAGAGGATCGGTTCAGCAGCAGAAACATAAGCATTCACGGAATAACCGATGAAATGGTGCGTAATGCGCCAACCATGCCGGAAATACGGAGGAAGCTTGAAAACTGGTTGAACGGTAAAATCCTGGTGTCCCATTCGCCGTTTGACAGGACAGCCATAACCCGCGCCATGAGGAAATACAGATTGAGGCCACTTCGGGTTTATTGGTGGGATAGTTGCAGGATTTCGCGGTCTGCTTGGCCGTATTTGGAAAACTATAAACTCAAGACTGTAGCTAATCATTTGGGCCTTGAGTTCCAACACCACAACGCGCTTGAGGATGCTAGAATTGTCGCAAAAATTATCTTGTTTGCCCAAGGAAGGAGTGTGATCCGTGCACATCGGTAAGCACATATCCGGCCCCGGTTTTTGGATCGAAACCCAACTTGGCCTCCGGCAGCAGGAGGATCTGATCGCTTGGCTAATGGAGCGCACGACCGACCCCTCTGGCAGGCTGATCAGGAAGGGGATCATTGAGCTATTCCCTGACAAGCGAGCCCCCAGCCGGCAGGCCTGCGCGAGGTGGAAGAAGGCCCGATGGCACGTGGCTCTTCACCGCCACCGCCTACAGGTCAACGCCGCTAACGCCAAGATGATTGTGCCGTACGACATCGCCTCCATCGAAGAAGCCAACCGGGTTACCCTGCAATCACTCATCACAGAGAATATCCAATCGTTGCTGGAGGGCCAGCCCGACAAGAATTCGCTGGACCAGATCAAGGAGCTGACCCGCTGCTCAAACGCCCTGTCACGGAGCGGCAGAGAGGCAAGAGAGAGCAAGTCTCGCTTATTGGATGCGAAACGCAAGCGCATGGCGGAAGATGAGGAGAGAGCAACCCCGAAGCTAACCGAAGAAGAGAAAGCGGCTGAGATGAGGGAGATTTTTGGCTGGTGAGATTATCCTATTTCAAGGTTCCCAATCCCTCTGACCTGGCTATGGCGCTAGAAACTGGGTATGACCAACCCCCAGCCAAAGAAATAATGAGGTTAGACGCCGACCTTCCCACCACCACCGCCATCGTCCAGGAAATGGATTATCCGGAGACGAAAGACCTCATTTAATTTAACATGCCCGGCCCCTCTTTTTGGATCGATAGCCATCTTGGCCTCCGACAACAAGAGACCCTGTTCGGCTGGCTATTGGAGCGCGCGACCAACCCTTCCGCCAAGCTGATCAGGAAGGGGATCATCGAGTTATTCCCACACAAGCAAGCCCCCAGCCGACCGGCCTGCAACAGGTGGAAGAAGGCCCGGTGGCACATGGTCCTCCTCCGCCGCCGCATACAGGCCAGCGCCGACGCCGCCAAGAAGGTTGTGCCGGAGGACGCCGACGCCATCGACAAGGCCAACCGCGTCGCCCTTCAAGTATACATTTTCGAGATCCTCCAATTGGCCCAAGAGGGAAAGCTTGGTGAGATTACCACGGCCATGATCCTGGAGTTGGCCCGCTGCTCAACCTCCCTGTCCCGGAACGGTAGAGAGTCGAGAGAGAGCGAGTCCCGTTTGTTGGATGCGAAACGCAAGCGCAAGGCCGAAGATGAGGCGAAAGCAAAGGCCAACCGGAAGCTGACCGATGAAGAGAAAGCGGCTGAGATGAACCGGATTTTTGGTATTGAAAATTAGCGAAGACTCTGAGGAAAAAACATGGATCCTGCTTCGCCCAAAGGCTACGGCGTGACAAGTCGGCAACAGGAAAAAAGAAGAGTTGCTGAGATGCCTAGGGACTGAGTTTCTGAGAAAAAGCCACGAAGGGGCAGCGGGGCATCTCCGAATCCAAGTACTTCACAAAATAAATCCTGCTCCGTGTGACGGATCCTGTTCTGCTGTAAGCAGATCAAGCGCAGCGTTGTTTTTTAACCCCTTTCTTCCCTATCCGTGCATATCCGTGAAATCCGTGGTTCATTCCTAATTCCTAATTCGTGAGCTTTGCGAACTTCTCCCCTTCTTTTTGAGTCTTTTGTGCTTTTTGTGGCTATACTTTCCCAGTTCCTGACCCAGTTTTTCCGTGGTGAGTTCAGCTTGCTCCCTGAAGCAACCGCGGGAGTTGCGAAACCAGATAATGCGGCAAGGATATCAATATGAAATCGACATTCCCCTTTAAAGTTCGTCTTTGCTCCCTCATTACACTGGGAGGTTCCGAATTGAACCGCACCCCCAGGTTCAACTTCTTCTCAGCAACCATGATTTGCAAGGAGCGAAGGCTTCCCGTGCTTCCAGCTTTCACTTCGATTGGCGCCAACTGCCCTGCATGGCCTTGAATAACATAATCAACCTCCGCCGATGACGCCTTCCGTTCACGCAGCCAGTAATACAATTCAGGCTCGGTATGCAGTGGAGATAAGGCATACAGCTCTTGTCCGATCAATTGTTCCGCCACAGTCCCCCTATTGACCAGATTGAGTTCCTCCACGCGGTCCACATCAGTTGGCGGCAATTTCAATTGGCTTAAACATAGCCCCACATCCAGAAAGAGAATCTTAAAATATCTTTCATCCCTTTCAGCAACCAAAGGAATTCCATTGGCAGAGGTCTTGAACACTTTGGCCACCACCCGGGCCAAACATAGCTGTTGTAGGGCTTTTGAGATATCGGCGGATTTTCTCGTTTTATCGATCCTTGAATAAATGAGCTTCTTCCCCATCAGATGCGGGATCGAGTCGAAGGTTTTCGTTAACAACAGGGTATCCGCCTTCCCATGATATTTATGGAAATCGAGCCGGAGTGTATCGACGATCCCCGATTTTACCCGTTCAACATCCTTGAACCTTCTGTTTTCAACATATGTATGCACAGCCTCCGGCATGCCCCCCACTATGGAGTACAATCGAACAAGTTGACTGAGCTTGTCATGGACATGCCCTGGAAAATCGTCTTTCAACTCATAGCTCTTCAAAAACTCCAGAGCTTTCCCTTCCCCCAAGGCCAGCAAAAACTCCTCAAAGGTCATAGGAGATAAATGGAGAAAATCGATTCGGCCGACGGGCATGGAAAAATCCGGCTCCCCCAAGACGAACTCCAGCAAGGAGCCGGTAACAATGACACAGTACTGAGGCGCCCTTTCATAAAAATATCGCAGCATTGGAAAAATTTCAGGACAGGCCTGCGCTTCGTCGAAAAACAAAATCGATCGGCCGGGGTCCACGTCCACATTCATCTCGAATTCAATCGCCTCGATGGTCAAAAAAGGGTCCAGATTCACCAGAGTTGAGGTGAACCTCCAAGGTCGTTCCAAATTGATCTCAACCAATTCCGCCCCGAGTTCCTCAGCCAGGATTCTCACCAGCGTCGTTTTCCCCACCTGCCGCGCCCCTCTGATCAGCAGCGGCTTTCGCCCCGTTTCCCGACCGTGCCACTCCTTGAGATAATCCAGGCATTTTCGTATGAGCATGAGGACCAACAAACGCCAAATTCGGCAAAAGTAAAGGTATTTACGTCCCTTTTTCAGACAAAAATAAAGGTATACTGGGTTAATGGATCCTTTTTATCCCTGCCTTCAGCCTTTCTCTTTTCCCTCCCTGTCTCTGCGCTCATCTGCGTAATCTGCGGTATATCTTCTCCATCCCAAATCCTGTCCATCCTGTGTATCCATGTTCCACTCCTCATTCCTAATTGGCGCCCGTGGGCGCCTTATCCGTGTAATCCGTGGTCAAGACCATCTTCTGAATTAGCTCTCGCAAAGTCGCAAAGTTCGCTAAGGGACATGAATTGGGAACAGTGTGTTTTTGTGTTTTTTTGTGGCTATTTTTTATTTCCTATTGGAGCGGTGGGGATAAGCGGCAGGCAACCTGCCATAAAGGGGTAATGGCGGACAAGAATGTCCGCCCTCCGTTAGCTCTAGTTCCGGCGCAGCCGGATCAAGCGACCAAAGGAAGCGTTGCTAATGAATCCCCACCATCAACCGCCTTCCCGAGAGTTAACCTTTCCACCCGCCAACCCCCAAATCGAAACATTCCTAATTCCTAATTCTTAATTGGCGCGCCCCAGCGCGCCTTCTCTCCCTCTTTGCGTTGCTTTGCGTTCTTTGCGAGAGTCAATTCCCCATCCGTGCTCATCCGTGCCCATCCGTGGTTAATTCTCCCTGCATTTTCATTCCTCCAAGATGCGTAACCGACAGCGGAATTTGTTCGTTCCTCCAATATGCAATCACGTCGAAAATTTTTTCTGTTAATCACCGGATGCCTGGCAGGATGTTTCCGGTGGGTGCCTTCCCTGTTGGCAAAACCCGAGGACTCAAAAAAGATCGCCCAGGGCGCCTGCGAACTGACAACCGAAGCTGTCGACGGTCCCTACTACGTGGATGATGTATTTTATCGAAGCGATATTGCCGAGGACAGGGACGGCGTTCCTCTCACCTTGAGATTGGAGGTCCTGGAAAAGGATACTTGCCGTCCCATACCGGAAGCAACGGTCGATGTCTGGCACTGCGATGCATTGGGCAATTACTCCGGTTTTCCCGGGGCTGATCCGGATAAATTCCCCAATGTGCGAAGAGGAGCAAAGGTGACAAGCGATCTCAGGTTTTGCCGCGGGCGGCAGATTACCGACGAAGAAGGCCAGGTGACTTTTCAATCCATTTTCCCCGGATGGTACACGCCGCGAACGGTTCACATTCACCTCAAGGTAATCCTGAACGATCGGGACATGCTGAGCACGCAAATCTATTTTCCCCAGGAACTCAACGACACCATCCTCGATAAGGAAGAGCCCTACATGGAGCGAGGCAGAAGCCCTTACCTGAATAAAAATGACGGGGTGATCAAGAGGTCCGGCGGCTCCACCAATGCATGGCCCACCATTGAAAGAGCCGACCAGTCAATCGTGGCCACCCAAACCATTGTGGTGAAAAAGCTGAGCCCCAGCTAACCTTCCAAGTTGGCGCCAACCCGCGAAATTTCAGAGCAAAAACATGGATGAACAGGATGCACAGGATTTGAATAATCCGTGGCCAACCTCTCCGCCGGCCAACCCTCCAAATCGAAATATTCCTAATTCCTAATTCCTAATTCCTAATTCTTAATTGGCGCCCCTCGGCGCCTCTGTGCCCCATTACCTCAAATCGGCGGGTTGCCTGCCTGTGCGTCACCGCACGCAGACAGGGAAAACCCGCCCTCCTTTCCTATCCTTTGCGTTCTCCGCGTGCTCTGCGAGAGTCCTTTTCTCTCCCCCACCCTTTTTGCGCCTTTTGCGCTCTTTCGCGGCTATCGATCAAGTTCACGATCATGATCACGATAAACCTCTGTGCCTCTCGAAACCCTATCCGTGCTCATCTGTGAAATCCGTGGTTTCTTCTTCTCCCCTTTTTTGAGTCTTCTGTGCTTTCTGTGGCCGGAAATTGCGCTGATTTTCGCTTAACCCGCATTTCTCACAAAATTCGTAGCGAGCGAACGGAGGTCGAGTGCTGGCGGGGGCTTCGTGCAGATTCGCGGGTGAAGCTGGGTCGACACCCCGCGAAGTCGCCTGCATCTGTGCGGCGCACGGGCAGGCTAATCCAACGAAGTCCGCTCCAGTGCCGACATTCCGGAGTGCAGTAGAAAAATTGTGAAAATGGGGGTTATAGTCAGGTCTTTTGCATTGATTACCAATATTGCAATTCACATCTTGATTCTGATGAAACCCTTTCGTCTCGACCGTAGCGCTTTTAGCATGGGTGCGCATGGTCAGAACGCGCGACGCACTGCAAAATATTGGAGAACGAGACCCGTTGAGGAACGTCTGGCAGCAGTTGCATACTTGAACAGCATTGCTTACGGTTACCCGCAGCATTCTCCCCTCCGACTCGATAAGACAGTGCATTCCACTCGGAAGCGATAGACTGATGCCCGATCCCTCTTTGCGTTGCTTTGCGTTCTTTGCGAGAGTCAATTCCCCATTCCATCACTCCATTACTCCATCACTCCTCCTCATTCTTCAACTAGCGGCTCCAGGTGAGTCCAAACCAGCTCTGCTATGACGGCATGGCCCTCCCGGTTGGGATGAATGCCGTCGGCGAGGTTCAACGCTTCAACACCGCCGACCCCTTCCAGAATAAACGGGATAAGATGAGCGCCGGTTTCTTGGGCAACTTCCTTGAACACGCTCCGGAAAGCCCCCGTATAGTCCGGGCCCAGATTCGGAGGCGCCCGCATGCCGGCCAGAACCAGATGGGCCTCGGGGTATTCGGCCCGAACCCGCTTCAGAATATTTATGAGATTGGCCCGGGTGGAGTCGACCCGGTGACCGCGCAGACCATCGTTGGCGCCCAGTTCCAAGACAAAAATATCGATGGGGCGCTGCAGGAGCCAATTGATCCGGTTGAGGCCTCCCGCAGAAGTCTCCCCGCTGACTCCGGCGTTCATCACCGTAAAATCGAGTTCCAATGAGTCAATTTTTTCCTGAATCAAAGCCGGGAAGGCCCGGTCGCTGCCAACTCCATACCCGGCGGTAATACTATCGCCCATAAAAACGATTGTCTTGCTGGCATGGGAGGGAAGTATCCCGAGCGTAACCAAGGTAAGAACCCACCCCGATCTTACACTCAGGGAAACGAATTGCTTGAAACTTTTCACTGCTGGTTCATGACAGACTTTTAGACATCGCGCCAATTTCAAGATGAACCTTGTTGCCAGTCATAAAAATTGAAACACCCAGGGTGAAGCCGAATGAATATCCTTCAGGTTAAGAACGTTTGCAAAACCTTTGCCACCGAGACGCACGAAGTGCCTGTGTTGAAAAACGTTTGTTTTGACATCGAAAAGGGGAGCCGCTGCTCCATTCTGGGGCCATCGGGTTCCGGCAAATCGACTTTGCTTGGCCTATGCGCCGGATTGGATCGTCCCACCAGCGGTGAAATTTATTTGAATGGGAGCCCCTTGCATGCCGCTTCGGAAGATGAACTGGCCGCAATTAGGATTCGCGAGGTGGGTTTTGTTTTCCAGAACTTCCAACTGATTCCGTCCCTCAATGCCTTGGAGAATGTCCTGGTGCCACTGGAGCTTCGCGGAGGAACCGGAAAACTGAAGAAGGCTGAGGATTTGCTCAAGCGGGTAGGATTGGGTGACCGGTTGGATCACTTCCCCGTCCAGTTGTCCGGTGGCGAGCAGCAGCGTGTCGCCCTGGCCCGGGCCTTCATTCACCGACCTTCCATTCTCTTTGCCGATGAACCGACCGGCAATCTGGACAGTGAAACCAGTGCGGTGGTGGAGCCCCTGTTATTCGATCTGAACCGGGAGGCCGGCACGACCCTGATTGTCGTCACCCACAACCTGGAATTGGCCAGAAAGACAGACCGCATATTCCGGATCCATCAAGGCGCCGTTGAAGGGGTGCAATCCTTATGACACCGAAATCCGCCAATGGCCCCGGCTGGAGATGGGCGCTCCTGATGAGCTGGCGGGACAGTCGCCGCAATCGGTTAAAACTGATCCTGTTTGTCCTCTCCATCGTGTTCGGCCTTTCCGCCTTGATTGCCATACGCGGTTTCAGATCGAATGTGGAAAGGGCCATTCACCAGCAGTCCAAAGAATTGTTGGGGGCCGACGTGGAGTTCCATTCCCGGAGCAAATATCCGGAGCAGGTGGAAACATTTATCGACCAGATGGAGGGCCGGCGCGCCAACGAAGTCCGACTTGCCACCATGGCCCTGTTCGAGTCCAACGGCGGCAGTCGATTGGTGCAGTTGCGTGCTTTCGAGGAAGCTTTTCCTTTCTACGGAACTCCGGAGACGCGGCCTGAAAACCTCATGGACCGGTTTCACGGCGGCCGCTACGTGCTGATGGAGGAAAGCTTGTTTCACCAGTTTTCCGTGACCAACGGGGATCGCGTGAAGTTGGGAAATATCCATTTTGAGGTGCTGGGAATCGCCGACCGGATACCCGGGGAGTCCAACTTGATCGGATGGGTGTCGCCCAGAATTTACCTTTCCAAATCGAATCTGGAGGATACCGGGCTTTTGCAATTCGGCAGCCGGGTTTCCTACCGAGCCTATGTAAAACTGGATGACCCAACCAACGTGGAGGCGGACCTGGGGAGAAACCGACGCTTCCTCAGGGAAAACCGGATTGGCTACGATACGGTCAAGGAGGAAAGGGATGAGCTGATTGAATCCTTCCAGAAAGTGACCGACTTGCTCAACTTGATTGGGTTTATGGCCCTGATACTTGGCGGCGTTGGGGTAACCAGCGCCGTGCATGTTTACCTGAGTGGCAAGAGGGATACCATGGCCCTTCTGCGGTGCCTGGGGACGCCCTCCTCATTGGTCGTAGCTATCTTTCTCCTACAAATATCGGGCTTGGGACTGGTCGCCGCTTTGACAGGTTCCCTCCTCGGCAACGCCATTCAATTTTCCATTCCCTTTTTCATTCAGGACTTCCTTCCCTTCGCCTTGGAATCGCGGTTCTCCTGGTGGGACTTGGGGATCGGCTTGTTGTTTGGCTGGGTCGTTTGTTTTCTCCTTGCCCTGTTGCCCTTGCTTCCCCTTCGCAGAATTTCGCCGCTGCGGGCCCTGCGGACGGAAGTGGAAAAGCCCGGAACGATGAAAAAAGATCCATGGGTGTATGCCATTCTGGCCGTATTGGGGCTCACCCTTTTCGGTTTTGGATTTGCCCAGACCGACAACCTGAAAGTCAACTTGGCATTTTCCGGAGGCCTGGTGGCGGTGTTGGCAATATTGGCCTTGATTGCCTGGCTCTTTTTGAAATCACTCAGGAAGTTTCTCCCCGCCAAGCTTCCCTTTGAATGGCGCTATGGTATCGCCAACCTCTACCGCCCCAACAACCGGACCGTTCTCATGTTGGTGGCCTTGGCCGTCGGATTTATCATCGTTCTCTGCCTTTTTCTAACCAAGGAGGCCATTCTCAAGCAGCTCAATATCGATCGAGGGGAGAGTGCTTCCAATATGATTTTTTTCGATATTCAACCGTCACAACTGGACGGGGCATTGGAAATCATCGGGCGCAACAATCTACCCATACTGGAGTCCGCTCCCATCGTTTCCATGCGGATATCGGAATTCAAGGGCGCCCCGGTGCGGTCTTTCTATCGCCGCGAACCCCGGGGCAACCGGAATGGCCCGGAAAGCTGGACCCTTCGGCGGGAATACCGATCCACCTTCCGAGACCATTTGACCGATGCAGAGGAATTGGTCGCAGGTCGCTTTATCCCTCGGGCATCCCTGGACGATGAACCCATCCCGGTATCCATTTCACAAGGACTCCTGGAAGATATGGGACTGAGGTTGGGGGACCGCCTGCTTTTCGATGTCCAAGGGCTGCCCTTGGAGACGCAAATCGCCAGCGTTCGAAAGGTCGACTGGAATCAGGTGCGGGCCAATTTTTTCTTCGTTTTTCCCATGGGGGTTTTGGAGGAGGCGCCAAAAATGTACATTGTGGCTACCAGGACTCCCGATGCACGGGTCACTGCCCAAGTGCAATCCGACCTGATAGAAAAGTATCCCAATGTGTCTTCCATCGACCTGCGTTTGATCGTGATGACTATCAATGACTTGCTAAGCAAGGTTGCCTGGGTGGTACAGTTTATGGCCCTTTTCACCATTTCAGCCGGTTTGCTGGTTATGACCGGCACCATTATGACCAGCCGTTACCAACGCATTAGCGAAAGCGTGTTGCTCCGAACCCTCGGCGCCGATTCAAAAACCATAAAGCGCATTCTCTTTACCGAATTCGCCTCCATTGGATTGCTCGCTTCGATTATTGGAGGATTCATGTCCGTCGCCGCCACCTGGGCCCTGATGAAATTCCTGATCCGGCTACCACTGGTTGTAGCCTGGGAAGTAGTGTTTGCCGGCATGTTGGCCATGTTTGCCCTGACCACCATAACGGGATTGCTCAACAGCCGGGGGATTACCCGGCAGGCCCCCTTGGAGATCCTGCGTCAGGAATGAGCTTTAACCCGCATTTCAATGAGTCTTGCATTTCATTGCAGACTGGAACGGAGGATGCAAATGAACCCTTCTCCAGACCAACCGATTCAATTTACGCCAACGGCGTTAAACTCCAGAGCCCAGCGTCGCGTAGCGCACGCTGGGGTACCCATCGGCCATATGTTCGAACCCCAACGGGGTTCCACATCGAATCAATCCCAAGGCATATTGGATATGATTTGTGGAACCCCGTTGGGGTTCGTTGTTTGTTACCCATTCCTACCCAGTGTGCGCTACGCGACACTGGGCTTTGGAGTGGAACTGCTTTGCAGTTCATTCTAGTGTGACCTAATTTAAAGGAGTGAACATTCTATCTGGCTGTTGGAGCGCAGCTCCATCCTGTTGCCGTCTTGTCCTGCGCTGTTCTGTGCGGAGCCTCTTGACCTGCCCAGCGTTGCGAAGCACGGTTTAGGCGAAGCATGGGTAGCCTTCTGGCGAAGCAGGATCCGTGGTTCATTCCTTCCCCGCCTTTCCGAGAGCCAACCTTTCCACCCGCCAAACTCCAAACGTAAACATTCCTAATTCCTAATTCGCGCCCTTGGGCGCTACATCCGTGCTTATCCGTGCCTGTCTGCGTGCGACGCACAGGCAGGTAATCCGTGGTTCATTCCCTTTCCCCTCTGTGCTCTTTGTGGCCTCTGTGGTTAACTAAGCGCGTTTGTAGAGGAATATAGTATGGACGCCATTGTGTTTTATTTCGAAAGAAAAGGGTCGGCTTACGGAGGAAGGGGTCAAACCTTGAATCGGTTGACTCCGCAAGCTTCGTCAAGATCCCAAGGAATGACCCCGGCAACTGACCCTGTGAGGCATTACTTTTTACGTCTTGACCCCTTCCTTTTCTTAGGTGGTCCTATGTTCGGAAAATGGCTTAACTAAGCGCCATTCGCGGTTGACCCCTTTTGCCCAAATACCCGGCCCATCTGATCGTAGGATTCGATACCTTTTTGCGATTCCCGAAGCAGGTCCTCGTCGAGCAGCGCCATCCCTTTGGGTATCAAGGTGATCAGGCAGGATCCGCCAAATCGGAAATATCCCAGTTCCGACCCCTTTTCCAACCTTCCGGGCCGATAGGTAAATGCGACACTGCCGACGCAGGTGGCGCCTATGACCACCAACGCCCAACGCCTCTCCGAACCCAATCTCATTTCAATGACCCAGCGGCGATTCCGGATCAGATAACGATAATTTTGAGCCAGGGCCAAAGGATTAACCGAAAACAGGGAACCTTCAATGGGGCGGGGCTCGCCGGCAACACACGCCACGGGCGCGTGAAATCGATGACAATCGACCGGGCAAAGCCGCGAAATGAGGATGCCACCGCCGTCGAGTTCCTCGGCCAGTTCGGCATCCCCCAACAATTCGGCAAGGTCGAATCCCTGGCCCTTGGCATAAACCAAATCCCCTTTTTGCACCTCCTCATAGGCGCGGTGTCTTCCATCGGCGGGAAACACTAGGGATGGGGGATCCTCATCCACCGGCCGGGCCCGCCGTTTCAATTCACGGTAAAAAAAGGCGTTGAAATGGGGAAAGGATTCGGGGGAATGAAGAAATTCCCCAACCTCCAGCCCATACCGATCGATGAAGAGGATAATTTTTTTTCGGCTGGCAGGCCGGTCCATAAGCCAACCGTACCACCTGGAAAAGAACGGCTTCCCCACCAGCAGCTTCAGAACAACTCTGCCCAAGGGGTTATAGTAAGCCCATCGCAGGGACCATTCACCGTAAATGGCTTCCTCTTCATAATTCCCACTCAGGCGATTATAGTAGCGGATGGGGGCAATGGTCTCGGCCATGAAATCAATCGAATGGATTAGCTGTTATCCTGCAGTTTCCTGAAGAACGAGGTATCGGTTTCCTCCCAATTCCCCCTTTGCAGGGTTTCGGCCACGGAGGCATTTTTCAAGAGGGTTTGGGCTTCTCCGTGGGAAGGGTTTTTCAATAAAATCCATTCCACGTGTTCGATAGCTTCTTCGGGACGTCCAACCTCCAGCAGGACGTTGGCCAAGGCCAAGCGGGCGGAAACGTTTTCCGGGTCCAGGCCGACCTTGGCCCAACAGGCAAACACCCTGGTTTCCGGCCAATCCAAACGCTTGGCCGCCCTGCCCAGAGATGCAACCAACTCACCGTGAATTTCCCCTTTCAAGAGGGCTTCGTCGCAACGGTAAACCACTTCCAATACATCTTTCTTGAAAAGGGCATTCACCTTTAATCGGAATTGCATCCCTGCCGCCTTGGCCTTAATCAGACCCAACGGTTTACGGCGCATTTTCCGGTTTGCTTCCAGGGATTCCCAAAGGAGTCGGCGCGCCTCGAACGCCCCCGGGTGTTTGCGCAAGAGTTCACCGCAAACCTGGATAGCGTAGGCCGCCGCGCCTTGCTTCAGGGCATTGCCGGCCTGGGCAAATTGCCTCTGCAGCCGCTCATCCACATCCTGTAGAGAAACCTCCTTCACCGCTCAAGCCAGCGCCGCCCTAACCCGATCTTCGAGACGTCGATACCATTGCCCCACCAGGCTTTCTTCATTTCCCTCCACCAAAAGCCGGATGATGGGTTCGGTCCCGGAATAGCGCAATAAAACTCTCCCCCGGCCTCGCATCTCAAGTTCCAACTGGCCGAGAATTTCCTGGATGGGGGAGACCTCCGCCAGTGGAAATTTCTCTTTTACCGGCAGGGCGCCCACTTTCCGAGGATACAATTCCATACACCGGCTCAGGGCGGAGAGGGGAAGTTGCCTCTCCACCATGGCGGACAACACCTTGAGGGCGGCCAGCAAACCGTCACCCGTCGGATTGGCATCCGAGAATATGATGTGACCGGAATTTTCCCCACCCAGGTTGAAACCGCCTTTCCTCATTCGCTGCCAAACGTACCGGTCTCCCACCGGGGTCCGCTCCACGGCGATACCCTCCCCTTTCAAGGCGCGGTCCAGCCCCATATTGCTTTGATGGGTGGCTACCAGGGTATTGCGGGAGAGACGGCCGTTCCTCTTCTCCTGCAGGGCGAGCAGGCAAAGCAACACATCCCCATCGACCAATTTCCCGTGCTCATCACACAAGACCAGGCGATCCCCGTCTCCATCGTGGGCAATACCCAAATCCGCCCCGCATTCCACCACTTTTTTACATAGCTCACCGGGATATTCGCTGCCGACGCCACGGTTGATGTTTTTGCCATTTGGCCCATCCCCCATACAAATCAACTCCGCGCCAAAACGCCGCAAGGTCCTCGGGGTGGTCTGATAGGTGGCTCCATTGGCCGTATCCACCACGATGCGCCAATCCTTCAGACTGTCCGGCGGCAACACGGATTGAAGCAATTCCCTATAAACTGCCGCACAGTCAACCGCGGTCTCCCATTCGAAAGCGCCACTCGTATCTACCTCGTCAATGCCGTCGAGCAGATTTTCAATTTCAACCTCCTCCTCATCGGACAATTTGGCGCCCATTGAATCGAACAGTTTGATCCCGTTATACCCGGCCGGGTTATGAGACGCGGTGATGACCACCCCGAGATCGGCCCCTACCCTGCGCACATAGGCGGCCACGGCCGGTGTCGGCAAAACGCCTATATCGACAACTTGGCAGCCGGCTTGCGCCAGACCCTCCGCCATGGAACGGGTCAGCGGCCCGCCGGAATCCCGTGTATCCCGGCCCATGATTACCTTGGCCCCGCATCGCCCGAGGGATTTCCAAAGACCGACGGCATGGCCCAACCGCGCGGCAAAGGCATCCGTCAAAACCGCCCTGCCGTATTCTCCCCGTATACCGTCCGTACCAAAGTAACGGCGCTTCATTGAACAAAAAAATCCCTGATCTTTTCCAAATGGGCTTCCACTGCCCCTCCGAGCAACTGATGACGGGCCAGGGCGATTCCATCGGAGATTCGATCGGCATTGCCCATGATGAAAAATGCTGCCCCCGCGTTCAGGCACACCGTATCCTCCAGCCCTCGTGGGGCTTTTCCGGCCAGGAGATCCCTCAAAATTTGCAGATTCTCATCGATATTTCCCCCTTTCAGATCCAGCTCCGGGCATGGTTTCAGTCCCAGTTCCCTCAAGTCGAATGGGATAGTCTCCTGCCACAATTGGCCAAACCCCACCCCTTTGGGAGTCCCGCAACAGGCCAGTTCGTCCATGCCTCGGGTCGCATCCAGGGCGGTGTGCACGACCATTCCGTTTTTCAACCCCAGGGCGTGAAAGGCGCCGGCCATGGGTGCGGTCCAGGCTCCGGAAAAGACGCCGGTCAGTTGGCAGCCGGGAGCACCGGGATTGATCATGGGACCCAGGATATTGAAAATCGTCCGTTTCCCCTCGGCGGCCAAAGCGTGCCTGATGGGCATGATCTCCTTGAAGGCGGGATGAAAGGCCGGGGCAAAGAAGAATACAAAATTGAGGGCTTGCAATGCCCGCCGCAAAGGCCCGGGCTCAGTCAGGAACGTCACACCCAGGGCTTGGAGCAATTCGGCCGACCCGCACTGAGAAGTAATGGACCGATTGCCGTGCTTGAAGACCTTGACCCCCGCGCTGGCCAGAACCAACGTAACGGCGGTCGATATATTGAAGCTGTTGGATTTGTCTCCCCCCGTGCCGCATACGTCGATGGCCTGTTCGGCATAATCCTCCAGCCGCGGGCGCACCGCCAAACGCCGAAATGCTGCGGCAAATCCGGCGACCTCCTCCAGGGTCTCCCCCTTCTCATTGAGGGCGGTGAGGAACGCCTTCTTCACCTCGGGCGACAGATCGGCCCGGGCCAGATCGCCGGCGGCGGATTCCGCTTGAATAAGTTCCAGGTCGGAACCCGAACGCAGAAGGGGCAGGTAATCTTCCAAAAAGCTCATGGCAAATTAACAGAGAATTCAATTTTCCCTTGCAGGGTCAAAATAGAGAGCTTCAAGCTGGCAAACCGAACCCCGGAACTCAAGACCAGCTTTGAAAAACCACAACCCGATCGCAGCAGGACTGGCCATCGCGGCAGGCTGTCTGCTCTGTTTGGCCCCTCAACCGGGCCAGGCCGCCGAACGGGAGGAAAACGGGGAAAATCCCCAGCCGGAATTCGGTATTTTCGAGGCCGCAACCTTGGGCTTTGTCGAGGGTCTGACCGAATACCTGCCCGTGTCTTCCACAGGTCACTTGATTCTGACCGCACACCTGTTGGACCTGAACCACGACACCGTGCTCCTCGACCAGGAAGGAAACCCCGTCTACCTGGAACCGCCATCCCCGGCGTCGCCTCAGGGAAACCCGCTGACCTATGACCGGGCCATGGACGGATTCCTCATAATAATTCAAATCGGCGCCATTGCCGCCGTAATCCTGCTCTATTGGAAACGCTTGATTTCCATGTTTTGGGGAATTTTGGGGAAAAGCGCCGAGGGCTTGAAATTGCTGCGCAATCTGGCCTTGGCTTTTTTTCCCGCAGCCCTGGTCGGCCTGACCCTGGAGGAGACCATCGACCGCCATCTTTTTGGTAACGGTCCCGTCATACTGGCTCTGTTTTGCGGGGGCATTCTCATCCTTTTTGTCGAGCGTTGGCACCGCAAACAAGTCCACGACCAAGACCTGGATCTGCCCGACCTGACCCCCTGGAACTGCCTCTTCATCGGGTTGCTGCAATGTGTGGCCCTGTGGCCCGGAACCAGCCGTTCCCTGATGACCATCCTGGGCGGTTATCTGGTTCGCCTATCCCCCGCCAAGGCGGCGGAATTCAGTTTTCTACTCGGCCTCGTCACCTTGTCCGCCGCCTCCCTCTACAAAGGATACAAACTGGGGCCGGCCATCATTCACGGTTTCGGCTGGGAAATGCCACTTCTGGCCTGTCTGGTCGGCGCCCTGTCCGCCGCCGTGGCAGTAAAATGGATGGTGGCCTACCTGAGCAAACATGGACTGGCCATTTTCGGGGTTTACCGCATCGTCCTCTCCCTGATCATGGCCTGCCTCTTCTACGGCCTGGGCCGCTAAAGATTCTCTACAGAATACTTGACCCGGCCAACCCCAACCCCTATGTAGGAGTGTTCCAAAAATAGGAGTCAGCTCGGTTATTCACCCTTTTCATTTCCAATATGGCCACCCCAAAACGCAAACATTCCAAGCGACGCAGCCGTCTGCGCCGGGCCGCCAATCGGTTTAAGCCACCACAGTTATCCAAAGATCCCATGGACGGCACCCGCTATCGCCCCCACCGGGTAAATCCTGCCAATGGCATGTATCGGGGTCGGCAGGTCCTCGACCTCGACATTTAAATCAACCTCCCGCCCTCCGAGAAGGAACAAATTCCGGAATGGTTCCTCAAACCGGTGTCTCCAAGCCGTCCATAGCGGTCGATGCGATGGGATCCGACCTGGGTCCATCCGAGGTGATCTCCGGCTTGAGGTTGGCCCTGAAAAAACTGCCTCAGGGCCAGGAAAATTTCATTCTGGTCGGCCAGGAGGCGGTCATTAAACCGCTTCTGCGCCGGGAAAAAATAGCCGACCATCCGAGGATTGGGATTCTGCACGCCTCCGAGGTGGTATCCATGGAGGATAAACCCCTTCGAGGCCTCAAGACCAAAAAGGATTCCTCCATGATTCGGGCCATTGAATTGGTCAAGGAAAAGAAAGCCCGGGTGCTGGTCAGTTGCGGGAATACCGGAAGTCTGATGGCTGGGGGAACTTTGAAACTGAGAACCATTCCAGGAATATCCCGTCCCGCCCTGGGGGCGGTAATACCGACCGAATCCAGCCACTGGGTCCTGATCGATGCCGGGGCCAACCCGAACCCCAATCCCGAGCAAATGGTAGCCAACGCCATTTTGGGAAAAAATTACGCCAAGGCGGCTCTGGGCATCAAAGAACCACGAATAGGCCTCCTCTCCATCGGCACCGAGGAAGGCAAGGGAACCGAACTGGTCCATCAGACCCACCTTCTGCTCAGGCGACTCGACCCCATCATCAACTACCTTGGACCCATCGAGGGATTCCAAGTCTTCAACTACACCGTGGATGTGGTCGTTTGCGACGGATTCGTCGGCAATATTCTTCTCAAGTCCTGCGAAAGCCTTTTTACCACCTTGAGCCGGTTTCTGAAGAAGGAACTCACCGCCAATCCCATTCGAATGTTGGGCGCCGGGCTCAGTTGGGGAGCCTTCAGGTCCATGAAAAAGCAACTCAGTCCCCACCGCTACAGCGGCGCACCCCTCCTGGGGCTCAATGGCAATATTCTCAAAGCCCATGGTTCGAGCGACCGGCGCGCCATTGCCGGAGCCCTTCGCATTGCCTCGGAAATCATCGAACGCGATATGGACCATATGATTCGCTCCGACGTGGAAAAAAGCAACGCCTTGTTAAAGGGTCCCATTGCCGTCTAAAGGATGCCTGCGAACCCGAACGTTTGCCCTTCATGACGAGCCATAACAACGGAGTATTTATTTCGGGAACGGGTTCTTATGCCCCTTCCAAGACCCTGACCAACTGCGACTTGGCCCAAAGGATCGACACCTCCGACCATTGGATAATCAACCGCACGGGTATACGGGAACGCCGGATTGCCGGGGCGGAGGAACAGACCTCCACCATGGGCTCATTAGCTTCGGCAGCCGCCATAAAAGCCGCCGGAATCCACAAGGACGATATCGATCTGGTTTTGGTGGCAACCCTGACCCCGGATATGTTCTTTCCTTCCACCGCTTGCCTGGTGCAAACACAGTTGGGCTTGCGCCAAGTCACCAGCTTCGACGTAGGCGCCGCCTGTTCGGGATTTATCTTTGCCCTCGAAATCGCCTCCAACATGATGAAAAATGGGAATTTTCGTCATGCTCTGGTCATCGGTTCGGAGAAATTATCCTCCATATTGGATTGGGAGGACCGAAAGACCTGCGTCCTTTTCGGGGATGGGGCCGGGGCGGTAGTTTTGAGTTCGAGGGAATGCCTCGGTTACGAGGTGATCGACTCCTATACCGCCTCGGACGGATCCCAGCCTGAACTGCTCCATATGCCTGGGGGCGGAAGCGCCTGCCCCGCCACCCCGGAATCCCTGGGGCAAGGCCGGCACTTCCTCAAAATGCAGGGCCGGAAAGTTTTTAAAGTAGCGGTCCGTTTCATGGAACAATCGGTGAGAAAAATGCTCGATAGACATGGACTGATTCCCGAAGATATCGACCTGTTCATACCACACCAAGCCAATCTCAGAATCATTGAAGCCTTGGCCCGCAGTATCAAAGCCCCAAAAGAAAAGTTCTTTGTCAACCTGGACCGCTGGGGCAATACCTCGGCCGCTTCCATTCCGATCGCCTTGGATGAGGCCTCCCGAAAGAAGCGCCTGCAATCGGGAGATTACGTGCTTCTGGTCGCATTCGGGGCTGGTTTAACCTGGGGTTCCACTCTCCTGAAATGGAAATAATGAATGATGAAAAACATTAAATGGATAACCGTTTTGCTTTTGGCCGCCGTTCCTCACCTTCATCTGCCGGCCGAATTTACCTGGCATCCCGTCGAAGGATGGCAATTCGAGGGCGATCGATCCAAGGCCTTTATCGGGGACCCGGAGGAATTTGAGCATATCCGCAGCCTGATGAATACGGCCAAGGAAGCTCACGAAGAGGGCAAGCTGAGGACGGCCATCAAGTTTTATCGCCGGGTCTGGGACCGCTATCCCGGCTCCATCTTCGCTCCCGAAGCCCTCTTTCAAACCGCTCAGGTGGAATACGATCGCACCGCCTACCGCCGCGCTTTCAACGCATTGACCACCATCATCCTGGGGTATCCCGATTACGAACAGTATTCTACCGTCGTTCGGCTTCAGTTCAGTATTGCCACCGATCTCTACCAAGGCAAACGGGCCCGGTATCTCTGGGGATTGGTGCCGGGTTTCAAGGGGTACGACCGCGCCATCATCATGTACGAGACCATGGTTGCCAACGCCCCTTACAGCGAGTACGCCCCAATGGCTTTAATGAAAGCGGCCGATCTCCATTTGAAGCTCAATAACGACATCTACGCTGTCGATACCCTGGACCGCCTCATCAATAGCTATCCCGACAGCATGTTGACCGGGGACGCCTACCTCCTGCTGGCCAAGACCTTTGCCAAGCTGGTGGACGGTCCCCAGTACGACCAGGGAGCAACGCGGGAAGCCATCAGCTATTTCGAAGACTTCCTCATCCTCTTCCCCGACCACCCCAAGGTCAAAGAAGGAGAAGACGGACTGGACCGGGTCCGCAGTATCCAAGCCCAAAGCAAAATGGTAAAAGGGGATTTCTACTTCTACAAATGGAAAGATTTCCGCGCCGCAAAGGTCTTCTATAATGAGGCAATTACGGTGGCCCCCAATTCCCCGGAAGCAAAAATTGCCCAAGTCCAACTCGCCCAGGTGGATGAACGCATCCAAAACCGGATCGAACAATACGAGAGAGAAAATTCCCTGGTCCCGAGTTCCAGGCGCGAGGGGTTGGCTGAACAACTTCAGAGAGAGGCTGGCTTTATCCCCAGTTCAGACAGCGAAGGAGTGGAAGATCCCACCGAATTCTAAGGCGGGACCCGCCACATGCTTGCAACGCGTTTGAGCTTATCCCTCAGCCTGATGCTGGCCTGCGGCTGGTCCGGATGCGCCCACTATGAACCGGGCGACGGTTCCGGCCCGCCCTTCACCTCCTTGCAGATCGCCCCCGTCACCAACCTGAGCCTGGCCCCACAGGCCAACGCCGTAATTAACAACGACGTCCGACAGGCCTTTCTCCAGGATGGCCGTCTCCGCATTTCCTCCCATGGAGGGGAGGCGCTTTTGAAAATCACCCTCGATAAATTTACCCGCTCGGTGGCGGCGACCTCCTCAACCGACACGGCCCTGGCCAGGAAATACAGCCTTTCCTTCGCGGCGAAGTGCGACCTGGTGGACCAGACCACGGGAAATCCCTTTTTTGAAGGAAGGATTGTGACGGTTTCCCTGGATATTTTCCTGGATTCCGGTCAGACCCGTTCCGAAACCAACGCCATTCCGCTTTTGAGTAAAAAACTGGCCTCGAAAATTGCCGACGCAGTCCTCCAGGTTTGGTAGACCCGTTGCCATGCACGTCCCCATTTTCGCCCCCTCCCTTCTCGCCGGCAATCACGCCAATCTTTCGGAAGAAATCGAGAGAATCGAAAGGGCCGGTCCGGATTGGGTTCACATCGATATAATGGACGGCCACTTCGTGCCCAACCTGTCCTTTGGTCCGGAAACGGTACGGGCGCTCCGGAAAACCTCCAATCTGTTTTTCGACGTCCATCTCATGCTGGACAATCCTCAGGAATATGTCCAAAGCTTCGCCGAGGCGGGGGCCGACCTGATCAGTATTCACGTCGAACCGGACTATGCGGTGACCGATACCCTGAAGCGGATCCGGCGGCTGGGCTGCAAGAGCGGCATCGCGTTCAACCCGTCCACTCCGGTCTCGGCTGTGGAACCCTTTCTCGACCAGGTCGATCTCGCCCTGGCCATGACTGTTCAACCGGGTTTTGGGGGACAAGCTTTCAAAACGGACGTCCTGGACAAGGTGAGGGAATTGGTGGGCTTGAGGAAAGCCAGCGGATTGCCTTTCAGGATTGAAGCCGATGGGGGAGTTGACCGGCAAACCATTCCCCTTTGCCGTGCCGCGGGAGTCGACACCTTCGTGGCCGGGACCTCCTTTTTTCAGGCTACCCAACCCCGGGACCTGATAGCCTTGGCCACAGGCTAACCCGACCTTTTCCAAACCGGCTAATTCCTGAACTTCCCGGCAAGGTTTCATTGCCCTCGACTACTAAACCGATTAACTATCTGCATTCGACATGTATAAGGAACTCGGCCAAATCCTGGTAACTGCCCAACAGATCCGGCGGCGCACCAAAGAGTTGGGAAAAGAAATTTCCCAAGTCTACCAAAATGAGGAGATTTTCATCATTTCCATTATCAACGGCGCCATCATTTTCACGGCCGACCTGGTCCGTTCCATTTCAAATCCGGTCTGGCTCGACTGCATCCGGGTGAGCAGCTACCGCCATGCCGCCAACCCGGAATCGGAGCCCCGGATCCTGGACAATTTTCAGATCGACGTGGCCGGACGCGACGTCCTCATAATCGACGATATTCTCGATACGGGAAAAACCATCTCCATGGTGACCGGGATTATCCAGGATATGGGGCCGGCCAGCCTCCGCTCCTGTATGCTTTTGAAGAAAAAAGGCACCCGGGTCGTCCCCTACACCGCCGACTTTATCGGATTTACCATTCCCAACAAATTTGTCGTGGGCTACGGTTTGGACTTCGCCGGACGCTACCGCAACCTGCCCGTAATCGGGGTTTTGAAACCGGAACTGCAAAACCCGCCGGAATGGCGCTGACCGGCCTGACTCCCCGCCGGACCAAGGCCATATTTGCATTGATCGGGGGGGCAGCAACCCCTTTATTGAAGGGCCATGCATAGGAACAGGATGAAATTTCTGCAGCGCAACACCCCGAGGTTGTCCGGCTTTTCCTCCAAGGGTAAACCCCTTACCAGTCCCACGACCACCCTCTGGCTCGGGATCGTCTTTGTCGCCATCCTGTTTGCTATTCTCAGCGCCAGACGAAATTGGACCGAAGTCGAAGAAGGCGAAAAGAGCCGGATGTTGCATTCAGGTTACTTGTCCGATCCACCCCCGCAAAAGGAACTGGGTGACCCGCCGCCAAATCCGGACTTCCTGCAAGAACGGCCATCCGATTTGATCATTTACAAAAACGAAGTCATAGAGCTGGAAGAAAACCACCAACCGATTGAGATCCAAGCGATTGATCTCGAGCTCGATGTGCGCTTGAGCGAAAAGCCGGATCATGATCCTCCGCCCCTGTAGGCCGTTGCAATTGTCCCTTTCGACCCAACTGTTCAGCCGCGCCAAAGCCCTCATTCCCGGCGGAGTAAATTCCCCGGTCAGGGCCTTTCGATCCGTCGGCGGCGCCCCCTTCTTTACCAAGCGGGCCGAGGGCGCCTACCTCCACACCACCGAGGAGAGGCAACTCATCGACTTCGTTTGCACCTGGGGTCCCGCCATTCACGGCCACAACGACCCCACCATCAGGGAGGCCATCGCCACGGCCTTGATGTCGGGCACCAGCTTCGGCACCCCCAATCCCTACGAGGTGGAAATGGCCGAGTTGATCGTCTCCATGGTTCCCTCGGTGGAAAAAGTCCGCATGGTAAACAGCGGAACCGAGGCCACCATGTCGGCCATTCGCCTGGCCCGCGGCTATACCGGTCGCAACAAAATCATCAAATTTGCCGGTTGCTACCACGGCCACGTCGATTCCCTTCTGGTCCAGGCCGGTTCGGGTGCCCTGACCCTGGGAAATCCCGATAGCGCCGGGATCCCACCCGTATTTGCGGCGGAGACCATCGTTCTGCCCTTTAACGATCCCCACGCCCTGGAAGGCGCCTTCGCCCGCTACGGGGAGGATCTGGCGGCGGTTATCCTGGAACCCTTCCCGGCCAACGTCGGCTTGATTTTTCCCCGGTCCGGATATCTGGAAAATCTGCGCAAATTGTGTACCAGTCACGAAACCGTGTTGATTTTCGACGAGGTCATGACAGGATTCCGGGTCGCCCCCGGGGGGGTTCAGGAAAAAACAGGGGTGTTCCCGGACCTGACGGCTCTGGGAAAAATCATCGGAGGCGGCTTGCCGGTGGGGGCTTTGGGAGGAAAAGCCGAGATAATGAACTATTTGGCGCCACTGGGACCCGTCTACCAGGCCGGCACCCTGAGCGGCAACCCGCTGGCCATGGCCTCGGGCATTGCAGCCCTCAAAAAACTGAAGGAGGACAACCCCTACTCCCGTCTGGAAAAGTTTGGCCGGCAAATCCGGGCCGCCTTGCTCGACAGCGCCAAAGCCAGAGGAATACCCCTCCAAGTTCCCCAAACCGGAAGCATGTTCTGCCTCTTTTTCTCCCCTTCAACCGTAACGAATCTGGACCAGGCTCTGGCCAGTGAGACAAAACACTTCAAGGCCATTTTCCGCCATGCCCTGAGCAAAGGCGTCTACCTGCCGCCCTCCCCTTTTGAAACCTGCTTCATTTGTTCAGCCCACGAGGGGAAAGCCATTGACAGGGCCTGCGAAATACTGAGCCAATGCCTCAAGGAACTCTAAGGCGCGCCGAGGCGCGCCAATTAGGAATTAGGAATTAGGGAGAAGGGAATGATGGAGTGATGGAGCGATGGAGAAATGAAGCGCAGATGAGATGTTGGGGAATGGAATCTCGCAAAGACGGGGGAGAGGCGCCAAGGCGCGCCTCAGTGGCTTCTGTGGCTATACTTTCCTTCCCTGCTATCGATCCCAATTAAGATCACGATAAACCTTCGCGCCTCTCGAAATCATCATCCGTGGTTACTCTTCTCCCCTCGCCCCCATTCCATCATTCCATCACTCCATTACTCCTCCAAATTCCTAATTCTTAATTCCTAATTCGCGCCCTTGGGCGCTTCATCCGCGGTTACAGTTTGCGGACGATGGAGCGGGCGATGCCTTGGATGACCAGTTCGGAAACGGGATGCAGTTCCGGGTAGTTTTTGTTTTCCGCTTTGAGATAGGGTGGTTTATGGGACGGTTTGATAAAACGCTTCAGGGTGGTAGCGCCGTCAATGAGGGCGGCCACGATGTCCCCATCGTTGGGTAGGGCCGGTTCAATGATGACCATGTCCCCATCGTAAATACCGGCGTCAATCATGCTGTCTCCCCGCACCTTGAGGGCGAAGGACCGGCGGGAGCGGCGGATGCCGGCGCTACGGATATCGACCTGGATGCGGTCTATGGCGTCACCCTGTTCGACACCTTCCGGAAAACCGGCGGGGATATTTCCGTAGACGGGCATATCGATGACCTCGAGCGAATCACTCGGCGGCGCTTCCGTATTCTGGTAGGTAATGCGGTAGGAGCGGGCCTGGCCGGCGATGCAGGTGAGGTAGCCCTTGTTTTCCAAGGCGCGCAGGTGACCGACCACGGCGTTGGTGCTGTTGAACCCGAAATGGTCGCGAATTTCGCGGATGCTGGGCCAGAAGCCCCGTTCTTGGGAAAATATCTGGAGAAATCCAAGCATTTCCTGTTGGCGTAAGGTTAAATTGCCCATAGTGATAAAATAATCACTGTTTTTATGTTCAGTGTCAAGCGCTCTTGAATATTTACCCGGATGTCTCGCAAAGTTCGTAGCGAGCGAACGGAGACCGAGTGCTGGCGCGAGTTTCGTGCAGATTTGCGGGTGATGCTGGGTCGACACCCCGCGAAGTCTCCTGCATCTGTGCGGCGCACGGGCAGGCAAATCCAAAGAAGTCCGCACCAGTGCCGGTATTCCGGAGCGCAGTAGAAAATTTGTGAGACATTCGGGTCAACTATTTTGACCACCCTCCCCTCTTCTGGTATAGGTCGGTGGCATGGGTGAAAAAAGTGCCATCGTGCTCCTGACGGCCGCCATTTTGTGGTCTGGAAGCGAATTCCTGGCGGCCCAGGAGGAAGATTTGGATAAGCGCGAGAAGGTCTACGAAACAAAACGAATGAAAATGGTTGATGAGCAGATTGCCAGAAGAGGTGTCAGGGATAAGCGTGTCCTGGAAGCCATGAGGGTGGTGAAACGGCATGAATTGGTCCCGGAACGCTACCGCAGCCAAGCCTATGACGACCATCCTTTACCCATCGGTGAAGGGCAGACCATCTCCCAACCCTACATTGTGGGGCTCATGTCCGAATTGCTGTCGTCCGAGCCCGGTGAAAAAATACTGGAAATAGGCACCGGCTCCGGATACCAGGCCGCTATCCTGGCCGAAATGGACCTGGAAGTCTACACCATTGAAATCATAGAAGCCCTCGCTGCCCGCGCCGCCGGAGACCTGAAACGCCTGGGTTATCCCGACGTTCGAGTCAGATGGGGGGACGGCTACGCCGGTTGGCCGTCCCAAGCCCCATTCGATGGCATCATCATCACCGCCGCTCCACCCAAACTGCCCCAACCCCTGATCGAGCAAACCAAGGTTGGCGGCCGCATTGTGGTGCCGGAGGGGAAAGGTGTTCAGGATTTGAACGTCTATACCAGGCAAGAGGATGGTTCGGTTACGGTAAAACGGGTTATTCCCGTCCGCTTCGTCCCCATGACGGGAAAAGCTCAGAAAGGAAACTGACGGCGTTTAACCTCTTCCGGCCGCCCCGGTCGGGGATCCAGCAAAAAAAGTTGCCCTCCTCAATGCCAGATCCACCCATTGTCATTGCCCACCGAGGGGCATCCGCTTACCTCCCCGAGCATACCCTGGAAGCCAAAGCATTGGCTCACGCCTTGGGAGCCGATTTTATCGAACAGGACCTGGTCCTTTCCCGGGACGATGAAATTGTGGTCATCCACGACATCTACCTGGAAACCGTGACTAATGTGGCCAACCTGTTCCCGGACCGAAATCGGGAAGACGGACATTACTACGTGATCGACCTCGACTGGGCCGAATTGCGGAAACTGGACGCTCACCAGCGCACGGATCCCGAAACGGGCCGAGCGGTTTATCCCGATCGCCACCCACCGGAGGGGGCAACCTTCCATTTACACCGATTGGGGGACGAACTCGAACTCATTCAAGAGCTGAACCGGGCCAAGGGGAAAAGGGTCGGCATTTACCCGGAGATCAAAAATCCCTCCTTTCACCGCGGGGAAGGAAGAGACATTTCCAAAGGTGTTCTAAGCGTTCTGAACGCTCACGGCTACAACGGTAAAAATGACCTCTGCTACCTGCAATGTTTTGACCCCGTTGAACTCGAGCGCATTCGCACCCACTACCATAGCCGCTTGAAACTGGTTCAACTCATAGCGGGAAACCCATGGCGGGAAGCGGAGTTCGATCCCTCGAACCTTGGCAAAAAAGTATTGGAAATCGCCCAATATGCCGACGGGATTGGCCCGCCTCTGGACCCATCGGACGCCAGTGAGGATGAAGACAACTATCTCCATTGGATCTCCCTGACCAAGCTGGCCCATGATCAGGGTCTTGTGGTTCATCCCTACACTTTCAAAAAAGAAATGCTGCCTGAAGGCACGAATCTTGTCGCCTTCACGGCAAATTTTCTAAAGCGGACGGGGGTTGATGGTTTCTTTACCGACTTTCCCGACCTGGGCGCGGAATCCGTAAGGTCCTTAAAGGATCAGCCCTGAATGGCGCTTGGTTAAACCGGAGGCGGAGATTTTTTTCACCACAGAGAACACTGAGGGCACAGAGGGAGAAGCGCTGAAAGTCTTCAGCGAGTTAGAAATTAGGAGTTAGAAATTAGGAATGAACCACGGATCCAGCTACGAATGGGGAAGTTAACCGCAGATGGCACATCCACCTTCGCCGCGTGGCGGGCTGGGGCGTGACAGGGAGGGGGGGAGCGCGCCGAGGGCGCGAATCAGGAATTATATTTAACAACGTTCCTTTCAGTCACTTGATCCGGCTGCGCTGTGCCGTGCGGAGCCTCTTGACCTGCGTAGCGTTGCGAAGCACGGTTTAGGCGAAGCATGGTAGCCCTTGGGCGAAGCGGGAAGGTCGCGGTGGTTTCACCTCCTGCAGTTGGAAAATTGTGCAAACTCCAACCCTATTCAGTTAATCCATGCTTGCGATGCAAGGACATTAGAAGCTCTTCAGAATCCTTGACAAGATTTCAGCTATGCAAAGGATGACTGCGCTTAGTCAAAATTTGTGGTGATTGTAGCTCAGTTGGTTAGAGCACCGGATTGTGGTTCCGGGGGTCGCCGGTTCAAGTCCGGTCAGTCACCCCATAGTTTTACCCTGAAATTTGTGAGAATTGCGGGTTAAAGGTCTTCCGATCGATAAATCAACCGGCTGAACTCCCTTCCGCTTAAAGGCAACCCGGATCTTACCACTACCTCTTCCAATCCATTTTCCAGGGGTTGATTTGAAAAAGGAACACTCCCAATCAAACTATCAAAGGAGGGGCTGTCACTGAATTCTACTGAGATCGTCACCCCGACCGCATTTGGATTCCTTACGAATTGGAGAGCATTATACGGAGTGGAGGATATCATGACGATAATAGGAGTCGGTTGGGAAAAGGAAGCGGTGTCCGAAGCATCTGACCCGAAGTAGTATTCAAAAACGTTGGGCACACCATCGGAATCCGGATCCAGGTCTTGTTGGAGGTGGCTTTCCGGTATGCCCTGGTTACTCAGGTAATTCATGTACTCCGACGGGAGCATCGGTGGCGGTTTGTCGTCGTCGTTCACCGTAACCGTGGCCGATGAGGACGTACCCACCGTGTAGCCGCTGCCGCTGTTCACGGTCGCCGATACCGAACCGTTGGCCTCGTCGACTTCGTCGTTTTCCGTGGCCACGGTGAAGCTGATTGTGCCACTGGTCGGTATGGTGACGGTCCGGGCTCCCTCGTTGGTTGAGGCCACGAAATCACTGTCCGCATCGTCGGCCACGTCCACGGCCACGTTCAACGAGTCCGACGGCGCGGGCGTCGCGGTCAGCGTGAAACGGGCGTTTCCTCCCTCGGTTATGGCGCTACCCCCGGTGATGGTCACCACCGGGGTTACCGGTGGCGGTTTGTCGTCGTCGTTCACCGTCACCGTGGCCGATGAGGACGTGCCCACCGTGTAGCCGATACCGCTGTTCACGGTCGCCGAAACCGAACCGTTGGCCTCGTCGACTTCGTCGTTTTCCGTGGCCACGGTGAAGCTGATTGTGCCACTGGTCGGTATGGTGACGGTGCGGGCTCCCTCGTTGGTTGAGGCCACGAAATCACTGTCCGCATCGTCGGCCACGTTCACGCCCACGTCCAACGAGTCCGGCGGCGCGGGCGTCGCGGTCAGCGTGAAACGGGCGTTTCCTCCCTCGGTAATGGCGCTACCCCCGGTGATGGTCACCACCGGGGTTACCGGTGGCGGTTCGTCGTTATCGTTCACCGTCACCGTGGCCGATGAGGACGTACCCACCGTGTAGCCGATACCGCTGTTCACGGTCGCCGATACCGAACCGTTGGCCTCATCGACTTCGTCGTTTTCCGTGGCCACGGTGAAACTGACCGTGCCCCCAGTCGGTATGGTGACGGTGCGGGCGCCTTCGTTGCCTGAGGCCACGAAATCACTGTCCGCATCGTCGGCCACGTTCACGCCCACGTCCAACGAGTCCGGCGGCGCGGGCGTCGCGGTCAGCGTGAAACGGGCGTTTCCTCCCTCGGTAATGGCGCTACCCCCGGTGATGGTCACCACCGGGGTTACCGGTGGCGGTTCGTCGTTATCGTTCACCGTCACCGTGGCCGATGAGGACGTACCCACCGTGTAGCCGATACCGCTGTTCACGGTCGCCGATACCGAACCGTTGGCCTCATCGACTTCGTCGTTTTCCGTGGCCACGGTGAAACTGACCGTGCCCCCAGTCGGTATGGTGACGGTGCGGGCGCCCTCGTTGCCTGAGGCCACGAAATCACTGTCCGCATCGTCGGCCACGTCCACGGCCACGTTCAACGAGTCCGACGGCGCGGGCGTCGCGGTCAGCGTGAAACGGGCGTTTCCTCCCTCCGTGATGGCGTTTCCCCCGGTGATGGTCACCACCGGGGTCGGTGGCGGCGGTGGCGGTTCGTCGTCGTCGTTCACCGTAACCGTGGCCGATGAGGTCGTGCCCACCGTGTAGCCGATACCGCTGTTCACGGTCGCCGAGACCGAGCCGTTGGCCTCGTCGACTTCGTCGTTTTCCGTGGCCACGGTGAAACTGACCGTGCCACTGGTCGGTATGGTGACGGTGCGGGCTCCCTCGTTGCCTGAAGCCACGAAATCGCTGTCGCTGTCGTCGGCCACGTTCACGGAAACGTCCAACGAGGCCGACGGCGCGGGCGTCGCGGTCAGCGTGAAACTAGCGTTTCCCCCCTCGGTGATGGCGTTTCCGCCGGTGATGGTCACCACCGGATCTCCGTTCTCTGCCGCTTCCGCTTCCACCGAATCGATATGCCTCCTGAAAGTGGAAATAGGTGGATTCGTACTACCGTAGCCGCGAAGCGAATAGAGCAATTCCCACTGTTTGTGGCTGGCCGAATCCTCTACTCCGTTAATGATGGCAAAAATGGGTTGTCCACTCGATTGAAATAGATCGGCAACGTCTCTATCAGGGTCATCTAGAACGAGTCCTAATCCATAGGAATCAATAAAATTTTGCGTCTGTGTTTCCTGGCCGCTCACCAAATTCAACGCCACATGCTTAACCGGAATGCCATTGGTGTTCCCATCGCGGTCATCATAGTAGTCAACGATATCCGTCTCTGTCTTCGCAGCCGCGGCTTGGCAATATGGACACCACCAAGCAAACCACTCCAGAAAGATGACCTTCCCCTCCAAATCGTGAAGCTCGACCTCCTGCTCCGTCCCATACTTGGTCAAGGTGAAGTTTTCCACGACATCTCCGGCCGAATAGCTGCCTTGGCTGGAAACGATTCCCCCTGTCAACAGGGTCAGGGCGATAAGAAATGGTTTTCGAAATGACATGGTCCGGATAGTCGATCCTTAAAAAGTTATCATCGATTCTGAGGGTTGGACGGCTCTTCCGGATTGACTCTCGCCAGATTCGAAACCCCATCCGTGTAATTCGTGGTCAAAACATTTCCAGCTCCACTACCGAATCAATAAACCAACATTCCAAATAAAATGGTAACTGCTCAGGTATCTTAACAATCGTCCGCATGGATGCATTATTGATTACCTATTACGAAACTGCAGAAGGGGGTTTATTCCCCGATTGTAGTGGTAAGCGCCCGGAGTAGCGCGTCCATGCAGGTGGGGGAATGAACCGCAGAATGAGCAGATACGATGCTGAGATGATGAGGTTTATCGTGATCCTGATCTTGATCTCTATCCCCCATTCCCTTCCCTGACCACGGATCCCGCTTCGCCCAAGGGCTACGGCGTGACAAGGAGGTTAGAAGGCCGAAGGGAAAATTACGAAACTGTAGGAGGGGGTTTATCCCCCGATCTTCCAAGTGGCCTCACCGCAATCGCGGCATAAAGTCGCTCCTACAGCTGAAAAACAATAATCCACCGCCAACCCCCAAACCCCAACATTCATCACTCCATCGTTCCCTCATTCCCTCCCTCTCCCCAATTCCTCATTCCCTCCCTTCTCCCTCTGGGAGAGGGTGGCGCGAAGCGTCGGGTGAGGGTTGCAACGCATTACCTCATTCGCGCGCTTTAGCGCGCTTCCCCCTCTGGAGCTGAGAACGATTCAACTGTCTTCCGATCGATAAATCAACCGGCTGAACTCCCTTCCGCTCAAAGGAGATCCGGATCTTACCACTACCTCTTCCAATCCATTTTCCAGGGGTTGATTTGAAACGGGAACACTCCCGATCAAACTATCAAAGGAGGGGCTTTCACTGAATTCCACTGAGATTTCCACCCCAACTGCCGTTGGATCCCTGATGAATTGAAGGGCATGATACCGAGTGGAGGAAATGGTGACGATGGCAGGGGTCGGTTGGGCAAAGGAAGATGTGTCTGAAGCATCTGACCCAAAGTAGTATTCAAAAACATTGGGCACACCATCGAAATCCGGATCCTGGTCGATATTGCGGTCGGATTCCGATATACCAAGATTTGTCAGGTAGTTCAAAAATTCCAGAGGCAATTGGGGGCCGGGATCGGCCTCCACCGAATCGATATGCGACCTGAAAGTGCCAATGGGTTGATTGCTATCACCGTAGCCGAGACGCGAATAGAGCAATTCCCACTGGTCGTGGCTGGCCGAATTTTTCACTCCATTTATGATGGCGAAAATGGGCTGTCCAGGGCCGCTTTGAAATTGTCGGGCAATCTCCCTGTTAAAATCATTCAGGACGTACTCGATATCGTACCTGTCAACAAATTGTCGCGTCTGCGTTTCGGCATTGCCCACCATATTCAACGCCACGTGCATAACCGGCACGCCGTTAGGGTTACCCCCGCTATTCTTATAGTAATCAACGATGCCGGTCTCTACTTGAGCAGCCGCAGCTTGGCAAAAGGGACACCACCAGGCAAACCACTCCAGAATGAGCACCTTCCCTTCCAAGTCATAAAGATCGACCTCCTGCTCCGTGGCACGATTCGTCAAAGTGAAATTTTTCACGATTTCCCCTGGCGAATAGGTGGTTTGGCCGGAGGCGATTCCCCCCGTCAAAAGGGTCAGGGCGATTAGAAATGGTTTTCGAAATGTCAATGTCATGGTCCGGATAGACTCGGGGTTTGGCATTTTTTCAAAGCCTTCGGCTTATGGCAACCTGAATAATGTCCCAATCGCGATCGCGGTAAAGGTTTTGAAAGAAATCTATATCTTTTCGAAGGGGATCATAGTTGGTGCGCAGTCGGGCCAGATAGAAACGGGATGACCAATTATCCCCAATCCACCGGAACCCTACGCCAAAACGTTCACTGGCCAAACCTGGAGCGGCGGTGGTAAAAAGGAGGGCATTTTCGATCTCCCCGGTATCATCATAATACCGCCCGTCGACAAACCACGAAACCGCGTCGTCGATCTGATGCTCCAAGGCGAGGCCGATGTAAATGGCTTCAAACTGCGGGTTCTCAGAGGCGGCGCCGGCATTCCAGCGCATGATCCAGTCCTCGTCCACGGCCACGAAAAGGGATGCGTCGGCCCCGTAGCGGGTGGACCGTTCGCTGGTTTGAGATGAGCGTAGCGAGACGTAGGACCGCACCCTTGGGGTCAATACGTTTTCCGTAGATATACTTACCGATCCGGTGTGGAGGTGAAGTCTGCCGCGCCTCAAGCCATCGAAATCAATTTCATACCCGGGTGAGGCATCGTCTTCCAGCCAGGACAAATCGATTTGGGCGAACCCGGTTCCAGGCTTGTATTCCCAACGTGCTCCAACGGTCGCGTTGACGCCTTTGGGGTCGGCCTCCACGTAGTTTTCCGCTCCTGGGACACCTGGCAGATCGCTGTACTGTTGCCGGAAATACTCATCCAGCCAAACCGAGCGGTAATTGGTGAATCCATCGTATACTCCAGCCCCGCCCATGAGCCAGAGATAGTTATTGACCTGTTTTTGGGTGTTGAACTGCGCCGCCAGGTTGCTTTCGTTGCGCCGCTTGTCCATGCCTCGGAAATCGAAAGGAGCGGGAACGTAATTCATGGAATAATGGCCATAGGCCAAACTGAGAGAGGAGTCCCAGTCCTCGGAGGTAAAGTCTCCCACCCAGCTCCCCTGCAACAAGGTGACATCCCCGGCATCCACCAACTCGCCGCCCACCTCCAAGGGGTTGGGAGATACGGCAAAACCCGCCGTGAGGAAGGACAATGCGATAAGGCTAACCATTTCGCTCAGCCGTTGGGAGATCCCCTCCGATACCAGGTCATGACCCTTAACGACAGACCGAGCAACCGGCCGCCACGGACCCACCCGAAATAGCGCTCCCAGGCTCAATCTGGGGCAGGAGATTTACCCGATCGCCCTGCACCATCGAATCGGTCCTGGTCATGCCGACTTTGGAAACGAGCCCCTGCTCGTAGACGGGCACATTGGCGCACCCGCCGAGAAATATCATCAGTACGGCAACGAAAAGGAAGGGACATAAAAATCCTCGATGGAGAGCTGTTTTCATAAAGGAGAGGAAAAACTCGAATAATGATTTAGAGGGGTTGCGCCGCCATTTATTCCGTTGCAGAAAGGGAGTATCGGGTGAGCGAACAGGGCACTCAAGCAAAGCCCGACCTCATCCGGATTGCCGCATTCGATTCAGACGGTTCTGTAGTTGCAGGCGGTGGCTCTCCAATTCTTCGCGGGAAAGAACGGGTGGAATCCACATCGCTTCATCCAGGCGAACCTTTATCCGAGAAAAGGGTTTGGGTAGAATCAACCGGTCCCAGGACTTGATCCGCCAACATCGATCGACCGTATAGGAGATGGGATACAGGGGAAACCCCGTTTTCTGGCTCAGAAAAATCGCACCCGCCTTTGCTTTGTACAAGGGTCCATGGGAGCCATCCGAGAAAATAATTGTGGAGCATTTGTTTTTGCGCATGAAACGGCATTTTTTCAGCAATCCCTCTGAAGCACCCCGATTGGAAGATCCGTCAACCACGTCCACACCGAACATTCTCATCAACACATAGGATATATCCCCATCCTTGGATTTGCTGACCAATTGAATGAAGGCGTTTCCCCTCCGCACAAATTCCATCTCAAGAAGGAGGGCGGTGTAAACGAGGCGATTGTGCCAGGCGCAAAAGATTACCGGTTCCCTTCCCCGGGAGATCTTCCTGAATAAGGCCTCCCCTTCCTTGAACTGCACCCGGCAGGTGGCTCCGATCAATTTCAAGCTAAACCTCACCAGAATCGCGATAAGGTAGGTCTTCAGGGATATGCGGCGTTTTGAGCCGTCCTCGATCATGACCTATTCATTCAGGGATTTCAGAAAAGGGTCAAACTTTGAATGGCACAAAGACCTGCCGTCTTCTTCATTGGCAATACAGGATTTCAGAATTGACCCCGTTCTCGGAGTGCTTTTGGCATGGATGGTTTGAAGGTTATGGACATTCGAAAGGGCGTAACGGAGGACATCGATTCCATCATGTCAATTGTCGGCCAGGTGGTGGCTGAAATGGCTGCCTACGGCAATTTTCAGTGGACCAGCCAGTACCCCACAGCCCACCGGTTTCAACAGGATATCCAAAACCAATCACTCTTCGTAGCTGCCAAAAACCGGGCCGTTCTCGGATTTATCGTAGTCGACCGGATCGAACCTCCCGAGTACGCCTCGGTGGCATGGAACAGAGAGGGTCCCGCCTGTGTCATCCACCGGTTTGCGGTTCGGGGAGGAGCCCGCCGCCATGGAATCGCCTCATCCCTGGAGGCCCATGCCTGCGAACTGGCCCGGCAAAGCGGCGCCCACTACCTGAGGACCGATACCAATAGCAGCAACCGGGCCATGCAAGGGTTCCTGAAAAGCCGGAACTATCGCTACACCGGAAACGTCTTCTTTGCCAAATGCACCAATGCCTTCTACTGTTACGACAAATCGCTTTGACCGGGTTAAGGCGCGCTGGGGCGCGGGGAGAAGAGGAAAGAGTTCAGAGGAAAGAGTTCAGAGAGAGGGGGAAGGCGCGCCGAGGGCGCGCCAATTAGGAATTAGGAATTAGGAATGGGGAGAGGGAGAGAGATCAAGATCATGATCAGGATCAGGATTACAGGAAGGGGGAAGGCGCACGAATGGACGCTGATGAGAAGGTGGGTTAATTTAATTGGAATTTTGGCAATTATTTGTGGAACCCCGTTGGGGTTCGGTCATATGGGGGATCGGTAACCCAGCGTGCGCTACGCGACGCTGGGCTCTGGAGTTTAACGCCGTTGGCGTAACAGCCAGTTGGGAGGCCCCGGCTGAGTAGCCGTTGGTGCGCGACGCTGGGCGCCTCCCTCATCTCCATAATCGTGATCGTGATCCTGATCTCTCACCCTAATTCCTAATTGGCGCCAACGGCGCCTCTCTCCCCATCCGTGCATATCCGTGAAATCCGTGGTCAGAAATCAGTGGCTAGTGACTAGTGTTTAGTGTCGAGAAATAACGGAGGGCGGACATTCCTGTCCGCCATTGCCCTTCCTTTGCGTTCCCTGCGTGCTTTGCGAGAGGCAGATGGGGCGCCGGGCTAGTCGTCAGGTCTTCTTCGCAGCTTCGATGATCCCGGTGAAGGACTCGACCTCCAGGGAGGCTCCCCCAATAAGTCCTCCGTCGATATCGGGTTGCAGGAGCAATTCTCCGGCATTGCCCGGTTTCATCGATCCCCCGTATTGAATGCGGATTTTATCGGCCAATTCGGAGCCGAACAGATCGGCCAGAATACCCCGAATGGAAGCGTGCACTTCCTGCGCCATCCGGGGTGTGGCGGTTTTTCCGGTCCCAATGGCCCATACCGGTTCGTAGGCGATTACCAGATTCTCCGCCTCCTCACTCGTCACCTGCTTCAGTCCGCCGCGAACCTGGGCGTCTACCACCCCCAAGGTGTCACCTTGCTCTCTTTGCGGCAGAGTCTCCCCAACGCAGAGAATCGGTTTCAAGTCGTTGCGCAAGGCGGTCAACACCTTCTCGTTTATAAATGCATCCGACTCGGCAAAATATTCCCTCCGTTCGCTGTGCCCCAAAATGACATGGGAGACGTGGAAATAACGTAACATTTGGGCCGACACCTCGCCGGTATAGGCGCCACTGCCGGCCGGGTGCATATTCTGCGCTCCGAGAAGGACCGGGGAATCCTCCAGGATTCGGGCCACCGCTTCCAGCGCGGTAAAGGGTGGGCAGAGAACGACTTCCACCCCGGCCTCATTCCCCCATTCCCGGACCACGCCCCGGGCCAGTTCTACCGCCTCGGCGGCAGTTTTGTTCATCTTCCAATTTCCGGCGACGATGTATCCGCGGCGCTTTTTCATAATTCGAGAGGTTCAGGGTGCAAGGGTATCGAGGGAGGCCACTCCGGGCAATTCCCTGCCTTCGAGAAATTGGAGGCTGGCCCCCCCGCCGGTGCTGATAAAAGAAACCTTTTCCGCATTTCCGCTCTGCCTGATCGCCTTGGCCGAATCCCCTCCCCCGACAATGGAGACGGCCCGGACGTTGTCGGCCACGGCATCGGCGATTTCAAAGGTGCCTTTGCTGCAGGCCTCTATTTCAAAGATTCCCATTGGTCCATTCCATAAAACCGTCCCGGCGCCGGCCACCTCCCCGAGGTAATTTGCCACCGACCTGGGCCCGATATCGACACCTTTCCAGCCGTCTTCGATTCCGTTTTCCACTACTCGCAACTCTCCCACGGTTTGGCCCGCAAAATCCAGGCGGTCGGTTACGACCGTATCCACGGGCAAGAGGAGGCAAACAGCCTTCTCTTCGGCTTTCTCCAGAATTGACCGGGCCAAGCCCACCTTGTCCGGTTCGGCCAGGCTGTCACCGATCCCTTTGCCCTGGGCCAGGTCGAAAGTGAAGGCCATGGCTCCGCCAATCAAAATAGTATCGGCCTTTTCCAGCAACCGGTCGATAACCATGATCTTGTCGGATACCTTGGCCCCACCGAGAATAACGACAAAGGGTCGGGCCGGATGCTCTGTTTTCTCACCCAGAAAGGCCAACTCCCGCTCGATCAGGAATCCGCATACGCAAGTGGGGACATGCCGGGTAATCCCGGAGGTGGAGGCATGGGCCCGATGGGCCGCCCCGAAGGCATCGTTGACGTAGACCTCGGCCAGGGATCCGAGCATTTCGGCAAACCCGGGGTCATTACCTTGTTCACCGGCATGAAACCGGACGTTTTCCAGCAACAGGACCGACCCGGGTTGAAGAGCGGCCACCGCAGCCTCGACCTCGGGCCCCACACAATCCCTCGCAAATTGCACCGGCCGCCCCAACTGGACGGCCAGTTCCTCCGCCACCGGCCTAAGACTGAATTTTGGATTGGCCCGCCCTTTGGGACGCCCCAGATGACTGGCCAAAATCACTTTGGATTGTCTATCCAGAAGGTACTTCAGGGTGGGAAGGGCCGCGACAATGCGGGTGTTGTCCCCAACCCTTCCGTTCTCATCCAAGGGAACATTGAAATCGACCCGGACAAATACGCGTCTTTCCTTCAGGTCGATGTCGCGAACGGTCTTGGTTCTGGCCATGACAATGCAGGGATATCAAAGGAATTTTGCCACCTTTCTCAGAAGATCCACACAACGATTGGAATACCCCCATTCGTTGTCATACCAGGACACCAGCTTGAAGAATGTATCGGACAACCCGATGCCGGATCCTGCATCGAAAATGGAGGAAGCCGGACAGTTTATGAAATCGGAAGAAACCACCTCGTCCTCGGTGTATTCCAGTATGCCTTGCAAAGGACCTTCCGCCGCCGCCTTGACCGTGCCGCAAATTTCCCCGTAGGAAGTAGGTTTCTCCGTTTTCACCGTCAAATCGACCACGGATACGGTGGGTGTGGGCACGCGGAAGGCCATGCCGGTGAGCTTTCCCTGCACTTCCGGAATAACCAGGCCAACCGCTTTGGCCGCTCCGGTTGAGGACGGAATGATATTCAGGGCCGCGGTGCGCCCGCCCTTCATATCTTTGGGGGATGGGCCATCCACCGTTCGTTGCGTAGCGGTATAACTGTGAACAGTGGTCATCAGGCCTTCAACGATGCCAAAATTATCCAAAACCACCTTGGTCAGCGGAGCCAGACAGTTGGTCGTGCAGGAGGCATTTGAAATAAGGTGGTCATCCGGGGTCAGGGTCTCGTCGTTTACGCCCATGACCACGGTTTTCACCGCTCCTTTTCCCGGGGCTGAAATGATGACCTTCCTGGCTCCGGCTTGCAGGTGACCTCGTGCCTTTTCGTCCTGCACGAACAAACCGGTGGACTCGATGACCACGTCTACTCCCAACTTGTCCCAAGGGAGAGCGGCGGGACCTTCCCGCACGGAAAGGACCTCGATGGGATGACCGTTGACCACGAGGTTGTCTCCATCGGTTTCCACCGTTCCTTTGAATCGACCCTGTACCGAGTCGTATTTCAGAAGGTAAGCCAGGTTTTCGGCAGGTACCAGGTCGTTGATGGCAACGACCTCGAAGTCCTTGCCCAGGAGGCCCTGATCAACCAATGCTCTGAATACCAGTCGGCCTATTCGGCCAAAGCCATTAATTCCGATTTTTACTGCCATATTTTGCTAGGTTTAGGGTTTGCTTAAGGGGTTGCGGGTCAGTCCCCGGCGGGAGCCGCGCCAATTAAAATTTCGAGCGGATACTTGAACGTCTCCACCTTGCCATGGCAAGCGAATAAGGCGCGCTGAGGCGCGCCAATTAGGAGGGAGAAAGGCACAAAGGCACAAAGGGGGGAAGCGCCCAAGGGCGCGTGGAGGGAGAGGGATTAACCACAAAAAGCGCAAAGAGAAATGGAGAGGGAGGAAACCACGGATTTCACGGATGGGCACGGATGGGAAGGGAAATAAACCACAGAGGACACCGAGAGCACAGAGGAGAGAGAAGATTAGCCACAAAAGAGCGCAAAGCAACGCAAAGGGGGAGGCGCGCCGAGGGCGCGAATCAGGAATTATTTTTAACAACGCTTCGCTTGATCCGGCTGCGCCGGAACAGGATCGCTTCGCGAAGAGGAATTCTTTTGTTAATTATCCTGTTGGAGAGCAGCTCCATCCTGTTGCCGCAGGCATCAAGCGAAGCGTTGTTTGATTTAATATCCGTGGTCATCCGTGTAATCTGTGGTCGATTTTGTGTTTTTTGTGCCTTTTGTGGCTATTTTTTCTATCCGTGCAAATCCGTGCCCATCCGTGGTTAAAAACCCTTCCCGATTAGCTCTGGCAAAGAGCGCCAAGTTCGTTAAGATTTTGTGTGCCTTTGTGCCTTTGTGCCTTTGTGCCTTTGTGCCCATTCCTAATTGGCGCGCCCCAGCGCGCCTAGGCGGGCCGGGAAATCCACAGGGCACAACTGGCGGCGGGCATTTCCAGTTCAGCCCGGAGTTCGGCCAGAGCCGAATCCAACCCATCCGGTTCAAAGCGCTCGGAATCCGCAATCTGGCTCCAGGAGCGCTCAAAGTCGAAGCCCGAAAGGTTAAACCGGACCGGATCAGCCTCCGGATTGACCACAAAAAATAATTGGACCGGACCATGCTCCTCCGCCGCATTGAAGAGGCAGGCCAATCCATTACCCGATTGAGGAGAGAAAAACTGGAAAAAATCCTCTCCGGGCATGGTGGCAAGGCGCAGACATGAGGCCATCTCCGACTGCCGAAAGGCGATCCAACGTCGAAAATAGTCATGAGTTCCGGAAAATTCCCGCAGACGCCGGTAGTCCAAAGCATTGATGTCGCCACGCAGATAGGTATTGGCATGCCCCCATTTGGTGCGGAGAAAATCCTGGCCTTGGGCCAGCATGGGGGTGCCCAAAGACATCATCAAAAGACTAACCATGAGATGGGTTCTGCGCCGATCCAGTTGGGTGGGAGCCCGTGCGTTATGGTTGGCATTTTCAGTGATGTCATCCAGCCAGGTCCTGTCGTCATGAGATCCGGTGTAGTTTATTGACTGGAAAGGCGCGCCCCCGGAAGAATGGGAACCTTTCAAAAAATACCGCATCGTGACGGCATCGCCCTCGCCGGTCAGATAAGACTTCAGAAATTCCCTATAGCCGTCATTCCACCAAAGATATCCGGTATTCTTGAGCCCTGATCGCAGGTGGGCCCTGAAACTCCAGGGCTCGGCGATTAGAATCACCTCGGGGAAATGCTCCCTCAATCGGTTTTCGATTTCCCGGAGGACGTCCACCCCCAAAAGCTCGGCCAGATCGAACCGGAATCCATCCACTCCGTAAAACTCCAACATGTGCAGCAGGCTGTCCAGAATCAACCGTTTGGCCATGGGAGCATAGCAACGAAGGTCGTTCCCGCAGCCGCTCCAATTACTCGGCGTTCCGTCGGCTTTCAGCTCAAAATAATACAGTTGGTCAATGTAGGCCAGGTGAGCCGGATTTCCCACATGGTTGTAAACCACGTCCAGAATCACGGCCAGGCCCGCTTCATGAAAGGCTTCCACCAGATCCCTGAACTCCTCGACTTGGCTGGCCTGGAGCGGGTCCCGGGCATACCCGCTCTCCGGGGAAAAATAATTAACCGGCATGTAGCCCCAATGATAATCCCCTTGGGAAAGGGCATCGTTTTCATGGATGGGTTGCAATTCTACCGCATTCACCCCCCAATCCCTCAAATAACAATGGGGAGACTTGAGCCAGGCGGTCAATCCGGTGTAACCCAGGCGCTCCGGTTCGGACAACCGGAGCGGAGCTTTGGCCAGGAGGTCCCTGAGGTGAACCTCCCCTATTACCAGATCCTCCGGATGGGGAGACTTGAAAGCCCGGGGTCTCGCGTGACGGCGCCGATCCACAACAATGGCCGGACCCCCCGGGCCCACCGTGGCAAGAGCGCAGGGATCGAGAATATTGACATTGGGATCAAAATGGGAAAAAGGTCCCTGCCTGGGTCCATCCACGCGATACCAGTAATATTTTCCGGCCATGTTCTCCTCGAGAACGGTTTCCCACATTCCATCCGATAGGCGAAGGAGGGGATGGTAACCGGCATTATGCCAGGAGTCGGGATGATCCAGCACGACCAGGGTGACACGGGTGGCACGGGGAGCAAAAATGCGAAACAGGGTGGTATCCCCATGCAGGAAAACCCCGGGTTTCAAACCCGGCTCCAGGTCGAGAAAGAACCTTCCCGGCCTTATGGGAGTGGAACTTTCCGGTCCCCTACCCCACAGGGTCAAAAAGTAGTCCTGGGACAGGTCCAACACCTCCGCGGTTTTTAAATCGAAAATGTGGCGACCCGTGCGTTGGGGATCGATGTAGTAGTTCTGGTTACCGCTGGAATCACAATAAGTATTAGTGGCTTCCGTCGGCAGGGAAAACCAGCGCCTCTCCCATGAGACGAATTTGAACCCCGTTCCCTGGGACAGATCGACCTCCTCCAGCGGCAAAGACAACCGGAGCTCTTCCCCGCCCTCCGCGCGTTCCATCCGCCACTTTCCGTTCCCTATGGCCTTGTCCCAACCGTTGAATTGCCCCGCGACGTAGACCGGTTCATCCACATCCAACTGGTTCTGAGCCAAAACCCGCCCGCTGCAGAAGAAATGCAGGCTCTTGCCGTCCAGGAAATAGGCGCTGGTTCGGGCGAAACTTTCCAAGCCGGCCCGCCCCACCCCGGTAATGGAACCGCCCGGTCTCAAATGGAATTCGGGAGGATCCGTCCCCTCCCAATCGGAGGATAATTCGGCCCGAATCCGATCGGGAGCCTGCAGGAGGGCGTTCAATAGGGTTATGGATGCCATAGAGTGCGGTATCCTAGAAATAACTTGAAAAAGAGGGAATGGGGTCAAACGTTGAATTTTTGCATGCCCGCAAAAATTCCACGTCTGCCTTCCTTTTTCCAAACATCATGCCTCACCCTTGCACTGTTTTGCTTCCTCCTCAATGCCGGATGCAGGGACCCGTTCCAACAGGGGGTGATCTATCACCCAAAAAAACCTCTCCTCTATAAAAAGGATCAGTTTGGAAACCACATTCCGGATTATTCCACTGCCGGTTACCGGGCGGGAGGGATTCCCCTTCCCCACATTCCGGAGAAAGTCACCCTCCATCCCGTGCAGGGTAGCGCAGATGACACCGAACGCATTCAAGCCGCTATCGATCGGGTTTCCACCCTTGCTCCGGATCGGCGGGGATTTCGGGGCGCTGTTCTCCTGCAGGCCGGTCGATACCGGGTGGACGGCCAATTGTCGCTGAGAACGAGCGGTGTCGTTCTGCGGGGAAGCGGCCAATACAGTGGAGGAAGCGAATTATGGTCCGGGGAGACCCATGAACAATCCCTCATTCTGCTTTCCGGCCGGGACGCCCCCCAGGACGCGTTCAATGCCGACCGACGCGGTGGTAGATTCTTATACCGCAACTCCTCCGACCAGGCCTGGGAGGTGGTCGACCTCTACGCTCCTTCCGGCCGGGACTACGTTCAAGTGGCCCCCGTGGGTGGATTGGCCGTGGGAGAAACGGTAATTCTGGAGCAGCGCATGAACCGGGAGTGGGTCCGCCTTTTGGGTATGGATGACTTTCCGGCCCGGCCCGATAAAATACCGGTTCCACAGTGGGATCCGGCCGACTTTGTTTTTCACTTCGAAAGGAGGATCATCAGGATCGCGGGCGGAAGGATCTATTTCGAATCGCCGCTGGTGAATCCGATATTCGCCCAATTTGGATCCACCCGGTTGTTCAAACCCATACTTCCCAACCGGATCACCAACTGCGGGGTGGAAAACCTCCGCCTCGTGGCCTCTTCCGGAGCCTTGGAGGGGGAAGCCCCGGAGTCCCCTTCGCGGAATGGGGTGGCGGTAATGCGCGCGATGGATTGTTGGGTCAAAGGAGTTACCAGCGTTCATTATGCCAACACTTGCGTGGAATTGGACCGCGAAGCCCTGCGCATCACCGTGGAAGATTGTGCCTTCCTGGACCCGGTGGCCCGGAATGGCTACGGTCGTCGACACGGATTTATTTCCGCGGGACAGCAGTTGCTGTTTCAGCGATGCTTCACGCGCGGCGCTCAATACCCCTTTTTTGTGCCGGGAAAAACCGGCGGGCCCAATGTATTTCTCGATTGCTACGCGGAAGGCTTCAATTCCGTCATCGGACCTTGGCGGCACTGGGCCATGGGAACCCTTTGGGACAACACCCACGGGTGGCGCCTCATGGTCCGCAACCGCGGCTACGAGGGAATGGGCTGGGGATGGAGCGGCATCAATCACCTCTTCTGGAATTGCAATGCCGCCGACACGGTATCCGTTCAAAGTCCCGTGAATGGTTGGAACTGGGCCATCGGCTGCCGAGGCAAACGACTCGGCGCGCCTTTTGCAGGACTGGTGGCCCACTACAGTCACCACGGGGAGCGGGCCAAACCGCGCAGCCTCTACATGCGCCAATTGGAGGATCGACTCCATGCGGAGGCGGGAAAGGCCGTCTTCAGCGAAAACCAACGCCAGGGAACAACGCTCTTTTATCTCCAGGACACCCTCTCCCAATAAGCGCCCAAGGGGCGCGAATTAGGAATTAGGAATTAGGAATGCTTCGGTTTGGGGATTGATGGTGAAGGGATAGCCTTTGGAGTGGAACTGCTTTGCAGTTCATGCCAGTTTGGCCTAATTTAAAGGAGTGAACATTCTATCTGGCTGTTGGAGCGTAGCTCCATCCTGTTGCGGCGAAGCCGGATCAAGCGTAGCGTTGTTAAACTATAAATTATTTTTGTGTTTTTTGTGCCTTTTGTGGTTAGTTCATTTTCCGCCTTCCCGAGAGCCAACCTTTCCACCCGCCAAACTCCAATCGTAAACATTCCTAATTCCTAATTCCAAATCCTGTCCATCCTGTGCATCCATGTTCCATTCACAATTCTCCCTCCCTTTGTGCCTTTTGTGGCTGTTTCCTGCTGAAGCGGCAGGCAACCTGCCATAAAGAGGTAATGGCGGACAGGAATGTCCGCCCTCCGTTAACTCTAGTTCCGGCGAAGCCGGATCAAGCGTAGCGTTGTTAAACTATAAATTATTTTTGTGTTTTTTGTGCCTTTTGTGGTTAGTTCATTTTCCGCCTTCCCGAGAGCCAACCTTTCCACCCGCCAAACTCCAATTGTAAACATTCCTAATTCCTAATTCCAAATCCTGTCCATCCTGTGCATCCATGTTCCATTCACAATTCTCCCTCCCTTTGTGCCTTTTGTGGCTGTTTCCTGCTGAAGCGGCAGGCAACCTGCCATAAAGAGGTAATGGCGGACAGCCTGCCTGTGCGTCACCGCACGCAGACAGGGAATGTCCGCCCTCCGTTAACTCTAGTTCCGGCGAAGCCGGATCAAGCGTAGCGTTGTTAAACTATAAATTATTTTTGTGTTTTTTGTGCCTTTTGTGGTTAGTTCATTTTCCGCCTTCCCGAGAGCCAACCTTTCCACCCGCCAAACTCCAATTGTAAACATTCCTAATTCCTCCTAATCCCAAATCCTGTCCATCCTGTGCATCCATGTTCCATTCACAATTCTCCCTCCCTTTGTGCCTTTTGTGGCTGTTTCCTGCTGAAGCGGCAGGCAACCTGCCATAAAGAGGTAATGGCGGACAGCCTGCCTGTGCGTCACCGCACGCAGACAGGGAATGTCCGCCCTCCGTTAACTCTAGTTCCGGCGAAGCCGGATCAAGCGTAGCGTTGTTAAACTATAAATTATTTTTGTGTTTTTTGTGCCTTTTGTGGTTAGTTCATTTTCCGCCTTCCCGAGAGCCAACCTTTCCACCCGCCAAACTCCAATCGTAAACATTCCTAATTCCTCCTAATCCCAAATCCTGTCCATCCTGTGCATCCATGTTCCATTCACAATTCTCCCTCCCTTTGTGCCTTTTGTGGCTGTTTCCTGCTGAAGCGGCAGGCAACCTGCCATAAAGAGGTAATGGCGGACAGGAATGTCCGCCCTCCGTTAACTCTAGTTCCGGCGAAGCCGGATCAAGCGTAGCGTTGTTAAACTATAAATTATTTTTGTGCCTTTTGTGCCTTTTGTGGTTAGTTCATTTTCCGCCTTCCCGAGAGCCAACCTTTCCACCCGCCAAACTCCAATCGTAAACATTCCTAATTCCTAATTCCTAATTCCTAATTGGCGCGCCCCAGCGCGCCTATCCCACTACTGTGCATCGATGAGCAAAATCCTGGTTGCCATGTCCGGTGGAGTGGACAGCAGCGTCGCCGCATACCTGCTGCAACAGCGGGGTCACCAGGTGGAAGGCTGCTACATGAAGATTTGGCTCCGTGAATCGGATCCATTTGGAGAGTGTCCCTGGCAGCGGGACATCGATGACGCGCGCGCGGTGGCCGATCAATTGGGCATACCCTTTCGCATCGTCAATCTGATCGAGGCTTACCGGGAACGAGTAGTCGACGACATGATCAGGGGATATGGATCGGGCATCACCCCCAATCCCGATGTCATGTGCAACCGAGAGGTCAAATTCGGAGCCTTTCTCGACTACGCCTGCAAGGCCGGTTTTGAAGCCGTGGGAACCGGGCATTACGTCACCTCCAAAATAAACCGTGAAGGCGGCACCGAATTGTGGGAGGGCCACGATAAAAATAAGGACCAGTCCTACTTTCTCGCCCTGCTCAACCAGGACCAGGCCTCGGCCGGGGTCTTTCCCGTGGGCGGCTACGAAAAACCCCATTTGAGGGAAATTGCCCGCAAAGCCGGGCTGGTCACTGCGGACAAGAAAGACAGCCAGGGCCTTTGTTTCATCGGCAAAATAAAGATTGGTGAATTCCTGCAGGAGTATATCCTGGACCGGCCGGGCCCCATCGTTAACGTCGAAGGACGGGAGTTGGGCCGGCACAAGGGCCTGCACCGCTTCACCCTGGGCCAACGCAAAGGACTGGGCATCCCCTCCAATACCGACCACAAGTTTTACGTCGTGGTGGCCAAGGACCCGGCCAAAAACGAGCTGGTGGTAGCTTTTGAAAACGCGGATGCACCCCACCTGTATACACGGGAAGTCGTGGTCAGAGACCTGTCCTGGATCAACCATCCACTAGAGGAAACCTGCTCCATTCTGGCTAAGCCCCGCTATCGGGACCCGTCCCGCAAGATCCGGTTCATCCCGGAAAAGGACAAAGCCCGGGTCGTGTTTGACATCCCCCAACGCGCCCTGACCCCAGGCCAGATTATCGCCTTTTACGATGGAGAACGCCTTCTCGGTGGTGGCGTATACCAATCCATAGGCGCGCCGAGGCGCGCTAATTAGGAATTAGGAATTAGGAATGTTTACGGTGGGGGGTTGGCGGGTGGAAGATGGGACACTCGGGAAAGAGGGAATGATGGGAGAGAGGGAGATCAAGATCAGGATCATGATCACGATCAAGATTGGAGGAGGATGGGAAAGGCTCTCGCAAAGAGCCCGGAGAGACGCAAAGAAGGAGGCGCGCCGAGGGCGCCAATGAGGAATTATTATTAACAACGTTCCTTTCAGTCACTTGATCCGGCTGCGCCGGAACAGGATCGCTTTGCGAAGAGGAATTCTTTTAATAATTATCCTGCTGGAGCGCAGCTCCATCCTGTTGCGGCGAAGCCGGATCAAGCGTAGCGTTGTTAATAATTCCTAATTCGCGCTCTCGGCGCGCTTTCCCCCTCTCTCTGAACCCTTTCCTCTGAACTCTTTCCTCTTCTCCCCGCGCCCAAGCGCGCCTTCAGGGCAACCAGGGGTACTTGCGGTATTCCGGTTTTCTTTTCTCCAGGAAGGCGCGTTTACCTTCCGATCCCTCTTCGTTCATGTAATACAGCAGGGTCGCGTTGCCGGCCAACTCCTGAATGCCGGCCTGTCCATCCAAGGCGGCGTTGAAAGCCGATTTGAGGCATCGGATGGCCAAGGGACTTTTTTCCAGAATTTCCTTGGCCCATTGAATCCCTTCGGTTTCCAGGTCCTCCACCGCCACCACTGTATTGACCAGTCCCATATCCAAGGCTTCCTCAGCGCTGTATTGACGGCATAAATACCAGATTTCCCGGGCTTTTTTTTGCCCTACGATACTGGCCAGGTAACTGGATCCGAGACCGCCGTCAAAACTTCCCACCTTGGGACCGGTTTGGCCGAAAATGGCGTTGTCCGCCGCAATGGTCAGGTCGCATATGACATGCAACACGTGTCCGCCCCCGATGGCGTAACCGGCCACCAGGGCGATGACCACCTTGGGCATGGAGCGAATCAAGCGCTGTAAATCCAGCACATTCAAGCGGGGAACCCCACCTTTGTCGATGTAACCGGCCTTCCCGCGAATTTTCTGGTCGCCGCCCGAGCAGAAGGCGTATTTGCCATCGGTGTGCGGACCGGCTCCGGTGAGCAATACGACCCCTATCCCCTGGTCTTCCCTGGCATCGGAAAAAGCATCGTACATCTCAAAGACCGTGGTCGGTGTAAAGGCATTGCGCCGATGGGGGCGATTGATGGTTACCTTGGCCATACCATCCATCTTCTCGTAGATGATATCTTCATATTCTTTTGCGCGTATCCAGTTCATGACATCGATTCCCTTCAAAGCTGATGCGGAGAAAGGGGTCAATTCTAAATGGCGCGCTGGGGCGCGCCATTTAGGAATTAGGAGGGAGAAAGGCACAAAGGCACAAAGGCACAGGGGCACAAAGGGGGGGAAGGCGCGCTGGGGCGCGGGGAAGGGAATTGAACATGGATAGACAGGATGAACAGGATTTGGGAGGAAGGGAGAAATAGGCACAAAGAGTGGTAAGGCGTGCGAATGGACGCTGATGAGATGCTGGATGCTGGGTTCATTTAATTGGTCTTTTGGTAATTATTTGTGGAACCCCGTTGGGGTTCGTTTTTGTTGTCCATTCCAACCCAGCGTGCGCTGCGCGACGCTGGGCTCTGGAGTTTAACGCCGTTGGCGTAACAGCCGGTTGGGAGGGAGAGGCGCGCTGGGGCGCGCCAATGAGGAATTAGGAATTAGGAATGGGGGAGAAGGGGTTTGGGATAGGTTCCGGAGTATTGGTTTTTAGCTGTAGGAGCGGCTTTATGCCGCGATTGCGGTGAGGTTGTTACATTGGACCGCGGGGTAAAGACACTACTACAATTGAAAGCAGACAAAATTTCTGTGTCACTCATTTCTGGCTCTTGTGCCTTTTGTGGTTACTCAAAAAATTGGTTCTTCCTGTTGCCGTCTTGTCCTGCGCTGTGCCGTGCGAAGCCTCTTGACCTGCGTAGCGTTGCGAAGCACGGTTTAGGCGAAGCGTGGTAGCCTTTGGGCGAAGCGAGTCGCGGAGAAGGGGTCAAACCTAGAATCTCAACATCGCAAGCGACGTCAAGATTGCAAGGAATGACCCCGAAGGGAACCGCTTATGGATCGAAATAATTCCTTTCTGTATGCTGCGTCCCGGTAGCGATCGGTTTCAATTTCAAGCACGCGAATCCCCCGTTCCGGCAAGGGGCAGAGGTAATCACCCAGCCGCTCGATGGTATCCAATTCATGGTATTCCACTCAGTTGCTTTCTACCAGTTTTCGGAAATCCACGGCTTGAGGAGTGGCAAAATATTCCTCGAAGGCAGGCTCAAGCCCGGCAACGGGCAGGTGGTTGAAAATTCCACCCCCGTGGTTATTGATGAGAATGACGGTGAGGTGACCTTCGAATTTGGGCCGTAGCAACAACCCGTTGGAATCGTGCAGAAAGGCCAGGTCCCCTGTCAGCAGAACGGCGGGCCGGTTCCGATAAGCTACCCCCAAGGCGGTGGACAGCGTTCCATCGATCCCATTCACTCCCCGGGAAGCGTAAACCTGGGCTCTGGAATCATTGGGAGGCCAGAAAAACTCCACGTCCCTGACCGGCATGCTGCTGGCCACAAAAACAGGGGTGTTTTCGGGCAGGTATCGGGGCAAATGGTGGGAAATGAGCCCCTCGAAGGAATGGGCGCCTTTCCCTGACAAGGCGTCCTTCAACCCGGCCATGACCCTGTCCTGAGCCTCCAACCACCGGTCCGCAAAGGCCGGGTCCGCCTTGGGGTCGAAACAAAACCGGGAATGGATCTCCGAGGCGTTCGCCTCCACAACCCGAACCACCCGTCCGGTGGGATCCAGGTTCTTGCCGGTCCGGTGCACGTGGTAGATGTCCACATCGGTATGGGTGAGCCATTGCCGCAGGGTTTTGCTGGTGGGCAAGGGCCCCAGGGCGATAGCACAACGGGGCCGAAGAGAGTCGCTCAATTCCGCATTGCCCAAGAGAAAATCGTAACCCGTCACCAATCTTTTCCGACCACTGGCAAAATTGCGCACCGGGGACAATCCATCGGCCAGAACGGGCCAGCCCGAATCATCGCTCAGTTGGGCAACCGCTTTGACGTATTCCAATGGGTCTGGAGGGATTTCCGAACCGCAAATGATAATCCCCCGCTCCCCCGAGAGGGTAATGGGCTCTCCCATGCAGGTCTTTTCCTGGCGCGGCACAGCGACATCCTGGAAGAACTCCGGGCCAATTTCCGGAACTCCTTCCGTGGATCCGTCCACAACCGGATGTAAGGGATCCCGAAAGGGACAATTCAAGTGGACGGGACCCCCCAAAGCGCGGCCATAGGCGCGGACAATGTCCGCCTTCATGCCCAGCAACCCATCCCACTGGCAAACAGGCGTTTCCATGACCTTCTGATAAACCGGAAAATCTCCGTAGAGCCGGGTCTGGTCGATGGTTTGGCCGGCCCCGCAGTCCTGCAATTCGGGAGGTCGGTCGGCGGTCAAGACCAACAGGGGAACACGGGCTTCCGAGGCTTCGGCCAGGGAGGGAAAATAATTGACCGCGGCTGTGCCAGAGGTGCAAACGAGAGCCACGGGTCTATGGGTTTGCCGGGCCAACCCCAATGCGAAAAATCCGGCGGAACGTTCATCAAGAACCGGAATTGAATTGATTCCGGCATGGGAAACAAAAGCCAGGGTCAACGGGGTGGAACGGGAGCCGGGGGAAATGACCACGTGCTCCAAACCGCAACGAAATAACGTCTCGGCCAGGACGGAAGCCCAAAGCAAATTCGTGTTGGCTCTGTCGATATTCAACATGGGCAGGCTCGCTGGGGCGCGCCAATTAGGAATTAGGAATTAGGAATTAGGAATGGGGAGAGGGAGAAGGGTTTTGAACATGGATGCACAGGATGAACAGGATTTGGAATAGACTCTCGCAAAGATCGCAGAGAGCCGCAAAGAAAGGGAAGGAAAAAACCACAGAGGACACCGAGAGCACAGAGGGGGGAGGCGCGCTGGGGCGCGCCAATTAGGAATTAGGAATTAGGAATGGGGAGAAGGAGAAGGGTTTTGAACATGGATGCATAGGATGAACAGGATTTGGAATAGACTCTCGCAAAGATCGCAGAGAGCCGCAAAGAAGGAAGCGCGCCGAGGGCGCGAATTAGAAATTATTATTAACAACGCTTCCTTTGGTCGCTTGATCCGGCTGCGCCGGAACAGGATCGCTTCGCGAAAAGGATTTTTTTTTAGTTTTATCCTGTTGGAGCGCAGCTCCATCCTGTTGCCGCAGGCATCAAGCGAAGCGTTGTTTAGTTTAATATCCGTGCTCATCCGTGTAATCCGTGGTTAAAACTTTCTTCTGGATTAGCTCTCGCAAAGAGCGCCAAGTTCGTTAAGATTTTGTGTGCCTTTGTGCCTTTGTGCCTTTGTGCCTTTGTGCCTTTGTGCCTTTGTGCCTTTGTGCCTTTGTGCCTTTGTGCCTTTGTGCCTTTGTGCCTTTGTGCCTTTGTGCCTCCTAATTCTTAATTGGCGCCAACGGCGCCTTAGTCCATTACCTCCCGCATGGCCTTGAATTTCAAATCGGTTTCCAGTTTTTCATTTTGGGGAGTGGAACCCCGGACAATCCCGCTACCCGAAAACAGCCGTATGGTGTCGCGATGGAGAATTCCCGACCGGATCCCCACGACAAATTCTCCATCCCCATGGGCGTCGAACCACCCGACCGGCCCGGCGTAGGGACCGCGAATAAAACTCTCGTAGTTTTGGATAGCGTCACAGGCTGCACCCTGGGGGGCGCCCCCCACGGCAGGGGTCGGATGAAGACTTCGAACCACGTCCAGGATATGGATGTCCTCGGCCAGATCGGCTCCAATGGGGGTTAACAGGTGTTGCACGTTGGCCAGTTTCAGCAAGCGTGGACGATCGACTGCCTCCGGTTCCAGACCCAGGCTCCTCAGGCGGCGGACAATTCCATCGACCACCACCCGATGTTCACGGGCGTCCTTGGAGTTGTTGAGTAAGGACAAGCCGAGAGCGGCGTCTTCACTGACCGAGTTACCCCGGGCCACCGACCCGGCCAGGGCCTCGGCCCGAAGCCGGCCCTTTTTTACGCTTACCAGCAATTCCGGAGTCGCTCCAAGAAATGTCCCCTCCCGGCCAGCCGAAAAGGAAAAGGTATGACAGGTGGGAAACCGGTTGCGCAGCCGGTCCAAAATGGCCAGGGGGGTAACGGCCCCATCGGCCCGAAAATCGATGGCCCGTCCCAACACCACCTTCTCAAATTGTCCATTCCTTATCGCCCTGTTGGCTCGTTCCACAGACCGTTCGAAAACCCCCATTTCCCCCACCTCCCCTTGCGAGGTCCAATGGGCCCTCTCCCGCTCAACCGGGGAAGGGGACTTGTATGGAAAAGTGGAAAACCTCCCGTAGGCGCCCAGTATCTTCCCGGCCACCCCTTCCAGCGATGTGCTTTCCTCGATGATACAATTGGCGATAGCCAGGCTGTATTGGTCTTTTCTACTGACTTGCCACAAGGGAACAAAAGCCTGTGCCGGCGGAAATCCCGGCAGGTCCTGGCCCTGGTCGAAAAAGTTGAAACAGCAAAAAAAATGGATGCCACAGTAGGGAAATCCGGTATTTCCCGTATAAATGGTGCGCTCCAGAAGCCGCTCCGCCCAGGCCTTGATTTGGCCAAAGCGGTCCGGACCGCAGGCCGTTTTGGCCCGTACCGTTTCTATGGCGGCAATGGTTTGATCGAACAGGGGATTCTCCAGGAAAAAGTGCCGGTTCTGATCTTCGTAAACCGCCTCGAGCACGGCCAGCGGATCGATATGAAACACATCCAGGGAGATGTTGACCAGTTGGGGACGACCTTCCGCTTTGGCCTGGTCCCGGCAATCCCTCAAAAAGGCCAAGAGCCCACCCGGAGTAGCATCCTCCCCATAATTGGTTTTAGGATAGTGCTTCACCTCCCCGGGAAAAAATTATTTGGACTCGGGCCTGGGGAACAGGATGGTTTTGTCCCCGACCGATTTGCCGACCACCCGATAGTCCCAGACCAGGTTTTCGGCAAAATCAAAACCGGCCTCCAGACCGAGTAAGGTTTGGATTTTTTCACTTATGCCCGGCATGACCGGCCACAACCACACCGCGGCCAGGCGAAGCCCTTCCGCCAGGGTAGCCAAAGCCGTATTGAGAAGAATTAGGTCCTCAGCCCGCTCCGACCTGGCCAGTTTCCAGGGGGCCCGGATCTCTGCGTAACGGTTAATGGCGCGGATAAATTGAAAGATTTCTTCCAAAGCGGTGTGGAATTGAAAGTCCTGGCCCAGCTCCACCACTTTTCCGTGGGTGAAATGGAACAAGTCCTTCAATTCCCCTTCAGGTCCTTCCTCCACCTCGACCCCGGGAACGATACCTCCGGCATATCGACCGACCATGTTGAGGACCCGGTTGACCAGGTTGCCCAGGTCATTGCCCAAATCGCTGGTGTAGCGACGCATGTATTTTTCCACCGTAAAATCGCTGTCCTGGCCCACCTTCATTGCCCTGGTTACGAAGTATCGAAAGGAATCGGCCCCAAATCGATCGGCCAGATGCAGCGGGTTGACCGTATTACCGGTGGATTTTGACATTTTTGCCCCCTCCGTAGTCCAGAAACCGTGCACCAGAAGGTGCCTGGGAAGGGGAATATCGCAGGCATGCAGCATTATCGGCCAATAGATGCTGTGGGCGGGAACCATTATGTCTTTTCCAATGACATGGTAATCGGCCGGCCAACGGGAAGTATCCCCAGCCATGTAACCCGACCCGGTTACATAATTGATCAAGGCGTCGAACCAGACATAGGTGACGTAGTCCTGGTCGAAGGGTAGCGGAATTCCCCAGGCCAACCGGGATTTGGGCCGGGAAATACAGAGGTCGTTGAGGGGCTCCTTCAAAAATTCCAAGACCTGCTTCTGCCGAAACCTCGGGAAAATGAAATCCTCATTCTCCCTCAGAAACCGAATCAGCCAATCCTGGTACAGGCTGAGCCTGAAGTAATAATTCTCCTCCGATATCTGAAAAACTTCACCGAAGATTTCAGGCCAGCTTCCGTCCTCCTTGCGGTCCTTGTCCTGGAGAAACTGTTCCTGCCTGGCGCTGTAAAACCCGTTGTAGCGGCCCTTGTATATCTCCCCCTTATCGAATAAGGCCTGCTGAATTTCGCCCACCACCTGCTTGTGGCGTTCCTCCGTGGTCCGGATGTAATCGTCGTTGGAGATGGAGAGATTCAGGCACAAGTCCTGGAACTCCAGGGCAATGGCATCGCAAAATGCCTGCGGAGAAATTCCCTTTTTCCCGGCGCTCTGCTGCACCTTCTGCCCGTGTTCATCCAGTCCGGTAAGAAAATAGACTTCCCTCCCCTGCGCCCTTTGAAACCGGGCCACCACATCGGTGAGCACCTTCTCGTAGGCATGCCCCAAGTGAGGCGAGCCATTGGCGTAATCTATCGCCGTGGTGAGGTAGAAGGCTTTCATGGGGGGGAAGCGCGCCGAGGCGCGCCAATTAGGAATTAGGGAGGGGAGGGAATGATGGAATGATGGAGTGGTGGAGTGATGGAGGGAGAAAGAGGCGCGCTGGGGCGCGCCTCATCCGTGGTTGAAAATCCCTTCAATGGTTCAAATGGGCCATGACGGCTTCTCCCATTTTGCGGGTGGATACCGGCTCACCGGCAAAGGCGATATCGGCGGTGCGATAGCCCGATCTTACCGCCGACTGCACCGCCTCTTCCATGGCGGAAGCGGCCTCGTCTTGTCCGAAAGAAAACCGCAGCATGAGGGCGGCGCTGAGGATTTGGGCGCAGGGATTGGCCAGTTTTTTACCGGCGATGTCGGGGGCCGATCCTCCGGCGGGCTCGTACAAGCCAAAAGGCAGACCGTGAGAATTCTTGCCCGCCCCGAGGCTGGCCGAGGCCAGCATTCCGAGTGAACCGCAGATGACGGCCATTTCATCGGATAAGATGTCGCCGAACATGTTTTCGGTGAGAATGACATCGAACTGATTGGGATCCCGGGCCAATTGCATGGCCGCATTGTCCGCGTACATATGGGAGAGGTCGATTGAGGGAGCTTTTTTGGCGAGGTATTCCGTGACGGTTTTGCGCCAGAGAACGGAAGTTTCCAGGACATTGGCCTTGTCCACCGAGCAGATGCGGTTGCGGCGGGATTGCGCGGTGGCGATGGCCACCTCGGTGATGCGCTCAATTTCCGATTTCCTGTAAATCATGGTATCGATGGCTTGGACGTCGCCATCTGGGAGGGTTTGAGTGTGTTTGGGTTGTCCAAAATAGAGGCCGCCGGTTAGTTCGCGGATACAAACCATGTCGATGCCGTGGGGAATGTGTTCAGATCTCAGGGGGGATGCCTCCCTCAATTCCGGGTAAAGCAGGCCGGGCCTGATGTTGGCAAAGAGGGAAAAGGCCTTGCGCAAAGGCAGGAGGGAGGCGCGTTCGGGTTGTTCCCGGGCTGGAAGCGATTCCCACTTGGGACCTCCAATGGAGCCGAAAAGGATGGCATCGGCTTCCTGGCAGAGTTGCAAAGTCGAATCGGGCAGCGCTTTTCCGTGACGGTCGATGGCTATTCCCCCGACATCGGCCCGTTTGAAATCGCAGGCGAAGCCAAATTTATCGGCGGCCACTTGAAGAACGTCCAGAGCGACATCCATGACCTCCGGTCCGATGCCATCGCCCGGCAATGCGGCGAATTTGAAATTACTCATATGGCGGGACATGTTTGGAGAAGCTCCGCCATCCTGGCAAGACATACTATTTTTGCATGGGCCATCAAATTTGGCCTGAGTTGGTCGAAAAGGAGGGAATGTCATTGATTTGAAGGTGAGGCGTCACAAATTGATGAACCATGGTGGAATCCCATACCAGGTTCATGAAGGCCGCGCTGGAGGAAGCACGGCGTGGATGGGGCAGAACCCATCCCAATCCGATGGTAGGAGCCGTGATCGTGGAGTCGGGAAAATTGGTCAGCCGGGGCTACCACGTCTCGGACGGCGAACCGCACGCCGAGGTGCAGGCCCTGCGCAACCTGGGTCGGAAACCGCATGGGGAAGCGGTTCTCTACGTAACCCTGGAGCCCTGTAGCACCCGGGGCAGGACGGGCTCTTGCTGCAACGCCATTACCTCGAGCGGGATCCGCCGGGTGGTGGTGGGCGCCATAGACCCCAACCCCAAACATCGGGGCCGGGGCATTGAAATTCTGGCCCGGGCCGGGGTGCGGGTGGAAAGCGGAGTCCTGGCCGAGGAATGCGAGGACTTGAACATCATCTTCAATCATAACCAAATATACGGGCGGCCCCTGCTGGCGGGCAAGACGGCTACGACGCTGGACGGGAAAGTGGCAACCCGTTGCGGCGCTTCCCAATGGATTACGGGAAAAATTGCGCGTGAGGACGTGATGCGGTGGCGCCGACTATTTCCCGGGATTGCCGTCGGCGGCGGGACGGTGGGGGCGGATAATCCGAGCCTGACCAGTCGGCTTCCCGGTGAAACCACCTGTCCCCTCAGGTTTATTTTCGACCGCAACTTCAAGACCCTTTCCGGGATGCGGAATTACCGGGTATTCAATGACACTTACAAGGCGCGGACGATATTGGTGGCCCCAGCCGGCCGACAGGAAGTGGGACAATACCGGGAATACGGGATCCAGGTCTGGGAGATGCCCGGCGATGACACATTTTGGACGGCCTTTTCCGATACCTGTATGGAAAAGGGAATGACAGGGGTGTATTTTGAAGGTGGGCCGGGATTGATGAGCGACCTGCTCGCCCACGGGAAACTGGACTATCTCTTCTCCTACCGCGCTCCCAAATTTCTAGCCGATGAGGAGGCTCCGGGTTTTGTGGGCGGATGGGTGGTCGAGAAAATGGAGGAAGCGTTGCATTTGACCCGGGTGCGGCAGGCGGCTTTGGGCCGGGATCAATTGTTGCGGGGCTTTGTGGAATATCCGGAGACATCGGAGAAAAAGAACGACCGAAGCGGCCCCATGGGGTGAAGAATTACATTGTCTACCAGGGAGCGGCAGCAATGACGACGGTTTATCTGGCCACAGGCAACCCCCACAAAGCGCGGGAATTATCCGAAATGGCGGGGCGGGAGAATCTTGCCCTGATGATCGCCCCGGCCCACGAATTGGGAGGAATGCCGGAGGTGGAGGAAAATGCCGGTACCTTCAGGGGCAATGCCATTTTGAAGGCCGGGGTCCTGGTGGATCGGATTGGCCGGGGAAATTTTGCCCTGGCCGACGACAGTGGGCTGGAGGTGGATGCCCTGAAAGGGGGGCCAGGGATACATTCCTCTCGTTATGCCGGTCCGAAGGCGAAGGATGGAGACAACCTGAAGAAACTGCTCGCTGCTTTGCGGGGGGTCGGAGAGGGTGATCGCGGCGCTCAATTTACCTGTTGTCTCATCCTGGCCGATGCCAAGGGCGGTTTAATGGAATTTTCCGGGGTTTGCCGGGGACGCATCATCACCCGACCCCTGGGGCGAGGCGGGTTCGGTTACGATCCCGTCTTTGTGCCCGACGGCTACGACCAGACCTTTGGTCAACTGGCCGCGGAGGTGAAAGCGCGCATCAGCCACCGGGCCAGGGCCATGGCCAAGTTGGTCCAGTGGCTGGGGCGCGGGGAGAAGAGGAAAGAGTTCAGAGGAAAGAGTTCAGAGAGAGGGGGAAGGCGCGCTAGGGAAGATTAACCACAGAGACCGCAGAGGGCACAGAGGGGAAAGGCGCGCCGAGGGCGCGCCAATTAGGAATTAGGAGGGAGAAAGGCACAGAGGCACAAAGGCACAAAGGCACAAAGGGGGGAAGGCGCGCGGAAGCGCGCGAGAGGGGAATTGAACATGGATCCCGCTTCGCCCAAGGGCTACGGCAGGACAAGTTGCACAGGGTGGACAGGATTTGGAATAGACTCTCGCAAAGATCGCGGAGAGACGCAAAGAAGGAAGCGCGCCGAGGGCGCGAATTAGGAATTATTAACAACGCTTCGCTTGATCCGGCTTCGCCGGAACAGGATCGCTTCGCGAAAAGGTTTTTTTTAGTTTTATCCTGTTGGAGCGCAGCTCCATCCTGTTGCGGCGAAGCCGGATCAAGCGAAGCGTTGTTGAACTATAAATTATTTTTGTGTTTTTTGTGCCTTTTGTGGTTATTTCCTTCCCCGGCTTCCCGAGAGTTAACCATTCCATCCGCCAACCTCCAAATCGAAGCATTCCTAATTCCTAATTGGCGCGCCTTCCCCCCTCTCTCTGAACTCTTTCCTCTTCTCCCGGCGCGCCGAGGCTTGCCTATTGGGTTCCAACGGTCAAAATGCCAAAGCCTAAACAACTCACTTATGGTGAAAATTGGTATAATTGGCGGGAGTGGACTGGACGATCCCGATTTATTTAAGGAGCCGAAAGAACTTACGGTGGAGACACCCTATGGCTTGCCTTCGTCCCCAATGAGGTCGGGTTTGATAAACGGCCGTGAGGTGGTTTTATTGGCTCGCCATGGCATTGGGCATATCATCCCGCCCCCCCAGGTAAATTATCGGGCCAATGTATGGGCCCTGAAAGAAGTCGGTTGCAGCCATATTCTGGTGACCACTGCGGTCGGGTCTCTGCGGGAGGGGATCGAGCCGAGCCATTTTGTGGTGGTGGACCAATTCATCGATTTTACCCGAGGGAGGAAGAATTCCTTTTACGAACGATTTGAACCCGGGTTGCCCATACACATTTCCATCTCCGAACCCTTTTCTTCGTATCTGCGAAAATGTTTCATTAAAGCGGCCGAGGACCTGAACTTCGTCTGTCATGCCAAGGGAACGGTGTTGTCGATTGAAGGGCCTCGTTTTTCCACCAGGGCGGAGTCGAACCTGTTTCGATCCTGGGGAGCCGACGTGATCAACATGACCATTGCCACGGAGGCGGCCCTGGCCAAAGAAGCGGAGATCCCCTATGCCGCTGTGGCCATGGCCACCGACTACGATTGCTGGAGGGAAGATAAGGAGCCCGTGAGATGGGAAGCGGTGCTGAAAGTCTTTCGGGACAACGTCCAACGGGTGACCCAACTCCTGGTCGCCACCATCACAAAGGTCTGAGCGGGGGCGCGCCGAGGCGCGGGGAGAAGAGGAAAGAGTTCAGAGGAAAGAGTTCAGAGAGAGGGGGAAGGCGCGCCCCAGCGCGCCTCTTTGTGGCTATTTGTCCTATTTTCTCACGGAGCGGCGGGGATAAGCGGCAGGCAACCTGCCATAAAGAGGTAATGGCGGACAGCCTGCCTGTGCGTCACCGCACGCAGACAGGGAATGTCCGCCCTCCGTTAACTCCAGTTCCGGCGTAGCCGGACTAAGCGACCAAAGGAAGCGTTGTTTGATTTAAAATCCTGTTCATCCTGTGCATCCATGTTCAATTCCCTTCTCCCCATTCCTAATTCCTAATTCGCGCCCCTTGGGCGCTGGAGGGTCACGGTTTGGCGTCTTTGAGCACGGTTTCCAGAAGGGCGGTATTTTTACCGCCGCCCATGGCGAAATCCGCTTTGCCGCCCCCGGTTCCTCCGAGTTTTCCGGAGATGGACTGAACCAGATCTACCGCTTTTACACCGGCGGCAATGGCAGCAGGGGTGCAAAGAGCCAGGACGACCACTTTTTTGGCAAACACACCTCCAAGAATGACAACGCCCTCCCCTAAGGCCCGGGAAATTTGCACGGCGAGTTGGCGCATTTCCTGGGGGCTTGGGGTTTGGACTTTCCTGACCAGCCATTTCAGACCGTTTCGTTCCTCCCCGGCCCGGGCCAGGTCGGCCGCCAGCCTGGCTGAATCCTTTTGCCGCAACTTTTTGAACGCTTTTTCCAGGGAAGATTTTTCGGAGAGAAGGGCATCCACCCGTTCGCCGACCTCGTTGGGGGCACAGGAAAGTTTGTGGGAAAGTTTAGCCAGGGTATTAAACTGCACTTCGACGTAATCCTGGGATGCCCGCCCGGTTATGGCCTCGATTCTCCGGGTTCCGGAGGCGATGGCGGACTCGGAAACAATTTTGAAAAAACCGATTTCTCCCGTGGCCTTGGTATGAGTGCCACCGCACAACTCCAAAGAATACTTCCCTATGTCTACCACCCGGACGATATCACCGTATTTTTCCCCAAACTGGGCAATGACCTGCTCCGGTTTTTCGTGGAAGGGAACTTCGTAATCGTTGACCGGGCTGTTCTGGCGAATCCGCCAGTTCACCATTCGATCGATTTCCCGAATTTGGCGCTCCGACACGGCCTCGTAATGGTTGAAATCAAACCGTAGCCGGGTAGGCGATACCAGGGAGCCGGCCTGGGTGACATGGGGTCCCAACACCCTGCGCAAGGCGTAGTGCAGGAGGTGGGTGGCGGAGTGGTTTCTTTGAATGGCCAATCGCCGCTCGTAATCGACACTCAATTCCACGGAATCGCCTATTATCAAGTCCGCACCGGCTTCAATTTCGTGGAGGATGCGCCCCGCGTCATCGTGCACCGTGTCGGTCAGTTTGATGGAATTTGTGCCGACCCGAACCCTCCCGGTGTCGCCGACCTGTCCCCCCCTTTCTCCGAAGAAAGGGGTTTGTCGGAACACGACGTAGGTATTCTTTCTCCCCCCCAGGATTTCACTGACAACGGTGGGGTAGTTCTTCAGGTTTTCCAGTTCATAACCGACGAATTCGGTGGGATCGGCCTGCCGGCTGGAAGCAATCTTTATGATGGCTTTGCGCTGGGCATCCTGGGAGCGTTTCTTTTGCTCCCTCATATTGCGATCGAATCCCTCAAGATCTACCGTCAAGCCACGCTCCCGCGCAATCAATTGGGTGAGGTCGAGGGGAAACCCATAGGTGTCGTAGAGGGTAAAGGCGTCTGCCCCGGAAATGCGCTTGCTCCCGGTTTGGGTGATTTTATTCAAGAGGGCCAACCCTCGATTAAGGGTTTTCCCGAATGCCTCCTCCTCCGAGCGAATAACTTTGCTAATGGGGCCGACCCTCGACCCGAGTTCCGGAAACACCCGCCCCAGCTTTGCCAACACGCAGGGAAAGAGTTTGGCAAAGAAACCCGGCTTTAAATCGAGTTGATTTCCAAACACGACCGCCCGGCGCAGGATGCGGCGAAGCACGTAGTTGCGGCCTTCGTTGCCGGGCAGAATACCGTCGGCGATGGCACAGGATAAAGTGCGGATGTGGTCGGCGATTACTCGAAAGGCCACGTCGACAGATTCCTGTTTGGACAGGTTTTCGGCCGATTTCGGAACGGTGGATTTGTATTGCTTCCCGCACAAATGGGAAAGTTTGGCGAACGTTTCGAGGAACAGGTCCCCGTTATAATTGGAAGGCGGCTCCGTAAATTGGGTAAAATGCTTCGTCGTGGCCATGATACCGCAGACTCGCTCGAAGCCCATGCCGGTATCGACGTGTTTTTGGGCCAGCGGCTCGAAGCCACCCAGAGGGGAAGCGTTGAACTGAATGAAAACCAGATTCCAGATTTCAATGCAGTAGGGGGAACCCTTGTTGACCAGGCTGCCCCGGGTGTCGCCATTTTCCGTAAGGTCCATGTGAATTTCACTGCAGGGGCCGCAGGGGCCGCTGTCGCCCATCATCCAGAAATTGTCCTGCTTTCCTGCGAAGGTGAGGTGAACGGCGGGGTCCATCCCCTCCCTTTGAAAAATCCTGGTCCAGTAGTGTTGGGCTTCCCGGTCGACCTCGGCGGGGTCGTTGGGGCCGGGTTTGTAAACCGTGGCGTAGAGGCGTCGCTTGGGGAATTTCCAAACTTCGGTGAGCAGTTCCCAAGCCCATTCAATGGCTTCCTCCTTGAAATAGTCTCCAAAGGACCAATTACCCAGCATTTCGAAAAATGTCTGGTGGTAGGTATCGAACCCCACGTCCTCCAGGTCATTGTGTTTGCCGCCGGCGCGAATACATTTTTGCGAATTGGCGACGCGCTGGTCGGTCGCTTTGCGTTCACCGAGAAAATAGGGCACGAACTGATTCATGCCCGCGTTGGTGAACAACAGGTTGGGTGAACTGGGCAGAAGCGGGGCCGATGGCACAATTTTGTGCCCCTTGGACTCGAAAAAATCGAAAAAGGATTGTCGGATCTCAGATGAAGTCATGTTGGATTAACCACAGAGAGCACAGGGGACACAGAGAAATAAGAAAAGAATTAACCACGGATTACACGAATAAGCACGGATGGGGGAAGGAAAATTTAGCATGGATGCACAAGATGAACAGGATTTGGGAAATGACTCTCGCGAAGAGCGCAAGGAGACGCAAAGAAAAGGCAATGGCGGACAGGAATGTCCGCCCTCCGTTATTTCTAGCCACTAGCCACTTTTGGAGCGGGCAAAGGCGCGCGAATCAGGAATTAGGAATTAGGAATTGGGGAGAGGGGAGAAGGCACATGGGCACAAAGGGAAGGAGAATTGGGATTGGAACATGGATGCACAGGATGGACAGGATTTGGGATTAGGAGGAATTAGGAATGTTTACGACTGGAGTTTGGCGGGTGGAAAGGTTGGCTCGCGGGAAGGCGGATGATGGGAGAGACTCTCGCAAAGCTCGCGAAGGACGCAAAGAGAGGGGGAGAGGCGCCGTTGGCGCCAATTAGGAATTAGGAATGAGGAATTGGGGAGAGGGGAAAGGGAATGTTGGAGTGGTGGAATAATGGAGTGGTGGAATGGGGAGGGAAAAACCGCAGATTACGCAGATGAACGCAGAGAAATGGAAAGGAAATTGACCACGGATGGCACGGATGGGAGAGGCGCGCCTAAGGGCGCGAATTAGGAATGAGGAATGAGGAATGAGGAATGCTTCGATTTGGAGGTTGGCGGGTGTAGGGGAATCTCTCGGGAAGGCGATTAATGGGGGAGAGATCACGATCATGATCACGATCAGGATCAAGATTGGAGGGGAAAGCGGATGATGGGGAAGATTTATAAACAACGCTTCCTCCCCTTTGTGCCTCTGTGCCTTAGTGCCTCTCTCCCTGCCTTTGCACCTTTGCGCCTTTTGCGCTTTTTGTGGTTAATCTCTCTCCCTTCCCTAATTCCTAATTCCTAATTCGCGCCCTTGGGCGCTTCATCCATTCGGACAATTGGTTAAGATTCCCGAGCAGTTACGAGTTTCTCAAAAAAAGCCTCCAGTTTTTGGGGGGATTTTCTGCCGGGACGTTCCTCCACTCGGCTGCTTACATCTACCCTGGCCGGTTGGGCCAGGTTCAGGGCATCGCCAATATTTTCCGCATCCAATCCGCCGGCCAGGATCCAATTTTTTTGGGGATAGTTGGACTGAAGTTCCCGAAATCGGTCCCAATCACCGGTTCGGCCGCTCCCGCCAAACCCCTCTTTCCGATAAGTATCCATAAGGAAAGTGTCGGCATGGGCAAAGAGAGACGGGGGAAACGGATCTTCCGGCGCCACCTTTGGGGCCAGCCACAGGCGATCTCTCCCCACCAAATCGGACCAGGCGGCGAGGTCGTCGCCATCTTGATCCAGCGGGAAATGAATTTGAAAAAAATCGAATCCCAGCCCTCGCATTTCCTCCAGTTTTTCCAGGTCCGGGGCGACGTCCACGGCAACGCGGAAAATATCCGGCAAATGCCCGGCCATATCCCGGAAAGCCGGCAAAGAAACACAGCGTGGAGACGGCGCATAGAAAATGAATCCCAGATACTTGGCCCCGAGCCGGGCGGCCAACACGGCATCCTCGGCCCGGCCGATCCCACAAACCTTGACCTCCGGCCTTCTCATGGGGCGTAACGGTTGAGGGTCTCGATAACGTATTCCACCTGCCCTTCACTCATCTCCGGATAAATGGGCAAATTGACGACTTCCCTGCAGACGCGTTCGGCCTGAGGAAAATCACCTTCACCATAGCCGAGATGGGAATAGGCGGGCTGCAGGTGAAGCGGAAGGGGATAAAACGAGCCCGTGGCGATTCCATTGTCCTGCAAGTGTTTTTGCAGTCGCTCCCTCTCGGGATAACGAACGGAGAATTGATGCCATACACTGGGCGCCTCCGGGCGAAAGACGGGAAGCTGTAAACCTTCCAGACGTATCTCCCGCAGGTACCTTTCCGCAATGGCTTGGCGTCGTCGGGTCCAGTCTTCCAGGTATTTCAGTTTCACCCTCAGGAGCGCTCCATTGAAGCCTTCCATGCGATAGTTATACCCCACCTCGCAGTAGGTATAGGGTTCCACCATGGCGTGATTGCGCAGTGATCTGGCGCGATGGGTCATGTGCCGGCGCCTGGAAACAAAGAGCCCGCCCTCCCCCAATCCACCCAAATTCTTGGTTGGATAAAAGGAAAAGGCGCCGCAATCGCCCAAGAGCCCGACCGAACGCCCCTTGTATTGCGCCATATGGGCTTGGGCACAATCCTCTATGAGCTTCAAATCATACTTCCGGGCCAGGGCCGCAAAGTCATCCATGGGGACGGGTTGTCCAAACAGGTGAACCACCAGGATTGCCCTGGTTTTGGGGGTTATGGCCGCCTCCGCTTCGGCCGGATCCAGGTTAAAGGAATCGGGGTCGATATCGGCAAAGACGGGCACGGCCTTCTCGTAGGCGATGCCCCAGGAAGAAGCGGCAAAGGTAAACGGGGTCGTTATCACTTCATCTCCAGCCTCGATGCCGCAACAGCGCAGACAAAGGTGCAAAGCCGAGGTACCGCTATTCACCCCGACAACAGAATCGGCCGCCATCATCCCGGCATATGTCTTCTCGAAGCGATCGACCTGATCCCCCAACACGAACTGACCCGAATCCAGCGTCTCCTCCATGGCGTGAAGCAATTCAGCCTTCAATTCACCATGGGACTGGTGGAAATTCAGAAAGGGCACCTTCATTTTACGGTAAAGTCACGGCGTAAGGCATATAAGCACAATAACACAGAGGGGGGGGAGGCGCGCTGGGGCGGGCCAATTAGGAATTAGGAATTGGGGGAAGGGAGAGGGATTAACCACAGAGGACACAGAGAACACAGAGTTAAAGCTTAAATCTTTGAGTGCCATCTATTAATCGTTGAACGTTAAAGTTCATCAAAAGTCCGGTGTTTATTCCCATTAACTTCATATAGGTCAACAATTGCGCTTGGTGGATTCCGCTTATTTCCTCCACCGCTTTCAATTCCAATATGAGCCGATTTTCTATAAAAAGATCTATTCGAAATCCACAATCCAGATGGATTCCTTTGTATTTTATGGCAACCGGATACTCTAAAGCAAATGAGATATTTTCCAGAATAAGCTCATGGGCCAGGCATTTTTGATAGGTTGACTCCAAAAGTCCCGGCCCCAAGGTTCGATGGACCTCGATTGCACAACCGATGACCGTTTGGGTTAATGGATCTTTTTCTTCCAACTCTGTGTCCTCTGTGGTCTCTGTGGTGAGTTTTTCTACTTCCTTTGGGAATCCGCCGGGAGACATCAGCTCTTCCCCAGTTCTTCTACCAGCACTTCGATAAGGCCGTCCAGAGTCGACTTCCCGGCTTCCCGGGTCAGGGGCATCTTCAATTCGGCCATGGCTTGGGAAGTGACTGGACCGATACTGAAGGATTTTGGAGTCACCGCTCCCGGTTTCAATTGGAGAAACTCCGCCTGCCGGACAAAAGATTTCACCGTGGACGAACTGGTGAAGGTGATGGCGTGCGCCCCCATTTCCCTGAACCTCCCCGCAACGGGATGACGAGATAAATCCGTCGGCTCGGTTTTGTACACTTCAAACCGGTCCACCATGGCCCACTGGTCTTCCAATCGGTTTATGAGCGCTTCCCCCCCCAGGTTACCCTTTACCACCAATATTTTCGCATTGTCCATACCTCCGGTCTCAATCAAAGCCTTGGCCAAATCGGATCCGGTATGTTTTTCCGGCACCAGATCCACCGCGAGATGAAATTTCTCCACCTCCCGTGCCGTGGATGTTCCTACCGCGGCAAACCGCACAATTCCGAGGGATCGGAAATCCTGATACTCCTCCCGAAACAGGTCGAAAAAGTAACGGACCCCATTCTGGCTGGTAAACACGATCCAATCGTAGGAACCCAAACCCGAAAATACTACCCCTTTCACCTCTTCATCCACCGCTCGCCGCACCCGAATCAGGGGCAACTCCATAACATCGGCTCCCAGCCCGGTCAATCTGCGGGCCAAGCCACCGGCCTGCCTTCGCGTCCGCGTCACCACCACTCGTTTGCCGAAAAGCGGTTTGTTCTCATACCAGGAATAAACCGGGAAATTTTTGACCACGGGTCCGATAATGATCATGGCGGGGGGTTTGATACCCCTCTCGGCTACGCCATGGGCGATGGTGGCCAGGGTCCCGAAACAACTTTCCTGCCGGGGAAGCGTGGCCCATCTGACCACCGCCACCGGGGTGTCTCCAGCCATGCCGGCCTCGGTCAGTTCTCGGGAAATGCGCTTCAGGTTGGTCATGCCCATGTAGATGCAGAGCGTGGCCCCGAGCCCGGCATACTTTTCCCAATCAATGACGGTTTCCGGCTTTGCCGGATCCTCGTGCCCGGTAATCATAACCACGGACGAGCTGACCTCGCGGTGGGTCAGTGGAAACCCCATGAAGGCCGCCGTTCCCAGACTGGCGGTAACCCCCGGCACAATTTCAAAGGGTATTCCAGCCTTTTGAAGAGCTTCAGCCTCCTCTCCACCACGACCAAAAATAAAAGGATCGCCTCCTTTCAGACGAACCACCGTTTTCCCCTCTCTGGCGTGACCGATGAGCAGCGCCTCGATCTCCTTTTGCGGCTTGGAATGGAATCCGGACCGCTTTCCCACGTAAATCTTCTCACACCCGGGCCGGGTCCAGGTGAGGAGTTCGTCGTAGACCAGATAGTCGTAAACCAGCACGTCACACATTTCGATGAGGGACCGGCCCCTCACGGTGACGAGGTCCGAAGCCCCCGGGCCGGCGCCCACCAGATAAACTATTCCTTTATTCTGCATTGGGGAAAGGCGCGCTGGAGCGCGCCAATTAGGAATTAGGAATTAGGAATTAGGAATGTTTACGTTTGGGAGTTGGCGGGTGAAGTGTGGAATGCTCGGGAAGGTGGGGATGATGGGAGAGATGGGGAGAGATCATGATCAGGATCAAGATCAGGATTATGGGGATGGATGTGAATTGGAAACAGTGTGTTTTTGTGCTTTTTGCGTTCTTTTGTGGCTATTATTTCTATTTTCTCTTGGAGCGTCGTGGAGGACCTGTTCTACCGTAGCCTCTTGGCAAAGCAGGAAGGTCGCGGTGGTAAGGGGTCAAACCTAGAATTTCAACATCGCAAGCGACGTCAAAATTGCAAGGAATGACCCCGACGGACATGGCGGGTTGGTGAAGCGTTGTTAGATTTAAAACCCTGTTCATCCTGTGCAACTTGTCCTGCCGTAGCCTTCAGGCGAAGCGGGATCCGTGGTCCATTCCCCTCCCCGCGCCCCAGCGCGCTTCCCCCTCCCTCCATCATTCCAACATTCCCCCATTCCATCACTCCACCCTTCTCCCAATTCCTCATTCCTAATTCCTAATTGGCGCCAACGGCGCCTCAGCGCGCCTCCAGAGTGGTTCGGATGGCATTTCGTACGAACTCCCGATCCAGGGAATTGAAGGTCAGGGTAAACCGCCCGGCTTTTTCATGATAGGCGTAAAGCGCTCCATCCCGGAAATGTGCGGCGAAGGCGCTTTGGCAGCCACCTCCGACCAGACTGAGGAATTCCCGCTCAATCGATACGGCGGTTTCAGTTTCCGGATGCGATATTTCCCGAAACCTCTCTACCTCTTCCTCGCGGCACTGCAAAGCAATGGCTCCCTGCCCCACGGCGGGAATCATCTGGTTCAGGCCGAGCAACTCAAATTCCAATCCCTCCCAGGATCGAATGCCCAATCGCTTTAATCCCGCCTGGGCCAGGATGGTGGCGTCGGCCCATCCCTGGCGAATCGCGTTCAGTCGGGTTTCCACATTGCCCCGGATTTCACAATCCTGGACCTCAGGCAAAAACAGTTTGGCCTGGGCTCGGCGACGTGGACTCCCGGTGGCAAGTCTTTCAATCCGGTCTATTTCCTTGCGCTTTACCAATACGTCCGCGGCAGACTCGCGGGGAAGATACCCGGCAATGGCCAATCCGGGCTGCATTTTGGTGGGCAAATCCTTTGCGCTGTGCACCGCCACGTCGGCGCGACCGTCCATCAGGGCAATTTCCAGCTCCTTGGTAAACAGACCTTTTCCTCCCTTATGTTGCAAGGACCAGGCTTGGCGTTGATCTCCCGTCGTGGTCAACAGCAACCGCCGCACAACAACTTCGGGGTCCCTGCCCCGCAGCGCGGCCATGACCAGGTCGGTCTGGGCCAGGGCCAACGGGCTCTTGCGCGTGGCCAATGTGATGCGCTCTACCATGGAAGAAGAATTAGGAATGGGGAGGGAGAAAGGCACAAGGGCACAAAGGCACAAAGGGGGGAAGCGCCCAAGGGCGCGGGGAGAAGGGAATGTTGGAATGAGGGAGTGATGGAGGGAGAGGGAAGCGCGCTGGGGCGCGCCAATTAGGGAGAAGGAGTCAGCGACCACGGGGAAAAGTACTCTTCTTATATACATCATGGCTGCCTATAACCAGCGCTATGATCTCATCGTCCTTTTGCGTGAACAATGCCCTTAGATCCTCACCCACATAAACCGACCAAATAGGTATTCCGGACTTCCGACTAAGCGATTTGATTTTGTGAGTCTTAAGGGCTCTGTCCCATGGGTTGTTTTTAAATGTTTCGAAGGCTGCCACCACTTGCATCTGCTGAAATGGCGAAAGTTTATTATAATCCCTTCTGAAACGCTTGGTGCGCTTGAATCGATACGGCTTACTCTTCTGATTCCTCATCGAAAGCGGAATCCAAATCGTAGATCTCTCCGCGTTCGAATTCTCCCAGGGCTTCAAGTAACTCGTCTGGAATTTCTACTTCGATATCTTGATGTAGATCTTGGTCGATCTTTTTCATTTCAATCTATTGAGGAGTATTACTTGAGCGCGGGATTTCATAACATCCTCTACCGGCATTCACCGGTTGTCAAAGGTGGAAGTTGCCTTGCCCTCTGTGCTATTTCAGCCTTTCGCCTTCAGGCGAAGCACGGTTTGGGCGAAGCGGAAAGGTCGCGGTGGTAAGGGGTCAAACCTGAATGGCGCTTAGTGAAGCGTTGTCAATGAATCTCCCAGATCATCCGCCTTCTTTCTCCTAATCATGATCGTGATCGTGATCTCTCCCCTCTTCCCATCACTCCCTCATTCCATCACTCCACCACTCCCTCCCTTCTCCCCAATTCCTAATTCCTAATTCCTAATTGGCGCGCCCCAGCGCGCCTTTGTGCCTCAGTAGGCCGCTTGCACTCCCTTGATGTTCTTCTTGGCTACCCAGGGCATGAGTCCGCGCAAGCGTCGACCAACCGACTCGATGGGGTGATCTTCTCCCGCTTTGAGCAGCGCTTTGTAATTGGGCAATCCATCCTCGTATTCCTTGACCCATTGGCGGGCAAAGGTTCCCGATTGGATTTCCTCCAGGATCTTGGCCATGGATGCCTTGGTCTGGTCGTTTATGATCCTCGGACCCCGCGTCATGTCACCGTACTTGGCCGTCTCCGAAATGGAAAAGCGCATTCCGGCCACCCCGGACTCCACCATCATGTCCACGATGAGCTTCAATTCATGCAGGCATTCAAAATAGGCCATTTCCGGTTGGTATCCGGCTTCTATCAAAGTTTCATATCCGGCCAGAACCAGGCCGGAGGCGCCCCCACAGAGCACAGCCTGCTCCCCGAACAAATCGGTTTCAGTTTCCTCCTGAAAGGTGGTTTGCAATACACCGGCGCGGGTTCCGCCGATTCCCTTGGCCCAGGCCAGGGCCATGGGCTTGGCCTGCTTGGAAGCGTCGTTGTGAATGGCGATCAAGGCCGGAACCCCCTTGCCCTCCTGGTACTGCAGGCGAACGGTGTGACCCGGGCCCTTTGGCGCAACCATGATGACGTCGATTTCAGGGGGCGGCTTGATCAGCCCGAAATGAATGGCAAAGCCGTGGGTAAAGAGAAGGGCTTGGCCGGCCGACAGGTGCGGCTCTATGTCCTCTCGGTAAACCGAGGGCTGCTTCATGTCCGGCACAGCCAGCATGATCACATCGGCCCGCTTTACCGCTTCGCTGGTCCGATATACGGCAAAGCCATGTTGCTGGGCCACTTCGATGGACTTGCTCTGCTCGTAGAGACCGATGATAACTTTCAAACCGCTGTCCTTGAGGTTCAGGGCATGGGCGTGTCCTTGGGAACCAAAACCAATAACGGCCAAGGTCTTGTTTTGCAGGTTGGCAATGTTGGCATCTGTATCCTTGTATACTTTGGCAGGCATAGGGCGCTTGTGTTGAGGTGAATGGCGAAAGCCGCGTTATATTTCGTAAGCCGACTGACGGGAGCGCTCCAGGGCGAGCTTTCCCGTCCTGGAAATCTCCACAATCTCGAATTTCCCAATCATATCGAGGAAAGCCCGGACCTTCCCTTCATCGCCGGTAATTTCCAATATGACCGATTCCCGGTTAATGTTGATGATCTTGGCCCGGAAAATGTCGCAAATCTGAATGACTTCCGACCGGTTCTCCGAATCGGCGGCCAATTTGACTAAAAGCAATTCGCGTTCAACCGCTTCCCCCCGTTTGAAATCGACCACCTGAATGACGTTAACCAGTTTCTGCAACTGCTTGATGATTTGATCCAATATGGGGTCGTCCCCAACGGCCACCACGGTTATCCTGGAAAGGGACCGATCGTGGGTGGGAGCGACGTTGAGGCTGTGAATGTTGAACCCGCGTCCACTGAACATGCCGGCGACGCGGGCCAATACGCCAAATTTGTTTTCGACCAGAACGGAAATGGTATGTTTCATGGAAAATTTCTCAGGCCTGGTGGGCGGAGACGGACTCGAACCGCCGACCTACTGGGTGTAAACCAGTTGCTCTAACCAAACTGAGCTATCCGCCCCCTGTAAAGGGTGCTTAGAAAGCCATCAGTCATAGGGAGAATCAAGCCTATTTTTAGGCGCGCCCCAGCGCGCCTTTGCGCCTATCCATCTACGCTCATGGAGCAACTCCGCGATCTGGATAGCGTTCAATGCGGCTCCCTTCCAAAGCTGATCCCCACTCACCCAAAAGGACAACCCGTTCTGTAAAGCCGTATCCTTTCGAATGCGTCCGACCCCGCAATTTTCCTTCTCGGTATAGTCAATCGGGGTGGGATACCGGTTGTTTGCGGTATCGTCGCAAAGTTCCGATCCGGGAAAATCCTCAATGGCATGGCGGGCTTGCTCCAGGTCAACCGGCCTTTCGAATTCCGCCTGAATGGATACCGAATGGGCTCGAAAAACCGGCACCCGCACACAGGTGCAGGAAACTTTCAGGTCGGGCAATCCCATGATCTTGCGACCCTCGTTCTGCATTTTCATTTCCTCCTTGGTATAACCATTCTCCAGGAACATTTCCACGTGGGGCAGAAGATTGTAAGCAATCTGATAGGGATAAACATCCGCCACAGGAGGCTCATTTTCGGCTATGGCCGCCACTTGGTCTTCCAGTTCGGCTATGGCCGCCGCTCCGGTTCCGGACACCGCCTGATAGGTGGAGGCAAAGAACCGCCTGAGACCAAATGCGCCATGCAAAGGATAAACAGCCATCAGGGCAATGATGGTGGAGCAATTGGGATTGGCGATGATGCCCGAGTGATGGGCCGCGGCCTCGGGATTGATTTCCGGCACCACCAGGGGCACCGTTGGCTCCATGCGAAAGGCCGAACTGTTATCGATGACCACGCACCCTCGGCGGGCCGCCTCCGGGGCCAGTTTGGCGGTAATTCCGGAACCGGCGCTGAACAGCGCCATGTCCACCCCTTCGAAGGCCTCGGGTGTGGCTTCCTCCACTTCCCAGGATTGATCCCCATGGGAGAGGATCTTGCCCCTGGAACGGGCCGATGCCAGAAGCTTGAGATCGGCCAGGGGAAACCCCCTTTGGCAGAGCAGCCGAATGAGCTCCCGGCCCACCGCTCCAGTGGCGCCGACAATTCCAACTGTATAGGCTTCATTCATAGGTCTGTGCAATAATCCGGCCCAAAATGGATACTGCCGCTCGGGAAATCAAGGTTGTTCTTCCGTCCCAAAGGCAGGGGGGAGGCGCGCCTTGGCGCGGGGAGAAGAGGAAAGAGTTCAGAGAGAGGGGGAAAGCACGCTAGGGCGCGCATCTCCTTCCCCTTCTTTGCGTTGCTTTGCGAGCTTTGCGAGAATCTCTCCCATCACCCCCCACCTTCCCGAGAGCCAACCTTTCCACCCGCCAACCCCCAAATCGAAGCATTCCTAATTCCTAATTCCTAATTCCTAATTGGCGCCCTTGGGCGCCTTATCCGTGCTCATCCGTGTAATCCGTGGTCAAGACCTTCTTCTGAATCAGCTCTCGCCAAGGGACATGAATTGGGAAGAGTGTGTTTTTGTGCTTTTTGCGTTCTTTTGTGGCTATTTTTTATTTCCTGTTGGAGCGGCGGGGAGAAGCGGCAGGCAACCTGCCAAAAGAGGTAATGGCGGACAAGAATGTCCGCCCTCCGTTAATTCTAGTTCCGGCGAAGCCGGATCAAGCGTAGCGTTGTTAAACTATAAATTATTTTTGTGGTTTTTGTGCCTTTTGTGGTTCATTCCTTCCCCGCCTTCCCGAGAGCCAACCTTTCCACCCGCCAAATTCCAATTGTAAACATTCCTAATTCGCGCCCTTGGGCGCTTCATCCGTGTCCATCCGTGTTATCCGTGGTCAAGACCTTCTTCTGAATCAGCTCTCGCCAAGGGACATGAATTGGGAAGAGTGTGTTTTTGTGCTTTTTGCGTTCTTTTGTGGCTATTTTCCTATTTCCTGTTGGAGCGGTGGGGAGAAGCGGCAGGCAACCTGCCAAAAGAGGTAATGGCGGACAAGAATGTCCGCCCTCCGTTAATTCTAGTTCCGGCGAAGCCGGATCAAGCGTAGCGTTGTTAAACTATAAATTATTTTTGTGTTTTTTGTGCCTTTTGTGGTTCATTCCTTCCCCGCCTTCCCGAGAGCCAACCTTTCCACCCGCCAAATTCCAATCGTAAACATTCCTAATTCGCGCCCTTGGGCGCTTCATCCGTGTCCATCCGTGTTATCCGTGGTTAAGACCTTCTTCTGAATCAGCTCTCGCCAAGGGACATGAATTGGGAAGAGTGTGTTTTTGTGTTTTTTGCGTTCTTTTGTGGCTATTTTTTATTTCCTGTTGGAGCGGCGGGGAGAAGCGGCAGGCAACCTGCCAAAAGAGGTAATGGCGGACAAGAATGTCCGCCCTCCGTTAATTCTAGTTCCGGCGAAGCCGGATCAAGCGTAGCGTTGTTAAACTATAAATTATTTTTGTGGTTTTTGTGCCTTTTGTGGTTCATTCCTTCCCCGCCTTCCCGAGAGCCAACCTTTCCACCCGCCAAATTCCAATCGTAAACATTCCTAATTCGCGCCCTTGGGCGCCTTATCCGTGCTCATCCGTGTAATCCGTGGTCAAGACCTTCTTCTGAATCAGCTCTCGCCAAGGGACATGAATTGGGAAGAATGTGTTTTTGTGTTCTTTGCGTTCTTTTGTGGCTATTTTTTATTTCCTGTTGGAGCGGCGGGGAGAAGCGGCAGGCAACCTGCCATAAAGAGGTAATGGCGGACAAGAATGTCCGCCCTCCGTTAATTCTAGTTCCGGCGCAGCCGGATCAAGCGTAGCGTTGTTAAACTATAAAATTTTTGTGTTTTTTGTGCCTTTTGTGGTTCATTCCTTCCCCGCCTTCCCGAGAGCCAACCTTTCCACCCGCCAAACTCCAATCGTAAACATTCCTAATTCCTAATTGGCGCCAACGGCGCCTCTGTGGCTATTCATCCCAAAAACTTGGCTCCCTTTTCACTGAATTTCAGTTCCAAGGCCATCTGGCGGGCCCGCTTGGACATTTTCTTCCAAGTCTTTTTCATGATCCTCGCCATCTTCTCCTCCGGGGTCTTGGCAGCCAGGTCATCGAATTGCTCCTGCAAAAACACGAGGCACAGTGCGTCCTCGATCAATTGTACTTCAGCATCCTTTCCCAGGCCCTTCTTCAGGTTGATGGAACGTACCCGGTCAATGGTTTGGGAATCATAACCCGCTTTTTCCAACACTTCAGCGCTCCTGTCCGCGTGAAACGCCTTCAGGTCCCGTCTCCAGGTCAAATACCCCACCCTGCCCTTCGGATAATCCGACCGCGGAATCTCCCAACGACACAAGTGCTGACAACGCGCCGCCAGGAGCGCCACTTCCGAAGGGACAGGGTCCAACCGAAATACCCACTCCGTCAACCTCCTGGCAAAAAACAACTCGAAGGGCACCGCCTCACCCTCCACCATGCGGCGGTTGGGATCCCGCCCGTTCAATAAATCAAACTCCGCAATGGCCCGATGGAACCGTTCAGAATTTTCCATCCCGCAGGATAATCGACAACGATCCATTCTGACACGTCAAAAACACGGGGAGGGGAAAGGCAGGCGCGCCAATTAGGAATGGGGAGAAGATGGAATGATGGAATGATGGAATGGGGGAATGGGGGAGAGGGAGAGATGGAATGTTGGAATGGGGGAATGTTGAAGGGATGGTGAGAGATCACGATCAGGACCAGGATCAGGATCACACGATTGGACAGGATTTGGATGATTCGTGAGCTTGGCGAACATCCCCCTCTCCCTCTCAGCACCTCGGTACCTCAGAATCTCAGAATCTCTTCTCCATCCGTGTAACCTGTCCTGCGCTGTGCCGTGCGGAGCCTCTTGACCTGCGTAGCGTTGCGAAGCACGGTTTGGGCGAAGCGGGATCCGTGGTCAAGACCTTCTTCTGAATCAGCTCTCGCCAAGTCGCAAAGTTCGCCAAGGGACATGAATTGGGAAGAGTGTGTTTTTGTGCTTTTTGCGTTCTTTTGTGGCTATTTTTTATTTCCTGTTGGAGCGGCGGGGAGAAGCGGCAGGCAACCTGATTTATAGAGAAAATGGCGGACAGCCTGCCTGTGCGTCACCGCACGCAGACAGGGAATGTCCGCCCTCCGTTAATTCCAGTTCCGGCGCAGCCGGACCAAGCGTAGCGTTGTTAAACTATAAAATTTTTGTGTTTTTTGTGCCTTTTGTGGTTAGTTCATTTTCCGCCTTCCCAAAGCCAACCTTTCCACCCGTTAACCTCCAAGCGTAAACATTCCTCATTCCTCATTGGCGCGCCCCAGCGCGCCAATGACCCTCTGTGCTCTCGGGGTCAGTCCTGAATGGCGCTTGGTTAAGCCATTTTCCGAATATATGACTACCTCGGAAAAGGAAGGGGTCAAGACGTAAAAAGTTATGCCTTACAGGGTCAGTTGCCTTGCAAAAGTGTATGAAGTACAACGGAATACAGTTTTCAAGGCCTGACCCTTTTTCTCCAAAAGGCATCACTTTTCTACGGCATGACCCCGACTGGCGTCCCTACAATATTCCTCTACAAACACGCTTAACTAAGCGCCATTCGGGTCAGTCCTTGGTTCTTGCATTTTTGTCAAAAGTACAAAAATCAAGGCCTGACCCCTTTTTCCAGATGCGCTCCACTTTCCGGCAAAAGGCCGGAGTTCCGGCATAATAGTTGATCCTGGGAGCCCGCAGGTCGAACCGGGTCATGGGAAAAACGGAATCATCCATAAAATGAAATTCCGCGCCCACGGCCTGGCAAAAGGCGTAGGCGGCGGCAATATCCCAAATACTGACCCGGCAACTGATCGATCCATCCAGCAAACCGTTGGCCAGATAGGCCAGGTGCAGGGCGCCGGAACCATAATTGCGGAACTTGATACCCGCACCTCGCAAGCAGGACAGGTAGTTGAAAATCCGGTCGGAGGAAAGTCCGTCGCAAGCCATGTAAAATTCCGATTCCCCGGTTCGGGTGCTGGGGGCCATGGCAAACGAACCATCCCAACTGCCCCACCCTTTGCCACCGCGCATGAGGACGTCCCGGGAAGCATCGTAGATTATTCCGTAGAGGGGATATCCATTGCGCAGCAACCCCAGTGAAATGGCGCAGGCCGGCATGCCGAGGGCAAAATTGTTCGTGCCATCCACCGGGTCGATGACCCAGACATACTCCGAGACGATATCATAAGGCGCCTCGGAGGCCTTGGTTTCCTCGGAAAAAAACTGATCCTGGGGAAAGGCCTCCAGAATCCGGGCCTCAACTTGCCGGGAAATGGCCAGGTCGGCTTCCGTGACCCGCGAGCGATCCGCTTTCCACCGGCTTTCCACCTTGCCCATCAACCGCCTGAATTGCGCCACTTGGCTTTCCACCACCTCGACACCGACCTGAATGCGCTTCTCGACCGCCCCCCCGCTTTGCATGAAGGCCAGTGCAAATGGGTTGTTTTCTGTGGTCAAGCTTTCGGCGCGCCAATTAGGAATTAGGAGGGAGAGAATTAAACATGGATGGACAGGATGGACAGGATTTGGAATAGGCTCTCGCAAAGAACGCGGAGAGACGCAAAGAAGGAATTATTATTAACAACGTTCCTTTCAGTCACTTGATCCGGCTTCGCCGGAACAGGGTCGCTTCGCGAATAGGATTCTATTAATAATTATCCTGTTGGAGGACAGCTACATCCTGTTCCGGCGCCGTGCCGTGCGAAGCACGGTTTAGGCGAAGCATGGTAGCGTTGTTAAACTATAAATTATTTTTGTGTTTTTTGTGCCTTTTGTGGTTAGTTCATTCCCCGGCTTCCCGAGAGCCAACCTTTCCACCCGCCAAACTCCAATCGTAAACATTCCTAATTCCTCCTAATCCCAAATCCTGTCCATCCTGTGCAACTTGTCCTGCCGTAGCCTCTTGACCTGCGTAGCGTTGCGAAGCACGGTTTGGGCGAAGCGGGATCCATGTTCCAAACCCAATTCTCCCTCCCTTTGTGCCCATGTGCCTTTGTGCCTTCTCCCCATTCCTAATTCGCGCCCTTGGGCGCTTCATCCGTGCTTATCCGTGTAATCCGTGGTCAAGATTTCCCTGTCTGCGTGCGGTGACGCACAGGCGGCGGGCAACCCGCCATTTAGAGGTAATGGGGGACAGGGGCCCGCGCCAATGAGGAATTGGGGAAGCGGGAGAGAGATCAAGATCAGGATCACGATCAAGAATACAGGGATGGGGAGGGGGGACTCTCGGGAAGACGTCAGGTCTTGATGAAGTTAGCAAATATGTTAACTTTTCAGAATGCGGACCATCGAGTTTTATCGCCTGCCTTCAGATGCCTGCCCGGTCGAGGAATTTCTTAATTCCCTCAATGGCAAGCAAGCCCAGAAAGTCGCTTGGGTTCTTCAACTGGTTCGCGAACTGCATAGACCGGCAAAACAATATTTCAAGAAACTCGTGGGAACAGGACTCTGGGAAATCCGAACGGTGTTTGGCCGCAACTCATTTCGACTTTTGGGCTTTTTCGATGGTGAGGATCTGAGTGTGCTAACCAGCGGCTTTGCCAAAAAATCCCAAAAGACATCCAAGCAGGAAATCGAAACGGCTGAAGGACGGAAGAAAGAATATTTTTCACGGAAAGGATAAATCATGGACGATCTCGATAGGTACATTGAACGGCGCAAAGCGCTAGACCCCACATTTAAAAAAGGTTACGATTCCGGTTATCAGGAATTCCTCGTAGGTTTTCTGCTCAAAGAGGCTCGTGAGGAAGCTGGAGTCACACAGGAGGAACTGGCCAACGCCATACATACGAAAAAATCAGTTATTTCCCGGCTGGAAAATCGGGCAAACGACGTGCGTGTCTCAACTTTGCGGAAAGTGGCTCAAGCCCTTGGGAAGGAGTTGGTAATTGAACTCCGTTAGCCCAGAGGGGGAGGCGCGCTGGGGCGCGCCAATTAGGAATTAGGAATTAGGGAGAAGGTGGAGTGATGGAGTGGTGGAGTGATGGAGTGGTGGAGTGATGGAGTGGTGGAGTGGTGGAGTGATGGAGTGATGGAGTGGTGGAGTGATGGAGTGATGGGGGAAGCGCGCTGGGGCGCGCCAATTAGGAATTAGGAATTGGGGAGAAGGTGGAGTGATGGAGTGGTGGAATGGTGGAGTGATGGAATGGTGGAGTGATGGAGTGGATCTCGCCGAGGCGAGATGGTACTGAGGCGCCCAAGGGCGCCATATCCGTGCTCATCCGTGTAATCCGTGGTTTTTTCTTAATCATGTCTTTGCGTTCTTGGCGATCTTGGCGAGAGGCAATTCCTGGATGCTAGTTTCTGTGGGAGTCGCGGAGAAGGGGTCAAACCTGGTCGCGGTAGAACCGCCGGTTACCCGGCGGCCCCCGCACAGATCCCTGCGGGCGGGACTACCGCACAAGGCTCCTGCCTCAGGTCGTAACGTTCAAACGATATTCAGGATAGGGGTGCATGACACGCAGTTTTGGCATCCTTACCGTTTGACGTATCCGTTCCAACGCACTTTGCAGCCTTTTCCGGCTCAGGGTCCGGTGACTGGTTTGCTGGCTCGGATTGCCTTTGGCCAACCCCCTTTTCTCCGCCGCCTCCGCCGCCGGGCTTCTCTGCCCAACTTTGTTCGCCGGTTTCTTCGATACTATGGAGTTGTCCGACTTCTCAGGATCGTTCATCGCATGCTTGTTCCCTTGGGATTCCACGCGCGGACCCACCGCACGCCACTGCGGCGGGCCGACACTGAGATCTCCCGGCTTCCGCGTGAGTAGTGTCGCCACATGCCTTGGTTCTTCGACCGCGCAGGAGCCGTGCACATCTCGTCTTGGCGGCGTGCACGGTGTTGCCTTCCCTTTACCATTAGAAGGTCGGCCCCCTGAAGGATAACTTGATTTCGCGGCCTCTATAGCCCGGCCTGTGGGTTCCCCTGTCAACGCTTCAAATGTGCCCTCACGAGCACACTCACATGACTCGGGGTCAGTGTGATTGACTAGGTCTTCACTGTAAGACTCTTTCATTCTCTACTTCTCACCGGCTTGGCCGGCGCTATCAATGGCGCTTAGTTAAGGGGGCTTATTGAGGGGGGCAGTCGGGGTCAGGCCTTGAAAACTGTATTCCGTTGTACTTCATACACTTTTGCAAGGCAACTGACCCTGTAAGGCATAACTGTTCCACGACTTGACCCCTAACTTATCCGAGGCAGTCATAGGTTCGGAAAATGGCTTAACTAAGCGCCATTCGGGTCAAACCTAGAATTTCAACATCGCAAGCGATCTCAAAATTGCAAGGATCAGCCGTCGCCCAAGGGCTATGGCTAACATGATGACCCCGACGGACATGGCGGGTTGGTGAAGCGTTGTTTGATTTAAAATCCGTGCTCATCCATGTAACCTGTTCTGCCGTAGCCTTCTGGCGAAGCGGGATCCGTGGTCCATTCCTCTCCCCGCGCCCCAGCGCGCTTCCCCCTCCCTCCATCATTCCAACATTCCCCCATTCCATCACTCCACCCTTCTCCCCATTCCTAATTCCTCATTTGCGCCCTTGGGCGCTGTGGGGGAGAGAGATCAGGATCACGATCATGATTTTGGGGATGTAAAGGATCCAGGAATTTTGTGCTCTTTGCGTTCTTTTGTGGCTATTTGTCCCATTTCCTGATTCTTCCTTTCTTTGCGTTGCTTCGCGCTCTTTGCGAGAGTCAATTTCCAGTCTGGTTCCTGGATGCTGTTTCGAGCTTACTGGAAAGACGTTGGGGCCAAACAATTGTCGTCAAGATTGCCGGGGATCTTTCTCTTTCAGATCCTTATCTTGTCTATTTTGCCCCTTAATAAAAACTGTCACCAACCCTACCAAGGTGATTCCGGCAATTGATGCACCGGCGACATCATGTCCCGAGTAAACCAGGAAAGATCCAAGTGATAACCCAATTAAGGCGATAATGAATCCCATGATCTGACCACGGTTACTTTCATTCATCTGGCTGGAGACAACTTGTTTCTCAATTGCGAGTCTGTGCTTTCTTTGCTCTTCGGCTGCCTCCATTATGCGCTTTGCTGCGCCCGGCACTACCTCATCATATTTTAATAATTGTTCAGGCGAAGGCAACGGACCGGAATGGATTACCTTTTCCGTAACCTGAACAAGCTGCTCTTTCCTATTTGGCTCAAGACTACCTCCCGGCTTTCGTGCAGGAGGCTGAAACCTTTTCTTGCCCTGCCTTGGTTTTTCCTGGAAGCCAATTGTGCCTATTCAGTTGCCTTCAAGTCTTTGACTTCCTTATCCATCGCCACTCGCACATCTTCCCCGACACAGGCCCAATCCATAAACAGAGCCAAGGCATCCGCCTCTTTACCATTCTTTGATTGATTGAACTGATAATAGTTACCAGCAATGTTCATGACCGATCCAAATCCAGTTTTAAAATTGGGGGTAGACACCAATAAATCCGTACAGATTTGACGATTCATAATTCAAAAGGCTGCTGTTCTCTTACGACGCAATAAGACGATGAACAACCCAAGCTGTTCCCGAAAAAGTGAACAGTCAACTGAAATTCATCCGGACCCGACCGCTATCAATAGCGCGCCGGGGGCGCGCCAATTGGGAATTAGGAATTAGGGAGAAGGTGGAATGGTGGAGTGATGGAGTGGTGGAGTGATGGAGTGATGGAGGGGTGGAGTGATGGAGGGGAGGCGCGCCGGGGCGCGCCAATTGGGAATTGGGGATTAGGAATTAGGAATGTTTACGTGGGGGAGTTGCCGGGTTGAGGGGGGAGCTCTCAGGAAGGTGGATGGGGAGGGGAGGCGCGCCGGGGCGCGCCAATTAGGAATTGGGGAGAGTTTCTGAGATTCTGAGGTGCCGAGGTGCTGAGAGGGAACAGTGTGTTTTTTTGTGCTCTTTGCGTTCTTTTGTGGCTATTTTTTCTATTTTCTCTTGGAGCGGCAGGCAACCTGCCAAAAAAGGTAATGGCGGACAAGAATGTCCGCCCTCCGTTAACTCTAGTTCCGGCGAAGCCGGATCAGGCGACCAAAGGAAGCGTTGTTTAATTTAATATCCGTGCTCATCCGTGTAATCCGTGGTTTGGGGGCAAAGACGCAAAAACACACCATTCATATTTCCAAATCTCTGTGTTCTCTGTGGCCTCTGTGGTTCATTCCTTCTCCGCCTTCCCGAGACCCAACCTTTCCACCCACCAACCCCCCAACGTAAACATTCCTAATTCCTAATTCCTAATTGGCGCGCCTCAGCGCGCCTTGGCGCGCTAGGGCTTGCAATAGGTGAACGGATGTTCATTGTTTAACGGTATTCTTCCCGGTCTTTTGCGGTGAAGGACACAAAATGACTCCGCTGGTACATATAGACGCCGATGCATTCTTCGCCTCGGTCGAGCAAGCGGCCGATCCGCGCCTGCGCGGTATTCCCATGGCGGTGGGGGGGCGCAAGCGGGGGATCATCGCATCGGCCTCCTATGAGGCGCGCGCGCTGGGAGTCCATACCCCCATGCCCACCCAGCGCGCCTTGGATGTGTGTCCGGAACTGGTGTTGGTGCCGGGCAATTTTGAGCTCTACGAGCAATTTTCCGACTGGATCTTCGGCATGTGCCAAGAACTCACCCCTCTGGTGGAGCGCAGTTCGATTGACGAGGGCTACATGGATTTCTCCAGCGCCTGGAACCTGAATCAGCATGGGCTGGTCAAACGAGTCAACAACCTCGATCGGGAGATCCACCAATGGCTGAAAATCACCCTGTCCGAAGGGATGGCAACCAACAAAATCGTTTCGGCCGTTGCCAGCAAGCTGCACAAGCCCAACGGGTTTCTGGTGGTGCCGGAAGGCTCGGAAGCAGCCTTCATGGGCGCCCTCCCCCTGGGTCGCATGCCGGGCATCGGCCCGCGCACCGAGGAAGCATTGCAAGCCATCGGGGCGCGCCGCATCGGCGATCTCATCACCCTGGGAGCTGAACGCCTCTACCCTTTCCTGGGCAAAACCACCGATTCTTTCCTGCAGTTGGCCCGGGGCATTGACGATCGGCGGATCGTGCTGGAACGCGAACCGGCCAAATCCTATTCCCAACAGCATACCTTCGAGCGAGACGTGGGGAACGATGAACGGATCGTCCATCACCTGAAAACGATGATCGACGACGAGATGATCCGCCTGCGCGAGGCCAGGAAACAAGCCCGCACTTTCAGCATGAAAATCCGCTACACCGATATGGAGGAAGTGGAAGCGTCTCGCAGTCTTTACCAACCCAGTTGCCTGGAAAACGACTTCTACCCCCTTGTCCGGCCCATGCTTGCTCAGCTATGGCGCCGCCGGGTGCACCTCCGTCTGGTGGCGGTGCGCTTCTCCAACATCTACGAAGCTTTTGAACAACTGGAGTTTTTCCATGGTAAACGCCGGCGCCTGGGCCGGCTCAGCCACATCGTCGACCAGGTCAATGAATCCTATGGCAAATATACCGTGCAACGGGCTTACAGGATAAGGCGCGCGAAGGCGCGCCAATTAGGAATTGGGGAGAGGCGCCCAAGGGCGCGGGGGGAGGGAGTGGTGGAGTGATGGAGTGGTGGAGTGGTGGAGGGGTGGAGTGATGGAGGGGTGGAGTGGTGGAATGGTGGAGTGGTGGAGGGGTGGAGGGGTGGAGGGGTGGAGTGGTGGAGGGGTGGAGTGATGGAGGGGTGGAGTGATGGAGGGGTGGAGTGATGGAGGGGTGGAGTGATGGAGGGGTGGAGTGGTGGAATGGTGGAGTGGTGGAATGGTGGAGTGATGGAGTGATGGAGTGGTGGAGGGGTGGAGTGATGGAGGGGGAGAGGCTCCGGAGTAATGGTTTTCAGTTGTAGGAGCGGCTTTACGCCGCGATTGCGGTGAGGTTGATTGGTGGGATCGCGGCGTAAAGCCGCTCCTACAACTAAACGCAGATAATAAGGTCCGCGCCATCCCTTTGCGTCGCTTGTGCCTTTTGTGGCAATTTATCCTGTTGGAGCGCAGCTCCATCCTGTTGCCGTCTTGACCTGCGCTGTGCCGTGCGGAGCCTCTTGACCTGCGTAGCGTTGCGAAGCACGGTTTAGGCAAAGCATGGTAGCGCACGCTGGGGTACCGATCGCCCATAGGATTGAACCCCAACGGGGTTCCACAAATTATTTCCAATATGCCTTGGGATTGATTCATTGTGGAACCCCGTTGGGGTTCGTTATTTTTGTCCATTTCAACCCAGTGTGCGCTGCGCGACACTGGGCTTTGGAGTGGAACTGCTTTGCAGTTCATTGTAGTGTGGCCTCCTTTAATCCAGGCTACGTAGACCTGAATAATTACTAATTATTTTTGTGTTTTTTGTGCCTTTTGTGGCTATTTATCCGTGTCCATCCGTGTAACTTGTGGTTCATTCCTTCTCCGCCTTCCCGAGACCCAACCTTTCCACCCGTTAACCTCCAATCGTAAACATTCCTAATTCCTAATTCCTAATTGGCGCGCCTCAGCGCGCCTATGGGTTTCATCAACATTTCAGGCAGTATCAGGCGTCTTGCAATTCCTCCTTTTTCCGTTTCTCCGCCAGCACACGATCTCTTAAGAGAATCCATAGGACTGCCATAACACTGTCGCCATCTACCCCGTATTGATAAGCTGCCCGGTCCAACTTTTTTTGCCACTCTTCCTGTAAGAATTCTTTGACGTAGGTTTTACACCATCGTTCGATCTCATAGTCTTCCCAGGCTAACATATCGTCATTTTGAAGCACTTTTGGAACTGCTTCATCCAAATATTTTTCAGCCTCTATGAATTTGGCGACACCCTGCCCTTTGGGGGTAAGTTGAAGTGGGCTATTGCCTTCAGCCAGCCCAGAAACCAAAAGAACAATTTTGTCGAGCTTTCCTTCAACCTTCTTCATGAATTCCCCGAAATTATCCCGATCCTGATTAACGTTTGTAACCCATGTCGCAATCTTCCAAAGAAGGGTTCCCCCACCTGAAATGGCCGTAAGAAGGAGGATGTAAGTTAACGGGTTGCTCCAATTGGGGAATGCAGTAGCCAAGGCCGTTACGCCGGTTTGTCCGCCCATGGTGTGCCCCTTCTCCTGATTAGTGTTGATGCGCCGCCAAGACTGGTGGCGTATGAGCAACAGTTGATAATTTTGGGTAATTCTCAATAAATTTGTGTAAAATCTGCAAATTCTGATGATAAATCCTCAGTTTTTGGGGTTTTAAGGGCAGACAGGGGGAAGGCGCGCTGGGGCGCGCCAATTAGGAATTAGGAGGGAGAAAGGCACAAAGGCACATCCGCCTTCGCCGCCTGGCGGACTACGGCGTGACAGGGAAGGCACAAAGGGGGGGAAGCGCCCAAGGGCGCGGGGAGAAGGCGAATTGAACATGGATCCCGCTTCGCCCAAACCGTGCTTCGCAACGCTACGCAGGTCAAGAGGCTACCATGCTTCGCCTAAAGGCTCCGCACGGCACAGCGCAGGACAAGTTGCACAGGATGGACAGCATTTAGAATTGACTCTCGCAAAGAGCGCGGAGAGACGCAAAGAAGGAGGTGCGCTGGGGCGCGGGGGGTGATGGAAGAGAGGGAGAGAGACCAGGATTATGGGGATGTAAAGGATCCGGGAATTTTGTGTTTTTTGCGTTCTTTTGTGGCTATTTTTTTATTTCCTGTTGGAGTAGCGGGGATAAGCGGCAGGCAACCCGATTTATAGAGAAAATGGCGGACAGGAATGTCCGCCCTCCGTTAATTCCAGTTCCGGCGTAGCCGGACCAAGCGGCCAAAGGAAGGGTTGTTAATCAATCTCCACCATCATCCGCTTTCCCCTCCAATCTTGATCCTGATCGTGATCATGACCCTGATCTCTCTCCCCAATTCCATCACTCCACCATTCCAACACTCCCTCCCTTCTCCCCCATTCCTAATTCCTAATTGGCGCCCTTGGGCGCCGAAGGGTCGCGGGATAGAAAGCTCGACCGGGGATGAGATATTGATTACGTAAAGTGGGGAATGAGGAATCGAACCCTGCATGAGTTCGTCAAGCTGGTCTTTTCGCTGGTACGCGTGCGGATCAAGGGGTGGCCGCTCATGGGTTCCAGGTGGATCCTGTCCACCGGCTTTCACTTTATCGCCGGCACCTATGAACCGGAAAAGACGCGCTGCATTGTGGAAACGACCAAGGAGGGCATGGCGATCCTCGATATCGGCGCACACGTCGGGTATTTCTCGCTCATCATGTCGCGACGGGCGGGGTCCGAGGGAAAGGTCCATGCGTTCGAACCGCGCAAATTGAACCGACATTTTCTAAAAACGCACCTCCGGCTGAACACTGCCGACAATGTGCGGGCGCATTCCCAATGCGTGGGCGATCAGGTAGGGCCGGTGAGGTTCGAGACGCGAACGGGCAGCGGAACCGGACACGTCTCGAACTCGGGGAATACCACGGTGCGGATGACGACTATCGATGCGCTGGTTCAGTCCGGGGAGGTCCCGAAGCCCGATCTAATCAAGATCGACGTCGAGGGGGCGGAAATGCAGGTGCTCAAAGGTGGATGCGAGACCATCCGCAAAGGGCGCCCCACCATGATTCTGGCAGTGCACAGCGACGAGATCGAACGCGAATGCCGCACATTGCTCGAACCCTTCGGTTACATATTCAAAGACCTCGGCCAATCGAAAGGTGACCGGGAGTTTCTGCTGAAGGGAGAAGATCCACCACTCCACCACTCCCTCCCTTCTCCCTCATTCCTAATTCCTAATTCCTAATTGGCGCGCCTCAGCGCGCCTCTTTGTGGCTATTTTTTTATTTCCTGTTGGAGAAGCGGGGAGAAGCGGCAGGCAACCTGATTTATAGAGAAAATGGCGGACAGGAATGTCCGCCCTCCGTTAACTCTAGTTCCGGCGTAGCCGGACCAAGCGACCAAAGGAAGCGTTGTAAATCAATCTCCACCATCATCCGCTTTCCCCTCCTACAGTTTCGAAACAGGTTATCGATAGTTGCTGGGGAATGGGTTAATTTAATGGGTATTTTGGGGATTTTTTGTGGAACCCCGTCGGGGTTCGGTTATGTGGGTGATCAGTAACCCAGCGTATGCTGCGCGACGCTGGGCTTTGGAGTTTAACGCCGTTGGCGTAAAAGCCAGTTTGGGAGGTTTTGTTTGAGTAGCGATGCTCCGCGGAACTGGAAATGGCGGCTCGGTAACAGCCAGTTGGGAGGTCCCGGCTGAGTAGCGATGCTCCGCGGAACTGGGGGCTTCCCTGTTCCCCATAATCGTGATTGTGACCCTGATCTCTCTCCCCAATTCCATCACTCCACCACTCCACCATTCCACCACTCCCTCCCTTCTCCCTCATTCCTAATTCCTAATTGGCGCGCCTCAGCGCGCCTCTTTGTGGCTATTTTTTTATTTCCTGTTGGAGAAGCGGGGAGAAGCGGCAGGCAACCCGATTTATAGAGAAAATGGCGGACAGCCTGCCTGTGCGTCACCGCACGCAGACAGGGAATGTCCGCCCTCCGTTAACTCCAGTTCCGGCGTAGCCGGACCAAGCGGCCAAAGGAAGCGTTGTAAATAAATCTCCACCATCATCCGCTTTCCCCTCCAATCTTGATCCTGATCGTGATCATGACCCTGATCTCTCTCCCCAATTCCATCACTCCACCACTCCACCACTCCACCACTCCCTCCCTTCTCCCTCATTCCTAATTCCTAATTGGCGCCCGTGGGCGCCTCTTTGTGGCTATTTCCTGTTGGAGGGTCGAGGATAAGCGGCAGGCAACCCGATTTATAGAGAAAATGGCGGACAGCCTGCCTGTGCGTCACCGCACGCAGACAGGGAATGTCCGCCCTCCGTTAGCTCTAGTTCCGGCGAAGCCGGAAGGGGTCCAAAAAGCAAGCGCCTCCGGCTGTGGTGCCGGAGGCGCTTGTTGTTAAATTTACTGTGTTGAGGCTGGTCGAGGCCGATTATTCAGAGCCTTTTTCCTCGGTTGGGGGAGCGACCGATGGTCCCATGGCGGCGTCGCTCACGGGGCGGTTGCGGCTGTGCCTTGGCTCAATGGCCTTTTCTCCGCCGAAGGGAATCGACATGCGCAACAGGACTGCGATATCGTTCAGACCCCTCCGGGTTTCGCGGCTCAGGCCTTCCAGCTCGAAGGTTGCCGGCAGGAGGGTGTTCTCAGAATTCTCTGAGGGCATCCATCTGGTGCCGACGCCGAACTCTTGGCCATATCCGCTCCAACGGGCCCGGCTGTAGGGCATAACCGTGCCAGGCAGACCGAGCGGAGTGAGGATGCCGGCGTAACCGATCTCACCGTCCACGCGGAGCTGGGTTTCCTGCCACATCGCTCCAATGCCTGTAGCGCGGACCGAGTTGCCATTATCCCACAGCGAGGTGCTGCCGCCTCTATCTTGTCCATACGAACTTCCTAACGAGGCTACCATGCCTTTCCGCTGTTCGCCTGGATCCCAAGTGACTTGCACACCTATTCCGTAATCGGAGGCGTCGTTTTCGTGCAGCAACAGGGCACGTGCGCCCAGTGCCACGTCAAGCCCTTGGTCGGAATCGACCAATCCTACGCGGAATCCAGCTTCTATACCGGCGCCTTGGATACCGTCACCGCCATCGAAGCGACCGCCGATTTCGGCCTTCCAAGCGAGATCCTGTCCCTCGGCCATGGTGCTGTTCTGCAACCAATCGACCATTACCCGGGCACGCTGGGCTTCTCCCTTCACACCCGGAATGTCATCCGCGGCATCCGTGGAGAGCTCTGCCATGAAGGCATCGGCGCTCAGGCCCAGCTCGTTATTGTCCCGCCTGTTCAGCACAGACCTGACTCCACCTGCAAACATGCTGAAGTCGGCATCGAATTCGTGAGACCGGTCCGGTTCGCTCACATTTACGCTACCGCTTCCGAAGCCCAGTATGCCCCATACTCCCAGGTTTTTGGTTAGCCTGAAAGTAGACATAGGGGTGGAAAGTGCTCATGCTGCTATCCAAGGAGCCGTCCACACCGTCGTCGGTGTAATCCAGGTCTCCCCAGCTTTGCATCAGCGAAACCCCTGCCAAGGTCTGACCGTTGGAATAGAGGTCGACTCCAAGGTGGATCGCATCGAGACCACCGTCGAAGTCCATACCGATATCCTCGATTTCTCCGTCAAAGCGCTGCAGATCTCCTTGGACCCACACCACCGGCGTGAACTTTCCTTCGTCTCCATGTTCCATGGCCATTTCAAATGCCACACCGGAGAAGTTGACATTCTGACCTTCCGAATTCGGCGCCATGCCGTATCCGGAAGCGATGACGGATTCACCGGGACGAGCCGTGCTGGTCAGGGCACCCAGAGAGATAGCATCCTGCATCGATCCGGAAGTATGGCTTCTACCATATCTACTCGAACCAGTAGTCAATCCGGTTCCCGGGGTCGTCGTGGCCATCGGTGCAAAACCGTAATCCATACCGCTTGCTCCTTGGTGACCCGACATTGCCAAGCCCGGAGACTCCATGTCGCTCCAGTGGCCATAGGTCCGTTCGAAGGCATCTGCGGCGGTGGAAGTTCCACCCACCATATTTTCGCGATACCGCTCAAACCGGCTTTCTATGGCGCCTACGGCGCTATCTCCCATTGCGCCTGCAACCACTGCCAAGGCAGCTTGCAAGGTCCGGGAGAATTGTTGTGGAGTCCGGAATTGCTCGAATACCACCGTGGTCGTGGTGAGGTCGCCAGCATTTACCTTATCCGGCAAGGTTCCAAAACTCACGTCGATGGATTCACCGGGATCGTTCTCTTCGTCAGCCATTACCGCAACGGTAAAGGTTGCCTGGTTCGAACCTCCGGCAAATGCCAGGGATCCCGGAACTCCGCTATAGTCGTTGGGTGTGGCTCCACCTTGGTGGGTCACTGACAATGGTACGGTCACTTGCCCATTCGCTGCCGGGGAGATGTTTGCGGTGACTGTGCCCCGCTCGCTCTCCCGGACTGTTTGACGAGCCTGGGCAAAGGTTACCGTATAGCCTTTGTCAATCAGGGAGACCATAGCACTAGCCGGGTCGCCCGCGGTAACTCTATTGGGCAAAGCGCCGAGGGCCAACATGACCATTTCGTCGTCAACATCATCATCGCCTGCGGCGGTGACGGTGATCTCCTTGCTCATATCGCCTGCGGCGAAGACTACCTCGTTGGCGGACAGTGCAAAGTCTCCTTCCGCCGGATCAGTGGTGATCGGGATAGTGACATCACGGTCGGACGCCTGGTCCAGGTTCACCCATACGGAGGCGGCTGCGCCGTCCTCAGTAGCGCTGTACTCGGCCGCGTCAAAGGATACGACCAAGGGAACCAGCCCGTCATCCACGAGCGTCACCATGGCAGAGGCATTGGCCCCCGCGTCGACTCTGTTGGGCAAAGCCCCGAGGCTCAAGGTGACCATATCGTCGTCAACGTCATCATCCAGGGTAGCCATGACGTCGATCCCCTTGCTCATTTCACCTGCGGCAAAGGTCACTTCCATGGCGGAGATTTCAAAGTCTCCACTCGCCGGATTAGCGGTGATGGGGATGGTGACACTACGGTCGGAGGCTACGTTCAGATTCACCCATACGGAGGCGGCGTCGCCACCCTCGTGAGCGCTGTACTCGGCCGCGTCAAAGGACACCATCAGAGGAACCAGCCCGTCATCCACGAGCGTCACCATGGCAGAGGCATTGGCCCCCGCGTCGACTCTGTTGGGCAAAGCCCCGAGGCTCAAGGTGACCATATCGTCGTCAACGTCATCATCCAGGGTAGCCATGACGTCGATCCCCTTGCTCATTTCACCTGCGGCAAAGGTCACTTCCATGGCGGAGATTTCAAAGTCTCCACTCGCCGGATTAGCGGTGATGGGGATGGTGACACTACGGTCGGAGGCTACGTTCAGATTCACCCATACGGAGGCGGCGTCGCCACCCTCGTGAGCGCTGTACTCAGCCGCGTCAAAGGACACCATCAGAGGAACCAGCCCGTCGTCGGCCAGCGTTACCACCGCAGTGGCTTCCGCTCCCGCGTTGACCCGCTCCTGCAACTCGCCAAAGCCCAACGCGACCATGGCATCGTCGACATCCGCGTCCAAGGTGGCGGTGACGGTAATATTTTTCCTCGTCTCGCCTGCGGCAAAAACCACTTCCGAGTCGGATATTGTATAGGGTCCATCCGCCGGATCCATGGTGATGGGGATGGTTACTTCGCGGTTGGCCTCCCTGTTCAGCCTTACTGCCACGGTGGCAGCGTCGCCGCCCTCGGTGGCCGTGTAGGTGGTTTCGGCAAAGGTCACCATCAGAGGAACAAGCCCATCATCGGTCAGCGTTACCGTCGTGGTAGCTTGCTCGCCTACAGTGACGTGCACCGGCAAGTCGCCGAGGCCCAACGTGACCATACCGTCTTCGAGGTCATCATCGTAGCTGGCCGTGACGGTGATCTCCTTACTCATTTCACCTTCGGCAAAGACCACTTCGGTGGCGGACAGTTCAAAGCTTCCTTCCGCCGGATCAGCGGTGATCGGGATGGTTATTTCACGGTCCGAGGCCTCGCTCAGACTGACCATCACCGTGGCGGCGTCGCCGCCCTCCATGGCCGTGCCCTCGGCCTCGCCGAAGGCTACGGTCAACGCCTTCAACATGTCATCCGTAAGCGTCACAGCAGTGGTTGAGTTCGCGCCTGAGGTGACGTGCACCGGCAAATCGCCCAAGCTCAAGGTGACCATCTCGTCATCAAGGTCATCATCCAGAGTGGCCTTGACGGTAATTTCCTTGGTCATTTCGCCTTCGGCAAAGGTCACCTCCATGGCGGACAGTTCAAAGCTTCCTTCCGCCGGATCAGCGGTGATCGGGATGGTTATTTCACGGTCCGAGGCTTCGTTCAGGTTCACCATCACTATGGCGTCTCCCCAATTCTCTTTGGCCTCGTACTGGGCCTCGCCAAAGGACACGGTCAGCGCCTTCAACATGTCATCCGCCAGCGCTACCACGGCGGTGGCTTGCTCGCCCGCGGTGACGTGCACCGGCAATTCGCCGAGGCCCAACGTGACCATACCGTCATCAAGGTCATCATCCAGAGTGGCTGTGACGGTGATCTCCTTACTCATTTCACCTTCGGCAAAGACCACTTCGGTGGCGGACAGTTCAAAGCTTCCTTCCGCCGGATCAGCGGTGATCGGGATGGTTATTTCACGGTCCGAGGCTTCGTTCAGGTTCACCATCACTATGGCGTCTCCCCAATTCTCTTTGGCCTCGTACTGGGCCTCGCCAAAGGACACGGTCAGCGCCTTCAACATGTCATCCGCCAGCGCTACCACGGCGGTGGCTTGCTCGCCCGCGGTGACGTGCACCGGCAAGTCGCCGAGGCCCAACGTGACCATACCGTCATCGAGGTCATCATCGTAGCTGGCCGTGACGGTGATCTCCTTACTCATTTCACCTTCGGCAAAGACCACTTCGGTGGCGGACAGTTCAAAGCTTCCTTCCGCCGGATCAGCGGTGATCGGGATGGTTACTTCACGGTCCGAGGCTTCGTTCAGGTTCACCGTCACCGTGGCGGCGTCGCCGCCCTCCATGGCCGTGCCCTCGGCCTCGCCGAAGGCTACGGTCAACGCCTTCTCCATGTCATCCGTAAGCGTCACAGCAGTGGTTGAGTTCGCGCCTGAGGTGACGTGCAAGGGCAAATCGTCCAAGCTCAAGGTGACCATCTCGTCCTCAAGGTTATCATCTATAAGGGCCTTGACGGTAATCTCCTTGGTCATATCGCCTTCGGCGAAGACCACTTCCATGGCGGACACTTCAAAGTCTCCTTCCGCCGGATCAGTGGTGATCAGGATGGTTACTTCACGGTCGGCCGCTTCGTTCAGACTCACCATCACTATGGCGTCTCCCCCATTCTCCAGGGCCTCGTATTCGGCCTCGCCAAAGGACACGGTCAGCGTCGTCAACATGTCATCCGTAAGCGTTACCACGGCGGTGGCTTGCTCGCCCGCGGTGACATCCGCCGGCAAATCGCCGAAGCCCAACGTCACCATCTCGTCCTCGAGGTCATCATCCAGAGCGGCCATGACGTTAATCTCCGCGCTCTCTTCGCCTATGGCAAAGACCACTTCGGTGGCGGACAGTTCAAAGTGTCCTTCGTGTCCTTCCGCCGAAGCAGTGGTGATGGGGATGATGACTTCACGGTCGGCCATTTGGTCCAAGGTCACCATTACGGTAACGTCCCATCCTTCCGTGGCGGAGTATTCAGCCTCGGCGAAGGACGCCACAAGGGCGGCCCGGTCGTCATCCGTGAAGGTTACCATGGTGGTGGCATTCATCTCGGCCGCGCTGACATCCTGCGGCAGTTGTTCGCCGAAGCCCAACTCGAACGTAGTGTCGAGCACATCCTCGTCCTGTTGTTGATCGGCGGTAATGGTGAAGCTCTGGGTATCCTGACCTACTGTAAAGTCCAACATGGTTTCCGGCAGCTCAAAGTCTCCCGTGGTCACCATGATCGGGATCTTTACGTTACGGTCCGTCTCCTTGTCCAAATTCACCGTTATTTCAAGATCCAAACCTTCCAGGACCGTGTAGGTGGCCTCGGCAAAGGACACCAGCAAGGCTTCCCGGTCGTTATCCAGCAGGCTCACCGTGGTGGTGGCTTGCACCCCTTCCACGACGTCCTCGGGTAAATCCCTCAGGCCCAGCTCGACCATATCGTCGACCAAGTCGTTATCGTTCAGGGCGGAAACTTCGAACGTCGCGCTTTGCTGGTCCAATGCAAACGACACCGACGTCGCTGAAAGACTGAAGTTCTCTTTCGCCGCGGTGGTAGCCAACTGGATCGTTACGGGCCGGTCTGCCGGGGAGCTCAGATTCACCGTCACCATGACGGCGTCTCCCTGCTCGGTGGCGGTATAGGTGGCCTCGCCAAAGGACGCGATCAACTTCGTCTTCGTGTCATCGGACAGGACCACCGTAGTGGTGGCCGGGTCGCCCGCGGTGACATCCTGCGGCAAGGCGCCGAGGCTCAGGGTGACGCGTTCGTTTTGCTGATTCTCATCGTCGAGGGCCGTGACTTCCAAAGTGGCGGACTTCTTGCCGCTCTCGAAGACTACTACCCCCTCCATGACAAAGGCTTGCGTAGGTCCGGAGGCCCTGACCGGGACCCTCACTTCGCGGTCCGCCGTCTCGTTCAGACTCAACATCACCTTGGCGGGATCCCCGCCTTCCTCGGCAAAGTATTCGGCTGCATCGAAGGCCACGGTCAGGGCCTTCCGGTCGTCATCCAACAGCATCACCGTGGTGGTGGACTGCGAGCCTATGCTGAGTTTATGTGGCCAATCGTCGTTACCAGTGTCAAAAGTCAAATCCACCTGACCGTCCGTGATGTCGCTGGGATCATCCAAGGCCTTGACCTTGATCGTCTTGGATCTATCTCCGGCAACGAAACTTACTGTAGTTGGAGATTCATATTCTCCATCCACACCGGTGGCGATGATCGGGATCGTTACATTTCGGTCGGCCGCCGGGGTCAGATTCACCCTCACCTCGACAGCGTCGCCGCCCTCCATGGTCGTGTAGGTGGCGACGGCAAAGGTCACCACCAGAGGCCTCTGCCGGTCATCCGTCAGGGTCACTCTGGTCGTCCCCTGCGATCCTCGGCTCACGCCCACCGGCAAATCGCCGAAGCCCAACGTCACCGTATCGTTAGCCGTGTCCGCATCGTTCTTGGCCGTGACCAAGATGGTCCTGGTCAGATCGGCGCCCGCGGCGAAAGTCAAATTGCCGTTGGAAGAATCAAAACTGTCGTCGCCGGAATCTTCCACCTCAAAGTCTCCGTTGGCCGGATTGGTGGTGATCGGGATCACTACCTCCCGGTCCGAAGCCGTTTCATCCGCCGGAAGGATCAAGTCACCATCACCATCGCCGCGGCGGGTTGTGTATCGAGGTCGGGGTGTTGCTCGTTGGTGGAGTAGCTGGCCGCGCCAAAGGCCACCCTCAGGGCTTGCCGGTTGCTATCCACTATTGTCACCTTGGTTTTCGTCGTCGTGCCTTCTTCGACATCATTCAGGTCAGGCGTACTCAGGTCGCCGATACTAAACTCGATAACGTCGTCTTCCACATCATTTTCATCTCGAGTGTCGGTGATTGTGAACGACACGCTCCGATCGCCACTGGGAATAGTCACAGTCTCAGGTAACGTTGAATAGGTTGTTCCTCCCGTCGGCTCATTGGTGAGGGGGATGGTCAGTGTCCGGTCCGAAGCCTGGTTCAAGCGCACCATCACTGTGACCTCGGCGGCATCAGCATCATCATCAGCTGCCTCCGTGGCGGTATAAGTGGCCGCGCCAAAGGCAACGGTAAGAGCCCTCCGGCCGTCATCCTGCAGGGTCACGGAAGTGGTCCGCTGGGAGCCTCCCGTCACGTCCACGGGCAGATCGCCGAAGCTTAAGGTGACCGTTTCGTCCGAAGTGTCGTCATCATCCTTGGCGGTGACGTAGACCAATCCTTGAGTCGAGCCAATGGGAATTTCCACTTCCGTGATGTCCAGCTCAAAGTCTCCGCTGGCGGGCCTGGTGGTGATCGGAATTATGATGGTCCGGTCCGCCGCAGGGCTAACAGTCACCGTCACTTCGGCGGCGTTGCCGTTGGAGGCATCTTCTTCAACCGCGGCGTAGCTGGCCAGTTCGTAGTTCACGGTCAGCTCTGCCCGGTCGTCATCCACTATGGTAACGGTGGACTCTGCCGGCGTGCCTTTCTTGACCTTGGGAGGCAAAGAGCCAAAGGTCAACTTTATCGATTCGTCACTGACGTCCGAATCATCCTGGGCCGTGACCGTAAAGGTGCCGCTCCGTCCATCCTTGGCAATGACCACTTGCGAGGCAGACAGCTCACGACTTCCCGCCGTTGCCTTGATCGGGATGGTAACTTCCCGGTCAGCGGCTGGGCTCAAATTCACCGTCACCGTCACCTCGTCGGCCCCGTCGGAGCCCCCCTCGGTGGCAGAATAGGTGGCCGAGGCAAACGACACCGTTAATGGCGTCACGTCGTCATCCGCCAGCCTTACGGTGGTGGAGGCCTGCGAGCCGGCGCTGACACCTTTGGGCAATTCGGTGAAGCGCAGCGTGACGCTGTCGTCTCTAACGTCATCGTCGGCGCTGGCCGCAACCGTGACCGTCTGGCTCGTGGTGCCTTCGTAGAAGACCAGTTCGTCTGTTGACAAGGTAAAGTCTCCCTCAGCGGGGGTGGTGGCGACTTTGATGACCACTTGCCGGTCCGCCGCTTGGTTCAGACTCACTTCAACTGTGGCTGCGGTCCCTTCCTCGGTGGCCGTGTAGGAGGCCTCGCCGAAGGACACCTGCAAAGCATCCAGGTCGTCATCCACCAGCGTCACTTTGGCCTCTGTCTGCGAGCCCTCGAGAACTTCTTCCGGCAAGGGGCCGAAGGACAAAGTTATCTCATCGTCGTCCTTGTTGACATCATGCTCCGGCGTAACGGTGAAGGTAAAGCTCCGCTCGCCAGGGTTGAAGACGGCTGTCCGGGTGGAGAGGCTGAAGAAATCTCCGCCAGTTGGATCGGGTTCGATGGGAATTTCCAATTTGTGGATGGCCCTCTGGCTCAAAAGCACGGTTACCGTGACGGCTTCTCCTCCTTCGTCAGCGGTGTAGGAAGTGGTGCCGAAGGACACGGCCCACTTGCTTTCCAGGTCATCCACCAGGGTAACCGTGGCGGACGATGGGGAGCCGGCTTTGACATCGGGCGGCAAATCGCCGAAGCTCAACTGGACCATATCGTTGGTAACGTTCTCATCGTCGGTGGCCATGACCCTGAACATTTTGATATTCTCGCCTGTGGCGAAGACCAACTTGTTATCTGCAAGCGCCATTGGCGTCTCCTCGTTATCTACCAGTTGGAAGGCCCCTGTCTTGGGAGTAGTGACGATGGGGATCTCAACCATGGGGCGGGTCGGGTCTGCAGTCAAAAGCACCGTCACGGTGGCGCCCTCGCCTCCCTCCATGGCGGAGTAGGTGGACCCGCCGAAGAACGCGGTCAAGGCCGTGCGGTCGTTATCCACCAGCGTCACGGTGGTCTCTGCCGGCGTGCCTTTGACTACATCTTCCAAGCCAGCACCCGTCAAATCGCCGATGGCAAACTTGACTTCTTCGTTATCAAAGTTCCCATCGTGAGGTTGAATGACATCAAACGTCGCGCTATCCTTGTCTGCCTCGATCGTCACTGTGCCTGGACCATTAACCCCGCTAGCCTGTATGTTGTCATCCACCATATGGTCTGTAAAGGTGATCGGGATGGACAATTCCGTCTCCGTTTTTCCACTCAGCTTCACCGTCACCTTGCCTGTGGCTTCCTCTTTGAACGAGTAGGTGGCCGCGCCGAAGGACACCGTCATCTTAGCATCATTGTCGTCTTTCAGCGTCACCGCGGTGGTCTTGCGCGGGCCGGCGCTGACATCGAGCGGCAAATCGCCGAAGCTCAGGGTAACCGTTTCGTCGCTAAGGTCTGTGTCTTTCGCGGCTGTGACTTCGACTGTCCCGGTGGTGGCACCACTCTGGATCGTCACCATGGCAGCTTCAAGGGAAAAGTCTCCCTTCTCGGGATTGGTCTTGATAGGAATCTCAATATCCCGGTTCGGCTCCTTGTCTGCCGTCACCGTTACGGTGGCAGGGGCGCCGTTCTCGGTGGCAGTGTATTTGGCCGAAGCGAACATCACGATCACCGAATTGCGGTTGGCATCCGCCAGGGTCACCGTGGCTGTTCGTATCATTTGAATGGGCATGTCCTCCTCGTCCACGCCGGGGACCATGACCGCGGTGACATCCTCAGGCAAATCATCGCCGAAGCTCAGCGTGACCGTCTCGTCGTCAGTATCCGCATCAATGGTGGCCGAAATGGTGAACGTTGCGGTCTGCGATCCGGGGAGAATAGTCACTGAGTTGTTTGTCAAGCCTGACAAATCAAAGTCACCGCTTGACGGGTCGGTGGTGATGGGGATGGTCAATTGCCGATCCGCGTTTCGGTTCAGGCTCACCGTCACGGTGGCAGCAACGGCATCCTCGCCAGCTTTAGGCTCGTCAGCCGTATAGGCCACATTGCCGAAGGTGACCAGGTAGGGAGTTCGCCTGTCGTCCTTCAGAGTCACCGAAGCCGTGGCCTGGGTGCCCGTGGTGACGTCCTGCGGCAACTTGCCGAAGCCCAGTATGACCCGGTCGTCCAGGACGTCCAAATCGTCCGTGGCCATGATGGTGAACGTTACGCTCGACACGCCTCCTGAAAACATCAAAAACATCCCCCCGTCGTCACCTGTCATCAGGTCAGAGCCAGCCAGTACAAAGTCCCCCTCCTTGGGAGTGGTGGTGATCGGAATCATAATTGCTGCGTCTCGGGTTGACGCCGGGCTCAAAGTCACTGTCACCGTAACAGGATTCCCATCTTCCTCATTGGCCGTATAGGTGGCCGCGGCGTAGGACACCATCAAGGCATCCCGGTCCATGTCGATCGCGGTCACAACCGTCTCATCCGGATCTCCCGCCGTGACATTTCTAGTCAAATCGCCGATGCTCAAGGTGACCTCATTGTCGATCTGGTCTGTATCGTCGATAGCCGTGACTTTGAACGTTTTGGTCTGCTCGCCGGACAGGAAAGTCACTGCATTGAAGCCGGTCGGCAGTTGCACTCCAGTGCCCGATGTGATGGAGATGGGTACCCTCACTGCGCGGTCCGCCGCAACGTTCAGGCTCACCGTAATCTCCACCTCATCATCAGTGAAATCCTCGGCCTCGTCCGCATCAGACGGCGGCTCGGTGACCGTGTATTCCTTCTCCGCAAAAGACACCACCAGAGGCTTCACCCCGTCATCCGCCAAAGCAACCCTGGTCGTCTCATAAGTCCGCGCGGAGACGTCCGCCGGCAAATCGCCGAAGCTCAAGGTGATCCCTTCGTTGTCCGCGTCGTTATCCTGATGGGCGGTAACTGTAAAGGTTACCGAAGTTGTATTCTGGCCCAGCGTCACTGACTCGACTGAAACCATATAGTCCCCTGATCCCGACACATCAGGATCCGGTTCCTCCGTCCCGGCATCGGCCTTGACCTTGATCGGGATCGTAATTGAACGGTCCGGTGTCGGAGACACGCTCACCGTTATCGTGGCGGGCGTTACACCCTCCGTGGCCGTGTAGGTGTTCTGGGCAAAGTAGACCTGCAAGGGTGTCCGGTCGTTATCCACCACCGTCACCGTGGCGGTCGCGGGCGTTCCCTCGTCGACCCCCTGCGGCAAACTGCCGATCCTCAATTCGATCATGCCATCTGTCAGCTCCGGATTATTTTCATCGCCATCGTTGGTGGCCGTGAAGGTGAAGGTCCTGCTCCGGCTGCCTGGGGCGAATTCCAAATCAACAGTAGTACTTCCCTCAGTATCACCCAAATAATAGGATGCATCACCAGTCCCTGTCCGACTGCTCAAGATCGGGACGGTCAAAGTATCCGTATTATTATCAGGGTTCCACGTTCCTGCTCAGGGTCACCGTTATGGTGATGGCGCCCCCTTCCTCGTTGGCGGTGTAGGCGTCGCTGGCGAACATCACTGACGGGTCCGTTGTTTGTTGGGCCAGAGTTTCTTGCGGGAAGGCCAGCAGCGTTGCCGCAAAGGCGGAAAAAACCGCCAAGGGCGACCAACCGTTCCCTGACTGCTTTTGTCGGCCGCTCCGGGGAAGCATGCGACCGAAGCCTTTAGTTAGGGAATTCAGGCCTAAGCGCCAAAGATTGGTGTTTTCTGTAATCATTATGGAGTCTCCTTCTATTTGATTCATTGGTAGAGGTAAAATTAGGCGATAATAAGGATGGTGAAAAAAGAAGCTAGTCACAGGTGTCAAGCTACCGTCAAGGAAAAAAATGATATTCTTAACATAGCTCCAAACCAACCGTCCAAATGGTTGTCGAACTCATGGAGAGGGGCAACCGAGGGGGTGGAGTGGAATGGTGAGAGAGAACCTCTGAACAAGCTTTCAAAGGTTAGATTGAGTTGAGGCGTTTTGCCATATTTTCGAGTCTGAGTCCAGGACTAAAGCCCCGGTCATTAAACATTTTGTGGAGACGGTAAGGTATCGTGTCCAAACTGCAAGTCTAATTTTTGCGGAAAGGCTGATTTATTCAGATTTTTCATGGATTTTAATTTCAGATAATGGTTCGTGGGTAGATTTGGCTTGGTGGGGAGCAGAGGAAAGAGTTCAGAGAGAGAGGGGAGGCGCCGGGGGCTCGGGGAGAAGGCGCGCTGCGGCGCGCCAATTAGGAATGGGGAGAGGGAGTGGTGGAGTGATGGAATGTTGGAGTGATGGGTTGAGGGGGTGGCTCTCGGGAAGGTGGATGGGGAGGGGAGAGACTCTCGCAAAGAGCGCGGGGAGAAGAGGAAAGAGTTCAGAGAGAGGGGGGAGGCGCCGGGGGCTCGGGGAGAAGGCGCGCTACGGCGAGCCAATTAGGAATGGGGGAATTGGAGTGATGGAATGGGGGAGTGATGGGTAGAGAGGTGACTCGCAGGAAGGTGGGGAATGAGGGGAGAGACTCTCGCAAAGAGCGCGGGGAGAAGAGGAAAGAGTTCAGAGGAAAGAGTTCAGAGAGAGGGGGGAGGCGCCGGGGGCTCGGGGAGAAGGCGCGCTGCGGCGCGCCAATTAGGAATGGGGAGAGGGAGTGGTGGAGTGATGGAATGTTGGAGTGATGGGTTGAGGGGGTGGCTCTCGGGAAGGTGGATGGGGAGGGGAGAGACTCTCGCAAAGAGCGCGGGGAGAAGAGGAAAGAGTTCAGAGGAAAGAGTTCAGAGAGAGGGGGGAGGCGCCGGGGGCTCGGGGAGAAGGCGCGCTACGGCGAGCCAATTAGGAATGGGGGAATTGGAGTGATGGAATGATGGAATGGGGGAGTGATGGGTAGAGAGGTGACTCGCAGGAAGGTGGGGAATGATGGGAGTGACTCTCGCAAAGAGCGCGGAGAGAAGAGGAAAGAGTTCAGAGGAAAGAGTTCAGAGAGAGAGGGGAGGCGCCGGGGGCGCGAAGGAAAAAGGAAAAAGGAAGAAGGAGGAGGGAATGATGGAGTGGTGGAGTGTTGGAATGATGGAGTGGAGGCGCGCTGGGGCGCGCCAATTAGGAATGGGGGAATTGGAGTGATGGAGTGATGGAGTGGTGGAATGATGGAGTGGAGGCGCGCTGGGGCGCGCCAATTAGGAATTAGGAATGGGGGGAAGGGTTCTGGGATAGGCTCCGGAGTATTGGTTTTTAGGTGTAGGAGCGGCTTTATGCCGCGATTGCGGTGAGGCCACTTGGAAGATCGGGGGATAAACCCCCTCCTACAGTTTCGTAACAGGTTATCAATAGATGCTGGGGAATGGGTTTATTTAATTGGTATTTTGGGGATTATTTGTGGAACCCCGTTGGGGTTCGGTCGTAGGGATGATCGGTAACCCAGCGTGTGCTGCGCGACGCTGGGCTTTGGAGTTTAACGCCGTTGGCGTAACTGCCTGTTGGGAGGTCCCGGTTGAGTAGCGATGCTGCGTGGAACTGGGCGCTTCCCTGTCCCCATAATCGTGATTGTGACCCTGATCTCTCTCCCCAATTCCATCACTCCACCATTCCACCACTCCCTCCCTTCTCCCTCATTCCTAATTCCTAATTCCTAATTGGCGCCCTTGGGCGCTTGGGGGTCCCGGCGGGAAAGGAGTGCATTTCAAAACGCTTTACTTTCAAAGCCCTGTCCCAAAAGTAACGGGAACCATTCTATTATTAATAGATAACACGCGATGCGCGATGCGCGCGATGAGCTTGGGAAGCATAGGAGTCCTATTTCTTGTTTGGGTCATCCCGGCGCTTTGGCTGCCCAGGCAGGCCTCGGGGCAGGTCTACAAGCTGCGGGAATACCAGCCGGAGTCACGGGCGGCAGGCGACCGGCCCAACATCATCCTCATCACCCTCGACCACATGCGGGTGGATAACATCGCAGCCAACGGTTTCCCTCACATGGTCACCCCGCATATGGACCGGTTGGTGCGGGAGGGGCAGTCCTTCATCCGTCACCAGATAGCCGCCAACGCCTGCATGCCCAGCCGGGCCAGTCTGTTCACGGGCAGGTTTCCCCAAAACCACGGAGTCATTACCAACGGGGTGCCCCTGCCGCAGGACGAGATCTGCATCCAGCACGTGCTCGGGGACAACGGTTATTTTACCGGCCAAATCGGCAAGCTGCACTTCTGGCCCCACAAGGAGCGGGATCACCGTGGCCCCCATCCTCCCTACGGCTTCGATGAAATGCTGCTGAGCGATGAGCCGGGCTGTTACGACGACGCCTACGGGAGGTGGTTGGAGGCCATCGGCCCCGAGGCCCGGGAAGCCGGCAATCTGGGACTGCCCCTGCAACGCCGGGCCATGGCGGAAATCTTTCCCGGGAAAGCGGAGTGGACCCAAGCCGCATTCGTGGGCGACCAGTCCGTTCGCTTTATCCGGCGCAATGCCGGGCGGCCTTTCTTCCTGCACGCCGGATTCTACGCGCCCCACCCTCCCCTGAATCCGCCGGCGCGGGATTTCGACAAGTACAACGGAAAACAATTTCCCCCCCGCCTCCTGGAAAGTGAGGAGCAGTTGCGCCGGCTGCCGGCTTCCTATGAGAAGGCCAACGCCCGTTACCGGGATGATGACGAGGAGTATTGGCGACACTATCGCCAGTGTTTCTACGGCATGGTATCGGACGCGGACCACTGGATAGGGGCCATGGTGGGAGCCCTGAAAGAGGCGGGGATATACCAAAGTACCCTTATTGCCCTGACCAGCGACCACGGCGACCACTTGGGCGACCATGGACAAAACAGCAAGAACTCCTTTGCCTACAAAACCGTATACACCGTGCCCCTGGTCATGACCGGTCCGGGCATCCCGGCCCTGGGGGTGGTGCACAACCTGGTCAGCGCGGTCGACGTCATGCCGACCCTGCTGGAGGCGGCCCGGACGCCGATTCCCCGTTCCGTCAATGGCCTGTCCCTCTGGCCCTTGCTCAAGGAAGGGGAAAACGTAAGGGATCATACCTACTCCGAAACCTCCAGCATGCGCATGATCCAAACCGAGCGCTACAAATATGCTTACCACAAGAACGGAGGTGAAGTGCTCTTCGATCTGCTGGAGGATCCCGAGGAATTGAACAACCTTTCCCTACAGGCCTCCCACCGGCCGGAACTGGTGGATATGCGCCACAGCATGCTCATGAAACTCTGGACCGTCGCGGACGACAAACTGGAACGTCTGACCGATTGGTAGCGCAGGCGCGCTGGGGCGCGCCAATTAGGAATGGGGAGAGGGAGTGGTGGAATGATGGAGTGGTGGAGTGATGGAATGAGGGGAGGCGCGCTGGGGCGCGCCAATTAGGAATGGGGAGAGGGAGTGGTGGAGTGATGGAATGTTGGAGTGATGGGTAGAGAGGTGACTCGCAGGAAGGTGGGGAATGATGGGAGTGACTCTCGCAAAGAGCGCGGGGAGAAGAGGAAAGAGTTCAGAGAGAGAGGGGAGGCGCCGGGGGCGCGAAGGAAGAAGGAAGAAGGAAGAAGGAGGAGGGAATGATGGAGTGGTGGAGTGTTGGAATGATGGAGGGGAGGCGCGCTGGGGCGCGCCAATTAGGAATGGGGAGAGGGAGTGGTGGAGTGATGGAGTGATGGAGTGATGGAGTGGAGGCGCGCTGGGGCGCGCCAATTAGGAATTAGGAATGGGGGGGAAGGGTTCTGGGATAGGCTCCGGAGTATTGGTTTTTAGGTGTAGGAGCGGCTTTATGCCGCGATTGCGGTGAGGCCACTTGGAAGATCGGGGGATAAACCCCCTCCTACAGTTTCGTAACAGGTTATCAATAGATGCTGGGGAATGGGTTTATTTAATTGGTATTTTGGGGATTATTTGTGGAACCCCGTTGGGGTTCGGTCGTAGGGATGATCGGTAACCCAGCGTGTGCTGCGCGACGCTGGGCTTTGGAGTTTAACGCCGTTGGCGTAACTGCCTGTTGGGAGGTCCCGGTTGAGTAGCGATGCTGCGTGGAACTGGGCGCTTCCCTGTCCCCATAATCGTGATTGTGACCCTGATCTCTCTCCCCAATTCCATCACTCCACCATTCCACCACTCCCTCCCTTCTCCCTCATTCCTCATTCCTAATTCCTAATTGGCGCCCTTGGGCGCCTTATGGCGGAGAGAGAGGGATTCGAACCCCCGGTACCTTGCGGTACAACGGTTTTCAAGACCGCCGCATTCGACCACTCTGCCATCTCTCCCTTGCCAAGGGTGGAGAAGTTTGGTTCTGGCCCGTCGGGCAGCAAGGAAAAAGGCGCGCTGGGCGCGCCAATCAGGAATGGGGATGGGGATGGGGAATGGTGGAGTGGTGGAATTGGGGAATTGGGGGGAGAAAGGCACAAAGGGAATTAGGTCTCAGATTGAAGAATCTTTGATGGAATAAATTAAGGCGGAAAGCATGCGGTCGATTTCAGATGTGAGATTTTCCAAATCCGCAAATTGATCTTTTCCGATGAAATCTAGATTGGCTGAAATTTGCAACTGGGTTTGAAGTTCAAATAAGGACCCGGACGCTATTTGAAGGAACCGAATGTATTCTTGAGTGGACCTTCGTCCGTAACCTTCAGCAATGTTGCTTGGAATCGAAACAGAGCAGCGGCGGATTTGCGAAGTTAAGCCGTATACTTCAGAGGCAGGAAAATTGCGGGTCAGTCCATAGATTTTTGTCACCAAGTCGATTCCCTTTTGCCAAACGATCAAATCTCGATATGTTCTGACCCCACTCACTTTGTGCCTTTGTGCCTTTGTGCCTTTGTGCCTTTGTGCCTTTGTGCCTTTGTGCCTTTGTGCCTTTGTGCCTTTGTGCCTTTGTGCCTTTGTGCCTTTGTGCCTTTGTGCCTTTGTGCCTTTGTGCCTTTGTGCCTTTGTGCCTTTGTGCCTTTGTGCCTTTGTGCCTTTGTGCCTTTGTGCCTTTGTGCCTTTGTGCCTTTGTGCCTTTGTGCCTTTGTGCCTTCTGTGGCTATTTTTTCTATTTCTGTTGGAGTGTCGGGGAGAAGCGGCAGGCAACCTGCCATAAAGAGGTAATGGAAATGGAGGACAGGAATGTTCGCCCTCCGTTAACTCCAGTTCCGGCATAGCCGGACCAAGCGACCAAAGGAAGCGTTGTTGATGAATCTCCCCCATCATCCATCTTCCGGAGAAATTCTCTCCACCCGCCAACATCCAAATCGAAGCATTCCTAATTCCTCATTCGCGCCCTTGGGCGCTTCATCCGTGCTTATCCGTGTAACTTGTCCTGCCGTAGCCTTCTGGCGAAGCGGGATCCGTGGTCAAGACCCTTCTTCTGAATCAGCTCTCCCCAAGGGACAGGAATTGGGAACAGTGTGTTTTTTTGTGCTCTTTGCGTTCTTTTGTGGCTATTTTTTATTTCCTGTTGCAGCGGCGAGGAAAGCGGCAGGCAACCTGCCGTAATGAGGTAATGGCGGACAGGAATGTCCGCCCTCCGTTAACTCCAGTTCCGGCATAGCCGGACCAAGCGACCAAAGGAAGCGTTGTTGATGAATCTCCCCCATCATCCATCTTCCGGAGAAATTCTCTCCACCCGCCAACATCCAAATCGAAGCATTCCTAATTCCTCATTCGCGCCCTTGGGCGCTTCATCCGTGCTTATCCGTGTAACTTGTCCTGCCGTAGCCTTCTGGCGAAGCGGGATCCGTGGTCAAGACCCTTCTTCTGAATCAGCTCTCCCCAAGGGACAGGAATTGGGAACAGTGTGTTTTTTTGTGCTCTTTGCGTTCTTTTGTGGCTATTTTTTATTTCCTGTTGCAGCGGCGAGGAAAGCGGCAGGCAACCTGCCGTAATGAGGTAATGGCGGACAGGAATGTCCGCCCTCCGTTAATTCCAGTTCCGGCAAAGCCGGATCAGGCGACCAAAGGAAGCGGTACTAGGTGTCGGTTTGGGTGCCGCAGTCGGTGTCGGTGCCTTCGTGGTGCATGATGGCAGCCAGCCATTCCCGCAGGGTTGCATCCGCCGGGACGCACAGATCGGTGTTGTCGTACCAGAAGGTAGTGAGCGGGGCGCCGACCAGGCTGAGCGGGATGGGTCCGCTGAACGGGTTATGAGAGAGCCACAGGTCTTTCAAATTGGTGAGGTTGCCGATTTCCGCAGGTAGCGGCCCGCTCAACTGGTTTGAGTCGAGCAGGAGGGATTGCAAATTGGCGAGGTCGCCGATTTCCGTCGGGATCTCCCCGCTCAGTTGGTTATCAGAGAACCACAGTTCTTGCAAGCTGGCGAGGTTGCCGAGTTCGGCCGGTAGCGGTCCGCTCAACTGATTTTCGTCGAGCAGGAGGGATTGCAAATTGGCGAGATTGCCGATTTCGGCCGGGATCTCCCCGCTCAGTTCGTTAACGGAGAGCCACAGGTCTTCCAAGTTGGCGAGGTTGCCAATTTCGGCCGGTATTGGTCCGCTCAACTGGTTATTGAAGAGGTCGAGGGATTGCAAATTGGCGAGGTTGCCGATTTCCGCAGGTAGCGGCCCGCTCAACTGGTTATTGTAGAGCCACAGGTCTTGCAAGCTGGCGAGGTTGCCGATTTCCGCAGGTAGCGGCCCGCTCAGTTCGTTATCGAAGAGCAGCAGGGTTTTCAAGTTGGCGAGATTTCCGATTTCGGCCGGTATTGGTCCGCTCAACTGGTTATCGAAGAGCCACAGGGTTTCCAGATTGACGAGGTCGCCGATTTCCGCAGGTAGCGGTCCGCTCAACTGGTTTGCGGAGAGGTCGAGGCGGGTGATCCGGCCCCAGTCGTCCACGCTGACTCCGTGCCACTGGTCCAGCGGCAAGTCTGTTCCCCAGTTGTCGGATCTCGTCCAATTGGCGCCGTCCATCTCACTGTACAACGCCGTGAGCGCCTCGCGGTCCGTATCATCGATCCCATACACCTCGACGATGGCGACCCCGGTAGTTCCATCCTTTCCTTCAACCTTGGCGGTATAGTTGCCGGGATCGAGATCGATAACGAGGGCGGCGCTCGAGCTGTCGGCGGCCAGGTTCGGGCTGCCTCCCCAAAGATCCGATATCAACTCTCCCTGGTCGTCCTGCTCCCAATTGTCATTGACCATGAGTTCGATGGGATTTTGGGAATCGGTGGTGTTGGTCAGGGTGAGCACCGGATCGGCCAGGAAATTGGCAATGCCGGCATTGGCCAGTTCCGGGCCGCGGGCCTGAATGAGCACCTGCAGGGGGCTATCTTCGATAATAAAACCCCCGATCATGACTTCCTCTCCCGTTTCCACCAGAGCGCGGGTCGAAATATTGATGAACCGGCCATCGGTTTCGGGGGTATCGATTCCGATCACCTCGACCAGGGCAACCCCGGCAGTTCCCTCCTTTCCTTCAACCTTGGCGGTATAATTGCCGGGAACGAGATTGAGAACGGCGGCGGAGCTCAGGCTGCCGTCGGTCAGGGGTGGGATGCCTCCCCAAAGATCCGATATCCATTGTCCCTGGCTGTCCTCCCAATTGTCGTTGACGGTGATCTGGATGGGATTTGCCGGATCGGTGGTGTTGATGACGGTGAGCACCGGATCGGCCAGGAAATTGGCAATGCCGGCATTGGCCAGTTCCGGGCCGCGGGCCTGGATGAGCACCTGTCGGGTGCCATCTTCGATGATAAAACCCCCGATCATGACTTCCTCTCCCGTTTCCACCAGGGCGCGGGTCGAAATATTGATGAACCGGCCATGGGCGGCCGAGGTGGGTTGGGGGACCCCCATGAGGCCCGCCAGGACCAGCGGCATCACTGCGGCGCCGCGGGCCAGGGCGTGACGGGCCGTGGACAAGACGGCGGCCAGCCCAGTCAGGCCAAGGACAGGAATTATCGAATTTGAAGTTGGGATAGTTGGAATATTCATCTTGAAATAGAGTAACTTGGTTATGCACATGGTTCCAAGTACTTTATGGGGAGAGGGAGTGGTGGAGGGGGGAATTGGAATGGTGGAGTGATGGAGTGGTGGAGGGGGGAATTGGAATGGTGGAGTGTTGGAGTGATGGGGGGAGAGGGGAGAGGCGCGCGGAGGCGCGCTGGGGCGCGCCAATGAGGAATGAGGAATGAGGAATTGGGGAATGGGGGAAGGGAGAGGGATTAACCACAAAAAGCGCAAAAGGCGCAAAGACAGGGAGAGAGGCACAAAGGGGGAAGGCGCGCCGGGGCGCGCCAATTAGGAATTAGGAATGGGGGGAAGCGCCCAAGGGCGCGGGGAGAAGGGAGTGGTGGAGAGATCAAGATCAGGATCATGATTATGGGGATGTGAAGGATCCAGGAATTTTGTGCCTTTTGTGCCTTTTGTGGCTATTGTCTGTTGGAGTGTCGGGGAGAAGCGGCAGGCAACCTGCCAAAAGAGGTAATGGCGGACAAGAATGTCCGCCCTCCGTTAATTCCAGTTCCGGCAAAGCCGGATCAAGCGAAACGTTGTTAAACTGTAAATTATTTTTGTGCCTTTTGTGCCTTTTGTGGTTAGTTCCTTCCCCGGCTTCCCGAGAGCCAACCTTTCCACCCGTTAATCTCCAAATCGAAGCATTCCTAATTCCTAATTCGCGCGCCTCAGCGCGCCTCATCCGTGCTCATCCGTGAAATCCGTGGTCAATCCCCTCTCCCTTTGTGCCTTTGTGCCTTTCTCCCTCCTAATTCCTAATTGGCGCGCCCCGGCGCGCCTTACTTTAGTGTGGTCAGGTATTCGACCAGGTTGATCAGTTCTTCCCGGGTCATGAGCAACTGGAGGTTGGGGGGCATGGCGGAGAAGGGAAGGGCTTCGTTGCGGGCGATGGATGAGGTTGGGATGGTCCGGGTCAGTCCCCCGGGTTGTCTGAGGGTAACTCCGTCGGCCGATTCGCCTTCCCAGAGTCCTACTACCGTTTCCCCGTCGGTCAAAGTCAGTTGGTGTAATTGGTAACTGAGGGAGATTCCTCTATTGGGATCGAGAATGGATTCGTAGAGGGCTCTTTTTCCGAGTTTGGAACCGATGGCGGACAAATCGGGGCCGTATTCAATGCCGGCGCCCTGGACGACGTGGCAGGTGGCGCAGGTGGCGGCCTGGAACACCTCCTTGCCGCGTTCGGGATCCCCGTGATAGACCAGCAACTCGGTCAGTTGGGGCAGTTCATCGGTACCCTTGAGGGGTGGAAGGGGAAACCACCGGGGCGCTTCTTCGCGCAATCTGACGTTCATGATGTGGCTGATGCCGGCCCCGGCCGTATCCTTCAAGGCGGGGGGAAACTTCTCTTGGCGGGCCAGATCGATCATGGCCCTGATCCCGGGGTTGGTCGAAGCCAGAGCCCGAACGGCGGCCTGTTTGGCGGCGAACCCGTGTTCATCCCCGGTTTGAATGAATTGCAACAGCATGGGCGCGGCTCGCTCATCCTGCGCCTGCTGTATCAATTGAATGAGGGACAGGGCCAAGTCCCCATCGGCCCCGGACGCATCCATGAGGCGGCCGGACAAATCGGCGCGGCTTTTCTCGTCCTTGAGCAGGACCCGGATGGCCTGACCGGCGTAGGTTTCCCCGGGGTTGTCCAGGGCCAGTTGCAGGAGGGTGGCATAAGCCGGCCTCAATGCGAACCGGTCGACCAGCCGGACAAAGGCCCGTCGTTCCGGCGCGGTCGGGCCGGGGTTGTGCAACAGCGCTTCCAGGATCTGTTTCGGATTCTTGTCCGCCGGGACCCGCAGGGCGGCCAGCCAGTCGTCGTTATCCGGTTCCAGGGAGGGAAATCTGAGCAAGGCTTCCAGCCGGATTTCATTCCCGGGGGCATCCGAGGAGGCGGGGCCGGCAAAGGCGAGGTTGTGGAGCAAGGCCCGTTTTTCCATGGAGTCTGGCAAAAAATCCAAGGCCCGGATGTAACGGGCGTATCCCTCCGGGTAGTTGGACGGGTCCCTCAGGATGGCCTGCAGATAGGGGGCGGTTTTGCGGGCCCGGGAGCGCCAGATGATATCGCGCTGGGCTTTGGTGAAAGTTTTCGTGCCGGGATCGATCTTCTCCAACCAGGCTTCGAAGCAGGCATCCCAGTTGCCCTCCGCCCCGATGCCGAGGGCTTCCAGGTACCAGCGGTCCTCCCCGTCGTGTCGATGAGCCAGTTCGGCCCACATCCGGGCCGCTCCCGGGGAAGGTTGATCCCGCAACAAGAGGGCGCATTGCCGCCGCACTTGGGCGGAAGGATCGCGGACCAGTTTTTCCGCCTCGTCCAAGGGGAGGTGCCGGGTCAATTGGGCGGCCCGCAGACCGATGATGCGAATATCCTCCTCGGGGTGGGCCAGAGCCCAGCCGATCAGTCGCTCCAGCCGGTCGCGGCCATCCGGGTCCTCTTCGGCCTTGGCCACCAGGCGCCAAAAGGCCCGGGCGCGAAAACGGAGGTTGGGGTCGTAATCGAACATGTAGAACAGATCCTGGTCCGAGGCGTGGAACCAACCCCAACTGCGGGTGGCGGTATTGGGGCTGCGCAAGTGGAAAATCGCATTTTCCGGGTTACCCAACTCCCCTGGGGGGATGGGGCTGTAACGGTGGCCGCGCGGGGCAATTCGGTATATGCGCCCGCGGGCCCGGTCACCCTGCCGGTTCCACCCCACGTAGGGATCATACCAGTCGCTCACGAAGAGCGAGCCATCCGGGGCCACGACCACGTCGATGGGGCGGAACCAGCGGTCCTTCCCGGTCTTCAGGATGGGGATAAGCTCCCCGCGGAAACCGGCGCCCGCCTCGGTGGCCCGGGCAGCCCACACCACTCCCGGCCCGGCGTCGCAGGCGATCACCTGATCCCAGAACACTTTGGGGAGGAGCCGGCCCTCGTAAACGGTTATGCCGGTGGGAGACCCCGCCCCGGTTTGAAGAAAATTGGGCACCACACCGGGATCGTTTTGGTGCCAGTGCCGGGAGGGAATTTCCGGATGCTGCCCCGGTCGCTCCGTGCGCCAACTCGCCCCGGTCATCTCGTCGCGGTAGCCGAAATTGCCCCCTTCCATTATATAGTTGATGCGGCACCCGTCGGAGCCGTCATCGTCGTTGTCGGTCTGCCAGACATTTCCAAAGGAATCCACCGCCAGTTCGTAATTGTTGCGAAAATTGTGCCCCAGCACGTCGAAGTTTCCTCCCCGGCTATCAGAGCGAAAGGCCATGCCGCCGGCGTAGGGGAGGGTGAGCGGGTCCCAGGGGCCGGCGAGGGGCCGGATCAGCTTGTCCACGACGGGAAATCCCCGCCGGTCGTAAACGAGACGCCCGTCGCCATGGTGCGCGGCATATCCGGAGTTGCCGAAATTCCAGTAATAGCGGCCGTCCGGGCCGAAAACGACCGAGTGGGTGGAATGATCGCTTTGAGGCTTGCCCGTTTCGGTCAGGAGGATCTCTTTCCGGTCCGGTTTGTCGTCAAGGTCGATATCGATAAACCGCCAAATATTGGGGGCGGCGCTGACAATCACTTCCCGGTGGCCCTGCTCGTTGGCCAGGACGCAGATACCGAGGGCCGCGTCGATGTCCCGCCCCTGGTAGAACAGGGTGGACTTGTCGGCCTTTCCATCCCCGTCGGAATCTTCCAGAATCAGGATGCGGTCGCCCTCCGGACGGGCTTCCTCCAGGGCGTGGTCGCGGTAGTTCATCACCTCGCAAACCCAAACCCGCCCGCGTTCATCCACGTCGATATTGGTGGGACTGGCGATCAACGGCTCGGAGGCGAAGAGGGTGGCCTCCAGCCCGGGATAGACCTGGAGCCCGGTCAGGGCTTGATCGGGATCTCGGGATATCTCCGGGACGGACGCGGTTTGGGCCGCGGCAAAGGGGAGGTAGGGGGAGAAAAGGCACAGAGGCACAAAGGCACAAAGGCACAAAGGGAGGGGGAGGCGCGCTGGGGCGCGCCAATTAGGAATTAGGAATGAGGAATGAGGAATGTTTACGATGGGGGGTTGGCGGGTTGAGGGTGGAAGGTTCGGGAAGGTGGAGGGGGAAGGGAGGGGAGGCCGCGCCAATGAGGAATTGGGGAGAAGGGAATTGAACATGGATGGACAGGATGGACAAGATTTGGAAGGAGGGGAGGCGCGGGGGGCGCTAAGGAAGAAGGATGAATGGGAAGAGGGAGGCGCGCCAATTAGGAATTAGGAATGAGGAATGAGGAATGTTTACGATGGGGGGTTGGCGGGTTGAGGGTGGAAGGTTCGGGAAGGTGGAGGGGGAAGGGAGTGACTCTCGCAGAGGTCGCCAAGAGCGCAAAGAGGGGGAGGAGAGGCGCGCTGGGCCGCGCCAATTAGGAATGAGGAATTAGGGAGAAGGGAATTGAACATGGATGGACAGGATGGACAAGATTTGGAAGGAGGGGAGGCGCGGGGGGCGCTAAGGAAGAAGGATGAATGGGAAGAGGGAGGCGCGCCAATTAGGAATTAGGAATGAGGAATGAGGAATGTTTACGATGGGGGGTTGGCGGGTTGAGGGTGGAAGGTTCGGGAAGGTGGAGGGGGAAGGGAGTGACTCTCGCAGAGGTCGCCAAGAGCGCAAAGAGGGGGAGGAGAGGCGCGCTGGGCCGCGCCAATTAGGAATGAGGAATTGGGGAGAAGGGAATTGAACATGGATGGACAGGATGGACAAGATTTGGAAGGAGGGGAGGCGCGGGGGGCGCTAAGGAAGAAGGATGAATGGGAAGAGGGAGGCGCGCCAATGAGGAATGGGGGAGAGTTTCTGAGATGCCGGGTTGCTGAGAGGGGAAGAGGCACAGGTGTAAGAAGGATGGAGAATTGAACATGGATTGACAAGATTTTTAGGATTTGGGATAGGCTCTGAATTATCGGTTTTAAGCTGTAGGAGCGGCATAGGCGCGCCAATTAGGAATTAGCCCGAAAAACTCACAAAAAAGAGTTGTCCTAGGTTGTTGCAGATGTTAAGTTGTTGATTTTAAGAAAGTTACATAAACACCAACAACAACCAGGACAATGACACACTGTAGCCAAAAGGTTTTCCAATTTCAAGGCTTAAACAGCCGAAAAGTGACGGTGGATTTCAAAGGGGGCTATCTCAGTAGTGAGGGTGGAGCGCTCATTCTGCGTGAAATGGAACGGCGCCACCGCATCCTCAGAAAGTTGTCCCGTTGCTTTGTGGATTTGCGTAATCAAGGGTTTGTCGAACACCGTCCGGAGGAGTTGTTGGCCCAGCGCATCAACGGGATTATCCTGGGTTATGAGGATATCAATGACCACGACCGCCTGCGCCTGGACCCGGTGCATGCCTTGTTGGCGGGCAAGACTGATATCACCGGTGAGAAACGCATCCGTAAAGCGGACCGCGGCAAAGCTCTGGCCGCGCATGCCACCCTTAATCGCTTGGAGTTGGGAGCCTGCGGAGGCGATGGACGTTACTATAAAATTTTGGCCAATGCCGAGAGTATTGAAGCCTTGCTCATAAGCGAAGGGCTCAAGGCGATCCCTCCCCAAAGCAAGGAGATCGTGTTGGACTTCGATGCCACCGATGATCCGTTGCATGGCCAACAGGAGGGAGCCTATTTTCATGGCTACTATAAAAGCTACTGCTACATGCCGCTGTATTGTTTTTGCGACAACATTCCTTTGTGGGCGCAGTTGAGAGACTGCAAACGCGACGGCAGCGATGGCACCGAAGAGGCGCTGGCTAAGATCGTGCCGGAGGTCCGGCGGCGTTTTGGCAAAAAGATGCGCATAATTGTGCGTGCAGACAGTGGATTTGCCCGCGATGCGATCATGAACTTTTGTGAGAAAGAGAAGCTGTATTATTGCTTCGGATTGGCCAAGAACCCGACGCTTAAAGAGCTGATGAAGAATACCTTCGAAGAGATGCTCCAGGAAATTGAAGCCGGGCAAAGCGCTTTGCCGTATCGGCAGTTTATCGAGTTTGGCTACCGCACGACAAAAAGCTGGAGTCGATTTCGGCGGGTGGTGGGCAAAGCTGAGATGTTGGCCAAAGGGAAAAATCCGCGTTTTGTGGTGACCAACTTGCCGGCGGAAGGTTTCGCCGGAGATGCTCCCGAGCGCTTTGCGGCGAGGCGCCTCTACGAGCAGTTTTACTGTGCCCGAGGGGACATGGAGAACCGCATCAAGGAGCAACAACTCGACCTGTTTGCCGATCGCACCAGCACGCACTTCAAAGCTTCCAACCAGTTGCGATTGTGGTTTTCGAGTTTTGCCCACCTGATACTCTCCAGGCTGCAGGCCGAGGTGCTCAAAGGCACCCAGTGGGCCCGCGCCACGATTGGCCAGATACGCTTGAAGCTGTTCAAGATCGCGGCGCGTGTGCGCATCAGTTGCCGGCGCATCCATTTTGAGTTGGCTAGCTCTTACCCCTATTGGCAGGACTTTGCCAAGGCCCACGCCAACTTACAGGCTGATGGGTTCACCTAAAATAACTCTCTTGTGCAGTGCTGGCGGTTGGATCTGATCCCCCAATGAGAGGGGCCATGGAGGATTTTTGCCGCTGACAAAAACGGGATGCGAAATGGGCTTTGAGCGGCATCGTTTTGGCCAATCTGAGAGAAAAATGAGAGAAAAATTTTAGCTGGAAGCCGCCGAGTTGTTCCGGGCCCCGCTGATGGGCGCCTCAGAGCAGAAACTCAGAAATTTGTGAGAAATGCGGGTTAGGAATGTTTGCGGTGGGGGTTGCGGATGGAGGGGGAAGTTCGCGGAAAGGGGGGCATTCAGGAAAGGACTCTCGCAAAGATCGCAAAGCAACGCAAAGAGAGGGAAGGAAAAAACCACAGAGGACACCGAGAGCACAGAGGGGAAGGGAGAGAAGATTAACCAATAGAGGCACAAAAAAGCACAAAATTCTCAATTCTTCTCCCTCCCCATTCCTAATTCCTAATTGGCGCCAACGGCGCCTCATCCGTGTAATCCGTGGTCGATTTTGTGTTTTTTGTGGCTATTTCCTGTTGGAGCGGCGGGGAGAAGCGGCAGGCAACCTGCCAAAAATAGGTAATGGCGGACAGGAATGTCCGCCCTCCGTTAATTCTAGTTCCGGCACAGCAGGAAGGGGTCAAACCTAGAATTTCAACATCGCAAGCGACGTCAAAATTGCAAGGAATGACCCCGACGGGCATGGCGGATTGGTGAAGCGTTGTTTGATTTAAAATCCTGCTCATCCGTGTAATCCGTGGTCGATTCCGATTCTCCTTCTCTTTGCGTCTCTCTGCGCTCTTTGCGAGAGTCACTTCTTGGATTCCCCGCTTTCTTGAGCGTTACCCTTCAACCCGCCAAACTCCAAATCGAAGCATTCCTAATTCCTAATTGGCGCGCCCCAGCGCGCCTATGGTGAACTTTTCTATCACTTCCTCCAAGTCCTGGCCCGTAACGGCGTGGAACATCTTCTTTTCATCCCGGATGGGGCCGTTCCGGGTGGTGTCCCGGCGCATTTGAGCAAACATGCGGTCGGGAAAATCGGGACCGAATTGGTCGATAAGGTAATATACGAACAGGGTAGACCAGAATATGGTATCCAAGCGCGGCATTTCCTTGTAACGGCCGTGCCTCATGAGGGGCTGGAAATTATTTTCCCAATTCAAATCGTCAAATTCCGTCCCGATCCGCCGAAGGTTCCAGACCGTCCAATCGTGCCGGCGAATTTCGTTTAAGCGATGGGGGCCGATATCATCCTGCAGGGTTGTGAAGGACAACCAGGCGGCCAGACCCCGTGCCAGCAGGGTATTGTGGAACTGCCCCCATTCATCGGCAAACAAGCTCCCCCGGGCCAGGACATGGAGGCCGTGCAGGTCACTCAAATGGGAAAAAAACAGGTCGGTCAGGATCTGGTAGATGCTGTCGATGGCCCGGCCAAACCCGGAGGCACAGGCCGCGATACCGCGGGAGGGATCATCCCGCAGTTCCTGGGCAACGATGATGGGGTATTCCAACCGCAGAACCCTGAGGTGGCGGGGGCTCAACTTGTCCCACTGAATGAAACCTCTGGGATTGTAATAACCGTTGAGGGTCCTCAGGTTGATGCCCAAGTCAAAATTCAGGGTGAGGTCCATACTTTCAGGCCGGGGTTCGTGGAACAGTCTCCAGTTCAGCTTGATGCGGCTTTCAAGTTCTCCCGTGTCGGGATCGAGGCGCAGATGGGGGAATTGAAATCTTTTCAGTCGCAATTTCATGGCCCGTTCTTCCCACACGATGAGTTTGTCCACCTGCACGGGCGGCTGCCTTTTCATCCAGGCCAGGATGGAGGACAAAAAGTAGACCCGGTCCTCGTATCCCTCGATCAATCCCCTGGGGGCTCGTTCCAAACCGGCCAACCGGGCCAGCTCGGTCGTTTTCCGGTTTTTACCCTCCCTCAATTTCTCCATGTGCTCCTCCATGAGAGCCAGGCGCTTGAGGTAGATGGATTGGGCGATTTTGGGCAGGGTATGGAAGAATTGTTCTACCACCGGATCGCGCCTTGTAAAGGGCCTGCGGCGGGAACCGTCCACGATTTTCGGATCCTCGTAGACGACAAAACTTTCCAGATCGGTCAGGTCGCTTTCCGTAGGCGGTTGCCCAGAGGCGTTGATGGAGAAGAGGAAAGAGGACAGAGGAAAGAGGAAAGAGGGGAAGAGGCGCCGTTGGCGCGGGGAGAAGAGAAATTGAACATGGATAGACAGGATGGACAGGATTTGGAGTAGACTCTCGCAAAGATCGCGGAGAGACGCAAAGGGTAGAGAAAAGTTTCTGAGATTCTGAGATACCGAGATGCTGAGAGGGGAGGAGGCACAGGGGTAAGAAGAATGGGGAATTGAACATGGATGGACAGGATGGACAAGATTTTTGGGATTTGGGATAGGCTCTGAATTATCGGTTTTAAGCTGTAGGAGCGGCATAGGCGCACGAATTAGGAATGTTTAGGTTTGGGAGTTGCGGGTTGAAGGGTGATGTTTGGGGAAGGTGGGGGATGATGGGAGAGACTCTCGCAAAGATCGCAAAGCAACGCAAAGAGAGGGAAGGAAAAAACCACAGAGGACACCGAGAGCACAGAGGGGAAGGGAGAGAAGATTAACCAATAGAGGCACAAAAAAGCACAAAATTCTCAATTCTTCTCCCTCCCCATTCCTAATTCCTAATTGGCGCCAACGGCGCCTCATCCGTGTAATCCGTGGTCGATTCCGATTCTTCTTCTCTTTGCGTCTCTCTGCGCTCTTTGCGAGAGTCACTTCTTGGATTCCCCGCTTTCTTGAGCGTTACCCTTCAACCCGCCAAACTCCAAATCGAAGCATTCCTAATTCCTAATTCCTAATTGGCGCGCCTTTGCGCGCCTTAGCCCATGACATGGATTCTATTCATTTTGGCGAGGCGGATGTCATGACGGCCGCCCTCATATTGGGCCGTGAGCCAGGCCTGGACGATTTGAATTCCCTTTTCCCGGGTGGCCATGCGGGCCCCAATGGAAATGACATTGGCGTTGTTGTGCTCCTTGGCCAGCCGCGCGCTTTCCTCGTTCCAACATACTCCGCAACGTATCCCTTTCAACTTGTTGGCAACCATGGCTTCTCCGTTACCGCTGCCTCCCAGGACAATTCCGAGATCGCTTCCACCCGCGGCCACGCTTTCGGCGGCCGGGCGGATATAGTCGGGATAGTCCACCGGCTCCTCGCTGTGGCAGCCAAAATCATCCACCCGATACCCTACCTCCAACAGGTGTTGCCTCAATTCCTCCTTGAGCTTGTATCCGGCGTGATCCGATGCGATGGCGATTCGTTTCATAACGGGCAGGATTTTACAAATTTCTCCCCGGGGTGGTCAAGTAAAGGCGCGCTGGGGCGCGGGGAGAAGAGGAAAGAGTTCAGAGGAAAGAGTTCAGAGAGAGGGGGAAGGCGCGGGGGGGGCGCGCCAATTAGGAATTAGGAGGGAGAGAGGCACAAAGGCACAAAGGTACAAAGGGGGGGAATCGCGAAGTAGCCGAAGCCAGAAATGGGTCTCGCGGGCTTCCTTGTAGGCGATGCCCATCTTGGAGAGGAAATCCATTTTCGATTGACCACCAATCGCTTCTTCAACGTTTGCGCCGATTCAATTCTTGGATTCCCCGCTTTCTTGAGCGTTACCCCCAAACCGCCAAACTCCAAATCGAAGCATTCCTAATTCCTAATTCGCGCCCTTGGGCGCCTCATCCGTGTTCATCCGTGAAATCCGTGGTCAATCCCACTCCCTTTGTGCCTTTCTCCCTCCTAATTCCTAATTCCTAATTGGCGCGCCTCGGCGCGCCTTTCGTGCAGGACGGTTTCGGTGTAGCCGTTGGGTTCCTGGGCGCCGGAAAATACCAGGTCGAGGGCGGCTTGAAAGGCGATGCTGCGGTCAATTTGGGGGGCCATGTCGCGGTAATTGGGATCGCCGGCATTCTGTCGGTCGACCACTGCGGCCATCTTTTTAAAAACCTGGAGAATTTCCGCCTTGCGGACGACTCGGTGGCGCAACCAATTGGCCAGGTGTTGGCTGGAAATGCGCAGGGTGGCCCTGTCTTCCATCAGGCCCACGTTGTGGTAATCCGGCACTTTTGAGCAACCCACCCCCTGGTCGATCCATCGCACCACGTAACCCAGTATGCCCTGGGCGTTGTTTTCCAGTTCCCGGTCGATCTCCTCTCGGGACAGGATCCGATCGTGCAGGAGCGGTGGGGTGAGCAAGGCCTGCAGGTCGGCTCGCGGGCGGGAAGCCAGTTGCTCCTGCCGCTGCGCCACATCGACCTGATGGTAATGGATGGCATGCAGAGTGGCGGCAGTGGGTGAGGGAACCCAGGCGGTGCTGGCCCCGGCCTCCGGGTGAACCACTTTCGTTTCCACCATGGATTTCAGGTCGTCCGGAATGGTCCACATGCCCTTGCCGATCTGCCCTCTTCCGGGAAGCCGGGTTTCGATGCCCATATCCACGTTCCAATCCTCATAGGCCAGCATCCAGGGCGCGTCCTTGATTTCCATTTTTGGAATGGTCGGCCCGGCTTCCATGCTGGTGTGGATTTCGTCTCCGGTCCGGTCGAGAAAACCCGTATTTATAAATACTATACGCTCCTTGGCAGCCTGGATGCAGGCTTTCAAATTTAAGGTGGTGCGCCGCTCTTCGTCCATGATGCCCATCTTCAGGGTGTGGGAGGGGAGTCCCACAGCTTCCTCCACCCGGCCGAACAGGCGGGCGGTGAATTCCACTTCCTCCGGTCCGTGAAGCTTGGGTTTGACGATGTAGAAGCTGCCGCTCCTGCTGTTGCGATACCGGCCGAGGCCTTTTAAATCGTGCATGGCGGCCAGCGTAGACACCATGGCGTCGAGGAATCCTTCGGGGATGGGGTGGCCGTCCCGTGTGGTAACCGCATGGGTGTAGATGTGCATTCCCACATTGCGGGCCAGCATAAGGCTACGGCCTGGAAGGGTGGCCGGTTTACCCTGGGGGGTGGTAAAGGACTTGTCCGGGTTCAAACGGCGTTCGATGAGCTGGCCGTTTTTTGAAAAGTGGTCTCCAGCACACCTTTCATTATCCCGTTCCAGTTTCCATAGACCCGAGCCTTGTCCCGTGCATCTACGGCCGATACGGAATCTTCAAAGTCCTGAATGGTGGTAACGGCTGCTTCCAGAATGATGTCTTTTACACCGGACGGACTGGACCGTCCCACCGGATGGAGGGGATCGATCTGTACTTCCACGTGCAAGCCGTTGTGCGCCAGCCAAATGTTGGTCAGTTCATCCTCGCGTTGGGCAAAACCGGTGAACTGCGAAGGGTCGGCAAGGGGGGTAACCCCGCCATGGGACAACTGCATGGCAAGCGCCTTGTCCCCCTCCGGTCCGGACAGGCAATACCGGACAACCTCGGCGTACTTGCCTTCGCGCAAAGGGAAATAACTATCGAGAAAGGCGTTGCTTCGGGCGATGACCGCATTTCCGCGGACCGGATTGTAGGTTCCCGAGATGGCCCGACCGGCAGTTTCCGGTATGACATTGCTGCCATAGAAGGCGTCATACAAGCTGCCCCAGCGGGCGTTGGCGGCATTGAGGGCGTAGCGGGGGTTGTCGGTCGGAACAACCAATTGCGGACCTGCCACGATGGAAATTTCGGGATCCACATTTTGGGTTTCCACGGCGAAATCCTCCCCTTCCGGGAGGAGGTATCCTATGGATCTGAGAAAATTTTCATAGGCTTGGCTGGGAAAGGCGGCATTGGGGTGATCCCGGTGCCACTGGTCGATCTGGCGCTGCAGGACATTTCTTTTTTCCAGCAGGGCGGCGTTGACCGGGGCCAGGTCGGCCACAATAGCTCCCAGGGCCCGCCAAAACCTTTCCGTATCAACTCCGGTGCCGGGTGCAATTTCGTTCTCGACCAGGTCGTAAAGGACCGGATGGATCCTTAGACCGCCTTTGTTGATCATTGTCTGCATTCTTGGAATTAGGAGGGGGAAAGGCACAGAGGCACAAAGGCACAAAGGCACAAAGGGGGGGAAGCGCGCTGGGGCGCGCGCGGGGAGGGAATGGTGGAGTGATGGAATAATGGGGAAGACGCTCGGGAAGGTGGGGAATGATGGGAGTGCCTCTCGCAAAGAGCGCAAAGCAACGCAAAGAAGGAAGCGCGCTGGGGCGCGCCAATTAGGAGGGGGAAAGGCACAGAGGGTTCAGGTTGAAGTGTCTTTAATTGAATAAATCAATGCTGAAAGCATGCGGTCGATTTCAAAGGTGAGATTCTCCAAATCCGAAAATTGATCTTTCCCTATGAAATCGAGATTGGCGGAAATCTGCAGTTGAGTTTGAAGTTCAAATAAGGAGCCGGATGCGATTTGAAGAAACCGGATGTATTCTTGAGTGGACCTTCGTCCGAAACCTTCAGCAATGTTGCTTGGAATCGAAACAGAACAGCGGCGGATTTGTGAAGTTAAGCCGTATATTTCCGAGGCAGGATAATTGCGGGTCAGTCCATAGATTTTTGTCACCAAGTCGATTCCCTTTTGCCAAACGATCAAATCTCGATATGTTCTGACCCCGCTCACTTTGTGCCTTTGTGCCTTTGTGCCTTTGTTAGCGGGATTGGAGGCGGATTTTATTGAGGCCGTTTTTGCGGCAGGTGTCCATGATGTCGGTGAGGTATTTGAGAAGGGATTCCTCATCGGCCCGAATGAGGACGGTGATATCTTCCGACAAGGGCTTGAGAGAGCGTAGGGAAGGATCCAACTGATTCATTTCCATGGGCTGTCCATTGACCAGAAAGGCGCCATCCTTGGCAATTTCGATGATGATGTTCCGATCAAACCTGTTTTGCCCGGCCGTTTCAATTTTGGGCAGGGTGAGGTTGAGGGTGGAAATATTGCGAAACTGCATGGTCATGAGGAAAAAGAAAATCAGGACGATCAAGACATCGACCAAGGGGACGATATTGATGGTGACCTTGCGGGATTTTCTAGCCAGGGCTTGAGCCATGAGGAAAGGCGCGCTGGAGCGCGCCAATTAGGAATTAGGAATTAGGAATGGGGAATGATGGAGTGATGGAGTGATGGAGTGATGGAGTGGTGGAGTGATGGAATGGGGAGAGGCGCGCTGGGGCGCGCCAATTAGGAATTAGGAACGGGGAATGGGGAATGATGGAGTGATGGAGTGGTGGAGTGGGGGAATGGGGAGAGGCGCGCTGGGGCGCGCCAATTAGGAATTAGGAATGCTTCGATTTGGGAGTTGCAAGTGGAAAGGTTGGCTCTCGGAAGGCGGATGGAGAAGAGATTGACTCTCGCAAAGATCGCAAAGCAACGCAAAGAGAGGGGAAAGGCACAAAGGGGGGGGAATGGAACATGGATGCACAGGATGGACAGGATTTGAAATAGATTCTCGCAAAGATCGCGAAGCAACGCAAAGAAGGAAGCGCGCCGGGGGCGCGTGGAGAAGGGGAAATGCGCGCCGAGGGCGCGTAAATGGACGCTGATGAGATGCTGGGGAATGGGTTTATTTTATTGGTATTTTGGGGATTATTTGTGGAACCCCGTTGGGGTTCGGTCATATGGGTGATCGGTAACCCAGCGTGGGCTGCGCGACGCTGGGCTTTGGAGTGTAACGCCGTTGGCGTAACTGCATGTTGGGAGGTTTTGGTTGAGTAGCGATGGTGCGCGGAACTGGGGGCTTCGCTGTCCCCATAATCGTGATTGTGACCCTGATCTCTCTCCCAAATGCCATCACTCCACCACTCCCTCCCTTCTCCCCAATTCCTAATTCCTAATTCCTAATTGGCGCGCCTCGGCGCGCTTAGATCGGGATTATCATGGATTGGAATTGGGGGAAGAAAGGGTAAGGAGTCGTTCGATCATGGCATCGAGTTGAACCGTATAGGTGTCGATACGGCGTTGATAAATATTGTAGGCCACCAGGCTGGGGATGGCCACGGAAAGACCGATCATGGTGGTGGTGAGGGCCAGGGCCACACCGGAGATGAAGGCGGTTTGTTCGGGCACGCCCGTTTCAAAGGACATATTGGCAAATACCTGGACCAAACCGGTGACCGTTCCCAACAGGCCCAGGAGGGGAGCCGCCCCGGTGACAATTTCCAGGATGACCAGGCCCCGTTCCATCCGGTTGACTTCGAGGTTGGTGAAAGCCCGGATTTTATCGGCATCCTGGGAACGGTGGTTAAAAAATTCCAGAATGCGCCCCAGGACGGATTCCTTTTCCGGGGGATCGTCGATTTGCCCTGCAATTACCTTGTCCACCAGGGATTTGGGCAAAATGTTAGCGATTCTCAAAGATATGCCCCGCTCAAAGATCACGAAAATGCCCAAGAGAGAGCACAACCCGAGTGGGTAGATGAAGATCCCGGAACCTTCTATAATTTGAATCATGGCGCAAAGGCGCGCTGGGGCGCGCCAATTAGGAATTAGGAGGGAGAAAGGCACAAAGGCACAAAGGCACAGGGGCACAAAGGGAGGGAAGCGCACCAAAGGCGCGGGGGTGAGAAGAATGGGGAATTGAACATGGATGGACAGGATGAACAGAATTTGGAATAGACTCTCGCAAAGAGCGCGGAGAGACGCAAAGGGGGGAAGCGCGCAAGGCGCGCCAATTAGGAATTAGGAGGGAGAAAGGCACAAAGGCACAAAGGCACAGGGGCACAAAGGGAGGGAAGCGCGCCAAGGGCGCGGGGGTGAGAAGAATGGGGAATTGAACATGGATGGACAGGATGAACAGAATTTGGAATAGACTCTCGCAAAGAGCGCGGAGAGACGCAAAGGGGGGAGGCGCGCTGGGGCGCGCCAATTAGGAATGTTTACGTTGGAGGGTTGACGGGTTGAGGGGGTGGCTCTCTGGAAGGCGGGGAATCCTGGAAGTGACTCTGGCAAGGCTCGCGAAGAACGCAAAGGAAGGGAAGGAAAAACCACAGAGGACGCAGGGAGCACAGAGGAGGGGGAGGCGCGCTGGGGCGCGCCAATTAGGAATGGGGAGAAGCGCCCAAGGGCGCGGGGAGAAGGGAGAGAAGGGAAGGAGTGGTGGAGTGGTGGAGTGATGGAGTGAGGGGGAGAGGGATCAAGATCAGGATCACGATCAAGATTAATACAGATGGGGAATTGGGTGCTTTTTGTGGCTATTCATCCGTGTCCATCCGTGTAATCCGTGGTTCATTTTTTCCCCGGCTTCCCGAGAGCCAACCTTTCCACCCGTTAACCTCCATTCGTAAACATTCCTAATTCCTAATTCCTAATTGGCGCGCCTCAGCGCGCTTAATTAAACGTAGGGAAGAGATCGGGCCATGGCATCGATGGCGGAGTCGCCCTCCAGGAGTTCGGCAATCGGGTCCCAAGTGCCGGCAATGAATCCCTCGCGGGCGGCTTCGGGCAGGTGACAGGGGACGGTCCTGCCCCCGAAGCGAATTTCCCCGTTAGCCACATCGGCGGTTATCTCGATGGAGGGACCGGCTTGCACGGCGGCGACGATGGATTGAATATCCTGCCGGGAAGCCCGGAGGCAAGGAAGCCCGAGGGTGGTGCTGTTTCCGAAGAATATTTCGGCAAATCCCTCGGCAATGACAGCGGCAAAACCCGCTTTGGAGATGGCTTGGGGGGCATGTTCGCGGGAGCTTCCACAGCCGAAATTATTCCCGCTGATCATGATGCCGGCTCCGGCAAACCGAGGGTCGTCCAGGGGATGGGGCCGGTCCCTACCCTTTCCATCCTTGCGCACGTCGTAAAAGAGGAACTCACCCAGGCCGTCAAAGGTAATACACCTGAGGAAACGGGCCGGAATGATCTGATCGGTATCGATGTCGTCCCCGGGAACATGAAGGGCGCGACCCGACACTTGGGTTATGGGTTTTAAGGGCATGGGGGGAGGCGCGCTGGGGCGCGCCAATTAGGAATTAGGGGGGGAGAAAGGCACAGAGGCACAAAGGGGGGGAAGCGCGCTGAGGCGCGCGCGGGGAGGGAATGGTGGAGTGATGGAATAATGGGGAAGACGCTCGGGAAGGTGGGGAATGATGGGAGTGCCTCTCGCAAAGAGCGCAAAGCAACGCAAAGAAGGAAGCGCGCTGGGGCGCGCGAATTGGGAATTAGGGGGGGAAAGGCACAGAGGGAATTAGGTCTCAGATTGAAGAATCTTTGATGGAATAAATTAAGGCGGAAAGCATGCGGTCGATTTCAGATGTGAGATTTTCCAAATCCGCAAATTGATCTTTTCCGATGAAATCTAGATTGGCTGAAATTTGCAACTGGGTTTGAAGTTCAAATAAGGACCCGGACGCGATTTGAAGGAACCGAATGTATTCTTGAGTGGACCTTCGTCCGTAACCTTCAGCAATGTTGCTTGGAATGGAAACAGAGCAGCGGCGGATTTGCGAAGTTAAGCCGTATACTTCAGAGGCAGGAAAATTGCGGGTCAGTCCATAGATTTTTGTCACCAAGTCGATTCCCTTTTGCCAAACGATCAAATCTCGATATGTTCTGACCCCACTCACTTTGTGCCTTTGTGCCTTTGTGCCTTTGTGCCTTTGTGCCTTTGTGCCTTTGTGCCTTTGTGCCTTTGTGCCTTTGTGCCTTTGTGCCTTCTGTGGTTAATTCATTCTGAGCCTGGGGAAGGGGTCGTTGGGAGTGGTTCGGTAACGCCGAATACGTCCCGGGCGTCGGCAACGGCGCCGGTGATGGCGGCGGCGGCCACCATCAAGGGGCTCATCAACAGGGTGCGTCCGGTCGGGCTTCCCTGACGGCCTTTGAAGTTGCGGTTGCTGGAACTGGCGCATACCTGGTCGCCCATCAATTTGTCCGGATTCATGGCCAGGCACATGGAACAACCGGCCGATCGCCATTCGAAACCGGCTCTGGTAAAGATTTTATCGAGTCCTTTTTCCCGGGCAATTTTCGCGACCACTTGCGACCCCGGAACGGCTATGGCCTTTACGGAACCGGCTACCTTTCGGCCCCTTATGTATTTGGCCACCTCTTCCAGGTCGCTGAGACGGCCATTGGTGCACGACCCCAGAAATGCCACGTCTACGGGGATTCCCTTTATGGGGCGCCCGCCTTCGAATTGCATGAAGGCGAGGGCTTCCTCCACCCCGGCCTTCTGATCGGGGGAGACGGAGTCGGGAGTAGGAATGGCTTCATCGATGGCGATGCCCTGCCCCGGATTGATGCCCCAGGTGACGGTGGGAGCGATGTCGGCCCCATCGATCGTCACCACGTCGTCATAGTGGCAATCCGGATCGGAGGCGAAGTCCCGCCAACGTTGCACGGCTACGTCCCATTGGCGTCCGGCGGGGGCGTAGGGGCGGTCCTTCAAATAGCGAAAGGTTTTTTCGTCGGGATTGACGTAACCACACCGGGCCCCGCCCTCGATGGTCATATTGCAGACGGTCATGCGTTCTTCCATGGACATGGCCTGGAAAATTTCCCCGCCGTATTCGTAGGCGTAGCCGAGTCCCCCGTTCACTCCCAACACGCGAATAATGTGGAGGATTACGTCCTTGGCATATACCCCGGGATTCAAGCGCCCGTTCACATCGATGCGGCGGACTTTGAGTTTGCTCATGGCCAAGGTTTGGGTGGCCAGGAGATTGCGGACTTCGGTAGTCCCCACTCCAAAGGCAATGGCGCCGAAAGCGCCATGGGTGGAGGTATGCGAATCCCCGCAGGCTATGGTGCAGCCCGGCTGGGTGATGCCCTGTTCGGGCCCGACGATGTGGACAATCCCCTGCCGGCCGGAATTCAGATCGAAAAAGGTGATGCCAAATTCCCGGCAGTTCTTTCTCAGTTCCCTGATCATGGCGTCTGCCAGGGGATCGGAAAAGGGCTCGGTAAATTCATTGGTGGGAACGATGTGATCCACCGTGGCAAAGGTGCGGTGGGGAAATTTGACCCCTACCCCCATTTCCCGGAGCATGCCGAAAGCCTGTGGGCTGGTCACCTCGTGGATCAGGTGGGTACCGATAAAGAGCTGCGTCTGCCCGTTGCCCAAGGTCCGGACGGCATGCACATCCCATACTTTTTCAAATAGGCTCTTTCCCATGGTCGGTGGTCTGAATCAGTTTGGATTGGGGAAGCGACTCTCGCAAAGCTCGCAAAGAGCGCAAAGAAATAAGGATGAAGCTTGTCGGTCCAAAATAACACTAAACTCTCACTTATTGTGACTTCTGTGCTTTAGGTGGCTAAACAGTAGAAAAACTTAACGTCCTTGGCGTTCTTGGCGAGAGCTAATTTCCTCATCCGTGGGATCGGTGGTCTGATTCCTAATTCTTCTTTTTTCCCTTGCCGCCTTTTTTCTTCCAGGAGTCGCGCAATCCTACGGTTTGGTTGAAAACCGGTCTGGATTCGGTGGTGTCGGGATCGACACAATAGTATCCCTTGCGCTCGAACTGGAATACATCCCCTACCCTGGCCTCGGCCAGTCGGGGTTCGCCCAAAGCGTTTACAACCTTCAGGGAATCGGGATTGAGGTTGTCGATGAAGTCGCCGTTGCCATCCGGATCCTCCCGATTGAACAAGGACTGGTAGAGGCAGACCTGGAAGGGCACATTTTCGGTGGCGCTGACGAAGTGAATGGTTCCCTTTACCCTGCGGCGGTCGGGGGTGGAGCCGCCGCGGGAGGCGGGATCGAACTCGGCCAGAATTTCCACAACTTTTCCGTTCCGGTCGACCTTGTAGTCCCTGGCCGTTATGTAGCAGGCGTAACGCAGGCGGACTTCCCGTCCCGGCGCCAGTCGAAAAAATTTTCGAGGAGGATCCACCATGAAGTCGTCCCGCTCGATAAAGATCTGGCGGGTCAGGGGCACCTTGCGAAAGCCCATGGATTGGTCCCCCGGGTGGTTCGGGCCCTCGTACCATTCAACGGTGTGGGCAGGAAAATTGGTGAGGGTCACCTTGACGGGATCCAACACCGCCATCCTCCTGGTCGCTTTGGCTTCCAGGTCCCGCCGCAGGCAAAATTCGAGCAATGCGATATCGACCACCTGGTTTTGTTTGGTCACCCCCACCCGCCTGGCAAACTCTCGAATGGCTTCGGGGGTGTAGCCCCTGCGGCGGTACCCGCTCAGGGTGGGCATGCGGGGGTCGTCCCATCCGCTGACGTGGCCCTCTTGAACCAACCTCAACAATTTACGTTTGCTCATGACGGTATAAGTCAGGTTGAGGCGGGAAAATTCAATTTGGCGGGGTTTGGAGGGAACGGGCAGGTTTTCGATGTACCAGTTGTAGAGGGGGCGGTGGTTTTCAAATTCCAGGGAACACAGGCTGTGTGTGACGCCCTCGATGGCATCCCCCTGCCCATGGGCGAAATCGTACATGGGATAGATGCACCACTCGTCTCCGGTGCGGTAATGGTGGTGATGGAGAATGCGGTAGATGGTGGGATCGCGCATGTTCAGGTTGGGATGGGACATGTCGATTTTGGCCCGCAGGATTTTGGATCCATCGGGGAAATCCCCTTTTTTCATACCTTGAAAAAGGGTCAGGTTTTCTTCTATGGAGCGGTCCCGGTATGGGCTGTTTTTCCCGGGCCGGGTCAAGGTTCCCCGGTAGGCCTTGACCGCCTCGGGGCTGAGGTCGTCCACGTAAGCCTTGCCCTGTTCGATCAGGTAAACGGCCCACTGGTAGAGTTGTTGGTAGTAGTCGGAGGCAAAGAAGAGGTTGTCTCCCCACTCCACCCCCAGCCAGGAGAGGTCCTTCTTGATCGCCTCCACGTAGGACATGTCCTCCTTGCTGGGGTTGGTATCGTCGAAGCGCAGGTGAAACCGTCCCCCGTAATCCTGGGCGATGGTGTAGTTGGCAAAAATGGCTTTGCAGTGCCCGATATGCAGGTAGCCGTTGGGCTCGGGCGGGAAACGGGTCAGGATGGTCTCATGTTTTCCCGCCGCAAGTTCCCCATCGATAATATCCCGGATAAAATTGGTGGCTGCCGGTTGGTTGCTCATGGGGAGAGGCGCGCTGGGGCGCGCCGGGGGCGCGGGGAGAAGGGAATTAGGAAGGGGAAAGGCACAGAGGGTTCAGGTTGAAGTGTCTTTAATTGAATAAATTAATGCTAAAAGCATGCGGTCGATTTCAAAGGTGAGATTCTCCAAATCCGCAAATTGATCTTTCCCAATGAAATCGAGATTGGCGGAAATCTGCAACTGGGTTTGAAGTTCAAATAAGGAGCCGGATGCGATTTGAAGAAACCGGATGTATTCTTGAGTGGACCGTCTTCCGTAACCTTCAGCAATGTTGCTTGGAATGGAAACAGAACAGCGGAGGATTTGTGAAGTTAAGCCGTATACTTCTGAGGCAGGATAATTGCGGGTCAGTCCATAGATTTTTGTCACCAAGTCGATTCCCTTTTGCCAAACGATCAAATCTCGATATGTTCTGACCCCGCTCATTTTGTGCCTTTGTGCCTTTGTGCCTTTGTGCCTTTGTGCCTTTGTGCCTTTGTGCCTTTGTGCCTTTGTGCCTTTGTGCCTTTGTGCCTTTGTGCCTTTGTGCCTTTGTGCCTTTGTGCCTTTGTGCCTTTGTGCCTTTGTGGTTATTTTTTGTTGGAGCGTCGAGGAGAAGCGGCAGGCAACCTGCCATAAAGAGGTAATGGCGGACAGGAATGTCCGCCCTCCGTTAATTCTAGTTCCGGCATAGCCGGACCAAGCGACCAAAGGAAGCGTTGATAATAAATCTCCCTCCTCATCCGCCTTCCCGAGAACATCCCCTCAACCCGCCAAACTCCAATCGCAAACATTCCTAATTCCTAATTCCTAATTGGCGCGCCCCAGCGCGCCTTTTGTGGCTAATCCAACCCCTTTTCCAGGCGGGTCAATACGCGTTTGCGCCCCAGAACCTCCAACATGGGCAGCAAATCCGGTCCGCCACCCCTTCCGGAAACGGCAAAGCGGGTGATGGGAAACCACCCAAAGGGTTTTTTTTGCCGGCGGGAACGGGCCAAATTTCCAAACCCCTCTTCCAGGCCGGCTTTGGACCAATCCCCGACACCCCGCAAACAGGCCCGCGCCTCCCGCAGTTTGAGAAGGGAATCTTCCTTTTTCATGAGCCGGCGCCGGGCCTTTTCATCCACGGGGTAGGAATCGCTGAAAAAGTAAGCCACATATGCGGGCAAATGGTGCAGGGAACGGACTTTATCCCGACAAAGAGCCAGTACGGAACGGGCGTAGGCAAGGTTCGAGACATCGAGCCCGGCCCGCCCTAGAACGGAAAGAGCCCGTTCCATAAATTCTTCCCGCGGCAGGCGGCGCAGGTGCTCGGTATTGATGTGGGCCAATTTTTTTTCATCGAAGCGGGCATTTCCCTTCTGAATTCCATCCAGGTCGAATTTTTCCAGCAATTGTTTCGGGGACATGATTTCGCTGTCGTCTTTGGGGTTCCAGCCCAGGAGGGCCAAAAAGTTGACCAGGCCGGAGGAGAGGAAATGGCGGCGGGCATAATCCTCCACATGGACACCATCCCCCCGCTTGCTCATTTTTCCCGGCCCCTTGTTGTTCAGGATCATGGGCAAGTGGACGAACTGGGGCAGGGGCGATCCCAAGGCTTTGAAAAGTTCACAATGTTTGGCCGTGTTGGAGAGGTGGTCCTCCCCCCGGATGACGTGGGTAATTCCCATGGTGATATCGTCTACCACATTGACCAGGTGGAAGACCGGTTCTCCGTTGGAACGAACCAGGACAAAGTCTTTATCCTCGGCTCGGACCACCCGGCCGCGAACGGCGTCCACAAAGACCTGGGGCGCGGCCCGGACCTTTTCCACTTCCGCTTTGAAATAGGGGTCGTATTCGAGGTATCGCTCCCCTTCCAACCGAAAATAGACCGCCCCATCCTTGCGGTAAGTTCTCCCGGAATCCTGCAATTTGCGCAGGTATTGGTCATAGACGGCTTGGCGTTGGCTCTGGAAGTAGGGTCCGTAGTCGCCTCCTGTTTCGGGGCCTTCATCCCAATCCAATCCCAGCCAACGCAGGCCATCGAGCAGGACCCTAAGGGCTTCCGGGGTGTTGCGCCGGGGATCGGTATCCTCGATACGGAGGACAAAGACGCCAGCGGTTTTTCGGGCGAAAAGCCAGTTGAACAAAGCGGTGCGAGCGCTTCCCAGGTGAAAGCGGCCGGTTGGGCTGGGGGCAAATCGCACGCGAACTTGTGGCATTTGGATTCAGTTTGGATTGACCACGGATTTCACGGATGAGCACGGATGGGAAGGGAAATAAACCACAGAGGACGCAGAGGGCACAGAGGAGAGAGGAGATTAGCCACAAAAGAGCGCAAAGCAACGCAAAGAGGGAGAAGGGTGGAGTGATGGAATGGTGGAGTGGTGAGGAGAGGGATTAACCGCAAAAGGCACAAAAAACTCAAAAGGGGGGGAGCGCGCCAAGGCGCCCGAATGAATTAGGAATGAGGATGGAGAAAGGCACATCCGCCTTCGCCGCGTGGCGGGCTACGGCGTGACAGGGGAGGAGGGTTGAGGGGGAGGCGCGCTGGGGCGCGCCAATTAGGAATGTTTACGTTGGGGGGTTGCCGGGTTGAGGGGGAAGCGCGCCGGAAGGTGGGGAATGATGGGAAAGAGGGAGAGAGATCATGATCAGGATCACGAGCAGGATCACGATCAGGATAAAGATTTATGGGGATGTAAAGGATTCAGGAATTTTGTGTTTTTTGTGGCTTTTGTGGCTATTTTTTCTATCCGTGCCCATCCGTGGTTAAAAACCCTTCTGGATTAGCTCTCGCAAAGAGCGCCAAGTTCGTTAAAATTTTGTGTGCCTTTGTGCCTTTGTGCCTTTGTGCCTTTGTGCCTTTGTGCCTTTGTGCCTCCTAATTCTTCCTTGCTAAATCTTCGGTGATTCCGGTTCGTCCCATTTGAACCACAGGGTGGTGAGTCCGGGAAGGGAGATTTCTATGGAATCGGGCAGGCGGTCCCAGGGTTGTCCGGTGGTGTGGACTTCACCCAAATTGCCCGTTCCGGTTCCCCCGTAATCCCAGGCGTTGGTGTTTATGATTTCCCTCCATTTTCCGGGAAAGGGAACCCCTATGCGGCGATGGGAACGCGCCACCGGAGTGAAGTGGCAGACGGCCAAGAGGGTATCACGCTTGTTGTGGCCAAAGCGCAGGAAGGACAAAATGCCGCTATCGGCATCCTCACATTGCACCCAACGAAATCCCTCCGGCCGGTCGTCCTGTTCGAAGAGGGCCCCGTTGGACCGGTAGCAACGGTTCAGGTCCCGGACCAGGAGGCGAATGCCCTCGTGGTCGGCATACTGGCACAAATGCCAATCGAGACTGCCGTCGAAACGCCACTCGGATGACTGCCCGAACTCCATCCCCATAAAGAGGCACTTCTTTCCCGGATAGGCCCACATGTAACCATAAAGAGCCCTCAGGGTCCGCGCCTTTTCCGTGATGGAGCCGCCGGCCATTTTGTTGATCATGGATCCCTTCCCGTGCACCACCTCATCGTGGGAAAAAACCGATATGAAGTTTTCCGAAAACTGGTAGAGCATGCCGAAAGTCAGGTTGTTGTGGTGCCACTTCCGGTGGATGGAATCCTTGCTGAAATAGTACAAGGTATCGTGCATCCAGCCCATATTCCATTTGAAATCAAACCCGAGTCCCCCGTATTCCGGTGGTTTGGTAACCCCGCCCCAAGCGGTGGATTCTTCCGCGATCATGAGGGTCCCGGGGTAGTATTCATGAACCAGCGCGTTGGTTTTGCGAATAAAGTCTATGGCTTCAATATTTTCGCGGCCGCCGTACTGGTTGGGCAGCCATTGCCCTTCCTCGCGGGAATAATCCAGGTAAAGCATGGAAGCGACCGCGTCGACGCGCAATCCGTCCACGTGATAACGGTCGAACCAGGACAGGGCGTTGCCCACGAGAAACTGGGACACTTCCCTGCGTCCGTAATTGAAAATCAGGGTGCCCCAGTCCTGATGATGCCCCTTGCGCGGGTCGGCGTGATCGTAGAGGTGGGTTCCGTCAAAATCGGCCAGGGCAAACGTATCCCTGGGAAAGTGGGCCGGGACCCAATCCATAATGACGCCGATCCCCTGTTGATGGAGAAGGTCCACCATTTTCTTAAAGTCATTGGGCGGCCCGAAGCGGTTGGTGGGGGCGAAAAACCCGGTGACCTGGTAGCCCCACGACCCGCTAAAGGGATGCTCCGCCAAGGGCATGAACTCGACGTGTGTAAAACCCATTTCCCGAACGTAATCCCCCAACTGATGGGCCATTTCGAGGTAGGTGAAGGACCGCCCGCCATCTTCGATCACCTTTTTCCATGAACTGAAGTGCACCTCATAAATGGAGATGGGATCGACGCGGCAACTGTTCCATCCGGAGCGATTTTCCAGCCAGGCTTCATCCTCCCATTGGTAGGTTTGGAGAGGGTAGAGAATGGAGCTGTTGTGGGGCGGTGGCTCGAAATAAACCCCGTAGGGATCGGTCTTGAGAAGGAGGTGATCCTCCCGGGTGACAATTTCATATTTGTAGTGGGTTCCCTCCTCCAGCCCGGGGACGAATATTTCCCAAATCCCGGAAGAGCCCAGGGTTCTCATGGGGTGAAAGCTCCCATCCCAATTATTGAAATCGCCCACCACGGAAACCCGATTGGCGTTGGGAGCCCACACCGCAAAACTGGCCCCGGAAACCCCATCCAGATCCCGCAGATGGCCTCCGAGCTTTTGGTAGACCCGATGGTCATCCCCCTTGGAAAAGAGGTAGAGATCGCTTGCTCCCAGGGTGGGGGGAAAGCTGTAGGGATCGTTGAATTGCCGCATTTCCCCCTGGTGGCTGGTAACCCTCAATTGGTAGGGAAAGGGTTTTTTATGGCGGGCAATGAATCCCTCGAAAAAACCTTCCGGGGCCAGGCGCTCCAAGGGGAAACATTTTTCCCCCGAAGGAGTGGTCCGGATGACTTCGCACCGCGCCGCATCTCTGAGAAAGGCCCGGGCCACCAGGCCCTTTTTCCCTTCCTTCCGGCAGGGGTGGAGACCGAGGAAGTTGTGGGGAGAGGCGCAACGGGCCGTAAGGACCGATTCCAGTTCCCTGTCGGAAATTATCATGATTTTTTTACCACGGATTGGAAGAGATTAACCACAAAAAGCGCGCCGAGGGCGCGGGGAGAAGAGGAAAGAGTTCAGAGGAAAGAGTTCAGAGAGAGAAGGGAGGCGCCGGGGGCGCCAATTAGGAATGCTTCGATTTGGGAGTTGCAAGTGGAAAGGTTGGCTCTCGGAAGGCGGATGGAAAAGGGGAAGTGAACATGGATGCACAGGATGGACAAGAATTGAAATAGATTCTCGAAAAGATCGCGAAGCAACGCAAAGAAGGAAGCGCGCCAAGGGCGCGTGGAGAAGGGGAAAGGCGCGCTGGGGCGCGTAAATGGACGCTGATGAGATGCTGGGGAATGGGTTTATTTTATTGGTATTTTGGGGATTATTTGTGGAACCCCGTTGGGGTTCGGTCATATGGGTGATCGGTAACCCAGCGTGGGCTGCGCGACGCTAGCCCGCATTTCTCACAAATTTCTGAGTTTCTGCTCTGAGGCGCCCATCAGCGGGGCCCGGAACAACTCGGCGGCTTCCAGCTAAAATTTTTCTCTCATTTTTCTCTCAGATTGGCCAAAACGATGCCGCTCAAAGCCCATTTCGCATCCCGTTTTTGTCAGCGGCAAAAATCCTCCATGGCCCCTCTCATTGGGGGATCAGATCCAACCGCCAGCACTGCACAAGAGAGTTATTTTAGGTGAACCCATCAGCCTGTAAGTTGGCGTGGGCCTTGGCAAAGTCCTGCCAATAGGGGTAAGAGCTAGCCAACTCAAAATGGATGCGCCGGCAACTGATGCGCACACGCGCCGCGATCTTGAACAGCTTCAAGCGTATCTGGCCAATCGTGGCGCGGGCCCACTGGGTGCCTTTGAGCACCTCGGCCTGCAGCCTGGAGAGTATCAGGTGGGCAAAACTCGAAAACCACAATCGCAACTGGTTGGAAGCTTTGAAGTGCGTGCTGGTGCGATCGGCAAACAGGTCGAGTTGTTGCTCCTTGATGCGGTTCTCCATGTCCCCTCGGGCACAGTAAAACTGCTCGTAGAGGCGCCTCGCCGCAAAGCGCTCGGGAGCATCTCCGGCGAAACCTTCCGCCGGCAAGTTGGTCACCACAAAACGCGGATTTTTCCCTTTGGCCAACATCTCAGCTTTGCCCACCACCCGCCGAAATCGACTCCAGCTTTTTGTCGTGCGGTAGCCAAACTCGATAAACTGCCGATACGGCAAAGCGCTTTGCCCGGCTTCAATTTCCTGGAGCATCTCTTCGAAGGTATTCTTCATCAGCTCTTTAAGCGTCGGGTTCTTGGCCAATCCGAAGCAATAATACAGCTTCTCTTTCTCACAAAAGTTCATGATCGCATCGCGGGCAAATCCACTGTCTGCACGCACAATTATGCGCATCTTTTTGCCAAAACGCCGCCGGACCTCCGGCACGATCTTAGCCAGCGCCTCTTCGGTGCCATCGCTGCCGTCGCGTTTGCAGTCTCTCAACTGCGCCCACAAAGGAATGTTGTCGCAAAAACAATACAGCGGCATGTAGCAGTAGCTTTTATAGTAGCCATGAAAATAGGCTCCCTCCTGTTGGCCATGCAACGGATCATCGGTGGCATCGAAGTCCAACACGATCTCCTTGCTTTGGGGAGGGATCGCCTTGAGCCCTTCGCTTATGAGCAAGGCTTCAATACTCTCGGCATTGGCCAAAATTTTATAGTAACGTCCATCGCCTCCGCAGGCTCCCAACTCCAAGCGATTAAGGGTGGCATGCGCGGCCAGAGCTTTGCCGCGGTCCGCTTTACGGATGCGTTTCTCACCGGTGATATCAGTCTTGCCCGCCAACAAGGCATGCACCGGGTCCAGGCGCAGGCGGTCGTGGTCATTGATATCCTCATAACCCAGGATAATCCCGTTGATGCGCTGGGCCAACAACTCCTCCGGACGGTGTTCGACAAACCCTTGATTACGCAAATCCACAAAGCAACGGGACAACTTTCTGAGGATGCGGTGGCGCCGTTCCATTTCACGCAGAATGAGCGCTCCACCCTCACTACTGAGATAGCCCCCTTTGAAATCCACCGTCACTTTTCGGCTGTTTAAGCCTTGAAATTGGAAAACCTTTTGGCTACAGTGTGTCATTGTCCTGGTTGTTGTTGGTGTTTATGTAACTTTCTTAAAATCAACAACTTAACATCTGCAACAACCTAGGACAACTCTTTTTTGTGAGTTTTTCGGGCTAGGCTTTGGAGTGTAACGCCGTTGGCGTAACTGCATGTTGGGAGGTTTTGGTTGAGTAGCGATGGTGCGCGGAACTGGGGGCTTCGCTGTCCCCATAATCGTGATTGTGACCCTGATCTCTCTCCCAAATTCCATCACTCCACCACTCCCTCCCTTCTCCCCAATTCCTAATTCCTAATTCCTAATTCCTAATTGGCGCGCTTGGGCGCCTCTTTGTGCCTTTTGTGGCTATTTTTTCTATCCGTGCAAATCCGTGCCCATCCGTGGTTAAAAACCCTTCTGGATTAGCTCTCGCAAAGAGCGCCAAGTTCGTTAAGATTTTGTGTGCCTTTGTGCCTTTGTGCCTTTGTGCCTTTGTGCCTTTGTGCCTTTGTGCCTTTGTGCCTTTGTGCCTTTGTGCCTTTGTGCCTTTGTGCCTTTGTGCCTTTGTGCCTTTTGTGGCTATTTCCTGTTGGAGCGTCGAGGAGAAGCGGCAGGCAACCTGCCATAAAGAGGTAATGGCGGACAGCCTGCCTGTGCGTCACCGCACGCAGACAGGGAATGTCCGCCCTCCGTTAAATCCAGTTCCGGCGCAGCCGGACCAAGCGACCAAAGGAAGCGTTGTTTGATTTAAAATCCTGTTCATCCTGTGCATCCATGTTCAAAACCCTTCTCCCCAATTCCTAATTCCTCATTCCTAATTGGCGCGCCCCCGGCGCGCCTTACTTCGCGTCCTTTGCGAGCTTTGCGAGAGACAATTCCCGGTTTCCGGTTTCCAATTGGATCCTTCTTCCGCGGTCGAAATAATATCTTGAGCCCCGATCAACCCGTCCCAAAAGTGTTGCCAGCGTGCATCTAACATCCTGGATGGCCCTCCCTACCCTGCTTACGATTTTTCTGATCGGGACGCTGTCCGCCCAGGAAATCCAGTTGGTTTCGGACCAACCGATCGAGTTCGATGAGGCGAAAAAGCAGATGATCGCCACCGGAGAGGCCGCGCTCACTTACGGAGACCTCATATTGCGAGCCAATCGCATCGTGTACAATGAGGAAAGCGGCAGAGCCGAGGCGGAGGGAAATATCCGCATTTCCCAAAAAGGTTACCGGCTCTTAGCGGAACGTTTGAGAATCGACCTGGCCAGCCGGGAGGTGGAAGCTGAGAAAGTTCGTTTCGGATCACCCCCCATCTATGCCGAGGCGGAGTTCGGCACCGGGGACCAAAATCGCATCGAGCTGAAAAACGCCCACGTCTTCTACCGCGAGCCGGACCGGTATACTCCCAAAATGACGGTGGAAAACTTCGTGGTTGAAGACGGCGCAATCATAATGGGCAAAGGCGTCCGTTTCGAAGCGCTGGGTTGGCCCATCTGGTATCTGCCCGAGCTCCGCATCCCGACCGACGTGGATCCCATCAGAGTTTCCACCAATCTGGGGACGCGAGGGAACCTGGGGGGATTTTTCCAGAGCCAGATCCTCTTTCCCATCAGCAACACCTTCTTTGCGGGGGGGAATTTCGATTACTACAGTGAGCGCGGTCTATTGCTTGGACCCGCCCTGGCCCTGGATAAGGAAACGGAAACCAGCGCCACCTCCGGCCGCATCTCGACCGGATTTATCCGGGATGGCGGAGATCGCGGGGTCGACATCTTCGCGAAACCCGTCCCCCGCAGCCGGCACTTCATCACCGGGGACATCCGCCACGGATGGGCCGGCCAAAACCAGGTCCACGGGGTCATCAATTTGGGGAGCGATCCGGAAATCACCCGCGACTTGCACTACGACCGCTTTTACCACAATCAACAGCCGGACAATTTTTTGGAATTCATCCACCAGAAACCCAATTGGACCTTTTCCGCCCTGGCCCGGGTGGACGCCAACGACTTTTTCCATCCACTGGACCTTCCACTCATTGCTGGGCCCAGCCAAAGGGCCTTCCTTTTTGAAGAAAAGCTTCCCCAGGTGAGCTTCGATCTGCACCCGACCCACCTGGCCGGGGGGATTTATCAGGAATTTGGGGTGAAGGCGGCCCAAAGCACCCATACCTTTCATGTGGGAGACCTTTCCCGGAAAGAACCGTTCACCACTCTGGATGGATTCTATCGCCTCAGCAAAAACGTGGCTTCGAACGGGAGCATGGGCCTCCAACTCTTTGCCGGACTGCGTTGGGTGGACTGGAAGGACGCGCCGACCTTGACGGGCCGGACAGACGAGGGATCCTTCGCCATCCCCTACCCTCAGTTCGCCCACCTGCCCACTTCCGGGGCGCCGGTGGAGGAGCTGGACATCGAGACGCGCAACTTTTCCCAGGTCATGGGGGACATCGGGTTTAATTGGGAAGCCCGGTATTCGAGAAAATGGCAATTGCAGAACCGCGTCTGGAACATCGATGGGCTCAAGCACGTGGTAAAACCGTACCTGCAAATGCGCCACAATCCGACCCGTAACCCCGCCGGCCCGGCCATACCGGAGGGGATGGTTTACGCGCGGGATACCAATCTGCCCAATTGGGACTTGGCCACCCGCAAAGACATGGCGTTCGCCCAGGAGCAAACCCTGGCCCGGATCGGGCTGAAAAACCAGTTATTTACCCGCCGAAAGGACTACGGTTCCCGGGAACTGGCCAACTGGGATGTGGCGGCGGATTACTTCTTTGCAGGGCCCTTCCAAGACGATATCAGTTTCCTATATTCAGAATTTTCCTTTGCTCCGGCCCGGTGGCTGGAAATCGTAACGTTTTCCCGGTTCTCTTCCGACAACCTCGAACTGCGGGAATTGAATTCCCAGGTGCGCATCCAGGATTCCGACTTGTGGTACCTGCAATATGGTAACGCCCTGGCCAAGCTGGACCGCGGTTTCGGCTATCTCGGCCGGCCCGGGAGGGGCCGGAATTCAGGCCTCTATCCCTTTCTCGAGGTGGATCAGCACTCCCTGGAAGTCGGCTACAAGATAAGCGAAAAGTTCCGGTTGCTGGCTTGGGTGAGATACGACTTTGTTTTGAATGATTTCAGCGAACAACACTACTCCCTTTTCCAGAAATTCGGGCGGGCCGTGGAGGTAGAGTATCGCCTCTCCGTGCGGGAAAACGCGCTTCGGGAAGAGGGCTGGGCCTTCCGCATGGGAATCCAACTGGTCTCCTTTTAATCAGTTGGTCCTTTTTAGTTTAACCACAAAGAACGCAGGGGGAGGGAGAGAAAATTGAACATGGATTAACAGGATGGACAGGATTTAAGCGCCCGCGCGCCTTTTCCACCTCAAAATGAACTAACCACGGATTACATGGATGAGCACGGATATTAAATTAAACAACACTTCGCTTGATCCGGCTACGCCGCAACAGGATGGAGCCGCGCTCCAACAGGAAATAAAAAAATAGCCACAAAAGAACGCAAAAAACACAAAAGACTCACTTTCCCCAATTCACGTCCCTTGGCGCTCTTTGCGACTTTGCGAGAGTCTCTCCCATCATTCACCACCTTCCCGAGAGCCACCCCCTCAACCCGCAACTCCCCACCGTAAACATTCCTAATTCCTAATTGGCGCGCCCTCGGAGCGCCCTTCCCTGTCACGCCTAGACCTTCGGCGAAGACGGATGTGCCTTTCTCCCTCCTAATTCCTAATTTGCGCCCTTGGGCGCTTTATCCGTGGCCATCCGTGTAATCCGTGGTTTGCCGCAAAAGACGCAAAAACACACCATTCTTTTTTCCAAATCTCTGTGTGCTCTGTGGTTAGTTCTTTCTGAGGGGGGGAGGAATGATGAAATGCGGGCTAGTCATTCGTTCGATAAGTCGTTTAACTATGGTGACATTCTGGTATCGCCGTTATGGAAAATCCACTGCTGAGCAGCCCCGACCACCCCATCCGCTTGTCCGTCTTCGAAGGTCCTCTGGATTTGCTCCTGTTCCTCATTCGAAAGCAGGAAATCGATATCTACGACATTCCGGTGGAACAGGTTACCGAACAATACCTGGCGGTGCTTCGGGAAAATGAGAAGGTCAACCTGGAAACGGCCGGAGAATTCTTCGTTATGGCGGCCACCTTGATGGAAATAAAAAGCCGCATGTTGCTTCCCAAAAGCGAACAGGTCGTCCCCTCGGACAAGGAGGACGAGGAAATCGATCCGCGCTGGGAGTTGGTGCACCAATTGCTGGAGTACAAAAAGTTCAAAGAAGCGGCTTCGGAACTGGATTCCCTCATCCGGGAGCAGGGGAAGCGGGTGCCCCGCCACGTCAAAACGCGGCCCTCCGACCTGGGACCACGGCCCGTGCAAAAGTCGGATAAAATGGAGCTGTGGAATGCGTTAAACCAGGTTCTGCGCCGCCTCTCGGACCGCTTGGTGGTGGGAGAGATCCATGAGGAAAAGGTCACGGTGGCCGAACGAATGGAATATATCCTGGAAGTAATCCGCCAGCCCGGACCCCATGCTTTGACCCAACTGTTCCAGGAAAAAACCACTGTAATCCTGGCCATTTACACCTTCCTGGCATGCCTGGAATTGGCCCGGTTGGAAAAGATCAGGATCTGGCAAAAGGAGACTTTTTCGGAGATATATTTCGAGGGGCATAAAGAAAATGAGCTTGTAAAGAACCCGGACACCCTGATGTTAGGTGGGGACGATGGAGGTAAATAGAAGACCAAAAAACGCGGTGTTGTTGGGCCTTGGCCTCGATAATGACGACGAACACAAGCGCATTACAACCGCGGAAAAATTTGCTATTTTGGGCGGCTGTCAGGAGACGCACGACAAAATGACGGAAACGGTGATGAAGACATTTGAAGAGATGGGCCGGAAGGGCAAGTCCCTGGAAGTTATTGAACCACAAGAGTTAAAAGAACTTCTGGACAAGAACACCCCTCGTTGAAGGAGCTGGCCTCAGCCCGGGCTTCTCTATTTTTCCCGGCGCTGTTCCGGGCAAGGTTTAAGTTGCATTTTGCTTCATGAATTTGTCAGAGTTACTGGCATGTCCGATAAAATATCCGCACTTACAACCGATTCGTTCGACCGTGCCATAGCGGGAATTCCCACTGCTGTGGTTGATTTTTGGGCGCCCTGGTGCAGTCCCTGCCGAACCATGGGAGCCATTCTGGAGAATTTGGCCGAGGAAGTGGACGACTCCACCAAGATTTTCAAGGTGGATGTCGACGAAAACGGTCCTTTGGCCGGCAAGTATGGCATTCGCTCGATTCCCACTCTCCTGATATTCAAGGACGGGAACCTGGCCCACACCGTGGTGGGGGTGAGGCAAAAGGAGGCATTAAAAGCCAAGCTGAGGTAAGGATTTGGAATAGACTCTCGCAAAGAGAGGGAAAGAAAAAACCACAGAGGACACAGAGAGCACAGAGGGGGGAAGCGCGCTGAGGCGCGCCAATTAGGAATGTTTACCTTGGGGGGTTGCGGGTGGAAGGGTGATGTCTTGGGAAGGTGGTGAATGATGGGAGAGACTCTCGCAAAGCTCGCGAAGGACGCAAAGAGAGGGGGGAGGCGCGCTGGGGGCGCGAATTGGGAGGAAAAGAGGCGCCGTTGGCGCCAATTAGGAATTAGGCATTAGGGAGAGAGATCAAGATTACGGGGATGGGGAAGGTTTTTGGGGTAGGCTCCGGATTATTGGTTTTAAGCTGTAGGAATGGGTTAATTTAATTGGTATTTTGGGGATTATTTGTGGAACCCCGTTGGGGTTCGGTCGTATGGGTGATCGGTGACCCAGCGTGTGCTGCGCGACGCTGGGCTTTGGAGTTTAACGCCGTTGGCGTAACAGCCTGTTAGGAGGTCCCGGTTGAGTAGCGATGCTCCGCGGAACTGGGGGCTTCCCTGTTCCCCATAATCGTGATTGTGACCCTGATCTCTCTCCCCAATTCCATCACTCCACCACTCCCTCCCTTCTCCCTCATTCCTAATTCCTAATTGGCGCGCCCCAGCGCGCCTCTTTGTGGCTGTTTCTTCTATTTTCTGTTGGAGTGGCGGGGAGAAGCGGCAGGCAACCTGCCATAAAGAGGTAATGGCGGACAGGAATGTCCGCCCTCCGTTAATTCTAGTTCCGGCATAGCCGGACCAAGCGACCAAAGGAAGCGTTGTTTAATTTAATATCCGTGCTCATCCGTGTAATCCGTGGTTAGTTCAGTTTGAGGCGCGGGGGAGGAGAAGAGGGAAAGAGATCACGATCAGGATCAGGATTATAATGGATAGGGGCGTGAAGGCGGGGAAGGGGGTCAGAGGATCAGGCCCAGGGCCAACAAGACGGAATACAGGGTCAGCAGAGCTGCGGTTTTGGCCAGCAGCTTGTTGAATTCCCTCCCTGTGGACGCTTTGTCGAGGCCCGTCCAAAGGCGATATCCCAGGGGAAGGGTGAGCAGGGGAAGAAGCATCCAACCGGCTTTGAGGATGTAGGCCAGCGCCAGACTCACGAGAAAGGCCCAGAGCAGGAGGATCCGAAATTCCAAAAGGGAAAAACCCGGGCCGAACCGCACGGCCAGGGTCCGTTTATGGGCCAGCCGATCGGTTTCGATATCGCGGTGATTGTTGATGACCAGAAGACCAGCGCTGAGGCTGCCGATTCCGGTGGCCAAGAGGAGCGCTTCCCGGGAAAAATATCCCGTTTGCACGAAAAAGGTGAAGCAAACGGCAACCCCACCGAAAAAGAGCATGACAAACAGCTCTCCCAGTCCGATATAAGCCAGGGGAAAGGGGCCGGCCGTGTAGGCGTAAGCGCAGGCCAGGCAGCAAATTCCCACCGGCAACAACCACCAGCCCCCATAAGGAATGAGCATGCACCCCGCGGCGAGAGCGGCCAGAAAAGTCAGCCCGATTGCTTTTTTCATGACCTCCGGTTGGATCAATCCTGCCGCAACAGCCCGGGTTGGACCCAAGCGCGCTTCGGTATCGGCGCCCTTTTTGAAGTCGTAGTAGTCGTTGGCAAAATTAGTGGTGATTTGGAGAAGCAGGGCAAAGACCAGACAAATGGAGGCCGATCCACCGTCGGATCCGCCCACCCGATGGGCCAAAGCGGTCGCCACCAGAACCGGCGCTATGGCGGCGGGGAGGGTGCGGGGGCGAGCGGCCAGAATCCAAGGATTTACCTTCATGGGCCGGCTCAGGCGATGACGAACTGCCGGTAGGCGGGCTCCCTAAAACCATCTTTTCGCTCCTCACTCCTGATAAAACCGGCCATTTCCTCACTGAGGGCCCGGATAAAGGCCATACATTCCCTGGGTTGGCCCTCTACCTCCAAGTGAACCCGTCCATCAGGCAAATTTTTGACAAATCCCGTCACTTCATACCCCTTGGCCAGTTGGTAGGTGGTGAAACGAAACCCCACACCTTGAACGTGACCAGTAAAAAATACCGTGCCGTGATACACTTCGTCGCCCATAGCTGGTTGGAGGCGCGCTGGGGCGCGCCAATTAGGAATTAAGAATGAGGAGACTGAGAGGTAATGAGGGAATGAGGGAATGAGGGAATGATGGAATGAGGGAATGATGGAGTGGTGGAAAGAGGGGGAAAGGGAATGGGGGAGGCGCGCTGGGGCGCGCCAATTAGGAATTGGGGAAAGGCACAAAGGCACAGGGGCACAAAGGCACAAAGGGGGGGAAGCGCCAAAGGGCGCTGGGAGGCGGGTGGAAGGGTGATGTCTTGGGAAGGTGGTGAATGATGGGAGAGAGGGAGAGAGATCAGGATCAGGAATATGATTACGGGGATGTAAAGGATCCAGGAATTTTGTGTTTTTTGCGTTCTTTTGTGGCTATTTATCCTATCCGTGGTTTATAGATGGCTGGCGGGTGAAGGATGGTGGAGCCGATCGGGATCGAACCGACGACCTCTTGAATGCCATTCAAGCGCTCTTCCAACTGAGCTACGGCCCCACAAAAGACAAGGAGAGGAAGCAAAGGGACAAATTCCCAAGGGTCAACTGGAATTTGGCAAGCCTACTCCACTTTGAACCAGACCCCGATGGGGACTTCCTGCCGGATTGGGGGCGGTTGGAAAATGCCGAGCCTGCGCACGGTGAGAATGGCATTTTTATCGAGGTCGGCAAAACCGGAACTTGAAACCACCCGGACATTGGAGATGGCGCCAGCGGCGGTAATTATAAATTTGACCCGCACGCTACGCCCGACCGTGCCCGGTGATTTGGTCTTCTTCCACTCCTGATCCAGGCGGGCGGCCAACAACCTTTTCCAGGCCAACAATTCGTCGGTTTGAGCGGCGGAGGAAGGGGTCGAAACGGAGAGTTCCGGAACACTCATGATGGATTTACGAAGGTTTCGCTCAATCCTGGAAGTGTCGATTTTGGGCGCTTTTTTGGGTTGGACGGGGACGGTTTTGGGCGTTTCCGGAGCGCCCACCCGTTTGACGAATTCGTCGTAACTGATGATTTTGGGCTTCGGTTTTTCCGGCGGTGGCGGAGGGGGCTTCTCTACTGGTTTGGGAGGAGGAGGCTTTTCCACGGGTTTGGGCGGAGGTGGCGGGGGTGGCGGGGGCTCTTCCACCGGTGGAGGCGGTGGTTCTTCCACGGGCTCCGGTTCGGGTTCCGGTTCCGGTTCGGGTTCGACGGGTTCGGGTTCGGGCAACTCCGGCTCCGGTTGGGGCAAGGTTTCCTCCGGGACCAAAATTTGATCGGGGTCGGGAAGTTCCACCATTTCGAAGATGTAGGGTTCCTTTTCCTCAGCCCACAGGGTGGAGAAGAGAGCTGCCAGAATCAAAAAAAGCAGGGCCGCCAAGTGGAGAACGCTTGAGTAAATAAGCGCCCTCTTGGTGATGGGATCGACTCTCATACTTCCGTTGGTTTACTTTACCCGCGTATCCAAACTGATCCGGGTCAGTTCGTTCTGTTTCAACAAATCCATTACCTCGATCACCTTTTGGTACTGCAGCCTGAAGTCACCCCGCAGGTGAATGACGGGGGGATCGTGGTGTTCAGCCAGGATTTCGATACGGCTGGTCAACTCCTCGAATGTAACCTCCTCCTGACTCCAGTAATAGACACCCTCCTGGGTGATAGAAATGGTCTGAAAGGGGGTTTCCCGCGGGACGGGGGCAGAGGATGCGTTTTCGGAGGGCAATTGCAAAGGGATGGTTTGCTCCAACAACGGGGTCGTAATCATGAATATGATGAGCAGGGCAAAGGCCATGTCGATCATGGGAGTCACATTGATTTGCGACACCGCGGTCAAACGCTCTCCTCGATGGAAGGTCCGGGCCATCTAGATATCCCTCGACAAAGTGTCCTCCAATTCGATGCGATCCGCCACCGAGCTGGCGAAATTCTCCAGGTCGATGACCCGTTTTTTGGTCACTGCCAGGAGAAAATTATACCCGAAAACGGACGGAATCGCTACCAGCAACCCGGCCACCGTGGTCAACAATGCCCCCGAAACCCCCGGGGCCAGTTTCTGCAAACTGGCGCTGCTCTCCAAGGCAATGGCTCCAAATGCATCCATCACCCCCCACACCGTTCCCAGGAGGCCCATAAAGGGGGCCCCGGTCACGATGGAAGCGAGCAGGACCATCTTCTTTTCGTAAAAGATGCTTTGCTGAGCCACGGCCCGGCGCAGGGCATTTTCCGAATAACTGACCGCATTTTCCCGATCCAGATTGGCAGAATCGAGCTCCACGGCGCGGAAATAGGCCTGAGTGGCATCCCCGACCAGGGCGGCGTAGGGAACAGAATCGCTGAAATCCACCTGTCGGGCCAAATCCAGCAAGGAGGGCGCCTCATTCAGGTCCGATTCAAAATCCAGGTTCAAATTCTGGAGGTTGTTCAACTCCATAAACTTGCTGAACATGACCGTCCAGGCGATAGCGCTGAACACGCCCAAGGCCAAAATAATGAGCTGACCGGCCGTATTGGACAGGAAGAAATAGGATAGGAGACCGGAATGTTGAGATTGGGCCAGGGCGGGAATCATAAATGGAGGCAGGAATCAAAAAGGGATATCAGTTCCCGTTTATGGCCGTTTCTGATCCATCTTCAAAGATAAAATGAATTTCAACCCTAGAATTTTGTTTACAGGTTGATCCCGCCCAAGCATCTCCTTTCACTTTTAAAGCAGAACCCAAGCCACTGACTTAGATTTTATGGACCACAAAACCCAGGCCCTGGACCTCCTCGGCAAACGCGGATCGGAAATAACACAGAAACACGCTATGGTGGGATTCGACGGTTTGGTCGAGCGGGTCACCTCAGTAGTGGATAAACGCCTGGGGCAGGGAGACGCCTTTGCCCGGGTGGAAACGATAGAGGCCTTTGGGGGCAAAATCCTCGACGCGGCCGGTAGCGGGGCCGACATGGAAATTTTTCCCCAGGAAGAGAAAGCGGGGGGCAACGGACCCGTCATGGCCGGCGCCCTGGGCAAGGCCGGCCTCAACCTGCGTTATATCGGCGCCCTGGGGGAGGCCTCGGTTCATCCCGTTTTCGCAAAATTTGCCCAAGAAACAGATGCCATCTCCATAGCCGATCCCGCCATCATTCACGCCCTCGAATTTGCCGACGGAAACATCATGCTGGGGGAGTTGGCTTCCCTCGATGGCATCACCTACAGGAATTTATTGGGTCAGGTGACGGAAGGGGAATTTTTCGATCTGCTCTCCCGTCAGGACCTGGTAAGCGTGGTAAACTGGGCCATGATCCCCAACCTGACCACCCTCCTGACCGATCTACTCGACTACGTCATACCCAATCTGCCTCCGAGGGACCAAAAACATTATTTCTTCGATCTCTCCGATACGGAAAAACGCTCGGATGGAGAGGTGCGATCGGTTCTCTCTACCATTTCCCGTTTTCAAAACTGGGGCGCGGTCACCCTGGGGTTGCATTTGAAGGAAGCGGGAAGGGTCTCCCAGCTTTTGGGGCAATCCAAAATGGGGGACGACGCCGATGGACTGAAATCCATGGCCGCCTACACCCGCGACCATTTGAGCATCGGCACGGCGGTGGTGCATTCCGGGGATTCAGCCGCCTGCGCCACCAAGCTGGAAACGGCCTGGGTAGAGGGACCTGTCACGGATGATGCGCCCGCCAAGGGGGGCTCGGCAGAACATTTCCACGCGGGGTTTTGCCTGGCCCAATTATTGGATTTCCCCCTCCCCGCCTGCCTGACCACGGGGATGGCTTTCAGGGGTTATCACGGGAGAATGGGGAGGAGTCCCAGCATGAGCGAGGCCCAGTCCTTCATCCAGTACTGGAAGGACGCCTGATGGCTCGAAAGGGGAAGGGTTTGTTCATCACCTTCGAAGGTACCGAAGGGACGGGCAAGACGACCCAGATTGAAAGGCTGGCCGCCAAATTGACCGCCCGGGGGGAGACGGTCGTTTTAAGCCGCGAACCCGGAGGCACGCCCTTGGGAGAAAAAATCCGACACCTGGTCAAACACGCCGCGTGCGGTTGGGCCATGGTCCCGAGAACCGAGGTTCTCCTTTTTGCGGCGAGCCGGGCCCAACACGTGGAGGAATTGATAAAACCCAGCCTGCGGCGCAGCAACGTGGTCATCAGCGACCGATACTTCGACTCAACCACCGTCTACCAGGGAGTGGCCCGGGCCATCGGCCAAACCGAGGTAAGGGCCATCAATCGATTTGCCATCGACGGTCTTCTTCCCGACTTGACGGTGTGGATCGATCTGGAACCGGAAATCGGTTTTCAACGCATTCAATCCAGGAAGACGGAGCCACCCGACCGCATGGAACAGGAGAAAATGGATTTTTATCGAGCGGTGCGTAACGGGTACCGGGAATTGGCAGAATCCGAACCCGGACGCTTTCTGGTAGTGGACGGCGCCCAATCCCCCGAAGCGGTGGAGGAGGTCATTTGGGATGGAGTTAAAAAGCATCTTAAATGAGCCCCTGAGGTCCTCCAAGGCGGTGGAGGTGCTGGAAAGGTCTCTGCAAAAAGGCCGGCTGGCCCACGCGGTGCTGCTCCAAGGCGAAAACGAGGAACTGCTGGAGGAAGTGGCCCACAGTTTGGCCGCGGTATTATTGGATGTATCCCCTGGCAAAGGGAAGGGGGACCGATTCGGTCAAGTGACAAGCCACCCCGACTTCTTTACGCTGCGGCCTTCCCAAAAAGCGCGTGCCATCAGGGCGGAGGATACCCGCGAGTTGATCCGCCAAATTCAGCACTCTCCCCTCCTGTCCCACCGCAAGGTGGCAGTCGTTTACGAGGCCGACCGCCTGTGCGCATCGCCCCAGTCATCATCGGCCAACATATTTCTCAAAACCCTGGAAGAACCTCCCCTGGATACCACCATCATCCTGTTTTCCACCCGGCCCTACGTGTTGCTCGAAACCATCCGCAGCCGGTGCTTCAATTTTCGCATTCCGTCTTCTTTTCGGGCCACCGAGGACGCATCCTGGCAACAATGGCTGGCCGACTATTCCCATTTATTGCTGGGGCTCTTGCAAGGGATTCGGGACAAGGAACGGATCGCGGGCAGTTTTTTGGCCGCTTACGGACTGGTGGCCCGTTTCAACGGAATCCTGGGCAATTTGGTGGCGGAAGCCTGGGAGAGGGAAAAAGCGAAACTTCCCGAGGATTTGAAGGACGATGAGCGAGACGCCATGCGGGAAGGATCCGCCAAGGGGATCCGCCACCGGCTCTTCAAGGAATTGGAAAACCAGACCCGGTCCGCCGCAGCCCCTTACCTGGCCGATGGGAAAGGCGGCCCGGTCGCTTCGAAATTTACCGAGAGCATCCGACAACTGGAGTCGGTGGCGGGCCTGCTCGAGGTCAACCTGAAAACCGAAACGGCCCTGGAAGATTATTTGCTATCCTGTTTGCGCATTTGGAGCCGTTGACTCTGGAAAAGAGAAAGGGAAGGAATTAACCACAGAGAACGTAGAGAGCACAGAGGGGGGAAGCGCGCCAATTAGGAATTGGGGAGAAGGGAATGGTGGAGTGATGGAATGGTGGAGTGGATCTCGCAAAGGCGAGATGGCAATAGAGGCACAAAGGGGAAGCGCGCCGAGGCGCGCCAATTAGGAATTAGGGAGGGGAGAAGGGAGAGGGATTAACCACAAAAAGCGCAAAGAGAAATGGGGAGGGAGGAAACCACGGATTTCAGGGAGGAAACCACGGATTTCAGGGAGGAAACCACGGATTTCACGGATGGGCACGGATAGGGGAAAGGCGCCCTTGGGCGCCTCTTTGTGGCTATTTTTTCTGTTGGAGTGGCGGGGAGAAGCGGCAGGCAACCCGATTTATTGAGAAAATGGCGGACAGCCTGCCTGTGCGTCACCGCACGCAGACAGGGAATGTCCGCCCTCCGTTAATTCCAGTTCCGGCGCAGCCGGACCAAGCGACCAAAGGAAGCGTTGTTTAATTTAATATCCGTGCTCATCCGTGTAATCCGTGGTTAGTTCAGTTTGAGGCGCGGGGGAGGAGAAGGGGGAGGGAGATCAGGATCAGGATCACGATAAAGATCAAGATTTATGGGGATTTAAAGGATCCAGGAATTTTGTGTTTTTTGTGCCTTTTGTGGCTATTTTTCCTATTTCCTGATTTTCTCTCTTTGCGTCCTTTGCGAGCTTTGCGAGAGTCAATTCCAAAAATCCTGCTCATCCTGTCTATCCATGTTCAATTCCCCTCCCTTTGTGCCTTTTGCGGCTAAAGAGTAAATAAACATGGCGGCCAAAAAGTCAGCTCATACCCCCATGATGCGGCAATACTGGGAGGTGCGCAACCAACTGCCCGAAAATACCCTCCTGCTATTCCGCTTGGGCGACTTCTATGAACTGTTCAACCGGGACGCGGAAGAAGGGGCATCGCTGCTCGGAATAACCCTGACCAAACGGCACAAGTACCCCATGGCCGGCATTCCCTTCCACGCGGCCGAGGCCTACATCGGAAAACTTCTGGCGGCGGGCAAAAAGGTGGCCATATGCGACCAGGTGGAAACCCCCCAAACCGGCAAACTGGTCAAACGGGCCCTGACCCGGATCATCACCCCCGGGACCACTCTCAACGACAACCAGCTTACCCAAAACCGGAATCACTATATACTGGCCGCACATTGGGATAAAAAGGGGTTCCACGCATCTTGGATGGACCTGACTACGGGCGCGTTCATCCTGGCCACGGAAAAGGCCATGGACCGGTTGCTGCCCGTCCTTACCGCCATCCGTCCCCGCGAAATCGTCCTCCCCGAAGAGGAGCTGGATAAACTCAAGGCCGGGGCGGACTCCCACGGCGCCACGGCGCAGTTTTGCCTGTTTTGCGCCGAAAACGCTGTTTCAGAGGTTCCCGGTTATCATTTCGAAGCGCATTCCGGCGCCCAAACCGTGATGGACACGCTGGGAGTCCTCAATCTGGAGGGATTCGGATTGTCCCTTAATCACCCGGCCATCGGAGCGGCCGGCGCATTGATCGATTACGTAACGGAAAGCTTGTGCGGGAAACCAAAAAACCTTCGCGCCATCAGCGAATACCGATCGGGAGACAACCTGCTGCTCGATCCGGCTACGGTGCGAAACCTGGAAATTTTTCAGTCGGCGCGGGGAACCCGCCACGGCTCGCTCATTCACGTCATCGACCGCACCAGTACGGCGGCGGGAGCCCGCCTGTTGGAACAATACCTGAGTTCCCCCTCCCTGGATCTGGCCGAATTAAAGAGGCGGCAAACCTGTGTGGAAGAATTTCTGGAATCGCCCGGGCTCATGGCTGAATTTTCCGAAACCCTCCGCCTGACCCGGGACATCAAACGGATCCTGGCCCGGTTGGAGAACCGCATGCGCAATCCGCGGGAGTTGGGTGGCATTCGCGACACCCTCAACGCCCTACCCCACTTGAAGCAAATTCTGAGGCAATTCAACGGTCCCAACCTTGGGCAACTGGTGCATGGTTTGGGGGACTTCACCGCCTTGCGGGAATTGCTCCAACGCGCTTTAAACCAGGAGTTGCCCGGCAAATTCGAAGACGGCGGTTACATCCGGGACGGATACGACCCCGAATTGGACCGGCTACGCGACCTCATGCGGGGAAACAAAGTCTGGATTTCCCAACTGGAGGCCCGGGAAAGGGAAGCCACCGGAATCAAAAACCTCAAAATCAAATACAATGCCGCGTTCGGCTATTTTATCGAAGTTTCCAAGGCGAATCTGTCCCTGGTGCCCGAGCGCTATACGCGGAAATCCACCCTGGTAAACGCCGAGCGCTACCTGACGGCCGAACTGAAGGAGAAAGAAAGGGAAATCCTTCGAGCAGAAGCCAACAGCAACGCCCACGAGGAATCGCTCTTTCGGAATCTGGTGGAAAAGGTTTTGGCCCAAGCGGCCGATCTGCATCAAGCCGCCCACATCCTGGCCCAAGCCGATCTCTTCGTGGGCTGGGCCCAGTTGGCCCGAAAGTGGGATTATTGCAAACCGGAGTTGGACGAAACCGATTCCATTGAAATCGATGACGGCCGTCATCCGGTGGTGGAACAATCCATGCGCCAGGAAGCGCTCGGCCTGGCCGGAACCTACGCCTTCGTCCCCAACAGCGCAAAGATCAGTTCGAGCGATCGGCAAATCCTCCTCATAACCGGCCCAAATATGGCCGGAAAATCCACCTTCATTCGCCAAATATCCCTCATTGCCCTGTTGGCCCAGGTCGGTTGCTGGGTCCCGGCCAAGCGTTGCCACCTCGGTTTGGTCGACCGCATTTTTTCTCGCGTGGGAGCCAGCGACGAACTGGCCCGGGGCAACTCCACTTTCATGGTCGAAATGAACGAAACGGCCAACATACTCAACAACGCAACCGATAAAAGCCTCATCATCCTCGATGAGATAGGACGCGGCACCAGCACCTACGATGGGCTCAGCATCGCCTGGTCGGTCATCGAGCACCTGCACGCCGGACAAAATAAAGGTCCGAAAACCTTGTTTGCCACCCACTACCACGAATTGACCAAGTTGGAGGAAACCTTGTCCCGGCTGCGCAATTACAGCGTGGCAGTGAAAGAGTGGAATGAAGATATCATCTTCGTGCGCCAAGTCGTAGCCGGATCGGCCGACCGCAGTTACGGTATCCAGGTGGCTCGACTGGCCGGCCTGCCCTCTTCCGTCATCGAAAGGGCCAAAACCATATTGAACCACCTGGAAAACGATCAAACCGTCCAGGACGAAGTCACCACAGCCGGCCGGCAAGTCCGCCGCAAAAGAAAAACGGCCAAGGATCAGCCCGAAGCAAAGCGACCCAATTTCGATCAGTTGGAACTCCTCTGAGGCGCGCTGAGGCGCGCCAATTAGGAATTGGGAGAGGGAGGGAATGGTGGAGTGGTGGAGTGATGGAATGGGGGAGTGATGGAATGGTGGAGTGGTGGAGTGATGGAGGGAGGGAATGGTGGAATGGGGGAGTGATGGAATGGGGGAGTGATGGAGTGATGGAGTGATGGAGTGATGGAATGGGGGAGTGGTGGAGTGGGGGAATGGGGGAGTGATGGAATGGTGGAATGGGGAGAGAGAGGAATTGGGAATTTTGTGTGTTTTTGTGCCTTTTGTGGCTATTTTCTTATTTCCTGATTCTCCCTCTCTTTACGCTCTTGGCGAGAGTCAATTCCCAATTCCTCTCTCTCCCCATTCCACCATTCCTAATTCTTAATTCCTAATTGGCGCCTCTGGCGCCTTAGCTGGGGGTTCTTGCTGGAGAAATTGTTTCATCTTTGCCAGAACCCCGGGGCGGGAGTGGGCCATGTTTACAGTTTCGAGGGGATCTGTTTCGTAATCGTAGAGTTCGTATTCGACAGTGGAGGTCTCCCAATGGGTCCACTCGACCATGCGGTAGCGGCTGGTTCGAATGGCGCGGCCCAAATATTTTCTTCCCCGGGGGTAAGCGTGGTAGGCGTAGGGGCGGACGCGCTGGCCCGGGTCCCGCAAAACCGGGGTCAAGTCCAGGCCGTCCAAAGGTTGGGGGGTTTGGGGAGGGGGAAGACCGGCCAGGGAGGCCAAGGTCGGATAAAGGTCGACCGTTTCGGTCAATTGGCGCGAAACGGAACCGGGCTCGGTGACCCCCGGAGCAGAGATGATAATGGGGATGCGGTTGGCTTGTTCGTAATTGCTGTGCTTGGTCCAGGAACCGTGGTCGCCCAGGTGCCAGCCGTGATCTCCCCACAATACCACGATGGTGTTTTCAGCCAAGCCGTGCTCTTCCAAAGCGCGCAAAAGTTTCCCCAACTGGGCGTCCATGTAGGTAACGCTGGCGTAGTAACCGTGGATGATTTGGCGCACAACTTCCTCGGGAAAGGGTTCGGTGGTTGGAATCGGTTTGTAGGCCATGATCTCCCCTCGCCGCTTTACCGCATAGGAGGGGACCCCTCGGGGAGCCTCCACAAATTCGGGCATGGGCAAGGATGTCCGGTCATACATGTCCCAATACCGCTTGGGAACCGAGAAAGGGAGGTGGGGCCGCACGAACCCCACCGCCAGGAAGAAAGGCTTTTTCTCGTTTTCTCTCAACCAACCCAGTCGGTCCACGGCGGCGGCGGCGATCCGGCCATCGGCATAGGCTCCATCGGGAACGTCGGGCCACTCCCAGGCTGCGCCGCGCGGTCGAGGAGCGCCCTTTTCGTCCCGCCCTCCCAGATTGCGGAACAATCCTTCCTCCCGCGTGATCAGTCCATGATTGCTCTCCGGCACGAGGTATTCGATCACCTTATCGGGGAGATGGGGAACACTCCAGGAAGCCGCATCGTCGGTATTGCCATGGCCAATGTGAAAAACCTTTCCCATGGAGTGAGCGGCGTAGCCATGGTTCATAAAATGCTGGGGCAGGGTTACGGCATCCGGATAGATCGCGCGGAATGGAGCGCCAAAAAAATATAATCCCGTCGAAGTGGAGCGACTGCCCAACATCAGGTTGTAACGCGAGGCCATGCATACGGCCTGGTTGGAATAGGCCAATTCAAAGCGCATTCCCCGGGCCGCCAAGCGGTCGAGGGCGGGAGTAATGGCCACGGGATCACCAAAGGAAGCAATGGCCGGTTTCAGGTCGTCCACCAGAATGAGAAGGACGTTGGGCTTTGCTTTGGGCTGGCCCAGGAGCAGGCTTCCCCCAAAAAACCAGAGCAAAAATATCGATGGCAGCAGCCTGTTCGGGGTGGAGTTGAACGGGTTCATTCCGGATGGCAGAAATTGGGCGGTGAAGGGGAAGCAGACAGAAAGAGGTCAGGCAGGAATGGTGATTTGTTAAGCAAATTTGCCAAAAACTGTCGAATCAATCTCAAGGCATTTTGGATATGATTTGTGGAACCCCGTTGGGGTTCAATCATAGGGACGATCGGTACCCAGCGTGCGCTTCGCGACGCTGGGCTCTGGAGTTTAACGCCGTTGGCGTAAAAGGCAGATGATGGAGGGAGAAGAGTGCAGAGTTCAGAGTGCAGAGAGAGGAGAAAGGAGGGCGGACATTCCCCCTGTCTGCGTGCGGTGACGCGCAGGCAGGATGTCCGCCATTTCAATACTGAACCTGATCGAAAAATGGTGGTTTTCAGCTGTAGGAGCGGCTTTACGCCGCGATTGCGGTGAGGCTGTCTCGTGGGACCGCGACTAGAATGAACTGCAACGCAGTTCCACTCCAAAGCCCAGTGTCGCACTGCGCACACTGGGTTGAATTGGTAACAAATAACGAACCCCAACGGGGTTCCACAATGAATCTCACAAAATTCGTAGCGAGGGAAGGGAGAAAAGGCGTTTGGCAATCTCGGAGAAGGAAGGAAGCGGTCCCTCCCTTTTTTCTTGGAATCTCCCGGAGGAGGCGGATAATCTGGTAGGGTGAAAAGCGTAAACTCTTGCCCGCATGTCTCGCAAATCTTCTACTGCGCTCCGGAATCCCGGCGCAGGCGCGGACTTTGTTGGATTCGCGTCTTTGCAGGGTGTCGACCCAGCTTCACCCGCTCATCAGCGCGAAGCCCACTCCAGCACTCGATTTCCATTCGCTCGCTACGCATTTTGTGAGACATGCAGACTTGCCTTCGAACCTTTTGTTTCATCCTGGCCGGCAGCCCGGTCTTCGCTCCGGGTCTTCATTCCGAGGTCAGGGTGGAAAACCTTCCCGGCAGCCTGGAGATCTCCATCGGGGAACAACCTGTTCTCCAATACCATACCGTAGTTGTTCCCCCTCCGACGGGGGTGGATCCGGTCTACGCGCGCAGCGGATTTATTCACCCTCTGTTTTCGCCCTCGGGGAAAATCCTGACCGATCCTTTTCCGGTCGGGCACGTGCACCAACACGCGGTTTTTTCGGCCTGGGCCCGGGCCACCTTTCGCCACCAAACAGTCGATTTCTGGAACCAGGCCAGCAAACTGGGCAATGTGGAACACCGCGCCGTGGTGGCGCGGAAAAAAAACGGATTCACCACCCATCTTCAACAGGTCAGCACTGACCAGGGGCCTGCCTTGGACGAGATCTGGAAGGTCTCGGTAGAGGAAAGCCGCAATCCCTTCATCATCGATCTGGAAACCGAGCAGAGCTGTGCCACTACGGATGAGGTTTACCTGCACCCCTATCGCTACGGCGGGTTGGCCTTCCGTGGATCCAAACACTGGAACTCGGAGGATGAAGATTATTTTGAGGGCCCCATGAAAATCCTGACGGGCCAGGGCATCAGGGACCGGGAAGAGGGCAATCACACCACACCGCGCTGGCTGGCCGTGTACGGGCCGGTGGACGGGCAAACCGTCGGGGTGGTTTACATGGACCATCCGGGAAATTTTCGGCACCCCCAACCGGTGCGCATTCACCCGACCATGCCCTATTTTGTCTTTGGCCCCGTAGCGAGGGGTTCCGTCATCATCAGGCCCGGCATGGCCTATTATGCCCGCTACCGGATAATCACATTTGAAGGCGAACCCGATGCGGAAACGATCGAAGGATGGTACGCGCGCTGGGGCGCGCCAATTAGGAATTAGGAATGGGGGAGAAGGGAATGGGGGAGAAGGGAATGGGGGAGAAGGGAGTGGGGGAGTGATGGAGTGAGGGAGTGATGGAGTGATGGAGTGAGGGAGTGAGGGAGTGATGGAGTGGTGAAATGGGGGAATGAGGGGGAGAGATCAAGATCAGGATTATGGGGAGGGATGTGAATTGGGAACAGTGTGTTTTTGTGCTTTTTGCGTTCTTTTGTGGCTATTTTTTCTATTTTCTCCTGGAGCGGCGGGGAGAAGCGGCAGGCAACCTGTGGTTTGGGGATAAAGACCGCAAAAACACATCATTCTTATTTCCAAATCTCTGTGTTCTCTGTGTCCTCTGTGGTTAGTTTTTTCTGAGGTGGGGGATGCGCCCAAGGGCGCGAATTAGGAATGAGGAATGAGGAATGATGGAATGAGGGAGTGATGGAGTGGTGAAATGGGGGAATGAGGGGGAGAGATCAAGATCAGGATTATGGGGAGGGATGTGAATTGGGAACAGTGTGTTTTTGTGCTTTTTGCGTTCTTTTGTGGCTATTTTTTCTATTTTCTCCTGGAGTGGCGGGGAGAAGCGGCAGGCAACCTGTGGTTTGGGGATAAAGACCGCAAAAACACATCATTCTTATTTCCAAATCTCTGTGTTCACTGTGTCCTCTGTGGTTAGTTTTTTCTGAGGTGAGGGAGGCGCCCAAGGGCGCGAATTAGGAATGATGGAATGAGGGAATGAGGGAGTGATGGAGTGGTGAAATGGGGGAATGAGGGGGAGAGATCAAGATCAGGATCAGGATTATGGGGAGGGATGTGAATTGGGAACAGTGTGTTTTTGTGCTTTTTGCGTTCTTTTGTGGCTATTTTTTCTATTTTCTCCTGGAGCGGCGGGGAGAAGCGGCAGGCAACCTGTGGTTTGGGGATAAAGACCGCAAAAACACATCATTCTTATTTCCAAATCTCTGTGTTCACTGTGTCCTCTGTGGTTTGTTTTTTCTGAGGTGGGGGATGCGCCCAAGGGCGCGAATTAGGAATGAGGAATGAGGGGAAAGGGTTTTCAGGAGAGGTTCCAACCCCGGATAAAGGTCCCCGAAATCATCCGGAGGTTGGGCGACCAGGCGCAGACTTTCCCGGGTAAGGGGGTGCACCAGTTCCAATCGCCAAGCGTGGAGCATTACCCGGGCCGGCTCAACGGGGAGGTCCCGGCCAGGGCCGCGGTAGCCGTAAACCTTGTCCCCCAAAATGGGATGGCCCATATCGGAGAGGTGCAAACGAATTTGATGCGTCCGGCCGGTGTGGATGTCGCATCGCAACAGGGAAATCCGGTTTCGGCTGGATCCGACAAATTGCCAGTCGGTATGGGCACTCCTGCCGTCATGGCGGATGCTCATCTTGTGGCGATGAACGGGATGGCGGCCCATGGGTTTTCGAAGGGTGCCAGACAACCGTTCCGGTACCCCGGCCACCAAGGCGAGGTATGATTTGCCGACCGAGCGGGCCGCAAACGCTGCGGACAGTCCCCGGTGGGCGTCGTCGGTCTTGGCCACCACCATGACTCCCGAGGTATCGCGGTCGAGGCGGTGGACGATACCGGGTCGGTCCGCCCCGCTCAGGGCGCTGAGCCGGCCAGGGTAATGAAAAAGCAGGGCGTGGACCAGGGTTTTGTCATGGGTTCCCGCCCCGGGATGAACCACCATTCCGGAAGCCTTGTTCAGGGCCAAGAGGTGTTCATCCTCAAACAAAACGTGCAAGGGCAAATCCACGGGAAACAAATCCCGCCGCTCGACTTCCAACCCGGAAAACTCCACCACATCCCCCTCCTTGAGCTTGGCCGACTTGGCAACGCGACCTCCATTAATTTTGACTAACCCCTTCTGAAAAGCTTTCTGGATGTGGGTCCGGCTGACTTTGGGCAACTTCCGGCTTATCCATTTGTCGGCACGCATTTTTTCCACCCCGCCTTCGACCTGCCACTTTTCCGCCATTTACCCAGGCATGGACCAATAAAGCCCCGCCTTCAAGCTTCCATACCGGCGCAAAGGGCCGGGGCACCCAAGGAAATATGATTTGTGGAACCCCGCTGGGGTTCAATCATAGGGCCGACCGGTACCCCAGCGTGCGCTACGCGACGCTGGGCTCCGGAGTTTAACGCCGTTGGCGTAAATTGTAATGGAAAATCAAGGCGATAGATGGGTTCATTTGCAGCCTCCGTTCTGGTCTGAAGTGCACTGCAATGCTCGGGAGTTTAACGCCGTTGGCGTAAAAGCCAGATGTTTGGAACGGACGATCGGGCCAATAGAAAGGCTCAGTTGCAGCCTTCGTTCCAGACTAGAATGAACTGCAAAGCCCAGTGTCGCACTGCGCACACTGGGTTGAAATAAGCAAAAAACAACGAACCCCGACGGGGTTCCACATCGAATCTCACAAAATTCGTAGCGAGCGAAAGGAGATCGAAGCAATCGCGGCGTAAAGCCGCTTGTATGTCTAACGTGGTATTCATGGAAGAGGTAGCCCATGCGAGAACTCATTTAAGAGGCGTCGCAGCATGGGCGGCAAGTAGTCCTCGTATTACGACTGCCCTTGAGTTGAACTACGAGGGCCAGGTTTCCATCGTGCTCTGCAGAGTTACGATGGAAAGGCGTGGAAGAGCCCGTAAGCCGCAGGGTCTTGAACCCGAGTTAGGAGTAAGGACCTTCCATGCCATCCTGGCTTATCTCGATGAGCTACAAGAGCCTCGAGCTCGTATTAACAAGCAAGAGAAAGTCATGATCCAAATGAAAGATAAAGTCAAATATCTCGGCGTAGATTGCGCCAAAGCAACCTTCGATAGTAACCTGGAGGACAGTTCCATGACCCAGTCATGGGAAAATACCCCTGAAGGAGTGGACTCCTTCATCACCTGGATTAAAAAACACTGCGGCAAGGTGATGGTGATAGTCGAATCGACTGGAGGCTACGAGCGGTTGCTGCTGCGAAGCCTCTACAAAAAAAACATTGCGGTGGCCAGAGTGGATGCACTGAGAGCGCGTCGCTTTGCCCAGTCAGAAGGTCTGCGCTGCAAGACCGATCCCATTGATGCGGAGATGCTAACGCGATTCGGCCGAGAAAAGAACCCTGCCTTATGGCAACCCCCGGCCCGTAGTGTTGAAGTGTTGCGGCAATTGGTCTCACGCCGCCGCCAGATATCGGATATGATCAAGCAGGAGAAAACACGACTGGAACACGCTGAAGGATTTTCGCGCAAAGATATCCTCAGCATGATCGCCATCCTTGAGAAAAGAGAATGCAGAATCGAACAACACATCGAAGCGCATCTCCAAACCGATGAGCAACTCTATGAACGCTATCAGAAACTCATGGCACCCAAAGGCATCGGTCCGGTAACCGCCTATACCGTTCTGGCCTTCATGCCCGAACTCGATTCGATCACTGCAAAAAGAGCCTCTTCGTTGGCCGGTGTGGCACCCTATACCCAGATCAGCGGCACTTACACTGGCAAGGCCAAGACTGCGGGCGGAAGGAAAGAAATCAGAAGACCGCTTCACATGGCCGCAAAGTCCGCCATCCGCTTCAATCCCACCATCAGAGAGTTTTACCTCGGATTGAAAAAAAGGGGCAAAGAGGACAGAGTTGCTGTCGTCGCGGTCATGCACAAACTCATCACCTTGATGCACAGAATCGATAATGATCCAGAATTTATACTATCAACTTGATAAGAGCTACTCCTACAGTTTACCCGCATATCTCACAAATTTTCTACTGCGCTCCGGAATATCCTGCTTCGCCCAAAGGCTACGGCAGGACATGTCGGCACTGGTGCGGACTTCGCTGGATTCGCCTGCCCGTGCGGCGCACAGATGCAGGCGACTTTGCAGGGTGTCGACCCAGCTTCATCCGCGCCTCTGCCCGAAGCCCGCACCAGAACTCGATCTCCGTTCGCTCGCGACGAATTTTGTGAGATATGCGGGTCAGAAACCATTACTCTTGAGCCTGTCCCAGTAGATATTCCGGGTTCAATTTCCGCAAGGGCTCGGGCAAAAATCGCCCGTCTTTGCGAATCAACTTGCCGTCGAAATAGATTTCTCCGCCCCCGAATTCAGGGGTCTGAAGGCAAACCATGTCCCAGTGGATCTGAGACCGGTTCCCGTTATCCGCTTCCTTATAGGCTTGGCCGGGCGTGAAGTGAAAGGAACCAGCCATTTTTTCGTCGAACAGGATATCGCGCAGGGGCCGGGTTATGTGGGGGTTGAAAGCGAGGGAAAATTCTCCGATATAGCGTGCCCCGGCATCGGTATCGAGGATCTCCTCCAGTCGTTTGGTATTGGTGGAAGAACACTCCACCACCCGGCCCTCACGGAAGACGAGGCGAATGCGGTCGAAGGAAGTCCCCTGATAAACGGTGGGGGCATTAAACCGGATGACGCCGTTCACGCTGTTTTTCACAGGGCAGGTGAACACTTCCCCGTCGGGGATATTCCTCAAACCCCCACAGGTGACGGCGGCGATGCCCTTGATGGAAAATTCAAGGTCGGTCCCCTCCCCTTTGATCTGAACCCTGTCGGTCGACTCCATGAGCGCTTTCAAACTTTCCATGCCCTCGGTCATGCGGCCGTAATCCATGGTGCACACCCGAAAGTAAAAATCTTCGAAAGCTTCGCTGCTCATCAAAGCCTGCTGGGCCATTCCCGGGGTGGGCCAGCGCAAAACCACCCAACGGGTTTGCCCCACGCGATAATCGAGGACGGGTTTGAAAGCTGCCTCCGCCACTGCCACCCGGTCGGCCGGAACGTCTGAATTTTCGAAGATATTGTGAGCCCCTCGCAGGGCGATATAGGCATCCATTCCCTTCATCTGGCGCAGTTTCATACCGGCATCGAAAGCGAATTGATCTTCCGTGGCCCCCAGAAGCAGTTCCCGGTTGACCCGGGCATTGTGAAAGGTGACGTGAGGCTGGGCTCCCTTTTGTCGAATGGTCCTTATCAAGGCGATGGCCATGGCGACGGGTATATCGAAACAATCGATCAAAACCCGGTCCCCCTCTTCCAAACGGGTGGAATGCCCGGTCAAAACCTCAGCCAAGTCGAAATATCGCGGATCCATAAATGCGCACTTTCCTTTCCCGGTTTCAATTACCCACGCCGGATTTCACTCCCGGCATGCCTGACTTGGAATTTATAAATTCGTTTCTCCGCCAAAAGGATCGCACCCGTTTTTAAATCTACCCGTTCCGGCACCTCCACCTTTCTCACATCGATGGTGGTGTGATAGCCCCGCTCCGAAAAAACATCCAACAATATCTGTAAGGCCAAAGGGTCGTGAAACAACGCATTCTCCGAGTTGATCTGAGCCTTTCCCGATATGGCATGACGCAGGATGATGGGCATAAATTTATCCCGGATGTTCCGGATTACGCTGGTAAGAAGTTCGGGTTGCTCTTCGGCGTATCGATCCAGCCGGTTAACCAGGTCCTGTCGGGCGTGGCGCACGATTTCCCCAGACACCGGAATGACACGCAACACATCAAAAGTTTTTTCCCCCAACTCCAAAGAACTCTGATAGCGCAATTCCCTAAGGATCCGTTCCTCCACTTCTTCGATCGAGCCGTGGGCATGGATGTAATGGTAGTGGAAAATCTGCCGCAAATCCTTCAAGGCCTCGTAAGTGCCTTCCTTGAAGGTGCGGTAGCGGCGACGAGCAGTCGCATCGTCAAAATCGGTGGCGCGTTCCTTTTTCAGTTCCCCCACTCCGGAGACGCGCACCTTCTCATTGTGTTGGCGAATCTGCCTACCTCGGAACATCTGACGGGCCACACTTTCCCGTTCATCCACAAAGAGCACCATGATGTGAAAAATCGGTTTGGGAAACTTCTGTTGCAAGGAGGTTTGGTAAAATTCCAGCCGCAAACTGCTCACCGCCTGGTAGAGGAGCTTCAAACACTCCACCTGCACTTTGGTTCGCGGAAATCCATCGACCACCACGCCGCTCTCATACTTCGACTTGAGCAGTTCCTCAAAGACCAGGGTAACCACCTCGCTGTCTCCGACCATTCCCCCGGCATCCTTTATTTTTTCGGCCTCAGGACTAGTGAGCAGGTCGCTCACCACGATCGGCCCAACGGTGAGGTCGCGGAATTCCATGATAAACCGGGTTTGCGTCCCTTTTCCCGACCCCGGAGCGCCATTCAACCAAATAATTTCCTTGGGAAAACGCAGGCCATGGTGTCCGTACTTATGCACCAGGTTATGCCAAACGGCATTAAAAATGAGCTGGGCATCTTTAATCTCAAGATCCTGCATCGTTTCTTCTTTTGCCGTTTGCGCCATTTTTCAAAAATCCCCAATCAATAAGCCTCCGTCAATTAACCAGAATGAATCACAAATCTCCCGAAATTCCTAGCCCGCATTTCTCACAAATCTTCTACTGCGCTCCGGAATTACCGGCACTGGTGCGGACTTCACTGGATTCGCGACTTGGCAGGGTGTCGACCCAGCTTCATCCGCGCCTCTGCCCGAAGCCCACACCAGCACTCGATCTCCGTTCGCTCGCAACGAATTTTGTGAGAAATGCGAGCAAGCCAACTTTCCCCTTCAAGCCATTGAATGGGTCGGATTTTCCGGAAAACAGATCCGGGAAACCGCTTTTTCAAAGTCTTCATCTCCGGAAAGAATGTCGATCTCCACCCTGAGGAACAAGAGAGGGACGGGCATGGAAAAACCGGCCGGAATCCTCACCGCGTCCTTCTCCGTGGTGACCAGATACTCCAGTTTTTTCCTTCGGGCCTGTTCGAACAGGTAATCCAACTCCTCCGCCGTATAACGGTGATGATCCAGAAAACGGCGGGTAAAGATCACCTGAGCGCCGTATTGGCGCAGGACCCCCTCGAAACTGAAATGGTCGGCAATAGCGCTGAAAGCTCCGATATGGCGGCCCTTGAGATCGGCCAGTTCCCTCCGTTCCCCTGATTCCAGGTTCTCCAGGTATTGGGGACGATGGGTGCATTCGATGATGTCCACCCCCGGATTGTGCAACTTTATACGACGTACCAGCTCCGGATCGGTGGCGCCATCCGATTTGGTGATGAAGACATAGGTGGCTCGTCTGAGGTGTTTGATCGGCTCGCGCAGAATTCCCCGTGGAAGCAATCTCTCGTTGCCAAAGGGATTGTTTTTATCCACCAACAACAGATTGAGACGTCCCTTCAGGGGCAGGTACTGGAACCCGTCATCCAGAATCAGGGTGTCCACCCCGTATTTGCGAATGGCAAAGGACCCGGCGTTGACCCGGTTTTTGTCCACAAACACCATGACACCGGGCAAGTTCCGGGCGAGCATATAGGGCTCGTCCCCTGCCTCCTCGGAGTCGAGCAATACCCTTTCCCCATCGCTCACCACTTTTGGTGGAGGATCGCCCATGTGGGAAAACTGGCGTAGCCAGCGCTTCCAAAATGGAACCTGCTTGCTTTTGTAGCCTCGGCTGAGGATAGCCACCTTGCGCCCGCGGGAGGCCAGAGAGCGGGCAAACTTCTCCACCACGGGGGTTTTGCCGGTTCCCCCCACGGTCAGGTTGCCCACCACCACCACCAGGCAACCCAGGTGATTGGTCCGGAATAAACGGTTCTCATACAACCAGAGCCGCAACTGCACCAAGCCACTGAAGAGGTAGGAAAACAATTTGAGAAACCCGGCAAAGACCGTCACGCGTTTTCCCTTCCTGCGATCCAGAATTACGTCCTCCAAAAAGAGGGCGAAACGCTCGATGATTTGATGAACACGCCTGAAGAAGCGTTGGATCATTTGATGGACAAATGCTAGCAGCCTGTAAAAAAGACAGGGGTTTAACGTTCCCCCTGCGGCGCGAAACCTCAAGAATTAAATCAGGGAGTATAAGAGTCAGGTCTTTGAAAAAACCAAACTCCATGATTGACGGACATATGGTCAGCAACCTTTTTAAGTAAATTTCAGCCTGATGCCTTCCCCGGTCCCCGGGCGGTGAATCCAAATTGAACCTCGAATCTGTGGCGCAGTGAGTTATAGACTTTTTATTCCAGGACCCGTCGAACTGTCCGAAGAGACCCTTCAGGCCATGGCTTCGCCCATGATGGGGCACCGGAGCCCCGAATTTGTCGAGCTCTATCGATCGGTTCAACCCGGTTTGCAAAAGCTGTTCCATACGATGGATCCGGTTTTCGTCAGTACGAGCAGCGCCTGGGGGGTTATGGAAGGCGCCCTGAGGAATGTAGTGAAGAAAAGAGTGCTCAATTGTATGTCGGGCGCCTTTTCGGACAAGTGGTTCGACGTGAGCAAGCGCTGCGGAAAAAACGCCACCGCCCTTCGGTTCGATTGGGGGAGAGCGGTAAGACCCGAAAGGGTGGAGGCCGAATTGGCCACTGGAAAGTACGACGCCATCACCCTCATCCACAATGAAACCTCCACCGGGACCATGAACCCTCTGGAGGAGATCATGGAGGTGGTGGCCAAGTTTCCCGAGGTCATCTCGGTCGTCGATGCGGTCAGTTCCTTTTCCGTGCTGCCCATCGAAAAAGACGCGCTCGGCATTGACGTCCTGCTGACCGGATCGCAAAAAGCGCTGGCCCTGCCCCCGGGAATGGCCCTCTTTTCCGTGAGCCGCCGCGCCTTGGAAAGGGCCTCGGAACTGGAGGACCGCGGCTACTACTTCGACTTCCATGAATTCAATAAGAACCACCAGAGGGGAATGACCCCGAGCACTCCCACCATCTCCCATCTCTTTGCCCTCAAGCAACAATTGGGCAGCATCGAGGAAGAAGGCCTTCAGGCTCGCTATGACCGGCATCGGCGTCTCAATGCCATGGTGCGCGGTTGGGCCAAAGACCGTGAATTTGAATTGTTTCCGGAAGCCGGGTATGAATCCGTCTCCCTCACCTGTATCCGCAACGACGGTCAGGTCGATGTGCCCTCCCTGAACCAGTTCCTGCGCCAAACCTTTGCCGTGCAAATGGATCAGGGTTATGGAAAAATCAAAGGAAAGACGTTCCGCATCAACAACATGGGAAACGAAACCGAAGAAACCATAGCCTGGTTCCTGGATTGTCTGGACCAGGCCATCGCGGCCACCGGAAGCACAACTGAAACAGAATAGCCCTACCAAATCCCCCACCATGAAAAAACTCATAATAGCGGAGAAAGCCAGTGTGGCCCGCGACTTGGCCTCAGCCCTGGGAAAAGTGCCCAAAAAAGGCGTTTGGTTCGAAAACGAGCATTACGTGATCAATTCTGCCGTGGGTCACCTGGTCGAACTTTTCATGCCCGAGGACATCGATCGCAATTTGAAGAAATGGACCCTGAAAAGCCTCCCCATCATTCCAGACAATTTTCAACTGAAACCGATCGCAAAAACCAAATCCAAATTTCTGGAATTGAAGCGATTGATCCATCGCAAGGATATCGACGAAATAATCAACGCCTGCGATGCCGCTCGTGAAGGAGAACTGATTTTTACCTACATCGTGGAGCTGGCCAAAAACAAGAAGCCCATCAAACGGCTTTGGTTGCGTTCCATGACCCGGGCGGGAATCCTTCAAGCCTTCAAGGCCTTGCGCGACGACGGGGAAATGCAATCCCTGCAGGCGGCCGCGCGTTGCCGGAGCGAAGCCGATTGGCTTATCGGAATGAATGGGACCCGGGCCGTTACCAAGCGCATTTTTGGCCAGGTCGCCTCGGTGGGACGGGTCCAAACCCCCACCCTGGCCATTATCGTGGAGCGAGAACGGGAAATCCGCAATTTCAGGCCGCGCGACTATTGGCGGATCGTGGGTAAGTTTGCCCTGGAGGAAGGCCAATACGAAGGGGTCTATCAAAAACCGGGCAGGAAAAAATCGTCGCGGGAGGCAGACAGGGTCGATCGCATTTGGGACGTGGCCCGGGCCGAAAAAATCGTGGAAGCGGTCAAGGACAACCCCTTGGCCGAGGTCACCGAGGAGAAAAAACGAAAAAAACAGTTGGCTCCGAGGCTCTACGACCTCACCACCCTTCAACGCGGAGCCAACGGACGCCTCCATCTTTCGGCCAAAAGAACTCTGGATATCGCCCAGGCCCTCTACGAGAGACACAAACTGATCACCTACCCGCGAACCGATTCGCAGGCCCTTCCCCAGGACTACGTGTCAAATTGCCGCAACGTTCTGCAAGCTCTCTCTGGGGAATATGGGAAATTGGCCCGGACAGCGTTGCGGAACAACTGGGTGAGACCCAATAAACGCATATTCAACAACGCGCTGGTCAGCGACCACTTTGCCATCATTCCCACCAAAACTTCTCCCGGGAATCTCAATACCTACGAAGCCAGGCTCTACGACATGATCATGCGCCGGTTCATCGCGGTTTTCTACCCTCCGGCAGAGTTCGACATCACCACTCGCACCTCGGTGGTGGAACGCCATGCTTTCAAAACGGAGGGCAAAGTGCTGGTCAGGCCGGGATGGAAAACAGTTTACGGAATAGATGGCAAAGGAAAAGACAACCTTGCCCCCCTTACCGGGGCGGACGGCAACCCCGCATGCGCCAAGGTCGTCTCGGTCGACCTGAAAAAGGAAACGACCAAACCTCCTCCCCGTTATTCCGAAGCCACCCTTCTCTCCGCCATGGAAGGAGCGGGCAAACGGGTCGACGACAAGGCCTTGGCCCAAGCCATGAAGGGAAAGGGCCTGGGAACACCGGCAACCCGGGCCGATACCATCGAACGTTTGCTGGCCCAGAAATACCTGGAACGCGAACGCCGCGAAATAATCCCCACCACCAAGGCGGAATACCTGTTGGATTTCCTTTCCGCTATTGAAGTCGAGACGCTGACCAGTCCATCCTTGACCGGGGAATGGGAACACCGTCTCCACCACGTCGAACAGGGCAGCCTTTCCCGGGAGGAATTCATGTCCGCCATCGTGGCCCAGACCGAGGACATCATCAGCAAAGTGAAAAACTATAGCGATGAGAACGAGGTATCGAAAGAAGTCGAAGTGACGAGTCCCTCCGATAACAAGCCCATGCTGGAAAATTTCCGCGCCTTCAAGTCGCAGGACAGGAAAGTGACCGTTTACAAGGTCATTGGCAACCGGAAGCTCTCCCTTGAGGAATTGAGAACACTGCTCTCCCAAGGCAAGCTGGGGCCCCTGGAGGGATTCCGTTCCAAAGCGGGCAAACCCTACACCGCCACCCTGGTTCTGGATAAAAATTATAAAGTCAGATTCAAGTTCGATAATGACAACGATGCCAATTCAGGGAATCAATCGGCGGAAAAATTGCAGTTTGATGCCCTGCCCGTTGTGGGAACCTGTCCCCTGCACCAAACCCCGGTATACGAAACCGAAAAGGCCTACGCCTGCCGTGAGCGTCTGGAATCCAGGGGAAATGGCAAAGGGTTCCGGATGAGCAAAACCATTCTGGGACGACCGATTTCCAGGGAACAGGTGGAAAAACTCCTTTCCAAAGGAAAAACCGACCAGTTGGACAAGTTTATTTCCAAACGGACCAAAAAACCGTTTTCGGCCTCCTTGGTCTTGCAAAAAAACGGCAGTGTTCAATTCGCCTTTCCCCCTCGGCCAAGCAAGAACAGGAAACCCCGAAAACGCCGTTGAACTTAAAACCCCCATAACACGAAACAATAGGATTAATTATGCCCATAGCGACACCACCCCAATTCGAAGCCATGCTGGATTCCGCCCAGGAAGCAGACTATGCCTACCCGGCTATCAACTGCACCTCCATCGTGACGCTCAACGCGGCCATGAAGGCCTTCGCCGAAACCCGGTCCGACGGCATCATCCAGTTTTCCACCGGGGCCGGACAATTTGCCTCCGGCCTGGCTAATAAGGACGCAGCCTGCGGCTGTATTGTTCTGGCCGAGGCAGCCCACCTTCTAGCCGAGCAATACGATGTCCTCATCGCCCTAAACACCGACCACTGTCAGCCCCAAACGGCCCCTTCTTTTCTCAAACCACTCATAGAGGAGACGGCGAAGCGCCGGGCAAATGGACAAAGCAACCTGTTCCAGAACCATATGCTGGACGCTTCCATCCTGCCCTTGGAAGAGAATATGGCCATATCCCGGGAATACCTGAAAATGTGCGCGGAAAACGAAATAATTCTCGAAGTCGAGGCCGGTGTGGTCGGGGGAGAAGAGGACGGCGCCGCCGGAACGGAGGACACCCCGCAGGATAAGCTTTACACCACTCCCGAAGACATGGTGAAGGTTCACGAAGCTTTGGGGGATATCGGCCGGTTCACCTTTGCCGCCACCTTCGGCAACGTGCACGGACATTACAAACCCGGCGCTGTCAAACTGCGGCCCGAAATCCTGAAAAATGGTCAGGCGGCGGTTATGGAACGATACGGAGCGGATGCCGAGTTCGACTTGGTATTTCACGGGGGCTCCGGCAGTAATGTGAGCGTGATTCGCCAAACCCTGGAGTACGGGGTCATTAAAATGAATATCGATACCGATACCCAGTACGCCTTTACCCGGCCCATTGCCGATCACATGATGAAAAACTACGACGGCGTCCTCATGATAGACGGGGAAGTAGGCTCGAAAAAAACCTACGACCCGCGTTCCTATCTGAAAAAGGCGGAAGAAAACATGTCCGCCCGGGTCGTTCAGGGATGCCGGGATCTGCTATCGGCAGGAAAAACGATTTTCGGCCAGGTTTAGGCAAGCCGACTCCTCTCCCATTGGGAAAAAGGTGGAAGGATTTCAGCAATCATGTCCTCGGCCGAGCCTGTGCTTCGGGTAGATCAGCTCACTATTGAGCGAAATGGTTACATTCTGAAAGATATCTGCTGGCAGGTCATGCCGGGGGAAAACTGGGTTATCCTGGGAGCCAACGGATCCGGCAAAACCGCTTTGCTCAAATCGCTGACGGGTTATTTTCCACCTACCCGGGGCGTTATATCGGTCCTGGGAAAAACCTACGGAAATTACGATTGGAATCGGGTCCGCCTCCGTATCGGGATGGTCTCCAGCAGTATCCAGCAGCGGATTGGACAAGGGGAGCGGGCCATCGAGGTGTTGGTGTCGGGAAAATACGCCCAGGTCAATTATTGGGGCCCGATAAGCAAAAAGGATAGAGTCCGGGCCCGGAGTCTGATGGAGCGGCTCGAATGCGAATACCTCCTCGACAAAACCTGGATCACCCTATCCCAGGGAGAAAGGCAGCGCCTGCTCATCGCCCGGGCCCTCATGGCAAAGGCCGAAATTCTCATCCTGGACGAACCCTGTGCCGGCCTCGACCCGGTGGCGCGGGAACAATTCCTGAATGCGTTGGAAAACCTCAATCGACATCAGCCCGATCTCTCCCTGCTGCTCGTAACCCACCACGTGGAGGAAATTACCCCCTGCTTTACCCACTGTTTATTGTTGGGGTCCGGAGAGGTGGTCAGCCAGGGACCCATTGGAACGACCATCAGTTCGGCCTCCCTCTCGCTCACCTTCGATAAACCCTTGAAACTGAAGCGATCGAACGAACGTTACCGGTTGCAATGGGTTTGAAATTGCCTACTGCGGTGGGAAGGGGTCAAGCCGGAATGGCGCTTAGTTAAGTTTGGAGAAAAAGGGTCAGGCCTTGAAAACTGTATTCCGTTGTACTTCATACACTTTTGCAAGGCAACTGACCCTGTAAGGCAGAACTTTTCCACATCTTGACCCTTTCCTTTTCCGAGGCAGTCATATGTTCGGAAAATGGCTTAACTAAGCAGCATGCGGGCTAAGCGGCCAAATTTTGAAAAATACCCACCAGGGGGAGGAAGAGAGCGATGACAATAACTCCTACCACCACGGCGAGAAGCACGACCATGACCGGCTCCATGACCGAGGTCATGGCCGCGATGGAATTGTCCAGTTCCTGGTCATAATTATCCGCGATGCGATTCAACATGTCCGGAACGGTGCCGGTCTCCTCCCCCACTTCAATCAAACTGGACACCATTTCGGGAAAATGATGGGTCTGGCTCAGCGGTTTGGAGATGGGATCTCCATCCCTGACCCGGGCATAGGTAATTTCCAGTTCACGCTGGTAAACGCGATTGCCCACCACGGCCCCGGTAATTTCCAGGGCTTCGAGCAAGGGCACTGCGCTGCCCTGCAAGGTGCCCAGGGTTCTGGCAAATCGGGATAAGGCGCTTTTTTTGAGCAAATCGCCAAAAATCGGTAATTTCACCTTCATCAAATCGACTGCATAGCGGACCTTTTCAACGGCTCCCAACAGCTTGATTCCCACAATGAGAAGGAAAACCACTATCAGGATAATGAGGATACGATCCTTTACGAACAGGGACAGACCCAAAATGGCCTGAGTCAGGGGCGGCAGGGAGGCGCCACCAAGAAAATTCGCATAAATGGCTTCGAAGCGGGGCACCACAAACACCATCAGGAACCCCAAAATTGAAAAGGCCAAGGACATGACCACGATGGGATAAACCATGGCGGCCATCAGCTTTCCCCGAAGGCGCTGAGCCTTTTCCATAAAGCGGGCCAAGCGGTCCAGAACCAGATCCAAATGGCCGCTGGCTTCCCCGGCCCGAATCATGTTGTAGTAGAGATTGCCGAAGACTTTGGGATACCGAGCCAAGCCATTGGAAATCGTATTTCCCGCCCGAACGTCGTCGGCAAGGTTGCGGATGATCCTGCGAAATCCCGGATTCCTTTGTTGCCGGGTCAACACCTCCAAACTCTTTAGCAAAGGCAACCCCGAGTGCAACAAGGTGGCCAATTGACCGGTGAAAAGGGTCAGAGCTTTCCGTCTCACCCGCGTGTTCAAAAAACCCGTCCTTCGCGACCGGGCTTTTCTCCGGGGGTTTTTGCGCCCCGGTTTCCCCTTGCCCCGGGAAGTGGAAGGATTGGGAGATTTGGTGGAGGCTACGGGCATGAAAACCGGGGAATGCGATCCCGGACTATGTCAGGCCACCCCACCGTGACCATAAGAAAACCAAAAAACCTCAACAGCCTACCGGAAAGATATCTTTTCGGTGGCCTCTCTGTCAGGAGAGTGCGAAAAGCAGAAAGGAAATTATATGAAAGCTAAGGATCTGGATAAAATTTTTGACGATGGTGAAGTGGACATCAACCGGTACCTTGACTTATCCAAGGCGTTCCGTCCCGGTCAGGAATTGAGGAGAGTGAATGTCGACTTTCCCGTTTGGATGATCGAGCGTATGGACCAGGAATCGTCGCGGTTGGGCGTGCCTCGACAGTCATTGATTAAAGTTTGGATCGCAGAAAGACTCGAAGCCCGGATACCTTCCCAAAAGTAGAAGAAGGTCCAACAGCCGATGCCTGGAAAATAGTTGAATAAGAGGGTTTCTCCGGCTGCCATAGGCAACTCCGAGTTCTTCGGAATTGGTAAAATATAAACAACCCCACCACATAATAACCCCATTGTTGCGCATAGTCCTCTCTTGTAGCCTTTGTCTCGCCGCTCTTCCCACGGCCACTCCGCAACCTTCCACTGCCGAACCCATCGTGGACAATTTCCCTGCAGAATCCCTGGGACAAGGTTCATCAACAAACCCTGCGTTGGGTGGAAGCCTCCCAGGCAGCGGGCAAACCCTGGGTGGTGGCCAACGACGAACAAAACCCGGCTAATCAAGGGGTTCCGCCCGATCCCGGTTACAAGGGGTTCTCCGGTTGGGCCGAGGAGGACAAACCCGAGGAAAAGTACAACCTTCACGACATAAGAAAATACACCCTTTGGGGAAACTTCATGGCCGGTGGAGCCGGCGTGGAATACTATTTCGGTTACGGTCTGCCGGAAAACGATCTGGTTTGCGAAGATTTCCGCAGCCGGGACAGGAGCTGGGATTACTGTCGGTTTGCCCTCGCGTTTTTTCGCAATGAAGAGATCCCCTTCTGGCATATGCGCCCCGCCAATGCCCTGGTCGGCAACAGCGAGAACGACAACTCGCGTTACTGCCTGGCCCGGGAAGGGGAAATTTATCTGGCATACCTCCCCGAAGGAGGAACCTGTCTTCTAGACCTCTCCGGGGCCTCCGGGATATTCCAGGTGGAGTGGTTCAATCCGCGCGCCGGCGGAGATCTCCTCAGGGGTTCCGTCAGGAGTGTGGAGGGTGGCGGATCCGTTGCCCTGGGTCAACCGCCAGCGGACGAAGAGGAGGATTGGCTGGTTCTGGTCAAAAGGGAACAGGAATGAAGGTAGATAATCCTTAACCTGCATGGGCGCAATCCATCGGGATCATATCCTCTCCTCAGCCCATTGGACGACGGTTTCAGCGATGGCTATGGCTTCCCGATAATCTTCCTCGGGAACAGGCTGCTCCAACCCAGTATAACGTGCCGCCGTCGCATAACGTGTAAGCCTCTCTGCCCGGTGAATCTCCTCAGGCACATGTTGTCCAGTAGATTCCAGTATGGTCAGCAATCGATTCAGATCATGGACAAAGGGAAACTTGATGTCGCGTGCGATCATCACAGCCTTGACGGCTTTCTCCGCCGCCTGTTGAGCATCGAAACAGAGGTCTTCCAAATAGACTTGCGCTACCCGGCTTTTTGCTAGGGCTAAATTGCTTCTGGCGCGGTTCAACCATTCACGAGGATCATCGGGCGGAAAGCGATCAGGGAGATTCATAGACCACCTGCCCTTCCCGCAAGGCCGGCTTGATGATCAGGGCGTGGCTGTCCTTGTAACGCTCCATGGCTTGAGGCGTCACCACGATGGCGTCAACCGCCGCTCCGACGCCGCGGAGGTTTCCGTAGATGTCACCCATGACAGCCCAGGGGTTCCCACCCTCCTTGACAACGAGCAGATCGAAATCGCTATGGCAATTCATGTCGCCCCGGGCAAAAGAGCCAAAAAGGATTATTCTCTGTGGATCAGCAACCTCCACAATCCGACGGATGATGTCATCCAATGTCGTTTGGTCCAACCCCGTGCCACCTTCTATCTCAGGTTCATTTCGCATGGCTAAATCCTCAGATACGTATCGACACGGCCAAATTGGGGACGGTCCTGCTTGGTTAAAACTTTTCGTATTGGAAGGCGCCGTAGGGGACGTTGTCTTTCTGTTTTTCCTCCAGTTCGGAGGTGGAGCAACTGCACATTTCCATTTTGCGCATGGTGATGGCGGCGGTGGGGCATACGCGCAGGCATTTCCCGCAACGCACGCATTCGTCGCTGTCGATCCAGATGTAAGTGGTTTCCTCGGCCAGATTTGCTTCCAGACTGGATGTCACGACTCCATCTTCGTCGTAAAACAGGCGGGATACCCGGTTGATGCAATCGCGCGGCGCCACCCCGATACACCAGTCGCAGTGGATGCAGGCGTCCTGGTCGATTTCAAATTTGTAGTGGCAAAAGTAGCAACGGGTGGCGTGAAGGTGGGTGCCATCCACGGTATGGCCCAATTCCACTTCCGCCGTTCCGTCCCGGTCGGTGAGAGGAAGTTTGGGCATTTGCACGGGAAACTGGATGTCGTGGTCGCGCACCCGGCCGGTTTCACCGTTGGTATCCATGAAAGAGATGGCGATGTGTTTTTTGCGACGAACCCGGCTCATGAGATGGGCGTCGATCTTATCGGCCACTTCCTTGCCGTCGTTGACCGCGGTGATAACGTCGAAACTCCCATAGTTGAAGTCTCCGGCCACAAATATATTCTCGTGGGTGGTAAGATTTCCTTCGGTCTGGCTGATGCCCTGAGGAAGGATGCTCAACTGGCGGGTTTGCCCGATGGCCATGATGAGCAGGTTGCAGGGATATTCCTCCTCGGTGCCCGGGATGGCATGGATCCTGGGTTTGCCCCCCTCCGATTGTTCGTCGTCCAAGGCGTTGCGTTGAAAGGTAACCGCCACCAGTTTGCCATTCTCGGTGCGGGCCGAGAATGGATTCATGAGGGTTTCCACCTCAATTTCCTCCAGCCGCATCTGGTTGATTTCGTCGGGATCGGCCGACATTTGGGCTTCCGTTCTGCGGTACATGATGGTTACGGTTCCCTCCGCTCCGACCAGGCGTTTGGCGGCGCGGGCGCAGGAACGGGCGCAGTCGACGGCGGTGAATCCGCCCCCGACGATGATGACGTTCTGGCCTTCCATATCGCCGATTTTGCCCATGTTGTAATCGTACATGAACTTGAGCCCGGGTATGGTGTGTCCGTCGCCCGGCAAGCCGGGAAGTTTCAGGTTGGATGGGTTAACGGCCCCCACCGCCACCAACACCGCATCGTAATCCTGCATGATCTGTTCCATGAGGGCGGCGTCGACCGAGGTGTCGCACTTCACATCGATACCGCTGTCGATGATGGCCTTTACCTCCACGTCGACCGTTTCGCGGGGTAGTCGAAAAACGGGAATTCCCTGCACCATCATACCGCCCAGAATGCTGTCGCGTTCAAAGATGGTCACAGCGTGGCCGTAACGGCGCAGTTCCCGCGCCGCGGTCAAGCCGGCTGGTCCGCCCCCGATGACGGCGACTTTTTTGCCGGTATCCTCAAACCAGGATGGAAGGGGCTCGGGCGGGTTTTGCTTATAGTCGGAAGCGGATCGTTTCAGGTGGCAAATATGAACCGGCCCGGCTATACCCGTCCAGTTGTGGCGGCAGGCATCCTCGCATGGGCGCGAGCATACCCGTCCCAGGACCCCGGAAAATACATTATCTTCCTGATTGATCAGGTAAGCCTTGTCCGAATCCCCTTGGGCAATGGCCTCGATGTAGGCGGGCACGTTGGTTTTGGCCGGGCAAGCGTCCTGACAGGGTATATCCTTGAGGAAGGTTTTAAAATCCAACGGTTCGGTTCCGGCCCCGAGGAAAACGGAGGTTTCCTGCGGATTGGGAGCCATTTCGTAGGAAAGGCCCAGCTCCTCAATGGCCTTTAGAAAAGGATTCAGATGATTGTTATCGTCCATGATCAGAGCCCCAACCTGGCGGCGCAATCGGCCAGGGTTTCTTCTCCCTGACGGAGGTGGAGGAAGGTGTCGAGGATCCTCTCGAGGGCAGGGGCGCAGTCCTCTTTTTTAAATTCTCCGAGTTTGCTTCCCAGGCGGTCGTGTTTTCCACCGATTCGCATTTCGTAGGCCTCGGTCGAGCCGACGGTTTCCCGAATGCGCATTCCCCTGAAACCGATGTCGGCGATGCGATAGGGCGAGCAACTGTTGGGGCAGCCGGTAATGTTGATGAGGGCTTTGTCCCAGATCTCCTGGTACTTGGTCTGGCTCACCACAGGCATGAGCAGATCGTAGAGGGACCGCGTTTCGGAAACCGCTTTGGGGCAATAGGTCGTCCCTACGCAGGGCACGATATCGCGCAAGCCGAAGAAGCCGTCGGTATCGAAGCCGACCCGGCGGATTTCCGTGATCGCCTCTTCCACTTTCCTCGGTTTCACCCCGTGGATTTCGATGTTTTGACGGTTGGTCAGGTAGACGCGTTTGTTGCCGTAAACTTCTGAAATTTCGGCCATACGCTTGAAGGCGAGGTGGGTGAGTTCACCCTTGGGAACCATGGCCCGCACGGTCACTTTTCCGTCCGTGCCCACCGGATTCTGCTCCAGGAGGGGACGATCCGGATAGTCCACGCCGGTCTCTTCGAAGTCTTCCGTTTCCAGGTCGTCCACCCCGACTCCTTCATCTTGCAGGAATTTGAGGACGATGCGGCGGCACTCCTCAATACCCCTGCGGTGAACGACAAATTTGAGGCGGGCAAAGGAGCGGTCGCGGCGTTCCCCGTAGTCGCGGAAAAGCAGGGCGATGGCCCGATTGACCCGGGCCATTTTTTCCGGGGGGACAAAGGAAAACAACTCCTCCCCGATGAAGGGGGACCAGCCCATTCCGCCGCCGATCATGACCTTGAACCCGAATTCATCCCCGCCGTGGGGGGTTTTTCGCTGAACCGCCACTATTCCTATGCAATTGATATAGGGTTGCGCGCAACCGGCTCCGCAACCGGAGAAAGTGATTTTAAACTTGCGGGGAAGGTTGTCCAGGTCGCGGGCTTCAGTGAGCAGACGGGCCGTTTCCTTGACATGGGGCAGGACGTTGAAACGCCGGAACTGGCAGGTTTCCGCCAGGGGGCAACCGGTTACGTTTCGGGTGACGTCTCCGCAACCGTGGAAGCTGGAGAGGGAACCTTCCGCCAGGCTCCTGATCATGTCGGCCAGGGAGGGGATTTTGAGCCAGTGCAATTGAACGCATTGCCGGGTGGTGATGGCCAGTTTACCCTGGGCGTAATCCTCAGCCACTTTGGCAATGCGGCGGGCCTGGCTGGAAGTCAAAACCCCGCCGGGAATGACGATTCGCGCCATGTGATTGCCGGGTTGGCGGGAGGTGTATATCCCATACCATTTGGAGATATTTTTCTCTTCCGCCGTCATGGAACCCTTGCGGGCAATTTCATCGTAGTCCAGGAAGAGCCCCTGGTCCTTGATGATTTCGTCCTCGCTGACGAGCCGTTTACCTAATGTCCACTGCATATTCGGGTAGGGTTTAGTCGTGGTAGAAGAGAAGGGTTGAAATGTAGCGCTCCCCGGTATCCGGTTGCATGACTACGATGTTCTTGCCCCGGTTTTCGGGGCGGCGGCCCACCCGGTAGGCGGCCAGGGCGGCGGCGCCCGATGAAATACCGACCAGCAGACCTTCCGTGGTTCCGAGTTTCCGGGCCGTCTTGATGGCCTCGTGGCTGTCGATGCGGATGACTTCATCCACGATGTCCCCATCGTAGACTTGAGGGATGAATCCGGCTCCGATTCCCTGAATCATATGGGGCCCCATTTTGCCCCCGCTGAGCACGGGCGATTCATCGGGCTCGACCGCGACAACCTCGAGATCCGGGTTTTTTTCTTTCAAATATCGGCCCGCGCCGGCCACGGTTCCGCCGGTTCCGACCCCGGCGACAAAGATGTCGACCCGGCCCCCGGAGTCGCGCCAGATTTCGGGACCGGTGGTGTCGTAGTGGACCTGGGGATTGGCCGGATTGTTGAACTGCTGCGGCATGAAGCCGCCGGGAATATTCCGGGTCAGCATTTCAGCTTCCTCGATAGCTCCGGGCATGCCGAGATCGGCATCGGTCAAGACCAGTTCGGCGCCCAGGTTGATGAGCATCTTGCGGCGCTCCACGCTCATGGAGGAAGGCATGGTGAGGATGATGTGGTAGCCCTTTACGGCGGCGGTCATGGCGAGGCCGATGCCGGTATTGCCGGAGGTGGGCTCGATGATGGTGCCTCCCTCGGCCAGGCTCCCGTCGCGTTCGGCCGCTTCGATCATGGATAATCCGATGCGGTCCTTAACACACCACCCCGGGTTGTAACCTTCCAGTTTTCCGATGATCCGGCCTGGAAGTCCATGGCTGAACTTGGAGAGGTAAACGAGCGAGGTATTGCCGATGAGCTCACATACGTTGTTGTAAATGGGCATGGAGGGGACGGTGTTTGTTATGGGTGGGCCCGCTCATAATGCTCACGCAACAGGTCGCGGCCGAAGTCGCCATCGAAATCGCGCCAGACGGCGTGGATGTGATTAGCGTTATTCTGAATGTTGTCGTATTCGATGAGAAAAGTGGGGCCCTGGACGCGGTAATAGTGGGCGCCGCCGGGCTCCTTTGACCCGGCCCAGGCAAAAACGACGTTTTCGAGGCCGGCCTCGCGCAGTTGGTTCCAACGCTTCGATGCCAGATCGCCGGGCATGTTGCCGATATAAACGTCGATCAACCGGTTCAGCGCCTCGCGTTGATCCTCAGTCAATTCCGAAGCGGCAACCCCTGCGGACGGGAGGGGAGAGACCTTCTCTTTAGCGCCGGTGTGAATGTCCCTGGGCGCCTTGGCCGCAATGATGGCTTTATTCTGCTGTTTTTCGCTCAGCGATAACAACAACTGCCGGGCCACATCCTCTTCTTCCTTCAAGGTTCTCCGGCCTTGGGTCGGGCCCACCGGAACTTTGGCCGGATTGGCCCCCCAGAAGTGGGGCGCCTCGGCCAGAAATCTACCCTTGACGATGGTGAAGTTGAGGGAGAGGTGGTGTCCTTCAAACCGCCAACCCCAGGTGCCGTCAGCAGTGGGCTGGCCGAACAGGGTGGTAAAGTACAGATCCGGATCCCTGTGGGCTTCACCTTCCAGCAGGAAGAGCACCGACTCCAGGTCCATGATGTGGTCGACTTTGGTATGCCCGCGCGCGCTCAGGCCGGCGGCGAGCAGCGCGGTCAATTTCCCCTTCTGATCTTCGTCGAGGTCTTTTAAATTGACCCCCTCGCGTTCTCTGGGAACAAAGTGCCAGTTGACCCGCTCCCCTTCATCGTCCATGGGAAAAGTAGCCTTTTCCTTCAGTTCGGCCGGCAAGGAATCGAGGAAGGCGGCGGCCGCCTCCCGCATTTCGGCGATGACGGATTCCATCGCCGGCAAGGGGGAGAGGGGAGAAATAACCAGGCCCAGAATGAGAAGGGCGGAAAAATAGCGCTTATTTGTCATGACAAAGCCGATAGAATGGTCCTCCCCCGAAAGAAAGCAAGTGGCTTTGGATGGGGAATGGGGGGGAGGGAGTGGTGGAATGATGGAATGGGGAAGGGTGGAATTGAATAGAGTTTCTGAGATTCTGAGCTACCGAGATGCTGAGAGGAGAGGATAAACCAAAGAGGTGAGGGATGGGAAGCGGATGCGCCCAAGGGCGCGCGAATTAGGAATTAGGAATGAGGAATGAGGAATGTTTACGTTGGGGGGTTGCGGGTGGAATGGTGATGTCTTTGGAAGATGGTTGATGGTTGAGACTTATTAACAACGTTCCTTTCAGTCACTTGATCCCGCTTCGCCCAAGGGCTACGGCAGGACAGGTCCGGCTGCGCCGGAACAGGATCGCTTCGCGAAGAGGAATTCTTTTAATAATTATCCTGTTGGAGCACAGCTCCATCCTGTTGCCGGCTTGTCCTGCCGTAGCCTTTGGGCGAAGCAGGAAGGCATCAAGCGAAGCGTTGTTTTTTTTAAATCCGTGCTCATCCGTGTAATCCGTGGTTTTGGGACAAAGACAGCAAAAGACGCAAAAACATACCATCCTTATTTCCAAATCTCTGTGTTCTCTGTGGTTAGTTCATTTTGAGGTGTTGAGAGGAGAAGAGGGGGAGAGATCAAGATCAAGATTATCAGGGGTGTACAGAATCCAGGAATCAGGTGTTTTTGTGCTTCTTGTGGCTATTTTTCCTATTTCCTGCTGGAGCGTCGAGGAGAAGCGGCAGGCAACCTGCCATAAAGAGGTAATGGCGGGTTGGAAAACCCGCCCTCCGTTAACTCTAGTTCCGGCAAAGCCGGACCAAGCGACCAAAGGAAGCGTTGTTAATGAATCTCCCCCATCATCCACCATCCCGAGAACATCCCCTCAAACCGGCAAAACCCAAACGTAAACATTCCTAATTCCTAATTCCTAATTCGCGCCCTTGGGCGCTTCATCCGAGTATTCCGTGGTTTACTTTTTTGCGGCCGCTTTCTTCTCCGGTTCAGTGAACATCTCGACGAATTGACCGTAACCCTTTTTTTCCAGGTCCTGGGCTGGAATAAACTTCAAAGAGGCCGAGTTGATACAGTAGCGCATACCGGTAGGCTTGGGTCCGTCGGGAAATAAATGCCCCAGGTGGGAATCCCCCTCCTTGGATCTCACTTCGGTGCGGATCATCCCGAGACTTCTATCGGTTTTTTCCACTACGTTTTCTTCCACCAGGGAGCGGACGAAGCTGGGCCAGCCCGTTCCGGAAACAAACTTGTCGGTGGAGCTGAAGAGGGGTTCTCCCGATACGATATCCACGTAAATGCCGGGCGCTTTGTTGTCCCAATAGGCATTGCGAAAGGGCGGCTCTGTGCCGTTCTTCTGGGTGACGTTGTATTGGATGGGAGTGAGTTTGTCTTTCATTTCGGAATATTTTGCCGCCGGTTCGGGTTCACCTGAAATAAGCAGGAATGAAGCATAGGTAACGGCCACTCCTACGAGGGCCAACAAATAAAACTTGGATCGGGTAAATGTGGTTTTCATGGCTTTATTATTTTAGATGCACATCTTCCGAACTTATTTCAACATCCCGTTTTTCCACGAGGGGATCCTTGAATTTGTCAATTTGCATAATGCCCCGGGTGGCTCCGGGGTGAGGCGTGGCCTTGCCCTCCAGTAAAACGGCACACCCCTTCAGGGCAAGCGGGGTAAACAGATTGAGGATAAAAGCGGTAAGAATCAGCACCGTAAATACCGGTTTATCGATGGCTCCCTGATTGAGGGCCAGGGCTGCCAGAATAAAAGCCATCTCGGCCCGGCCGCACATGCCGACCCCCACGGTCAAGGCTTCGCGGAAGGGCAGGCCCATGCGCAGGGCCATGGGCCCGGCAGAACAGATCTGGCCCACGATCACAACCGAGGTAAGGGCCGCCACGAACCCGATCTCGGCCAGATTGATATCAAAGGTGATGGAAAATCCCAGGGAAATAAAAAAGATCGGCCCCAGGAAGGAATAGGCGATTCCGTAGGAACGGTCCTGAACAATCTTTACCAGGTTGGGATGGGCAACCTTTTCTTCAAAAAACAACCCCGCCAGGTAAGCGCCCAGAATCATATGAAGTCCTATCAACTCGGCAAACAACCCCGCTCCAAAGGCGGACATCAAAATGAAGGTAAATCCCTTGCCGCCCTTGGCCCGAAAGGGCAGTTTGAGCCGCGGGTAAACGTATCGACCCATCACCATGGACACGGCGAAAAAACCGATCACCTTGCCCAGGGTGATGAGGATATTCATGGGTTCGAAATCGCCCCCCGACAATACGCCGATGATCAGGCCGAAGAAGACGAGGGTGAGCAAATCGTCGATGACGCAACTGGCCACGATGACCCGGGCAAATTGCGTATTGGCCAGGCCGAGGTCCTTGAGGCTTTTCAGAGTAATTACCACGGCTGTTGCCGTCATGGTCAGTCCTACGAAAGTGGCGGCGACCCAACCCAGTCCGAAAAGGGTAGCTATGCCGAAACTTACGCTGAAGGGAACAATGGCCCCTACCACGGCAACCCCCATGGAACGTTTGAGGGCATCGAAAAACGCCAGGGGTTGGGTCTCGATGCCGGCGTGAAACATCAAGAAGAAAATGCCAATCTCGGCCAGCAAGGTGATGGCTTCATTGGGTGTGATCCATCCAAAGACGGCCGGTCCCAGCAACACCCCGACAATCAACTCGCCCATGACGGTTGGCAAACCCAAGGGACGCAAAGTTACGGCAACAAGCCAAATCCCGGTAAGAAGAATGAGCAGGTCAAGGGCTACACCGTGCATTTTTCAATGGCTGTAAGGATTTTGGGAAGATGGGTCAACCCATGGCGAGATCTTTTTCCGGAGGTGTCTGGGAAAAGGGTCAAACCTGAATGGCTCTTAGTAAATCGCGTTTGTAGAGGAATATAGTATGGACGCCCGTCGGGCTCAAGACGTGGAAAAGTGATGCCTTCTGAAAAAAAGGGTCCCTGTAAGGCAACACTTTTCCACGTCTTGAGCCCTGCCCTTTCCGCGCTTCAAGGTATCGGCCACAGGAGGGGCAGGCCGATCATGGCAGTGATGAACACTACCAGCGCCAGGGGCAGGCCGACCCTGATGTAATCGCTGAAACGATACCCGCCCGGTCCCATTACCAGGACATTGGCGGGATGGGATATGGGACTGGTAAAACTGGCCGAGGCAGCCATGGCCAGGGCCATCATGGCGGTGTGGGGGGGGATACCCAATTCAACGGAGGATTGAATGGCTATGGGGGTCATCAAAACGACCAGGGCGGCGGTGGGGATAATGGTGGTGGCCAGTGAAGTGATGAGGTATAACCCGGCGATAACGGCCCACGGCCCAAAACCGCCGATTGCGGACATGATCAATTCGGCCAAATATGAAGCGGCGCCCGTCTTCTGCATGGCTATTCCCATGGGAAGCATGCCGGCGATGAGAAAAACAGGCCGCCATTGAATGGCCCGGAAGGCTTTATTTCTGGAGAGGCAACCGGTCAGCATCATGGCGGTAGCCCCTGCCACGGCGGTGATAGCTATGGGCATCCAACCCATGAACACGGGAACGACAACGCCCAGCATGATCAGTGAGGCAAGTATCGGTTTGTTTTTCCCCTCCACCTCGGTTTTGGGAAGCTGGGTCAGAACCAGGAAATTCTTATCCTCCCGCAGCACGTCCAGTTTATTTTTGGGACCCATCAGGAGCAGGGCGTCGCCAAAATGAATTTTCATCTGTCCGAGATGCGACCGATAGACCTCATCGGACCGCAGAATGCCCAGCAACTGAATTCCATAGCGGTTGCGCAACTGAATGTCGGCCACAGTACGACCGGCCAGTTTGGCGTTGGGCGCCAGGGTTGCCTCGATCATTTCCACCTCCTCGGTTTGGAGCAGGCTGGCATCAAATTTTGCCGAGGTCTCCACCTCGAGTTGTTGCAGGCCTAGGAGGGTTTCGAGATTTTCCCGCCGACAATGCAGGGTCAACTTGTCACCTTCCCGCAGGGGTTCATTGGGATCGGGCATAAAGAACTCGGTACCTTCGCGCTCGATGGAAATCACGTGCAAATCGAATCGTTGCCTGAGCCGGCTTTCCTTCAGCCCCTTTCCGGCCAGCCAGGCACTTTCCGGCACGATAACCTTGAACAAGTTTTTCTCCGCAGAGGTGTAGAGGTTCAACAACTCGGGCGAGGCCTTTTCACAGCGGGCAAAGGCTTCATCGGATTCCAAGGCCTCGATGGAGGAGGGGTCGCCCTGCAGCAAGAGGCGGTCGCCCGCCTGCAAGCTCAACCGGCCAAGTTCGCGGTCCACTGCGCCCTCGGCATTGAAAACCATGAGCACGTTGGAGTTGAATCGTTTCCTGAAATCGGCTTCCCGAATGGTTTTGCCCAAAAAATCGGCCTTCTCCGACAAGGTCGCCTCGGCAATCTCGAATTGGCCGGACAACAGGGCGGAATCCTTGGCTTCAGCACCGGCCGGTTTGAGATCCTGCCAACTCCGGAGTTCCTTAAGGCGTTCGGCCTCACCTTGAGTATAAAGGCGGTCGCCCGACCGCAAAACGGTAGTTGACCCCGGAGCAAATCGGGTTTGTCCATTGCGTTGCAACGCAACCACGTAAAACCCCAGGGAACGGCCCAGGCTGCTTTGCTCCAGCGTTTTTCCGGCCAGGGGAGAATCATCCCCCAGTTTGAGGAAGAACGCCCTCTCCCCCAGGGCGTATTGATTCTGCAGGGCGGCGCGGTGGGAACCGGTAGACTCGGTCGCTCCGGGGTCCTTGCTGGGCAGTAGAAAATGGGCAGTGAGGGCGACAAAAACGGTACCGGTGATCATGATCATCCCCCCGATGGGGGAAAAATCGAAAAATGAAAAAGGCTCGTAGCCCATTTCCTCCAATCCATTGCTGACCAGGAGGTTGGGGGGAGTGCCAATCATGGTGGTCAGGCCCCCCAGAAGCGATCCAAAGGCCAGGGGCATCAATAAGCGCGAAGCGGCCACTCCGGTCTTACGAGCTACCGAAATAACCACCGGCAACATGAAGGCGGCCACTCCAATATTGTTCATGAAAGCCGACATCACACCGGAACTGAGCATGATGACCACAATCATTCTGACTTCGGTTTTGCCGGCCAATCTGAGCACCTGTTTTCCAATGATTCCGGCCACGCCCGTTTCGGTTAATCCTTCGCTCAAGATGAACATGGCCCAAACCGTGATAACGGCCGCATTGCTGAATCCCGAAATCGCTTCCGTCGGCGTGACGAGGCCGGTAAAGGCAAGGGCCACCAACACCATCAGGGCCACGATATCCATACGGACTATCTCCGAAAAAAACAGAACCAGGGATACGAGCAGGATGACTAGAACAAGCGCAATGTCCGCGGTCATGAATTCAGGGAAGGAAGGTAGTTGGGGTTGGTAGAGGAATTGCAACTGATTCTAAAGGTTCAAGTGAGAGAGGGAATCAAAAAAAGATCATTTTCCCCTACGCCACCATTCCTCCCCCACCCGGTTGATGGTTGCATTTTCCATTTCCCGTCCCAGGGTTCACCATTATGGAAATCGGCCAAGCCAAGTCCAATTTGCCGGATGCAAAAAACATGCCCTGGGTCTTTACCCGTCGCCGGTTCCTGCAGAGCATGGGATGGTTGACCTCTGCTCTCGGCGCCAACATCGCATTTGCGCATTGCATGCCTCGGGGGCTGATCCCGATAGCCTTGGCCCAATCTCCCGAAACGTTTGTCATCGAAGGCAAGATGGGGCTACGGGTCTTAAACGACCGGCCGCTGAATGCGGAAACGCCCGCTCACCTCTTGAATGACGATATAACCCCCGCCAGCCGCCTTTTTATACGCAACAACGGCTTGCCGACAGTGGAGGCCAATGCCGACAGGTGGACGCTCAGTATCGGAGGGGAATCGGCCAAAACTCCCAAAACCTACACCTTGGCGGAACTCAGGGACAGGTTTGAAGACATTGCCCTGGCCCTCACCCTGGAATGTGCCGGCAATGGACGGGCCGAATTCTATCCTCCGGCCAGTGGAAACCAATGGACTACCGGGGCAGTGGGCTGCCCCGAGTGGAACGGCATACGCCTCAAGGACGTCCTGGAGGATTGCGGGGTGAAGCAGGACGCCGTTTACATCGGTTATTACGGGGTTGACCGTCACCTGAGCCAGGACCCCGAAAAAGACGCAATTTCGAGGGGCGTTCCCCTTTGGAAGGCCCTGGAAGAACAATCCATGATCGCCTGGGGCATGAACGGCGATCCCCTTCCTCCCCACCACGGTTATCCGCTACGACTGGTATTCGGGGGTTGGCCCGGTTCGGCCTCGGGCAAATGGATCGACCGGATCGTCATTCGCAACCGGGTGCACGACGGAACCAAGATGGGCGGGTCCTCCTATCGGGTTCCCCAATACCCGGTCAAACCCGGTGCCGCGGTACCCGATGAAGACATGAAGATTATCGAGTCCCTGCCTGTGAAATCCCTCATTACTTTCCCCCAAAGCGGATTGCGGCATCTCCTGCAACAACCGTTGCGGCTTCACGGTCACGCTTGGGCCGGTGATCTGGAAGTGGCAGGCGTTTCAGTATCCATTGATTTTGGGCAAACCTGGCAAACGGCCGACTTGGCCAAGCCGGTAAATCGGCTGGCCTGGCAAAACTGGGACGCCGGAGTACACTTCCCCAAAGCGGGTTATTATGAAGTGTGGGCCCGGGCGGTGGACACCGAAGGGACCTCCCAACCCATGCTGGTGCCGGGTTGGAACCCCAAGGGCTATTTGAACAACTCCTGCCATCGCATCGCCGTCTACGTGGGTTGAGATGAGGCAACTTCCCGCCATATCAGCCCTGTTGGTCTCCCTCTTGGCCACCTCTCCGCTGAACGACCTGAATGCGGCCGGCGACCCGGCCAAGCCCGCGCTGGATCCCCTCACCGGCCTGGTTTTGGCCCAGGGCTGGGAACTGGTCAGAGCGCACTGTTTTGCCTGTCATTCCATGAAAACCATCACCCAGTCCGGGAAAGATCGTTCGAACTGGGCCAAAACCATACAAACGATGCAGCGAACCGAGGGACTGTATCCGCTAGGTGAAGTGGAAGCCGATATATTGGATTACCTCGAAAAGAATTATCCGGTTTCCGACCTTCCCCATAATCCAAAAATCCGGCGGCCCATTTATTGAACCGCCCATTTGTTTCTCCCGGGGGATTTTCCTGCGCTATGGCCTTCCCCGGCGAAACTCCGCCCCGAGGTCCTGGGGCATGGCGGCGTTCCAGGCCAGTAACCCGGCTTTCATGTTTCTCACGACCTCCCCGTGGCGGCCGGCCAGATCTTCGGATTCGGATGGATCCTGCAGGAGATCATAAAGCTGGGGATTCCCCCCATCGTAGTCGCAATAGAGCTTCCACTTTCCACTTCGGGCCGCCAGGTCGGGCAAACCGGTGTAATGACGAAAATTTTCCCGGTCGGGGGGACGGCGAAAATAGAGAGGGTCCGAACGAGACACGGTTGATCGTCCAAGCAGGGTAGGCAGGATGTTTTCACCATCAAATTCCGTCTCCGTGGAAAGGCCGGCCAGGGACAGGAGCGACGGGACAAGATCCATGGCGGAGATAACGGACTGGGTATTGCGCGTCCCCCTGGCCTCTTCCCCCATAAATCCCGGAGCCCAGACCACCAAGGGCGATCGAACCCCTCCTTCGTATAGAGTGGCTTTGTGTCCGCGAAAATGACCGGCCGATCCAAAACCCACTTCGGGGCCATTATCCGAACACACCAGAATCACGGTATTTTCGCGCAGTTGGTCATGTTCACGCACCAGATCAAAGAGAGGCCCCAGTTGCTCGTCCATAGCCTCCAAAACCCGCAAATAAAGGTGGCGCTTGCCCCCGTCACCCCACTTCTCCAGGGGAGGATGAACCGGGGTATGAACATCATCGGGCCACAGGTTCAGGTAAAAGGGTTGATTTCGAGCCAGGGCCACTCTGGCGAAGGTCGTAGCAGCCTCGGTAAACTTTTCCGTCAGGTAGGCCCGGTCATGCCAGATTACCGGGCCGTGCCCGAGTTCGTGTGAACGGTGATTGAGAGGTGCCGGCGGACGCCCGCCCGGCTCGTATCGCAAGGGTAGCACGCGGGGACCCAGTCCCTCGAAGTTGGTGAGGGATTCATCGAAACCGTAATCGGTTATCATGGGCGCATCGGCGACATCGCGTTGTCCTCCCATATGCCATTTTCCGAAGTGGCCGGTGGCATAACCGGCACCCTGCAAGAAGCCGGCCAACAGAGGCGCTTCCGGATCCAGCCAGTTGTCAATGCCGCGCTCGGCATTCAATGAGCGGCTGGCCAAATAGGATGTGATGCGCCAACGGTATGGGTATTGACCGGTGGAAATGGCCACGCGGGAAGGCGAACAGATGGGAGAGTTGACGTAAAACTGCTCGAAGGCAATTCCCTCCGCGGCCAACCGGTCGATATTGGGTGTCTCGGCCTCGGTGTTGCCGAAACAGGAAAAGTCCGCCCATCCCATGTCGTCGATAAAGACGAGAATGAAGTTGGGTCCGGCGGCCCACCCGGGGAGGCCTAGGCAAAGCGCCACCAAAAGGGCAATGATCGCGTATCGATGTTTCATTTTAGTCGGAATGGACCATAGGCGCGCTGGGGCGCGCCAATTAGGAATGGGGGAATGGGGGAATGATGGAATGATGGAGTGATGGAATGGGGAGAGGGAGAGAGATCAGGATCATGATCAGGATCACGATTACGGGGATGAAAAGGATCCAGGAGTTTTGTGTTCTTTTGTGCCTTTTGTGGCTATTTTTCTATCCGTGCTCATCCGTGGTTAAAAAACCCTTCTGGATTAGCTCTCGTAAAGAGCGCCGAGTTCGTTAAGATTTTGTGTGCCTTTGTGCCTTTGTGCCTTTGTGCCTTTGTGCCTTTGTGCCTTTGTGCCTTTGTGCCATTTGTGCCTTTGTGCCATTTGTGCCATTTGTGGCTATTTTTGGTCTCTCCCCCATTCCTAATTCCTAATTCCTAATTCCTAATTCGCGCCCTTGGGCGCTTCATCCGTGTGATCCGTGGTCGATTTCCCATATTTGAAGAGCAACTCCACAACGCAGGGGACACTACATCAGCCGGGGCCGGGGCTGAATTGGGGGTTGAGCACGGTGGGAATGACGGCGCCGGTGTGTTTTTGCCAAGCCCGCAATTCCTCCAGCAGCCTTGCCGCTCGTTCCGGTTCGGAAGGGGCCCGGTCATATTTTTCACCGAAATCCTCTTTCAGGTTGAACAACTTAACGGAATCATCCTCAAAAAATTGTATGAGCTTCCAGTCTCCCTGGCGGATTACACTGCATGGAGTAGCCCTCCAGTAGGGCATGTCCGTGCCGTGTACGTCGACGACCCTATTGTACTGGCCTCCCGCCAGATAGAGCGGATAGTGCCAGAAAATGGAGCGATTTTCCAGGGCGGATTTTCCCAGGATCAATGGGACGATGGATTGGCCGTCCACCGGTTGATGGGTCGGCAGGTTTGCCCCGGCCAGTTGGGCGAAGGTGGGCAAATAGTCGACCCCGGTAATGGGGGTTTCACAGACGGACCCCGCCTCGATGACACCGGGCCAGCTCATGCAGGTAGCCACTCGAATGCCCCCTTCGTAAAATGCGCCTTTGGCCCCCTTGAGGGGTTCGCACCAGGTGGCCCCCGAGTGGCCCCCGTTGTCGGAGGTGAAGACAATAAGCGTTTTACCGGCAAGTCCCTGGGCTTGCACGGCTTCCCTGATGCGGCCGATCCCGGTATCCACCGCCTCGACCATGGCCGCATAAGTAGCATTCCACGGTTTGTCCCATTGCCGATCGGCCAGCTTTTTTTCGTATTTGGCGGTGACCTCGGGACGGGCTTTTATAGGAGTGTGGACGTCCCAATAATTGAGGTATATGAAAAACGGCCTCGTTGCATTCCCGGCTATAAAGGTGACTACCCTATCGGTAAGGGTTTCCTCCACATCAATATCGCTATAATAACTCCTTTCGGGTCCACCCAACCCATTGGGATCGCTCAGGTCGAACCCCTGTGTGTCCGGGCCCAGGTGCCATTTGCCGAAACGTGCCGTCTTGTAACCGGCTGAATTCAGGACCTCGGCAATCGAAGTGACGGAAGGGTCCATGCTCATTTTGGATGGAAAGATGTCGTCCCCCGCGTCATCCTCCTTGCGCGGCACCAGAAATTTCATATAGGCGGTTTCCCCTTTGGCCTTGCCTCCCGGGGTCCACATTTGAGTGCGTGTGATATACATGCCGCTGACGATGCAGGAGCGGGATGGCATGCAATTGGAAGCGCCCGGATAGGCCGAGTTGAATTTCATGCCGGAAGCGCACAGCGCATCGATATGAGGCGTTTCATAAAAGGAAGCCCCGTTATAGCCGACATCGGCCCAGCCCAAATCATCGGCCATGATAAAAATCAGATTGGGCTTGGGGGGCAAATCCTGGCCCACGAGGGCCGGACTGACAAAAGCGAAGGAAAGGAAAGTAATTTGCAGAAGAAAAAAGCGCATGGTAGCTCCGCATTTTCCAAGGATGGATGGGGAGGTCAAGGCGCCGTTGGCCGGTTCTTCGGGTCTCGGGGAACGGCGCTTAATTAAGCGGCTGTAGAACACAGAGAGCGCAGAGGGGAAAAAGAATGAACCACGGATTACACGGATAGTAAGAGTTGCTTGGATTCTGACGTACTGAGATTCCGAGAAAAAGGCGCATCCGCCTTCGCCGCAACAGGATCGCTTTGCGAACAGGATTTTTTTTATGATTGTCCCGTCTTGGCGCCCTTGGCGATCTTGGCGAGAGTTAATCCCCATCCCTCCATTCGTGATCCTGATCCTGATCTCTCTCCCTAATTCCTAATTCCTAATTGGCGCGCCCCAGCGCGCCTTCTCCCCCTCCCTTTTTGAGCCTTTTGTGCTTTTTGTGGTTAAATATCCTGAGGAACCTTGTCTTGAATATCCCCTTAAGCCTCGTTTAATGAGCTTCCCATGAAAGTTCCGTTCCTTTTTCTCGTCATTGCCCTTTGCGGACAGTTGGCCGCACAAACCCGTTCGGGTCAAAATTCCCCTCCCCTGGAAGTCGCCGCTCCCGCATCGGTGGGGATATCCCCTGAGCGCTTGGCCCGGATCGATGCCATGGCCCAGTCGGCCATTGAGAACGGAGATGTCCCCGGGCTGGTCGCGTTGGTGGCGCGGCAAGGGAAAATTGTTTACCACAAGGCATTTGGTCTGGCCGATGCAGCTACGGGCCGATCCTTGAAAGAGGGCGATATCTTCCGCATCGCTTCCCAAACCAAGGCCATCACCGCCACCGCCGTTATGATGCTTTGGGAAGAGGGGTTGTTTCAACTGGATGACCCCATTTCCAGGTTTATTCCGGAGTTTGAAAATCCCCTGATTCTGGTTCGCTTTGTGGATAGTGATCTCAACTACACGACCGCGCCGGCCCGTAGCGAGATCACCATACGGCAGTTGCTCACTCACTCCTCGGGTCTGGGTTACGGGTTTATCGAAAGTGAAGAGCGCATGAAACTGCTTTATCAAAAAGCGGGCATCATCGACGCCTGGACCACCGAAGCGGCAATCCTGGGCAATAATATCAGGAAACTGGCCGAACTTCCCTTACATTTTCATCCGGGGGAACGCTATAAATACGCCGAGGGCCTGGACGTGCTGGGATACATGATCGAAATCCTGTCGGGCCTGTCCTTCAGTGAATTTCTTCATTCGCGTTTGTTTCAACCTTTGGGCATGAACGATACTTATTTCTATCTGCCCGAGGAAAAAGCCCATCGCATGGTCACGGTGCACCAGCCCGAGGGCGACAAGTGGGTGAAATATACGGGCAACGAATACTACGATGCGGACTATCCGATCAAAGGCGCCAAAACTTATTACGGAGGAGGCGGCGGACTATCCAGCACGGCCAAGGACTATGCCACCTTCCTGCAAATGTACCTCAATGGTGGGGAGCTCAACGGCATTCGCTTCCTCAGCCGCAAGACGGTGGAAACGATCATGGGTTTTCAAATGGAAACTGGAAAACATGCCCACCACGGACTCGCTTTCGGGGTATTGAACGAGAAAGCGGTTGCCAAGGGTGGTTTGGGAAGCGAGGGCACTTTCTATTGGGGCGGTTATTTCAACTCCCAATATTTCGCGGACCCGGGGGAAGGCATCATCGGGGTAATTCTGAAGCAGACCCGGAACCAGAAATCCGATAAAACGTCCTGGCAGTTCCGCCAACTGGTCATGCAATCCATTGACGATTAGGAATTGGGAAATACTCCCGGCCCGAATAGCGCTTGGTTAAGCGGCTGTAGGACAGACGTTCCACACCAGGACTCGATCTCCTTTCGCTCGCTACGCATTTTGTGAGATTCGTTGTGGAACCCCGCTGGGGTTCGTTGTTTGTTACCCATTCCTACCCAGTGTGCGCTACGCGACACTGGGCTTTGGAGTGGAACTGCTGTGCAGTTCATTGCAGTGGGGGGCCTCCTTTAATTTGCTTTGCAGATCATTCCAGTCTGGAACGGAGGATGTAAATGAGCCCTTCCATTGGCCCGATCAACCGATTCAAACATCTGGCTTTTACGCCAACGGCGTTAAACTCCAGAGCCCAGCGTCGCGTAGCGCACGCTGGGGTACCGATCGGCCCTATAATTGAACCCCAGCGGGGTTCCACAAATCATATCCAATTTGCCTTGGGATTGATTCGATTTATCATGGCAAATTTGCTTAACTAAGCAGCATTCACTCCTGGTCCAGCATGATTCTCGCTTTAATTCTGGCCAATAGTCTTCTTGGCCAGCGTGCCATCAATGATTCCCTGACCCTCCCGACCAGCCTGCCCACCGGGATTTACCAGGTGGAAATGGCCTGGAGCCAATTCCAAGTCCCTATCGCTCTGGCGCACCCTCCCGGTGAAACCAACCAACTTTACGTAGCAGAAAGGGCTGGTGGGATACGGGTGATCACCGATTTGTCCCAAAACACCATTCAAGCCGAATACGTGCTGGACCTGTCGAGTCTTCGCTCGGTTACCAGGAACGGCGAAAACGGATTGCTGGGTCTGGCCTTTCATCCGCGCTATAGCGAGACAAAGCGTATTTTCGTCTTTTACACCCACAATCTGGAGGGCATCCGGCGCAACAGGGTATCCAGTTTTTTGATGACGGGAGATGATCCGATAAGGGCGGACCCGGATTCCGAGATCATCTATTTCGATCAATTGGACCAGGCCAACAACCACAACGGCGGAGATATTCACTTTGGTCCCGACGGGCATCTGTATGTGGCTCTGGGGGACGAGGGCGGAGCCAACGACCGGTGGCGCAACAGCCAACAGGTGGCCAAGGACTTTTTTGCCGGTATCGTTCGGCTGGATGTGGACAAGCTTCCGGGAAATGTCGAGCCCACCTACCATCCCGCCGTTCCGCGCGATAGCGAAGGCAAGGCTTTTTACAGCGTCCCGATCGATAATCCGCTGGTGGCGGAGTGGCAACAAGGGGGATCTGATCCCGACTCCGATCTTCGTTTGGAGTTTTATGCCATCGGTTTGCGCAACCCCTGGCGGATGGCTTTCGACCCTCCGACCGGGCGGCTGTTTGCCGGAGACGTGGGACAGGTAACCCGTGAGGAAGTCGATATCATCGTCAAGGGAGGCAACTACGGTTGGGCCTTTCGGGAGGGGTTTATCGCTTTTAACGAAGGCCCGGGAAATTTGATACCTCCGCCCGCCTTTGGAAAGCTGCTCGACCCGATTCACGACTATCCCCGGGAGGATGGAAAATCCGTTACGGGCGGCGTCGTTTACCGCGGGACCCGATTTCCCGAGTTGGAGGGGGCCTATATATTTGGCGATTACGAATTGGGCCACGTCTGGGCTCTGATCGAGAGGGAGGGAGGGTATGAACGCATACGGCTGACCAACTACCTCTGGCATTACGAATACGGTTTGGATCCTTCCAATGGAGATGTGCTCATTTCCGGAGGAGATGGAAATATCCGGCGGCTGGTTCGCGGAGACGGATGGCGACAACCCACCTTTCCCTCCACCTTATCGGAAACCGGCGCCTTCAAATCTCTCGTCAACCTGGAGCCGGAGGATGGAATCATGGTCTATGAGCCCAACCTGTCGTTCTGGTCTGACCACGGCATCAAATCCCGTTGGGTTGCCGTCCCCAACGCCACCATCGGCTACCACCGGGATCTCCCCTGGGCCTTTCCCCCGGGGACGGTTTGGATCAAGCATTTCGAATTGCCATTGGAGCGGAATAATCGGGCATCCTCTGTGCGGGTCGAAACCCGGTTCCTGGTCAAAACTGAAAACGGTGTTTACGGACTCAGTTATCGTTGGGATGATGCCGGTAGGGATGCCACCCTGGTTGGTGAAGAGGGGGTGGACATCGATTTCGAAGTGCAAACCGAGGAGGGTCAGGTGACGCAGACCTGGCGCATTCCCAGTCGAGCCGAATGCCTGCAATGCCATACCCCCGGCGCTGGATACGCCTTGAGTTTCAATTCCAGGCAACTGAACCGGGAGCAGATGATAGAGGGCCGACAAAGCAACCTTTTGCAATATTTGGGCGAGGTGGGAATTCTGGATACCGCCGTCGATGCGACCGAGGACCTGCCAAGGTTCCATACGGCCGAGGATGGAAGTGCTTCCCGGTTGTCCCGAGTTCGATCATACCTGGCAGTTAATTGCGCTTCCTGCCATCAGCCCGGCGCCATAGCTTCCACCACCTGGGATGCCCGGCCCCACATCGGGTTGTTGGATACGGGCTTGATAGGGGGAATTCCCCTGAATGACGGGGGCAACCCCAATGGCAGGCTGGTAGTTCCGGGAAATCCCGAGTCCTCGGTGCTTTTGAGCCGAATCAGTGAAACCCACGGTTTTTCCCGGATGCCCAACGTCGCTACCAACGAATTGGATCATCAGGCCATCGCCCTGGTAAAGGAGTGGATCGGGTCGATTTCGGAAGGATACATACACTGGCAGGATGAGGTTTTCCCAAACCCCGAATCCATAGATGCAGACCTGGGGTCGGATCCCGATGGGGATGGCAGAAGCAATCGCTTCGAATACCTGTCCGCCACCGATGCTCTCGATACCGGGAACTTCTGGAAGCTCCAATCCGAGTGGGTCGATGGCGCTATTTGCCTGGAGTTTCCGGTCACCCGGAACCGTATCTACACCGTAGAGGTGAGCCGGGACCTGGAGATTTGGGAGGATGGGCCAGTGGAGGGCAACCCGGTAGAGGTGGGAGACGAAGCGATCGCCTCGGTAAAAATTACGGGCCGGCATCCCGGGGACGCATTTTTCCGGGTGCGGATTGGGGAACAATGATCATTTGACAATCGCAATTTCTTGCCTCCCGGCCCATTTGACAAAGGTAGGAATTTAAAGTAAGACTTTTTTTATGGTTAAATCCATTTCAGTAAAAGGACAGTTGGTTTTGCCCAGTAAATTGAGGAGAAAGTACGGGATCACGGCAGGGAGTCCGGTTAATATCCTGGATACCGGAGCCGGCATCTTAATTGAGCCGCTACGCGGGGGCTTCGAGCAAAAGGATTTTATTAGAAAAAGCAGAATCGATGGCGGTCCTGTGCTTTCCTTTAAACGCAAGCAGTTTCTTACTTCGGAGCAAGTTTCCAAACTCCTGGAGGAGACTGAATGAATTACCTTCTCGACGTTAACGCGAAACGCGGAAGAAGCCAAGGTCGCAAAGAGGCGGAGGATTGATTAATCCGGAAGTGGGAATGGACCACGGATTGATGGCCGTATATCATTTTTTGCTCTGCGGGGGCGCCGAAATCGATTGGTAAAAATTATCCTTGAGGCGGTGATACTCGCGGAAACCCGGAAAGAAAGGCGGTATGTTTTGGGCATTCCAATCCTCATAGAGTCCGATCAATCGACTTACCACATCGGGTTTTTCCGAGGCTAGATTGTTCGTTTCGCTGATGTCGTCGTTAAGGTTGTATAATTGAATCCCCTCCTGATCCCGGGCCTTGGCCAGTTTCCAAGGGCCGCTGCGGACGGCATAGTCAGTTCCATTATCCATTCGCCAGAAAAGCGCCTCATGAGGAGCGACCGATTTTTCTCCCGTCAGATGGGGAACCAAGTTTTCTCCTTCCAGTTTCTGCGAGATTCGGGCGCCTCCCAATTCGAGTGCGGTGCGCATCAGATCGATGGACATTACCGGATAGTGATTAACCTGTCCCTCGGCGATGGTTCCCGGCCAGGATACCAGGAACGGCACTCGGATACCGCCTTCATAGACTTGCCCTTTTACCCCACGTAGCGGTCCGTTGTCAGAGGCATTGGCCTGTTCCGGGCCACCGTTGTCGCTCATAAAGAATACCACGGTATTTTCGCTAAGCTGCAGGACTTTCAAGGTCTCGATAACCCGGCCGATCTCATCGTCAAGGGAATGAACCATGGCCGCGTAAGTTCTGCGCTTGTCGTCCCCGATATCCGCATACCTGTCCTCGTACGATTTCGGGGCCTGCAGGGGACCGTGCGGAGCATTGTAGGCGAGGTAGAGAAAAAAAGGCTCATCCCTGTTTTCCTGGATAAACTCGACCGCGGCATCAGTCAGGGCAGTAGTCAAATAGCCTTCCAGTCCTTCCGGCTGACCATTGCGCTCGAGGGACTCGTGGTAGCCTTCGTGTAGGCGGACGTTTAAATCGACCACGAAATATTGATGTCCTCCGCCCCGAAAACCATACCAGAAGTCGAATCCGCGGGCATTGGGTTGGAAAGGTCTTGACGATCCCAAGTGCCACTTGCCAACCGCGCCGGTCACATAGCCGGCTTCTTGCATGCGCGCAGCAACCGTCTTTTCGGATACCGGCAATCCCATCATCATATTATGCTGGTCATAGGCGATGTTGCGTTCGTAACCAAAGCGGTGCTGGTAGCGGCCTGCCATCAATCCCGCACGCATGGGGCTGCAATAGGGATGGGATGAATAACCACTGGTAAAGCGAACGCCGGAGGCAGCGAGCCGATCCAGATGGGCTGTTTTGATATCCTTGCAACCATAGGAAGATAAATCCCCATAACCCAAATCATCGGCCAGAATGAATACGAAATTGGGCTTATCTTGGGCCGTGGCCAGGGAAACCGAGAAAACGAGAGAAAGGAATAGTCTTTTCATAAGGTGATAATTTTTAGCATTGTCAGCATTTGGGTGGCGCGCAATCCGATCTTTGGTTCCACCATAGTTATTTGCGATGCATCCAAGTAAGCAATCCCTTTGCCTGTGAATAGCTGCGAAAAAATAACCCTTCAGTTGTTACTGGAGGATGGTGTAATCGAGCGGGGGTATTTGCAGACATTGGGAGAGGAGATGGATTCCTCTGCCTCTGTGGTGGAAGAACTGGTGGCGCGCGGGTTGGTCAGTGAGGAGGCCATTCTGAACCGGCTGGCCGAGGAATTCAGTTTGCCGCGGGTAAACCTGTTGGACATTGCCACTCCTCAACGGGCCATTGCCGGGGTTGAGCGGCAGTTCTGCCTGGATAATGAGATGTTGTTCTACGACCGGAGCGGTTCTTCGGTAAAAGCGGCCATTTACAACCCGTTGGAACTGGAGAAGGTGGATCATTTCTCGCAGGTAATGGCACTCGATATCGAGCCGTATCTGGCCTCAAAAGAGGCGATTCTCCAGGCTATCGAGCGCATTTTTCCGGAAAAAACCGAGACGTTTCAGCCCCTTCACCGGGAAATTTCCCCATCCCACCCGGAAGGGAATAGCGGGAATCGTTCTACTCCAGGTTCGGACCGAGACCCCGGGGCCATCGTCAGTTACGTGGAATTGATCATGAGAGAAGCGTTAAAACGCGGGGCCTCGGACATTCACCTTGAACCTCTGGAAAAGCGCTTTCGCATACGCTTCCGCATAGATGGGGTATTACACGAGGCGGAAAATCCACCCAAGCGCCTGCAACCGGCCATTATTTCCAGGATCAAGCTCATGTCCCAAATGAGTATTGCCGAGAAACGGTTGCCCCAGGACGGCCGCATTCAAATGGATGTGGACGGTCGGTCGATTGACTTTCGCGTTTCCGCTGTGCCCAGCGCCCACGGCGAGACCCTGACGCTCCGCCTGCTGGATAAGGAAAGCCTGAAACCGGGTTTGGCTGAACTGGGATTACTGCCCGACGACCAAGCCAGATTCGAGAGGATCATTTCCTTGCCCGATGGCATCATTTTGGCTTCGGGACCGACGGGTTCCGGTAAATCGACTACCCTGTATTCCTGTCTCAACTACCTGAACAAATCGGATCGCAAGATCATAACGGTGGAAGACCCGGTCGAGTACCAGTTGAGCGGCATCAATCAGGTGCAGGTGCGCAGCGAAATCGGCATGACGTTTTCAGCCGGCCTCCGGGCCATGTTGCGGCAGGCTCCCAATATCATAATGGTCGGGGAAATCCGGGATTTGGAGACGGTGGAAATCGCCATCAACGCCTCCCTGACGGGTCATCTGGTGTTCAGCACCCTGCACACCAACGATGCTCCCAGCGCGATATCCCGTCTGCGGGACCTCGGGGTGGAACCCTTCCTCATTGCCAGCTCCATGAGGGCTGTGATGGCTCAGCGGCTGGTGCGGCGCCTTTGTGCGGAGTGTTGCCAACCGGGCCAACTCAGGGAAATGGAGCAGGCGGCGGTGGAGTCGAGCGGTCCGGTTCCGGACGGGGCGAAGTGGAACCGGCCGGTGGGTTGCCCGGCCTGCCGGGGAACCGGTTACAAAGGGCGGATCGGGGTTTTTGAACTTATGGAAATAACCTCGGAAATGGGATCACTGATTTATTCGGCCGGTTCTCTGGCGGCCATGCGATCCCTGGCCCGGGACCAGGGAATGCTGATCATGCGGCAGGATGGCCTGCGCAAGGCGGCGCGGGGCATCACTTCCGTCGAGGAAGCCCTAACGGTAACCGCGAACTAAATTTTGCTTGTTGCAGGCATTCAGTCACAAAGTGGCAAGGTTTTTGGTGAAACAAGGATCCTGCTTCGCCCAAAGGCTACGGCAGGACAAGTTGCACAGGGAAGAAGAGACTGAGAAGCTGGGATTCCGGGCTTTTCTCTTATGGAAACATGAGGGTAGGGTTGTTTGAATGTTTCCTGAAAACAATGCTTCCATCTACGAAATTCTGGAAAATCTGCCTGAAGTCACCCGGGAACAGCTCGAGTCGGCCTTGGTAGAACAGGAGCGATCGGGAAAGGCTTTGGCGGAAACTGCCTTGGACATGGGCCTGTTGAGCCGCGACGGTTTGCTGCGGGAGGTGGCCGCCTACCTGGGTTGGAATTATGTGGATCAAATCCCCTCCACCGTGGAAGGAGGCCTGGCATCCGCGCTGGAAGGGCGGTTGGCCCACATGTACGGAGTGGTTCCCTACAGGGAGAGGGAGTTGGAGCTCGAACTCCTGGCCATCGACCCCTTCAATGGCTCCATCGTGGAGGATCTCTCCTTTTCCCTGGACCGCGACATATCTTTGGCAGTGGCGGATCCTGAGAAGGTGAAAAACCTGCTCGAATCGGTCTATGGGGCGGAGACAACCTCGGTGGAAGACGCCATGGATGCGCTCAAGTCGATGGCCGGGGAGGAGGTGGAATTGTCGGACCGGGACCTGGAGGCTATGGCGGAGGAAGCGCCGGTCATCCGGTTCGTCAATCTGGTATTGGAGCAGGCCATTCGGGACCAGGCTTCGGATATTCACTTTGAACCCTTTGAGGAAGTCTTTCAGATCCGTTACCGGGTGGATGGATCGCTCTACGAGATGTCCCCTTCGCCGGTGAATTTGGCCCTTCCGGTCATTTCCCGGATTAAAGTTCTGGCCAATCTGAATATAGCGGAGCGCAGGGTGCCGCAAGATGGACGTATACGCATGACACTGGATTCCAGACCGGTCGATTTGCGGGTATCCACGTTGCCGACACAGTTTGGGGAAAGTGTGGTGCTGCGGGTTCTGGACAAAACGGTGGTCAACCTGGATTTGGCACAACTGGGAATGCCCGATACCGTCTACCAGGCCACGCGGGAGGTCATCCGACGGCCCAATGGGGTTTTTATCGTCACCGGTCCAACCGGAAGCGGAAAAACGACCACGCTCTACAGTTGTCTGAAAATCCTCAATCGAGATGAAGTAAAGATCCTGACGGCAGAGGATCCGGTGGAGTACGAAATCGATGGAATCATGCAATTGGCGGTTCGAACTTCCATCGGATTGACCTTCGCCCACGCCTTGCGATCCTTTCTTCGGCAGGATCCGGACATATTGATGGTGGGGGAGATTCGGGATCCGGAGACGGCACAGATTGCGCTACAAGCGGCCCAGACGGGTCACCTGGTGTTGACTACTCTGCACACAAACGATGCCCCCTCAGCCATCACCCGCCTGGTGGACATGGGGATGGAACCCTACATGATCACCTCGTCCCTGGAAGCCGTTTTGGCCCAGCGGCTGGTGCGGATCCTTTGCCCCAACTGCAAGGAGGCTTACCAGCCCGACAAAGCCCTTCTGGAGCGACTTTACGGGGACGGGAACACACGGAAAATTCCCACCTTCTACCGGGCCGCCGGTTGTGAGGATTGCCATCAGCTCGGATACAGGGGACGCAAGGGGTTGTTCGAAATGATGGTGTTGGATGACGAACTGCGCGATTTGACCCTGAAAAGCACGGCCTCTGTGGAAATCAAAGGCATGGCTCTGGCAAAAGGCATGGCGCCGCTGCGGGTGGCCGGACTGGAGTCCCTGGAACAGGGAATTACCACGGTGGAGGAGATCTTGAATTATACTTGATAACTCAACGCCTTACCTCATGGAAAAACTGATTGACCTGAGTCTTCCCGTAGGACCTGGAATGCATGGAATAGCCGTCTCGTCGACCCACACCCTGGAAAAGGAAGGATGGAATGCAGCCGACTGGAGCATATACTCCCACGCCTGCACCCACGCCGACGCGCCCATACACTTTGGGGCCTCGCCAGAAACCATCGACCGCATGCCTTTGGAATTATTCCATGGCCCGGCTTGGATCGCTCACATCGACAACGTCGAGCCGAAGCAACTCCTCATGCCGGCTGACCTGGGCCCGGTCGCGGATAGTTTCGAGCCCGGTGGTTGCCTATTGCTGGATACAGGTTGGAGCCAATTTGTATCCGATCCATCGGTATATCGAGACGGTCTCCCCCGCATCAGTGAAGCATTGGCCAATTGGTGCGTAGACAAAGAGGTGAAACTATTGGGAGTGGAGCCGCCCTCAGTGGCAGACGTCAACAATTTGGCCGAGGTAAGGAAAATCCATCTGATTCTACTTGGGGCCCGCATCACCATCGTGGAAGGTCTCTGCAACCTCGATCGGCTCGGAACTCGTTCCATGTTCATGGCTTTGCCCCTCAAACTGGAAAATGGCGATGGCGGGCCCGTGCGTGCGGTCGCTTTCTCTTGAAGGAAAGGAGGTGAGGGGGAGCAATTGAGGAAAATAGTCCTCCTATCTTTTTCCTTTATGTCGATCGTCCAAGCATTTCTACTTCCCGCGGTCCAAAGAAGAAAGTCGAAGAGATTCCATTGTGAACCGATTAAGGGGAATAGGTGTGGGAGCCGGTTACTTCAGCCACTTCCAATACGAAGCCTGGAATAGAATTCCCGAGGTCGCGATTATAGCGCTCTGCAATCGCAGCGTGGCTAAAGCCGCCCCGGTTGCCGAGCAGTATGGGATTGAGAAGGTAAGCCCTTGGCCGGACCTCGGAAACCTCCTGGATGAGACCAAGCCGGATTTCATCGACATCATCACCCCGCCGGAAACGCATCCGGAGGTGGTGCAACTTGCGGCCAGCAAGGGGATAAACATAATCTGTCAAAAGCCACTGGCGCCAACTTTGAAAGAGAGTCGGCAAATCGTAAAACTGGCCAAAAACGCCGGGATACGGTTTATGGTGCACGAAAACTGGCGGTGGCAGCCCTGGTACCGGGAAATAAAACGCCATCTCGACAGGGGAATTCTGGGACAACTCCATTCTATTTCGGTGCGCATGCGCATGGGAGATGGTTGGCGGGAGGATGCCTACCTGGCTCGCCAACCCTTCTTCCGAGATTACCCGCGTCTATTGGTATACGAAACCGGGGTCCATTTTTTGGATACCTTTCGTTTTCTTGGGGGTGAAGTCGCCACGGTTTACGCCCGCTTGCAGAAGCGAAACCCAACCATAGAGGGGGAGGATTCCGGCCAGATCGTAGTGGGATTCGAAAGTGGAGCCACTGCCATTCTGGATGCGAGCCGCTACAATGAAACCGATTATCGAGACCCACGCTACACATTTGGAACCGTTCGCATCGATGGGAGCAAGGGTCATATGGAATTGGCCGAGGACGGTCGACTTTTGCGGAAGCTCCTGGGCCAGTCGACGGCGTCGATCGATTACCCGCATGGATACAAGGGCTTCGCGGGTGATTGCGTCCACAACCTGCAACGGCATTTCGTGGATTGTTTTCTCACCGGGGCGCCCTTCGAGAGCACGGGGGATGACTATTTGAAATCCATCGCTTTGGTAGAGGCCTGCTACCGGTCGAGTCAAAGCGGGAAGGTTGAATGCGCCAAGGGCGCGGGGGGAGAAGAGGAAAGAGTTCAGAGGAAAGAGTTCAGAGAGAGGGGGGAGGCGCGCCGAGGGCGCGCCAATTAGGAATTGGGGGGAGAGATCAAGATCACGATCAGGATCAGGATCACGATTATAGGTAGATGAGGATCACTATCCACTGATCACTGCCTGGCCTTGGACGGTTGGGCGAACTGAAGGTTCAGGATGGGAATGAGGGCCAAAAGCATGAGGCTGGTCAGTCCCAAAACGAAATATCCAGCCACCCCGTGCACGAAACCGCTTATGGCATCGGGTCCGTTGGAGTAGGCCCAGGCGGTCAGAAAGATGCTGCGGACAAGGTTGGCGGTGAAGGCAAAGGCCATCCCGAAAACCAGTAGGAGCAATTTTTGGCCTAGATTGCGAAAAAATATGGCCCCCAAAAACGATCCGGCGAACAGGCAACCCATGAGGGACCGGATTCCCGAGCACGCATCCTCGATTCCAACCTTGCCCGAGGGCATAACCAAGGTGTTCCCCTCCTGCTCCAGGGCGTACCCGCCCATTTCGAGGAGGAAAAAAACCACCATCAGGACCTTGTCCAGCAGGAAGAGACTCAAACGATTTTCAATTAACGAGACCAAGGGAGCGGAAATGATCCAAATAAAGCAGGGAAAACAGAAGAGCAGGGTCGCGGTCAACCTCCGGTTCAGGGCTTCGGAGGGACGGGGTTCGCTGCCAATCTGCTCTCGCCAGGCAAGGGGCGAATGGGGGAGGCATATGTAGATGAGGGAAAAAACGGCGGCGCCTCCCCCAAAGGCGATAAGGAGGGAGCCGGGTTGGGAAGGTCCGGCTCCGGCGCGGTAAAGTGCGCCCAAGCCGAAGATGAGCAATCCGAGGACCAGCCCGGTGTAGAATCCTGTTGGAATGACCCATTTGGCCAAGCTGTAACGTTTTTCCGTCAACCAGCCCAAGGTGAGGGGAACCTCGGGGTTTTCTGTCTTTGCGGTAAATTCCGGATTCGCTTGGGCCGCCTTACCCGGAGGCGCCTCCGCCTGTGCGCCCAAGAGTCGGCGCAACCGCGGCCATCGATCCCAGAGAACCACCAGTACAAAGAGGGGGACGAGAAACCCGAAGGAATAATCCTCCCTTCTGCTCCACCAGTGCCATTGGTCCCAGATAATATAGGCTCCAATTCCCATGCCCAAACAAAGGGTGTAGGAAAATAGAAGGGGAAATCCCTGAAAGACCTTACAACAACGGCACAACATTCCATCTGACCTGAACTGGAGTAGGAAGCCGGATAGATGCGAAGGCAAGTCCCGGACATTTAGGCGCGCCAGAGCGCGCCAATTAGGAATGGGGAAAGGGAATGGTGGAATGGTGGAATGGTGGAGGGAGGGGGAAGACGCGCGAATAGACGCTGATGAGATGGAGGATTAATTTAATTGGGATTTTGGTAATTATTTGTGGAACCCCGCTGGGGTTCAAATTTGTTGTCCATTTCAACCCAGTGTGCGCTGCGCGACACTGGACTCTGGAGTTTAACGCCGTTGGCGTAACAGCCAGTTGGGAGGTCCCGGTTGAGTAGCCGATGGCGCGCGACGCTGGGCGCCTCCCTCATCCCCATAACCGTGATCGTGATCCTGATTTCTCACCCCAATACCATCACTCCCTCATTCCATCACTCCCTCACTTCTCCCCCATTCCTAATTCCTAATTCGCGCCAACGGCGCCTTTGTGCCTTTGTGCCTCCTAATTCTTAATTGGCGCCCCCGGCGCCCATCCATGTCTTTGCGTTCTTGGCGAGAAGCAGAAGCGTGACGAGGAATCAGGAGCAAAAAAGGATTGTGCGGAAGCGTAAAATCCGCACCGTGCCCGCGTTCCTTGCACTTCTGAAGAAAGTACGTTTGCATCATCTGGCATGTCGAATCCATTTGAACACTTGCATTCCTATTGGCGCATGGAATACATCGAAACCCCGGAGGCCATTAAGGGAAAAAATCCGTTTGTGGCATTGCCCAAAACGAAAAATGACCGCGAATCCCTCATTGTGTTTCGTGGGAATACCTGCTTTTTGCTACTGAACCGCTACCCCTACAATGCCGGACACCTGCTGGTGGTACCCTATCGGGAGGTGGTCGATCTGGGTGACCTGACGGCAGAGGAAAAAGCTGAATTCCTGGAGTTGATCATCAAAGGAAAAGCCATTTTGACCCAAGCTCTCAGCCCGACCGGGTTCAATGTGGGCATGAATCTGGGCGCTTCGGCCGGGGCCGGCATACCGGGGCATCTGCACGCCCACATCGTGCCGCGCTGGACGGGAGATACAAACTTCATGCCCGTTATCGGCCAAACGCGAGTGCTTCCCACCTCCCTGGAACGCATGTGGGAACGGCTCCGGAAAGCAGCCGAGGAACTTTATCGGCCCGAAGAGTAGATCCGCCGCCATGCCGGAAACCACCCTCCATTTTCCAACCCCCCGTAAAACCAGCCAACTGTATTGCGGAAACATCGAGCATCTCAGGGAAGTAGAGAAGCGGCTGGGGGTCGAGTTGGTGTCCCGGGACGATTGGATTCAAATCTCCGGGAGCGAAGACCGGGTCGGCCAGGCGGAACTGTTTTTCCAATTGCTGGAAAGGGCCAGATCCCAGGGCTTGATGGTGCGCAAGTCGGATTTCTTCGCCCTCCTGCAACAGGTGGTAAAGGGGCAATCCGAGGCATTGCTGGACCTCATGGAAAATCCGCTCATCCTGGAATTTCCCAAGCGCAAGATCATCCCCAAAACGCTGAATCAAAAACGCTACCTGGAGGCTATTTTGCAAAAGGAAGTGGTATTTGGCATTGGTCCGGCCGGGACCGGGAAAACCTACCTGGCCATGGCGGCAGCCATTGACGCCTTGTTGAAAGGGTCGATAGAAACGATAATTCTGACCCGGCCGGCGGTGGAGGCAGGGGAAGCGCTGGGATTCCTGCCCGGAGATTTGAGGGAGAAGATAACCCCCTACCTGCGGCCCCTTTACGACGCCATGCACGATATGCTGGGAAAGGAAAACACCAGACGTTTCATGGACAAGGGGATCATTGAGATCGCGCCCCTGGCTTACATGCGCGGACGCACCCTGACCGGCGCCTTCGTCGTGCTGGATGAGGCGCAAAACACCTCTCCGGAACAAATGATGATGTTCCTGACCCGCCTGGGCGACGGCAGTCGGATGGTAGTGACCGGAGATATCACCCAGATCGATCTGCCCAGGAACAATCAGTCGGGCTTGAAGGAAGTTACCCAGGCGCTGGCCCACATTCGGGATATCGAACTGTTTTATTTTGAAAGTTTTGACGTAGTGCGCCATCCTCTGGTAGAGAAAATCATAGAGGCCTACGGCCACTTTCGCTCAGGGGGACGCTCCCGCTGATTGGCCCCGACCCGGCAGCCAAGTGAAACTTTTTACCAGAAGGAAACAGATCACGGACAAGCCTTCCCCTTCGCGGCGGAAGCGCAAGGCTCCCCGTCAGACCTGGACCAGAACGTTTCTGGCTTCGAGTCCGATAGTGACGGCTCTGATTCTCTTCGGTTGGGTCGTTTTGACCATTCTGCTGGCCTTCACCGGGGTGACCCCGGCCGGAATCCAGGTATTGCCCAATGAGGTATCCCGGGTCCGGGTGGTGGCCGAGACCGACTTTTCCTACACCAGTGAGTTACAGACCCGTCGTAAAATCGAAGTGGAAAAATTGAGGATTCCACCGGTTTTCCGCATGGTCATGACGGGATTTGAAACGTTTCGGGGGTACATTCGGGACTTGATTGAGGGACTGAACGACCTCGGGGTTGAGGTGGAAGGATTCGAGGAGGAGGCCCTCTTCAACCGCGTGGAGAAATTTGCCCTGGATTTTGAGGAAAACACCCCGCTTCGTCTCAACGTGGAAGACGTGATGGTGCTTCTGACCCGCACGGAGGCGAAGAATCGTGGAGACCTGATGGACCAGGCCCTGGTTTCGGTGCGCAGCATCCTGAGTGGAGGAATTTACAACCCCGATGTCGACATGTTGGCCCGGGATCAGGAAAACCTCAATTTCATTTACGTTCAGCGGGAGAGCGGACAACCCCGGCGCCTGGACATCCAGAGTCAGGAGATGGCGTTCGGCGCTTTGAAGCGGGACTTTACCTATTTTGATATCACCCAGGACCTGAACATCGCCCTATCGCGCATAATGAGCCAAGCCTTGCAACCCAATCTGGAATACGACCCGGAGTTGCACGAAGCCAAGCGAAGGGAGATCGAGGAAAGGTCCGAACCGGTGGTGGTGAATGTCATGTCCGGTGAGACCATCATCGAGCCGGGGGAAACCGTCCTGGCCCACAAATATGAAATGCTTCTGGCCTATCAGGATTTCATGCGCCAACAGGATTTTGTCTATGCCTTTTCCCTGGGTAAGAGTTTTTGGGAAAAGGCCCTTATCACCCTGTTGCTGTGCATCGGCGTGGTGGTTTACCTGAGCATGGCCGGATGGTCCAAATTGAGCGACAACAGGCAGGGAAGTCTTCTCTTTCTGGTGATCCTGATAAACATCGCCTTGGCCCGTTTGATCCTGGCGTTTTCCGACAACACCCCGACCCTTTACCTCTTATTGCGCTATATGGTCCCGATTTACCTGGGTCCCATAATCATTGCCCTTCTGATAAACCAGAGGGCGGCCATCTTTGTATCCTCCATGGTGTGCTTCATCACCTGTCTCATGTTTGGAGATTCGTTTGAATTCATGGCGGTCACCTTCCTGGCCTGCCTGGTGGCGGTGCTCGGCTGCAGCGATGTAAGGAAGCGGGGACACATAATGCGGGCCAGCCTGTTGGGCGGGGCGGCCCTGGCCATGGGTGGGCTCATACTGGGTTTGATCAATGAAGTAAGCCTGGTTCTCATTGGAAAGGAAATGCTCGTAGCCCTCGGGGTCGGTTTGGCTACGGGGATTCTGGTCATAGGTGTGCTGCCCTTCTTCGAGGGGCTTTTCCAAATGACCACCAACATAACCCTGCTCGAACTGACCGATTACAACCATCGCTTGCTCAGACGACTGCAATTGGAAGCGCCGGGCAGTTACCACCACTCGCTCATGGTGGCAACCCTGGCCGAAAACGGCGCCTCCGCCATCGGGGCCAAGCCACTGGTCTGCCGGGTCTGCTCCTTGTTCCACGATATCGGCAAACTCGTAAAACCGGAGTATTTCGTCGAAAACCAGAGGGATGGGGAAAACCCGCTCATTTTACACAATCCCTCCATGGCGGCCCTGATCATCAAAAGTCACGTAAAGGAAGGGGTGAACCTGGCCGTGCGCAACAAGCTTCCCAAGGTCATCATCAATGTGATCAAACAGCACCATGGCACCTCGTTGATCACTTTTTTCTACGTGGAAGCACTCAAGGGCGGCAAATACGCGGGCCCGGAGGGTCCCCGGGTGGAAGAATCCACTTACCGATATGACGGGCCAAAACCCCAATTCAAGGAAAGCGCGGTCATCTTTTTTGCCGATGCGGTGGAGGCCGCCAGCCGGTCTTTAACAAAAATCACCCCGCAAAGCATCTCTGATCTCATCGATACCATTTTCGAGGCCAGAATCGCAGATGATCAGTTGAGCGATTGCCCGCTGACCTTCGAAGAAATCAAAAAGCTGACCAATTCCTTTGCCTTTACTTTGATCAATACCTTGCACAGCCGCATTGAATACCCGGACAAAGACAAGGCCCTGGCAGAAGTCGGGAATAGGGGGAGGCAAAATAAGAAGCGTTCAAATATTCAGTCCTTGCAAGGCATTTAAATTCGAAAGGCGGGAAGTGGAGGATATGTTTCACTTCCTGGATGCCACCGGATTATGGCAGGTGGAGGTTGGAGAACTCTCACTGGCTTTTCTAAACGGTGAACAGCATGGCCGATTACACGCCGATTTCATGGGTGATCCTACCCCGACAGATGTGATCACATTTCCCGGCGACCTCGGGGCGGACCTGGCCGGGGAGATCTGCGTTTCCATCGATGCGGCGTGGGAATACGCTCGCAGTCACCCCGACTCTTTCGAGAATGAATTCACCCTTTACCTCATCCATGGATATCTGCATTTGGCCGGATACAAGGACGGGAAGGAGGAGGAGAGGCGGGAAATGAGAAACCAGGAGCAAATTTGTCTGTCTGCTCTGGCAAAAAACGGCAAAATCCCCTTGTTTACCTACGAACGAAACTGATGTCTGAGAAATCCACCGTATTCCGGTCCCTGCGCAACGCATTCATCACCGGGCTTCTGATACTGGCCCCGTTGGGCGCTTCCATCATTGCCCTGGCCTGGCTGGTGGACAACGTGGGGGGGCGTTTCAGCAAAAACCTGCTTTATTTCCTTCCCGAAGTTTGGCTGGAGGACCAGAACCTTCGCCTGGTATGGAACCTTTTGGCCACTCTCATCGTGTTTACCATCATAACCTTACTGGGTTACCTGTCCCGCTATTTCGTGGGCAAGTGGATACTTGCGGCAACGGAAAGGATCCTGACCAAGGTTCCCTTTATTAAGACGATTTACAAAACCGTCAAACAGATCATCGATACGTTTTCCACCCAGCAAAAGGCCGTTTTCAAGAAGACGGTGCTGGTGCAATACCCGCGCAAGGGGGTTTGGGCCATCGGGTTTCTGACCAGCGAAACCAAGGGGGAGTTGCAGCAGCGCAGCAATGAGGATTTGAGGAACATATTTCTCCCCACCACACCCAATCCGACCAGCGGATTTTTACTCATGCTGCCCAAGGATGACATACAGGGGTTGGATATGAGCATCGGGGAAGGAATGAAACTCATTATTTCGGGTGGCGCGGTGGTCCCGCCTTTCCAGGAAAGCATGGTTGCCCCGGAACCGGTGCAAATCGAAAACCCCAGAGAGGCGGCAGGCGCGCACGGGTAGTTCCATGGCCGGAGCGGCAGTTCAGGTATCGGGCATAATCCTGAAACGCGAACCGAGCGGGGAAAAATTTGAACGGCTCTACCTTTTGGCCGTGGAACGAGGTCAGGTAGCGTTGCTCATGCGGCGGCCGGGGGCAAAGAGCAGTTCCACCCTGCCGGACATTTTCGATCAGGTTGATTTGCTGGTCGATGACAAGCCCGGAAGCGACTTCAGCTTTGTCCGGGAGGCGAGAATCCTGAAGAAGCGAACCGCGCTGGGGGCTTCCTACCCGGCCCTGGCCCGCGCCAGTGAATTCGCCTTGATACTGCACCGCAACCTTCCGTGGGATATTGGGGCGGAGGCCATTTATGAGCTGTTCGAAATCGCCCTGGACGCTTGGGAAAGGGGCCTGCAACCAGATATTGTCTTCTTTAAATCCCTCTACCTCCTGGCCCGGGGAGAAGGCTATCCCATCCGGCAGGAGTGGTTGAATCAACTACCCGGTCCGGGCCAAAAGGAGGGGAGATCTCTGCTAAACCTTCCGATTCGGAATCAATCCATGGATACGAAACAGGTAAAGGCTTGGGTCGATCGGCTAAAACATTACATCGCCCATCACACCGACATTCTGGCCTAGTGGCTCTCGTTGAATTCGTGAAGGTAGATTATCCGAACAGAACCATCCGGTTGAGCGCAAGCGAGTTGGCCGATTTCCGGACCGGCCCGCGCCAGTTGAACAGGCGGCGGCGCGGCGCCTGGCGGGCACAGCTCGGGGTAAAATGGCACCGGGAACAGGAACGGGCATCGCGGGAATCCGGTGAGTCGGGACAATATGAAGTCCGCATCGAGGGCAACTGGGTCCATCGCGGCTGGATTTTCCATATCCAGGGCAGGATCGACCAATGGATAGAAAAGGCGGGCTATCAACTGATTCGCGAAATAAAAACCACCGGGTTTCCCCTTCCGGCCGACCTCGAAGACCTCATGGAAAATTTCCATCCCTACTTTGTCCAATTGGGGGCCTATCTGGCCATCCTTGGAGAAAGGGGTTCCGATGGTTCTCCCATCAAAGGAGAACTGCTATTCATCAACATCGACGACGATATGCGGCAGTACGTTGCGGACGACCCGGCATACCTGGAAATTTTCCAGGCCCAGGTGGATGCCATCTGCAATTTTCTGGAAGACCAGCGGAATAGGCGGGAGAACGTCCATGGCCTTCCCCATGTGAAAGCCTTCCAGAAATTGAGGGCCGGCCAGGAAGGGGTGCAGGAGGCCCTCGCGGAGGCGTCGAAAAAAAGTTCGGTCCTGTGTTTTCAAGCTCCCCCCGGTTTTGGAAAGACAGGGGCGGTACTGGAGTTATCGCTCAACCAACTCATACGGGGCCGGTGCAACCGCGTCATCTACCTGACCAGCAAGACCAGCGGGCAGATACAGGTCATGAAACAACTGAAGGGAATTTTGGGGGAAGCAACCGAACTGGCCGCCCTTCAGGTTCGCAACAAGGAAGAGCTTTGCCGTTTCCCCCACTGTCGCTGCCAATTGAATGACCGGCGCTTGAAGCAGGGAGACCGATGGAAAAGCTGTCGGTTGTCCCCTCAAATCTTTCTGGAGGAACCTACACGACAACCGGAACTACTGCTCGAAATGGGCGAGCAGGAATCGGTCTGTCCTTACGAACTCATGCGGGCCACCCTGCCTTATGCCGATATCTGGGTGGGTGATCTGAATTACCTCTTCTCCCCCCGCAACCGCACTCTCTTTCACGATCAACCCGGATTCGAGTTGGGCGAATCTCTCCTCATCATCGATGAAGCCCACAATCTGGCCGGTCGGGTGGCGGACGTCTTTTCCTACTGGGTCGAGAAAGGAACGGTGGAAATCCTGCTGGCCGAAATGCTCATGGCCAACTCCCACCCTGCCATACGAAGCGCGCTGGAAGACTGGTCGGACCTGCTGGCAAAATTGGTCCCTTCCGATGCGCTGGACGACCTTCTGGTCCTGGAATGCCGGGATTGTTCCGAGACCCTGGAAAGAGCGGTTCGCAACTACCCTATCGCTTCGGATTTTCTGGATGAGGCAGCGCTCAACGCACTTTGGGAACTGGCCGAGACCGCCTCCTTCTTCGCAAACGACCATCTGGAAAAGCTGGTTTGGTGTCCCCAAAAGGGGAGACTCCGCCTGAGTTGCCTCGATGCATCGCTGGAAATCGGGGAGGTCATCGATCAAACCTGGCAAACGGTGCTCATGTCGGCCACTTTGGAACCCCGGCCGCATTATTTGAAGCAAACCGGCCTTTGCCGCCGGAATCCGGCTCCGGAATGGGTGGAGGCCCATTCTCCCTGGCGGAGGGAGGCCTATCGATGCGCCGTAGATGTACGGGTCAATACCCGGTATAAATCCAGGGGCAAATACCTGTCCACTACGGCGGAAACCCTGGCTCGTTCCGTTCGGAGCAGCGAAAAGCCGGTCATCAGCTTTTTTCCCTCCTACCGTTATGCTGAAGACGTGAGGCGGGAGTTGCGCGGCGCCTTCCCTCAAATTCGCACTGTCTTGCAAAACCGGGGAGGCGCCCCGGCCGAGCAAACCGCCTTCATCGACGAGGCCATGCTCGGGAAGGACCTTCTACTTTTGATTTTGGGCAGTGGATTTGCCGAAGGCATCGACCAACTGGGGGGATTGGTCGACTTGGCCATAGTGGTGGGGCCGGCCCTGCCCAAGGTCAATGCCCTGCAGAACAAACGCATGCGGGACCGTCGGGACCTGGGCCGGAACATTGCATTTGAGGAAGTCTACCAGATTCCGGGCATGCAAAAAATTAATCAAGCCTTGGGGAGGCTGGTCAGGGCCCCCGGACAATCCGCCCGCATTCTTTTCCACGGCGTGCGGTTTGCCCAACCCAGTTACCAAAACCTGCTCTTGGAGGATTACCGGTCCGACCGTCTGATCCGAAACGATGAAGAACTCCTCCAATGGCTGGATCTTTCCGGAGCATTAATTTGAACCCCGGTTTTGATTAAGGTTGCCCATCCTCCCAAGAGGGTTTCCAATAGTTTTGGAAAACTAACCCTCCCTCAAACCTTAACCCCCATTTTTCACAAATCTTCTACTGCGCTCCGGAATATCGGCACTGGTGCGGACCTCGCTGGATTCGCGACTTTGCGGGGTGTCGACCCAGCTTCACCCGCGAATCTGCTCGAAACCCGCACCAGCACTCGATCTTCGTTCGCTCGCTACGAATTTTGTGAGAAATGCGGGTCGATAGGAAATACCCCGAAAAATCAACTGAGGTCGGCCGCGCCGCAGATGGAGAAGGATTCATTCAAACCAAGGGCAAGGTGCGGGGGAAGAAACGGAAACTGAGCTCAAAATGAAAAATAAACTCTTTGTCGGGAATTTAAACTACGCGGCTACCCAGCAGGATATGAGTGATTTTTTTGCCCATTCCGGATCTGTTCTGGAGGCTATTCTCATTACGGATCACTCAACGGGAAATTCGCGTGGATTTGGTTTTGTAACCATGGAAACGGAGGCGGATGCCCAGAGGGCAATAAAAGAGTTGAACGGAAAGGAATTGCTGGGGCGGCCGGTTAAAATCAAATTTTCTTTCGATCGCCCGAAAAGGGAATCCCGCCCGGACCACCGTGGCGGCCATCACCGTTCCAGGAATTGGGCGGATCGAGGAAGACGGGGCGGCGGAGGTCATGGCCATGGACGCGGCGGGGGTCATGGCTATGGACGCGGCAAAGGCAGAGGCCGTCGCCGATCCCCAGGGCGCCGCCACCGCCCCTAACCCATATGGCTCTTACCCCATGGAACTGCTAAAACAGTTACAACGGCTGTTTCCTCCGGACCGCATCTTCACCAAAAAACCCCAGTTGGTTGCCTATGAGACGGATGGGTTGACCGCGTTCAGGGCCGAGCCGCTGGCCGTGGTGATACCGGATACGCAGGAGGAGGTCATTCAGACCGTCCGCCTTTGTTATCGACACGACACTCCCTTTGTGGCAAGGGGAAGCGGCACCAGTCTTTCCGGGGGCTCGATGCCGGTGGAGGGAGGGGTTGTCATCGGCCTGAACCGGTTGAATCGCATCCTGAAGCTCGACCCGGAAAATCGCTTTGCCATTGTGGAAGCGGGAACGATAAACCTGAAGGTGAGCGAGGCGGCGGCACCATACGGGTTGTATTACGCCCCCGATCCCAGCAGCCAGCAGATCTGCACCATCGGGGGTAATCTGGCCTTCAATTCCGGTGGAGCCCATTGTCTGAAATACGGTATGACGGCCAACCACGTTCTCGGAATAAAGGCCGTGCTGGCCGACGGTGAATGGGTCGAACTGGGAAGCGACTCGGCCGAAACAGTCGGACCCGATACGGCGGGATTTTTCTGCGGCAATGAAGGATTGTTTGGAGTGGCCCTGGAAATTACCCTGCGATTGACGCCCAAACCCCAACGGTACCGCACCTTGCTGGCCGCTTACGATTCCCTGGAAAAAGCCGGGCAAGCGGTTTCCGACATAGTCGATTCCGGGATGCTTCCGGGCGCCATCGAGATAATGGACAAATTGGCCATCAAAGCGGCCGAGGCAGCGGTGAAGGCCGGCTACCCACAGGATGCGGAAGCCCTGTTGATCGTGGAACTGGAGGGTGAAGCCGAGGCGGTGGAGGAGGACTTCAAACACCTCGATGCGCTCATTGCATCCACCGGGGCCTACGAACAGCGCACCGCGCAAAGCGAGCGGGAACGGATGATCATCTGGAAGGGCAGAAAGAGCGCCTTTTCCGCCGTGGGACGACTGTCCCCCGATTACCTGGTCCAGGATGGGGTGGTTCCCCGCTCCCGCCTGGGGGAGGCGCTGGCCAAAATAAAAACCTACAGTCGGGAAGCAAATATCGAGGTGGCCAACGTTTTTCATGCCGGTGACGGAAATTTACACCCGCTCATAATGTTCGACGGCAATGAAGAAGGCGCCTTGCAAAGGGCCGAGGATCTGGCCGGAAGAATTTTGCGCATGTGCGTTGCCATGGGCGGATCCATTACCGGAGAACACGGAGTCGGGATGGAAAAGAAAAACTACCTTCCCGAAATGTTCAGTGAGACGGACATCGAGTGCATGAAACGCGTTCGCTTCGCCTTAGACCCCAAGGAGATCGCCAATCGCGGAAAAATGTTTCCCGGTGGAGAAGCTCCAGCCCTGTCCTTCCACGGTCCCCATCCGCTGGAAAAAGCTGGCATCATTTCCCGCCAATAGGCCGCATGGATGGGAAAACGGAAAAACCGGCCAGCCCGGAGGAAGTGATCGACCTGGTAAGAGCCGGGACGGCCCTGATGGCAAAGGGAGGAGGAACGAAGCCCTCCCTCTGGGAAGTGGCGGACTCGACAACGGCAATCGACATGGCGGATCTTTCCGGGATAGTCGAGTACTTGCCTTCGGAATACACCATTACGGTGAGAAGTGGAACCAAACTGCAGACCGTGGTGGAGGCCCTGGGGAAGAACGGGCAGTATTTGCCCTTTGATCCTCCCTTGGCCGACCAGGGAGCCTCCATCGGAGGAACCGTCGCAGCCGGGTTGTCGGGGCCGGGGGCCTACCGTTACGGACCGTTAAAGGATTTCATAATTGGCGTCAGGTTTGTGGACGGCCTGGGAAATCATGTCAGGGGCGGTGGCAACGTGGTGAAAAATGCGGCCGGATTCGACTTTCCCAAACTGTTTAACGGAAGCCTCGGTCGTTTGGGACTCCTTACGGAAGTTTCCTTCAAGGTGTTTCCCGAACCTCAACGCTATGTTTCCTTGCAGGCGCGATTGCCTTCCCTGGAAGAAGGGGTGGGGCTATTGCCCCGGTTGAAAGGGTTTGATCTGGAGGGGGTTGAATTGGATTCCAACCTACTGCTTTCGCTGAGGTTGGGCTACCAGCAACCCACTATGGCGGCGCGCCGGCGAGCCCTGGAATCTCTGGTGGGAACACCCCTCCGTTTGGCCCTTGAGGAGGAGGAGGAAGGGGTCATTTGGCGCAATTTCAAACGTTTCTCATGGCAGGGGAACTACCGGCTCCTTTTCAAGGTGGCAACCCACCCGGCCTCCGCTCTCCGGCTCATCCGGTCCCTGGATGAGCAGACGTGGCAATTTCACCTCGGGAATGGCGGAAAGGCGCTCTACCTGGCCTGCTCCGAAACGGCGGACATTGATAGTCTGAACAGGCTGCTCCAAACCCAAAAGCTGACCGGTTTACAACTGAAGGGGCCGGTTTCTTCCCATCCCCTCATTGGGGAAAACCCCGGGAATAGTTTTGTCTGCCGCCTGCAAAAGGCTCTCGATCCCAACGGCATTTTCCCGTCCTTTTCACCAAATGATCCCCTCCCCGCCTGAGGTCCCATGCGCCACACCATCGACAAAGGACAACTTGGACCCAAAGCGGGCGCGCTCACTCAAGCCGTGGAGGCCTGTGTCCATTGTGGATTCTGTCTACCCACCTGCCCCACTTATGTCGAGTTGGGAGAGGAATTGAATTCACCGCGGGGCCGGATTTTTATTATCAAAGAAGTGTTGGAAGGAGCCGTTCCCTTGGAAGATTCCCTGGACCCCATCGACAATTGCCTGGGGTGCGACGCCTGTATCACCTCCTGTCCCTCGGGGGTCGAATACGGTCACTTGCTCACCGCCTTTCGGGCCAAGGCCGAAAAGGAACGTCCCAAGCGATGGTCGCGACGGATGTTGCGCGGCATATTTTTACATACTCTCCCCTATCCTCGCCGGGCCAGGTTGGCCTTCAGAATCGGTGGCCCGTTGCGGTCTTTCCAAAACATCCTGCCAAAAAAATTGCGACCCGCTCTCGATTTGCTCCCTTCATCGCTGCCCCCGAGAGATGCGTTGCCGGAAACGTTCGCTGCCGAGGGCAAAGCGCGCGCAAGAGTCGCCCTGCTCACCGGTTGCGCACAACAGGTCCTGGCTCCGGAAATAAACCGTGCCACCCTCGAGGTTTTGAGCGCCAACGGGATAGAAACCGTCATTCCCAAAGATCAGGCCTGTTGCGGAGCCTTGGCCCTTCATTCCGGATATGAAGATCACGCCCGCAAGACCGCCCGCCAATTGATCCGTTCCATTCCCCATGACGTGGACGCCCTCATAACCAATACGGCCGGATGTGGATCGGGCATCCAGGAATACAGTATTCTCTTCGCCGGGGAAGCGGACCAAAAAAAAGCCGAAGCATTGGCCGCCAAAACCAAGGACATAAGCGTATACTTGCGGGAAATCGGCTTGGTCGATCCTCCACGACTTCCCCAAGACAGGAAAGTGGTCTACCACGACGCCTGCCATTTGGCCCATGCCCAGGGAGAACGGGAAGCGCCGCGCGCCCTTTTGACCGCCATACCCAACCTGGATCTACTGGAACCACCCGATTGGGAAATTTGTTGTGGTTCCGCTGGAACCTACAATCTGGAAAAACCCGACATCGCCAATGAACTCGGACGAAAAAAAGCCGAGAACCTGATGTCCACCCGTCCCGATGTCGTGGCTCTGGGGAATATCGGCTGCATGACCCAGATACAAAAGCACCTGTCCGGCTACCCCTCTCCTCCCCGGGTTCTTCACACCGTCCAGATTCTGGCCATGGCCTATGGTAATGGCGCGCTGGGGCGCGGGTAGAAGAGGAAAGAGTTTAGAGGAAAGAGTTCAGAGAGAGGGGGAAGGCGCGCTGGGGCGCGCCAATTAGAATTAGGAGGGAGAAAGGCACAAAGGCACAGGGGCACATAGGCACAAAGGGGGGAAGCGCGCTGGGGCGCGCGAATTAGGAATTAGGAATTTGGAATTAGGAATGTTTAGGTTTGGGAGTTGCAGGTTGAAGGGGTGGCACTCGGAAAGGTTGATGATGGAAAAGAGGGAGAGAGATCACAATCAGGATCACGATCAAGATCAAGATCAAGATTATCAGGGGTGGGAAGAATCCAGGAATCAGGGTGAGAGATCATGACCGGGATCGGGATCAGTATTAAGGGGTCCGGAAGGATCCGGGAATTTTATGTTTTTTGGGCCTTTTGTGGCTATTTTTTCTATTTCTGTTGGAGCGTCGGGGAGAAGCGGCAGGCAACCTGCCATAAAGAGGAAATGGCGGACAGGAATGTCCGCCCTCCGTTATTCTTCCAGCCTTTCCTCTCCCTCACTTTCTTCCAGCCTTCTCCCCCCACCGGCGCGTCGGCGGGCTGACGCCCTTGTCTTGCCGACTCCCCCTCAAGGGAGGGAGTAATGGGAAATCATTTTGGGGGCGTGAGGGAAAGGGTTTATCTGGGTAACCTGTCCTGCCGTAGGCTTCTGGCCGGTTTCCGGATGCTCGATGCTGGTTCCAAAATCTTGATCGTGATCTTCCAATTCCTGATTCCTGAGATTGAAATGGCGGACAGCCTGCCTGTGCGTCACCGCACGCAGACAGGGAATTCCGCCCTCCTTTCTCCCCTCTCTGAACTCTGCACTCTGAACTCTGAACTCTTCTCCCCATCCGAGGTTAAAAAAACCTTCTGGATTGGCTCTCGAAAAGATCGCCAAGTTCGTTAAGATTTCGTGTGCCTTTGTGCCTTTGTGCCTTTGTGCCTTTGTGCCTTTGTGCCTTTGTGCCTTTGTGCCTTTTGCGCTTTTTGTGGTTAATCCCTCTCCCTCTCCCCAATTCCTAATTCCTAATTCCTAATTGGCGCGCCCCAGCGCGCCTTTGTGCCTTTCAGCCTTCGATCTTGAAATTGGGGCACTGCCGGAGAAAACGGACGGGATTGAGAAAGAAAACCTGGTCGATGGTTTCGTCATCGTAACCGCGGCGGCGCATTTCCTGGGCGGCATAGGGCACAGCCAGGGGAACGCTCACCCCCCAATCGCAGGCCGAGTTCATCCACAACCGGTCCGCCCCAAATTTTTCCAGGATATCGATAGCCCTGGGGGAGGTGCATTTGGATTCCGGGTACAAGGTCAGCCCGCCCCAGAAACCGGCATCCAGGGCAATCCTGGCGGTGTGCTCCTCCAGGTGATCGATCAACACGCGGCCCGGGTCTATGCGCGGTTCATTCCGGATCACATCGACGATGATCCGGGTCCCCTTGAGCTTGTCCTCGAGATGCGGGGTGTGGACCAAAATCAATTGTTCGAGCTCCGCCGCCAGGTTCACCTGCTTTTCCAGAACGGTCAGCTCGTTGCGGCTGTTCTTATTGAGGCCTATTTCCCCTATCCCCAGGACATTGCCGCGCTGGAGAAACTCCGGGATCAACGCCATCACTTCCTCGGCCAGCTTGAGATCTTCGGCTTCCTTTGGGTTGATGCAAAGCCAGCAATAGTGGGGCAGACCGAATTGTGCCGCGCGCCGGGGTTCATAATCGGTCAACTGACAAAAATAATCGTAAAATCCCAGCGCCGAACTGCGGTCGAAACCGGCCCAAAAAGCCGGTTCGCAAACCGCCTTGCAACCGGCCACCATCAGGGCCTGGTAGTCATCCGTGACCCGGCTGACCATATGGGCATGGGGTTCGATGTACCTCATGACTGTCGGCCCGGCCAGGCGCCGCAGGCCGCTTTGGTGGTGGCCACGGGAATGACCTCTCGGGTCGGATCGCTCAGAGCGAGTAAAACGCCTTTGGCCCTTTCATCCGAATCCAGGGCCTCGAGCGCCTGCAAAAAGGCCCTGTAACGAAAATCATCGGCCAAGCCATCCCGCTCGACGCGGTCCATGAAGGCGCCGATATCGATGAGCTTGGATCGGGCATCCAAAAAGTACAGGTCTACCGCATTCTGCTTGTGCTTGGGTTTCATGGCATAATCAGGGTCCGATGCTGCAAGTAATTTACCTCGACTGCCCGGTTAGGCCAGTCAAAAGAATGGACCCGTTCAGGTGTGAGCCAATGCGGGCTAAGAAAAAAATACTTTCCAACCTGATCATCCCGGCCATAATTACATTGGGGCACATCCGGTAACCTCAATTAGTAAATTTCGCATTTGATATTTTGATACGCATCCTCTAATCTTCAGCAATGAAGTTTCGTAAAGGCAAAGAACAAAGTGGATTGTTTGATTTAATCGAGCGAGTGGAAGAGCTTTCAAGGCGGGCTGGCGCGCTGGACAAGCTCAATGAGCAGATCGACTTCGAATTTTTTCGTTCGAAGCTGTTGGAAATCCTGGACTACGGGGATCACGAAAAAGGAGGTCGTCCTCCTTGGGATCCGGTTCTGATGCTGAAGATCCTCATCATCCAGCGCTACTACAATCTGAGTGATGAAGAGACGGAGTTTCAAATTCTGGACCGCTTTAGTTTTCAACGCTTTTTGGGACTGTCAGTGGGGGATGGGGTTCCTGACAAGAACACCATCTGGGACTTCAAACAACGACTGGGGTGGCAAGGGATGAAGTCCTTGTTTGAATTATTCGGTGGTCTTTTGGCCGAGAAAGGACTGGTGGGCAAAGGCGGCAAGATCGTAGACGCCAGTTTCGTGGACGCTCCCAGACGGCGTGTTGGCGCGGAAAAATTGGAGGGCCTTTCCCCGAAAGCGCGCAGCCATGTTGATGGGGATGCCCGCTGGGCGAAGAAAGGCAAGGAGACTCATTTTGGTTACAAGAATCATGCCAAATGCGATGCGGCTTCGAAGTTTGTTGAGACCTTTGAAGTAACCAGCGCCGAGGTCCACGACTCCAATGTCCTGGAGGAACTGCTGGATGAGAATGATCAAACCCTGTATGCGGACAGCGCCTACAAAAGCGCGCAAAACGACGAGTTGCTACGCAATCGCAAGATCAAAAACATGATCCATCATAGAGGGTACCGCAACCATCCCCTGACGCGATTTCAGAAGAAGATCAACCGGCTCAAGAGTAAGGCCCGCTGCCGGGTGGAACACATATTCGGGTTCCAGGCCAACAGCCTGGGGGCGGACTGGATTCGCACCATAGGAATTGAAAGAGCCGAGTTTCAGATAGGCCTGTCGAACCTGGTTTATAATTTATGCCGATGCGGCCAACTGGGGGCAGTGATGAAATAAGAGCGAAATGATGGTTGAAAAGACCAAAATGCCGCAAAATAACCGAATACAGTCACAAGATGAATACGAAATGCTGATACCAGGCTGCAGGGCCATTAGCATTTAACGCTTTTCCCAATCAAAGGCAAAAATTACACGGTTAACGGATCTGCCCATTGCCTAATAAAAATGATGGGGTTCAAAAGCCCAAACAATTGGCCAATCCCTCCCCTGTGGAGAAACCCATTACAAAAAACACCAAAAAATAGACTATGAAATCACTACCTGGAAAAACCATTTTTGCCCCAATGTTGATGGTATGGGGATGTTTGAGTCTGCCCATCTTCACCTTCGCCCAGGAAGAAGAGGAAGATGACATCTACGAAATTTCTCCGTTTGTGGTTCTGGATGAGGAAGATTCCGGATACATCGCCACTCAGACCCTGGCGGGAACACGTTTGCGGAGCAATCTGGCCGACATCGGGGCCTCGGTCCAGGTCCTTACATCGGAATTTCTCGATGACATCGCCGCCACCGAGTCGACCGACCTGTTATTGTTTACCACCTCTACCGAGATCGCAGGTCTGGGTGGAAACTTCTCCGGTGGAAACGCCCAACAGGACGACCGTGTTCTGACGGGAGCGGTCCTGAATAACCCGCAGGGGGCCAGCCGGATTCGCGGTTTGGGCGCCCCCGACAACACCCGCGACTTTTTCCTGACCAGTATTCCCTGGGACAGTTATAATTCGGGACGAGTGGAAATCAATCGAGGAGCCAATGCCATTCTTTTTGGCCTGGGCTCTCCTTCCGGGGTGCAAAATGTCGGTTTGAACCGGGCCGTGTTCGATGAAATCAACCGGGTTGAATTTCGCGTGCAAGATGGAGGCGATGAGCCTTCCTATCGGGCCCAAGTCGATTTCAACCGCGTATTGGTGGAAGACAAATTGGCCGTCCGCGTTGCCGCAGTTCGGAATAATCGCAATTATCCCCAAAAGCCGGCCTTCCAGGATCAGGAGCGCTCTTACATCACCGCCACGTGGCGCCCTCTTGAAAACACCGTTATTCGCGTCAGTTACGAAAGCGGCCACATTCGGGCCAACAATCCCGATCCGGTGGGTCCCCTGCAGGCCATCGACAACTACATTCGCGAAATCCGCCGTTACCACGGCGCTCTGGCAGAGGATGGCAACTACATAGGAGCACCGGAAACCAATTTGCCCCTCACCTACGATCCCTGGCGCTTCAGCATGCGCTGGCCCATTAGGGAATACAGGGCTCCCTGGCAACAGATCTCCCCGGTAACCGGTTTCACCAACCCCTTTCAAAATCAAGGTTTCGGAAACTCACTGGGCATGGTCTGGGAAAGGGACACCGAACATCCCGATTTCGGATTCCCGGGCGTTATTCCCAACAACAACGCCTACCGGGTCGATTACGACCGGAGCACCCCAGGCTTTCAGCACAAGGTGTGGTACGACTACGAGAGACCGGCGGCGGACAGGCCGCCCAATCCACGGCTTCCCCGAGGCGGGCGCAATTTCCGTCGCATCGATAACGCGGGAGCCTATGATTTCGGTGATTACGCCGGTATCTTCGAAGGGTTCAACGACCTGGATCTATTCGACTTCTCCGAAAACCTCCTGGCCGGGACGGCTCCGTTCCAGAACCGGGATTTCGACGCCCTCTCGGCCACGCTGGAACAAAACTTCTTTCAAAACAAATTGGGCTTCGAACTGGCCTTTACCAAAGAAAATTTCAGTCGCCAGAATTTCCATGGTTTCCCCGGCCGCACCATGGGGGTCCTGATCGATATCAACCATACTCTTCCCATCGGCACATTCGATCACAATAACGATCCACTGGTACCGGTCCAGCCACAGCCCAATCCCAATTTCGGCCGCCCCTTCATGATCGGTAAAGCAAATATGGCGGAACTCAAAACAGAACGTGAATCCGTCCGCTGGACCGGTTATTGGGATTTTGATACGGCCGATTGGCTGGGGGACAATATGCTTTCCGACATTTTGGGGCGAAGCATATTGACCACGCTGGCCGCCAGACAGGAGTGGAACAACAGCACCATTTCCTATTCTCAGCGCGAATTCGGCCCGCGTGAAGCAAACCTGAATGAAACGTTTGGAACGCGTCCCGACCCTCGGCATTTTGATTACCTGGTTTACTTGGGCCCTCCGGTCGACCTGGTGAGCGATCCAGCCGGGATCACCCGGGACATGTTCCAGATCAATCCAGTCAATAATCAAAAAGTGTGGAATCCCGGCGGCCCTCCCGTGCCAACCACCTACTACGACGTGGTCAATCAGGAAATGGTCACCCACAACCTCGAAAGGAGGCTGGCCGCTATTAACGGTGAGCATAACGGAACCGTAAATGATTCACTGGCCGCCATCCTGCAAAGTTTCCTGGTCAACGAAAACATCGTAACCACCTTGGGCTGGCGCCAGGACGAGGTGACTAATACCCTGGCCAACACGCCCATTCTTACCGACACGGCAACACCCGAGCAGGTTTCGAGTTTGGGCATTGTCAATAAAACCTACGATTATCTGGGCACCATCGCCCAGAATGGGGACGGGGAATACCTCTTTGAAGAACCTGAAATCACCTTTGTCAAGGAGGACATCTTCAGTTGGGGTGCGGTGGCCAAGCTGCCCAGGGAATGGAATCCCTTCGAGTGGATGGACAGCGCCAGCCTTTTCTATAGCGAGTCCCAAAATTTCCAGCCCGCCCCGGGCCGTGAAAATCACTTGGGCATACAACTCCCATCGCCCACGGGCACGACCGAGGATATCGGATTCAATTTCGCCTTCCTCAACAACAAAATCAATCTGCGCATCAATCGCTTCGAAGCGGCCATCAACAATGCCAGTTATTCGGGGGTCAATCGCGTCTACGCCCAATCGGAAACCACTACCATGCGCGGGTGGATCAACAACGTCCTGACCGAGTTGGCCATCGCGGATTTCAACGAGGTTATTGACGATGATGAGATGCATCCCGATTTCGGGAAGCTGCTCCGCATGCCTGCAGCGGATTTGGAAGCTCTGTTGGATGAATTCCTGGACTTTTTCGGCATGGATATCGACCGCCACAACGATGTGGTGACCCTCGATCCATCCAACCCTTTCTCCGCTATCTGGACGGAAAACAACTGGCGGACCACCTACGATGCACAACAGGGCATCGTTGACGGCATTGAGCAGAACGCCGCAGGGCAAACCGATACCCTCGACCAAGTCACCAAAGGGACGGAAATCGAGCTGGTGGCCAATCCCGTTCGGGGGATGCGGGTGCTGCTCAACGTGGCCAAGGTTGAAACGGCCAACAGCAATATTGCGCCCACCATGCGGAATTGGATCGAGAATCAGATCGGACCCTTCTACGCCGGCACTCCTACCAACCCCAGCAAGTTTGGACAGTTGATGCGGGGAGGTCCTGGCCGCCGTCCCGAATTGCGCGCGAATAACTTTCCCAATGCAGCTACCAATGAGGAATGGTTCACCCGAGAGGTGATTCGTGACTGGGAGGTGATCAAGGCCCAGGAAGGCACCTTTTCGCCGGAAGTTCGGAAGTGGCGGGCCAACGCCGTGGTCAATTATGACTTCCGGCAAGGCGCTCTCAGAGGTTGGGGCGTAGGGGTTAATGCGCGCTATCAATCTCGCGTCGCCATCGGATTCCCCATCTCCCCGGACGCGGAAGGTGTTCCCAAGCCGGATATTGAAAATCCCTTCTTTGGTCCGGCCCAAACCAACTGGGGATTCCGGTTGGCCTACAGCAAGCGTATTTGGGACAATAAGGTCAACTGGCGCATCCAGCTCAACCTGAGCAACGTGTTCTCCGACAATCGCGACCTCATTCCGGTTCGCATGACCGATATCGGTTTGTTGGCGCAGTCCCGGACGTCCCCTCCGCGGGGTTGGGTCATTTCAAACCGCTTCGTCTTTTAGTGTGGTGTCTCAGAAATTTCCTCGCACGCCCGTCGGGGTCAGACCTTCTCCACCAGGATGTAGTAAACTCCCATTTTTTCACCCTCGGCAGTGGTGAAATAGGCCTCGATATATGTTTTTCCGGGTGGCAACTCCATGGAGAAATCAACCCCTTCCTGCCCGGATGACACCGGTTTCTCTTCGGACTGGTCACCCACTTTAAGGAAGGCGCCTTTAAACTTGAGGGCTTTACCGGGAGTTTCACGAAATGCCGTCAGCCCCGGGACCGGTTCTCCAGGCGGAAGGGCATCATCCAGGCCGGCATTGGATTCCAGTGGCCATCGACGCAGGGAAAACTGGTAGGTTCCGGCAGTTTCCACCTCCACGGCCCATTTGCCGGGATAGCCGCTCCCTATTTTACCGCCGCGCACGGAACTCTGGTTCCAGGCCACGCCACGATTGCCCGAAAGCCAATCGTGGGAGGTAAGAACGGCGGGATTTTCCGCCGGATTTCCCAACACGAGTTCGGCGAATTTGGAAAAGGAGGGTTCTAAACTCCTCCACCAATTCTCGTAGTTTCCGCGCAAATTCCTCACCACCTCGGGGCGCTCCGACGCAATATCCTTCTCCTGGCCCGGGTCGTTGGCCATATCGTAGAGTTCTTTCCCATTAATGAGGCGCCATCGTTGGGTCATCACGCTGCTCTTGCGCCATTTGATGGGATCCTGCACCCGTTGGGAATCGGTTACCAGGAAGCGGTCCGGCCAAGCCGTGGGCAGTTGGAAAATCAACGGGGCCAGGGACCGGCCATCGAAGAAATAATCCACCGGGGCCTGGAGCCCGCAAAGGTCGATCAAAGTGGGCAGCACATCGACGTGGGCGCTCAATTGGGCAATATCGCGACCATTCCTCAGCCCGGCTTTGGGCCAATGCAGAAAAAAGGGCACCCGGTGCCCACCATCGTACTCGCTGCCCTTTTTCCCACGCATGCCCGCATTCCAAACTTTTTCCCCATTGGCGGTTCCGTTGTCGGTGGTAAAAATAAAGAGGGTGTTTTCTTGCAGATCCCTGGCCGCGAGCCACTCGCGGATGGCGCCAACGTTGTCGTCGATATTGGCAACCATGCCGAAGAAAATGGCCTCTCTTTCGGACAAACCCTCTTCCATATAGGGCTTCCAATATCGGTCCGCCACATGGAAGGGGCTGTGGGGAGCGTTGGTCGAGATATAGGCGAAGAACGGTTCTTCCCGGGCCACACTGTCCTCTATGAATCGCTTGGCCGAATCGAAGTATACATCCGTGCAATAACCCTCGAACTTCTTCGGTTTGCCGTTGTGGAAATAGGTGTCGTCGAAATAAGCGTTATTCCAGTAGTCGGGAGTTTGCCCTACCCCTCCCCCTCCGTGGCGGACCACCTCATGAAATCCCCTATCCTCCGGACGATAGGGATAGTTGTCCCCCAGGTGCCATTTGCCAAACATACCGGTGCGGTATCCCGAGTTGGCAAAGACTTCACCCAAAGTTGCTTCACCCCGAAATAGCAAGGAACGCCCCATGATGGTGTGCCAGGGACCGGCCCGGTTGGTGAAATGTCCACTCATCAATGCTCCCCGGGAGGGCGAGCAGGTGGGGCTGACGTGATAGTCGGTCAACCGGATGCTCTCCCCATGCAGTTCATCCAGGGCGGGTGTTTTAAGAACGGGATTACCATGGGCGGATATATCGCCATAGCCCTGGTCGTCGGTGATGACCAGAACCACGTTGGGCCGCTCTTGCGCGGCAACCGGCCACAATCCGGCAATCGAGGTTAAAGCGGATATCAGGAAAAAGAATCGAAGCGTCATAAGTATAATCGGGTCGGATTTTGCACACCAGTGGGAAGGGAAAATTCAAGTAGGCCGGGCAAATGTCAAAATTATTGGGTCGGGCCATCCCTGCCACTCTGGGGGGCATGAACCGCAGAATACGCAGATACGATGCTGAGATGATGAGGTTTATCGTGATCGTGATTAAGTGTGGAGGAAGGGACCGATCAGCCATATGATTGAACCCCGAGGGGGTTCCACAAATTATTTCCAATATGCCTTTGGATTGATTCCTTGTGGAACCCCGTTGGGGTTCGTTGTTTTTGTCCATTTCAACCCAGTGTGCGCTGTGCGACACTGGGCTTTGGAGTGGAACTGCTTTGGAGTTCATTCTAGTTTGACCCCGTTCTTTCTCCCTCTGTGATCTCTGTGGCGTCTGTGGTTAATTCAGCAACGCCATTACGCCTTGACCCCGTTCTTTTCCGGAACCTGTCTGGCCGTAATTTTCTCGATGGCCCAATTGGCGTGCTCGGCCACCATCGGATCGGTTCCCCGGGCCAAATTTTCCAGGGCCGGGAGATCGGCCTCGACCCCGATATTCCCCAAAACCACGCAAACATTGCGCTTCCAACGCGGCAGCTTCAACCGGGCCAGCGGGGTTCCCTGGAAATGCCGGTTGAAGTCTGCTTCCTTCCAACTCAAGGTTTCCCGCAAATCCGGCAGTCCCGGGAAGAGAAATTTGGTCTCCCGGGTGGTTTGGGCCCATCGGTTCCAGGGACAAACGTCCAGACAATCATCGCAACCAAATACCCGGTCTCCGATGGCTTCCCTAAAGGCAATGGGTATGGATCCATGGTGCTCGATGGTGAGGTAGGAAATGCAGCGGGAAGCATCCAATTGGTAGGGGGCGGGGAAGGCATCTGTGGGACAAACGTCCAAACAACGCCGGCAACTGCCGCAGTGGTCTGAATCGACCGGATCGGGCTCGAATTCGAGGGTGGTCACCACGGCGCCCAGAAACAACCAGGTCCCGAACCTCGGGTGCAGCAGCAGGGTGCTTTTGCTCAACCACCCAAGGCCGGCCTCAACCGCGATAGGCTTCTCCAGGACGGGCCCGGTATCGACGTATGGTTTTTGCACTCCACCCCTCTCTCGCATCCAGGCGCACAGTTTTTTCAGCCGCTTATAGATCAAGGGGTGGTAATCCCGGCCCAGGGCATATTTGGCCATGCGACCCCGCATTTCCGGCTCGGGCTGGAAATAATTCAAACCAACCATGACGATAGACCGGGCTTGAGGGATTATTTTGGCGGGGTTGAGACGACGATCGTTATTTCGCTCCATCCAGGTCATGGGTGCCGTGTCGACCTTCCTCAATCCACCGCCGGTAATAATCCTTGCGCAACTTCACTTCAATGGGGGCGAAACCGCAGAGGTCAAAACCGAGACGGAGGGCTTCCTCCCGGCATTGTTGGGTGAGTGATGGCGGGGCGGGCACAGGGAATCAACCTATGCGGGCCTCCGGCCGGCTCAAAATCAAATTTACAGTTGCCACCGTTCCCGGCATTATCCAGGTTTCCTCTGCCTGCTAAAAATTCCCAGGCCGTGCCCCTGTCCTTAGATTTCCTGATGGGTCGAAGGATCGGGCCTGAAATCACTGAATTTAATGAAAACCGTACTGGCCTATTCAGGGGGATTGGATTCGACCGTCCTCCTATACCATCTCGTCGCAGAAGGCGGCGTTGTTTCGGCCCTGTCGGTCAATTACGGTCAACGTCACCAAAGGGAACTCGACTCGGCCCGAGCCATTGCAAGACGTCTCGGCCTGCCCCACAAAACCATCGATCTCTCCTCCCTGGGCAAATTGCTGGAGGGTTGCAGCCTGACCAACCCGGACCTTCCCATGCCCCAAGGCCACTATGCGGAGCCCTCCATGAAGGCCACGGTGGTCCCCAACCGCAATATGCTATTTCTGGCCCTGGCCGCTTCCTGGGCCATTTCATTGGGGGCTGATACCGTTTCCTACGCGGCCCATTCCGGTGATCACGCCATTTACCCCGATTGCCGGGAGTCCTTCGCCCAAGCTCTGGATAAAGCCATTCGATTGGCGGACTGGAGGGAAATCAGGCTCAACCGGCCCTTCGTCCATCTGGATAAAAGAGCCATCGTTGAGCGCGGCGCTACGTTGGGTGTCCCCTTTGCCCGGGACCTGGTCCTGTTACGAAGGCGGCCAATTCCACTGTGGCCGTTGCGGCACATGCATCGAACGCCGGGAGGCCTTTCACCGTGCCGGGGTGGAGGATCCCACCCTTTACGCTTCGGATTCCCCCTCCATCGATGCCATGATTGCAAAGAACTGGAGGCTATAAACATGTTTACCTGTTCAAAGTCCTATAGCGACATCCCCTTTGCCCATCGCCAACCCCACCACAGCGGCCAATGCTCGTTTATCCACGGGCACAACTGGTCCTTCAGATTTACCTTTGGCTGCCAAGAGCTGGATGAATCGGGGTTCGTGGTAGACTTTTCGAACCTGAGATTTATCCGGGATTGGCTGATGGAGAACCTCGACCATGCCTTTCTCCACAACCTCGACGACGCGGTATCCCAAAAAATGGTGGATCAATTTCGCGAGGCCTTCAGACCCTATCCATTGGAAAGTTGCTCGGCCGAAGGAATTGCCCAACACGTCTTCCACACCATAGAACCTCTCCTGAAAGAGCATCATGGCGAGCGCGTATTCCTGGTCGCCCTGGAAGTATTCGAGGACGACAAAAACGCAGCCGAATTCAGAAAAGTTCCTTCTCCCTCCGGAGGACCGTGCGACACAGATTTGCTTAGCAGCGGCGAGTCGAGGTCGGGATGAGGGTGGCGCAGCCATGAAAAAACTACCCGTTTACGAGACATTTTTCAGTTGGCAGGGAGAAGGTTGCCAAATGGGGAAGTCAGCCTTTTTTATTCGCCTCTACGGCTGTCCCGTCCACTGCCCCTGGTGCGATTTCCGCAGGCACCTGGCATCCCGATCACATCCCGGACAAAGTGGAAAAGATTTCCCCCCGGAAACTGGCTGAAATGGCGGCTGAACGCCGTCCCCGGATCGTCGTCATTACAGGGGGCGAACCGGCCATTCACGATCTCAGTGAACTCACCGATTGCCTCCGGGAACGTAAGCTCAAAGTCCATTTGGAAACAGCAGGGGCCTTTCCTCTTCTCGGGACCTTTGACTGGGTCACGGTAAGCCCAAAGGAATGGAAAAAACCGATTCTCGACTGTATCGTCCGCGCCAATGAATTAAAAATCGTGGTCGATTCGTTGCACGCCATCGACTACTGGGAAAAGGAAATTGGCCATGTTTGGTGCTCCGACTCGATTTGGCTCCACCCCGAATGGTCCAAACGGAACGACCAAGCCATACTTCAATTGATCAATCGAAAGGTCAAAGAGGGGAAACACCCCTACCGGGCCGGATACCAGTTGCACAAAATCTATGGCGTGGATGAAGAGGATGCAGGAGGGGAGAGATGGAGTGATGGAGTAATGGGAGTGATGGAGTAATGGGAGTGGTGGAGTGCGATCTTGGCGAGAGTTAATCCCCATTCCTCCAATCTTGATCTTGATCGTGATCCTGATCTTGATCTCTCTCCTTTCCCTCCTCCATCACTCCACCATTCCCTCATTCCAACATTCCCTTCCCCCCGCGCCCTCGGGCGCCTCCCCCCATTCCTAATCCGTGCCCTTGGCGCGCTTTGTGCCGATCAGTGGTTTCTTGTATTCCGCGGTTATGTGGGAATGAATGCCCCCCCTTCCCTTCCAGATGGTCTCGACTTTCATCCGGCGGGGAGCGCAGCATTCGACCAGGTCGTCCAGAATTTTGTTGGTGAGGGATTCGTAGTATATCCCCCGGTTGCGAAACCCCTGCAAATACTCCTTGTAGGATTTCAGCTCGATACACCGGGCATCGGCCACGTAGGTGAGCACGATTCTTCCAAAATCCGGATGTCCCGTGACGGGGCAGACCGAGGTAAACTCCTTGGCCACATGGCGAATTTCATAATCTCTCTCCGGGTTGGGATTTTCAAACAGGTCGATTGCCATAACCATACTTGTTATAGCTTGGGCAGGTTCAATCAATCCCGAAAATGCTTAAGGAAGCCAGACTTGACAAGCACCTCTTGTCATTACATGTTTAAACAATGAGTATGCACAATCCACCACACCCCGGTGAAACCGTCAGGGAACTTTGTATCGAGGCAGCTGGGCTAACGGTCACGGATGCGGCTAAGGTTTTAGGAGTTTCCAGGCAGGCACTGAACAATCTGGTCAACAAGCATGCATCGGTATCGCCTGAAATGGCTGTTCGGCTTGAAAAAGCATTTGGAAGCAATGCCGAAACCTGGCTGCGGTTGCAGATGAATTACGATATCTGCCAAGCCCGAAAGAACGCATCAAATATCAAGGTTGAACGCTATGAATTCGCATGAGTGGTGTGGACAAGCGACTGCGGTCAGTAACCCTTATATCCCACTACCAAGGGAGAAGGGCGGGTTGCCAGTCTGAGTGCGATGCACCGGGCAGGTGAAATGCCCCCCACCGGCGCGACTGCGGGCTGACGCCCTTGTCTTGCCGACTCCCCCTCAGGGGTGGAGTGATTTTTTGGCGGCGATTATTCCTGTCGGTCTGAGGGCAACACACAGGCAGGGAACCTGCCGGATGGGATATAATGGGGGGACAGCTTGTCTGTGCGTCACCGCACGCAGACAGGGAATGTCCCCGCTCCGTTATTCCTCCAACCCTATCTTCTCCCTCTCTTTGCTCTCTGTGGTCTCTGTGGTTAACCTCTCTCTCACTTCTTTGCGTTGCTTTGCGATCTTTGGGAGAGTCAAATTATGCTTTCGATCAAGATCACGATCACGATCAGGATCAAGATTGAGGGTCATCCGTGCCCATCCGTGAAATCCGTGGTTTTTCCCTCTCTTCCTCCTCTGTGCCTTTCAATAAATCAGCATGGCATCTCCGAAGCTGAAAAAGCGGTATTGCCGGCGCACGGCTTCCCCATATGCCCGAAAGACGGGACCCCTGCCGGTAAAACCACAGACCAACATGAGCAAGGTACTCTTGGGCAAATGGAAATTGGTGATCATGGCATCGACAAATTTCCACTTGTATCCTGGGTAAATAAACAGTTCCGTCTGCGACACTTGAGGTATCAACCGGCCCCGATGACCGGTGGCGGTTTCCAGGACCCGGACTGAGGTGCTCCCGACCGCCACTATTCGGCTGCCCCGTTCCTTGGCCCGGTTCAAGCGGTCCGCCACACGCTTTGGAAGTTCGAAATGCTCCGCATGCATGATGTGATCCTGCAAACGGTCGGCCTTCACATCCTGAAAAGTACCTCGGCCCACGTGAAGCGTCACCTTTTCCACCTGCACCCCAACGGATTCCAATCTGGAAAAAAGGTCCTCTGTAAAATGGAGTCCCGCCGTGGGAGCTGCGCTGCTCCCCGGGTCCCGGGCGTATATGGTCTGATACTGGTCCCCGGAAGCGCGGGATCCCCTGATATAAGGTGGGAGCGGGGCATGTCCGATGCGATCCAAATGCCGGGCCAATTCCGATGGATGGCAATCGAACCTGAGCAGCCTCGTTCCATCACCTTCTACCGCCATAACCTCGGCCCTCAACCGGTCGTCGAATACCACCTCGCATCCCACTCGTAATTTCCTGGCCGGTTTGGCCAGGACGCGTTGGAACGCGCCCACTGCCTCGTTCAGGAGGAGCACCTCAACCTTCCTCCCCCCGACCTCCGGAATGGTCCCAAACAACCGAGCCGGCAGCACTTTGGTATCGTTCAAAACCAGCACATCCCCCTTCCTCAGGATTTCCGGTAAATCGTAAAAATGCTTGTGCGCAAGATGCGCGCCCTCTCGGCTCAATACCATCAATCGGGAACGGTCGCGCGGCACGACGGGATTTTGCGCGATCAAGTCCCGGGGCAAATCATAATCGAAATCCGAGGTGCGCATTTCCTTACTGTCCCGCTGCGTACTTCATCTCGAAATCCGCTTTAAAGGCGGCGAAGGTCCCCTCCTCGATGCTCCGCCGCATGCCTTTCATGAGATTCCCGTAAAACGACAGGTTGTGCAGGGTGGCCAACCGGCCGCCCAAGGATTCCCCCGTGCTGAACAGGTGGCGCAGGTATCCGCGAGAGAAACTCCGGCTGACGGCAGATTCATTGTCGGCATCGATGGGGTCATCGGAATTCTTCCATCGGGCCGCGGTGAGGTTGACTTCGCCAAAGGTTGTAAAAACCCTGCCATGTCGGCCATTCCGGGTGGGCAGCACGCAGTCAAACATGTCGATACCCATCCGGACCGCGTTCAACAAGTCCCGCGGCGTCCCGATACCCATGAGGTAGCGCGGTCGATCGACCGGCAAATGGGGAATAGAGGGTAAAACGGCCTCTGCCGTGCGGGAAAAATCGACTACTACTCCTCCGATGGCGTACCCGGGAAAGTTGAGGTCCGCCAGGATGTGGACCGATTCCCGGCGCAGGTCCCCGAAATAGGATCCCTGACCAATACCGAAAAGAAGCATGGATTCGCTCGCCCCGGTCTCCTTCCAACGGGTCCGGCAACGTTTGGCCCAACGCATGCTGCGCCGCATGGATAATCTGGCCTGTTCATGCGAACAGGGATAGTCGCTACATTCATCCAGAACCATGGCCACATCGATACCCAGGGTGGATTGAATATCCACCACATTTTCAGGGGTCAGGTTGACCGGGCTGCCGTCCACATGGGATTGGAAGGTTATTCCCTCCTCCGTAATGTGATTGGTTTTGGCCATGGACCATGCCTGGTACCCGCCTGAGTCGGTCAGGATGGGGCCATCCCAACCCATGAATTGAGCCAGACCTCCGAATTTTTTTATGCGTTCCTCCCCCGGACGAACGTGCAAGTGGTAGGCATTGGCCAAGATCAGTTCAAATCCCAGATTTCCCGCTTCCATTGCGGCCACGCCCCCCTTGATGGCTCCTCCCGTGGCAACCGGCATGAAAAGAGGAGTCTGCACATCTCCGCGCAGGGTATGGAGCACCCCGCGTCGGGCCTCGCCGTCCTGGTGGAGTAAAGTGTAACTTTTTCGCGGCATGGAATGGGGGGAGGGGGAAGGAATGATGGAGTGTTGGAGTGTTGGAATGATGGAGGGGTGGGGAAGGCGCGCGACGCTGGGCGCTTCCCCACCCTTTGTGCCTTCTCCTTGTGTTTTTTGTGGCTATTTTTCCTATTTCCTTTTGGAGGGTCGGGGAGGAAGGAAGAACTGGGAACGAGGGAGAGAGATCACGATCACGATCACGATCAAGATTGGAAGGATGTGCAGGATTAGGAATTTATCGTTGGGTGGTGGCCGGGGGAAGGCCCTATCCTTCTATCCGGATTATGTTTACGGGACAGCTCTTTTCCGCTCTGCGGAGCGTCTCGATGTCGTCCTCCCAACCCTCACCAAACTGTAAACTGTCTTTTTCCCGCAATACATAGCGTAGCTGGGCCAGGCCTTCATCATTCATTTGCCAGTAACTCGGAGCCACCTCGCAACAGAGATCGCACCCGATACACTCCCGGTGTTTATGGATGATGTGCAGCATGGGGAATAATAAATCGGACGGCAGGCAGGGATAACGGTCTACACTCCCACTGGAACCATCAGGTAAACCTTATCATTCTGGCGCACCTTTTGCCCTACCCGGATCGAGAATACATCCTTGGGCTGGGCTGCTTTCACTTTCCCGTGGTCAAGGTGGATTTCCTCCACCCTTCCATCTACAACCCCGGTGGTCTTGCCAATTATTACAAAATCGTCCCCCACCGCGACCTTCCCCGTGGCCGCGATTTCCGCCACCCTGAGATTGCTGTAATAATGGGTCACCTTTCCCACCTGGACCTTACGCTTGCTCGCTTTGGAACCGTATTGACCCGACCAGCCTTGCTCGCGACCCAAGTAATAACCGGAGGATAATCCCCGATTGTAGACGGAATTCAGATCCCCCAACAAAGCTTCCACCAACTCGGAGGAATAGGTTCCGGTCCGGACCGCATCGATGGCCCGGCGGTAGGCCGTGACCACGGTGTAGACATACTCGGGAGCGCGACCCCGGCCTTCGATTTTCAATACCTTGATACCGGATTGCAATAGTTCATCGAGAAACTCGATGGTCGAAATATCGTTGGGCGACATGACAAAGTGATTGTCAATGGTCAGCTTCTGTCCGGTCTCCTTATCCACCACGTCGTACTCCCTGCGACAATTCTGGATACAGGCGCCGCGGTTGGCCGAAGCATTGTCCGTATAGAGGGACATCCCACAGCGCCCGGAAATCGCGATACACAATGCGCCGTGGGCAAAGGCTTCAATCTCCGCTGGCCGACCGGAAGGTCCCCGCACATCTTCCCTCACGATTCGCTCGTAGAGTTTGCCAATCATGTTCAAACTCAACTCGCGGGCAAGGACGATACGGTCGCAAAATAGGGTATAAAATTTAAAGGCCTCAAAATTGGAAACGGAGAGCTGGGTGGACAGATGAACCTCCAGACCCAGTTCACGTGCCCTCTGGATGCAGGCCATATCGGCGGCGATGACCGCATCGACCCCATGCTCCGCCGCCGCGTCCAACAGTCTATGGACCAGTTTCAGGTCGTGGTCGTAAAGCAGAGTGTTCAGGGCCAGGCAGGCTTTTACCCTTCCCTCCCGGCATCGCCTCATTATTTCGGGCAGATCCGGCAAATGAAAGGACCGGCGCGACCTGGCCCTCATGTTCAATTGGGCCAGCCCGAAATAAACCGCGTCCGCGCCTGCCGCTATCCCCGCTTGCAGGGAGGGGTAACAACCGGCCGGAGCCAAGAGCTCGGTTTCGGGCAAGGGAAGGTCGGTTTTCATCTGAATTCGATTAAGGGTTGAGAACTGGAGGGAGGGGGGAGAAGCGCGCCTCGGCGCGCGAATTAGGAATTAGGAATTAGGAGAGAGGGGAATGATGAAACGATGAAGAGGGATCAAGATCAAGATAAGGATTGGAGGGAGGGGGAAGGACTCTCGCTAAGAGCGCAAAGAGGGAGAATTGGGAATTAGTGTCAAGTCCCATTAATATGTTCACACAAGCGGCTGGGTTTTATTCTGTAACAGCCGGATAGAAGGTTAACTCATTTAATGAAGGCCACACTTCAATGAACTGCAAAGCAGTTCCACTCCAAAGCCCAGTGTCGCACAGCGCACACTGGGTTGAAATGGACAAAAATAACGAACCCCAACGGGGTTCCACAATGAATCAATGCCAAGGCATTTTGGAAATAATTTGTGGAACCCCGTTGGGGTTCAATCATAGGGACGGTCGGCGACCCAGCGTGCGCTACGCGACGCTGGGCTCCGGAGTTTAACGCCGTTGGCGTAAAAGCCAGATGTTTGATTCGGTTGATCGGAGCAATAGATGGGCGCATTTGCATCCTCCGTTCGGTAGTGAGATATCCAAGGCAGGAGCGGATTTATGCCGCGATTGCTGCTGTTTCATGGGATCGCGGCGTGAAGCCGCTCCTACAGCCAACACCCCAAATCGATCGGCCTCTTCCTCCACACTTAATCGTGATCACGATCCTGGTCTCCTTCTCTTCTCCCTACCTTTGCAACTTTGCGCCTTTCTCCCTCTCAGTACCTCGGAATCTCAGAATCTCTATTCAATTCCTCATTCCTCATTCGCGATCTCGAAAATGGCTTCGATCTCCACGGTGATATTACCGGGAAGGGCCGCCACACCCAAAGCGCTCCGGGCTCCAACACCGGCATCCTGGCCAAACACCTGGGCAAACAATTCGCTGCACCCGTTGATTACCGCCGGGTGTTGATGGAAATCGGGAGAACTGTTGACCAGTCCCAAAACTTTTACTACCCGCACCACTCGATCGAGTGATCCCAGGCCGTGGCGAAGGGTCGACAACAAAGCCAGGCCGGTTTGGCGAGCGGCGCGGTAGCCCCCGTCAAGATCCACCTCCGATCCGACCCGGCCCTGCAGCATGGATCCATCCGAACAGACCGGACCGTGCCCGGACAGGTAGGCCAGATTATCGACAATGACCAGGGGTTTGTAGACCCCGGCAGGAGTGGGAGGCGGAGGTAATTCGATATTGAGTTGAGAAATTATTGCTTCGGCATTCATGAAGTAAGTTCAACCATCATTTGACCTTGGGGAAGGGGTCAATTCCGAATGGGGTTCATTTAAGCAAATTTACCCTGAAATATCGAATTGAGGCCGGCGTCGGGGTCATTCGAGTACTTTTCTACCTCCAAACGGCCCGCAATTCAGATAGGCGGGTTTGAATGAACTGCAATGCTCATATAAAGGAGGCCACGCTAAAATGAACTGCAAAGCAGTTCCACTCCAAAGCCCAGTGTCGCACTGCGCACACTGGGTTGAAATGGGCAAAAAAAACGAACCCCAACGGGGTTCCACAAATAATTTCCAAAATGCCTTGGGATTGATTCATTGTGGAACCCCGTTGGGGTTCAATCATAGGGCGGTCGGTACCCAGCGTGCGCTAGGCGACGCTGGGCTTTGGAGTTTAACGCCGTTGGCGTAAAAGGCACATGTTTGAATCGATTTGATCGGGCCAATAGAAGGACTCATTTGCATTCCCATAATCCTGATCTTAATCTTGATCTCTCTCCTTTTCCCCAATTCCATCACTCCACCACTCCCTCCCTTCTCCCCAATTCCTAATTCCTAATTCCTAATTCCTAATTCCTAATTGGCGCGCCCCAGCGCGCCTTCCACCTTCCCAAGACATCACCCCTCAACCCGCCAACCAGGAATTGAACATGGATATACAGGATAAGCAGGATTTTGAAATAGACTCTCGCAAAGTCGCCAAGAGCGCAAAGAGAGAAAGAAACAGGAAATGGGATAAAGAGCCACAAAAGGGAGACACAGAAATTTTGTCTGCTTTCAACTGTAGGAGGGGGTTTATCCCCCGATTGCGGCGAGGCGCTTCCATGGGATCGCGGCGTAAAGCCGCTCCTACAGCCAACACCCCAAATCGATCGATCCCTTCCTCCACACTTGATCCTGATCGTGATCATGATCTTGATCTCTCTCCCTATTTCCTAATTCCTAATTCCTAATTCCTAATTGGCGCCTTTGGCGCCCTTAGGCGGCGTATCTGGATTACGAGGCCGGAACCAATGGCGAAGACCGCCTCTCCAACACAGAAATAATACAGGTTGTTGGCAACTCCGTCGTCGAAGCCGTAACTGTGCAGCCCCACCTGCAACAGGTTGACCCCAAACCAGGCCAGGGCCACGGGGATGGGGGTCAAAGCGAGCGCCACGGAAAAACCGAGTTCCTTGAGCCGGCCGGCCAGGCGCCCGTGAATGACAATGAGCAACCAGAGAACGATCAACAGGGCGCCGTTTTCCTTGGGGTCCCATCCCCAAAAACGCCCCCAGGATTGATCGCCCCAAATTCCCCCCAGAATGGTTCCAAAAGTGGTGAAAAAGACCGCCACCAGGCAAATGCCATAGGATACCTTGAAAGCCTCCCTGGCCCATTTCCTCCGCGCCGGGAAAAACAACCGCAGCAGGAGATATACGTGGGCCACCAATCCAGCGGTCAAGGCAACGCCGTAGCCGATGGTGATGGTCAAAACGTGGGTGCCGAGCCAGAAGTTTGAATTGAGGACCGCCACCAGCATCCTCATGGTATCGCCTTCGGCGGAGTAGCTGAATCCGATGAAGTGCAGCGCGGTTCCGGCTACCGAGCCGACCAGCAGCCCCAGGGTGTCGTGACGCACAGCCTCGAGTATGACCGATAACAAGACCAGGACCCAGCCCACAAAGATGATCGACTCGTAGAGAGTAGATACGGGCGGACGGCCCATGATGTAGATTCTGAACAACAACCCGACCAGGTGGAGAGCAAAACCGATGATCAAACTGGCAAAGGAGAAACGGCCCACCCATTTGCTGGTAAAGAGGTAGCTTACCAACAACAACAGAAAGGCCAGGATGTAGAACACGATGCTGTTTCGGAAAAAATTGGCTTTGTTATAGATCAGCTCCGCCTTCAATTTGACTTGGGCATTAACAGCCATCACCAACGGGTCCACATCCTGGGAAACCTGGGCCAGTCCGTCGGCATAAAAGGCGGCTACAATGGATTCCAATTCCTTCAAACGGTCCAACTGCCACGGGGTCAATTCACGGCCGTCCAAGAGTTCCCAGGGCGCATGCCAAACCGCCTCCTCCTGCTCGCCTTCCGGCATGACAATTTTCAAGATCTGGGAACTTCGATCGGCCAGTTTAACATTCAACTGCTGAACCAAGTCGATCAATGCGCTCTCCTTAGGGGAAATGGCATCCCCTTCCCGGCGACCGCGAAGGCTCTCCAACTCGTTGGCCATCGCTCCGCGCACCTCCAAAAACTGCCGATAGGTATAGCCCTTCCCCACTTCAAATCCAATGGCCTCGGCCAACTCGGGGTTGGATACGCGAATGTCCGGTATCAGACCGGTCAGAGACCGGCTCAGGGCCAGGTAACGCAACGCTTTCAGGTATAGGGTGACCAATTGCCCTTCGGCCCGCGTCCGTTCCTCCTCCCCTTTTTCCACCAGACTGTTGAGCGATTCCTGCCGCTCCCTTATAGCTTGGCTCAGTTCAATAAACGAATAACGCGACTCCGGGTCCAAACCCATGCCCAATCCCAGGATGGCTTCCTTTTCCCGCACTTTGAAAACCTTTCGCTGGTAGGCGGCCTGCGGGGCGATCATCAATTCCAACAACCAGTCGATGGCCTTTTGGCGATCGATCGTCGATTTGGCATGGTAGAGCAATAGTTGGGACCGGGCAAAGGTGTCCAGAGGTTTGAGCCTTCCCTGATCCTGGATGATCAGTTCCTGGAAAGCGCCGGCCCGCACCGGGGATTCGTAGGCTTCTCCTCCCAGAACTGCCCCCCAACCCATGAGGAACCCCATGAAGATGAGAACGCGGTGAATGGAGACCGATTTCATGCCCGTTTCGAACGTCGCAGGAGTTTGGGCACCTGCAAAATGAGGTGAAAGAGCAATCCAATACACATGATGATACTGGACACGTAGGGGAAGTTTCGGCCCACATTCTGAACGACCGCCAGCACGGTGGTCTCGTCGGGACCGTCTTCAATGAACGATGCCTGATAGAAGGTGTATTCCAGGTTCCGCAGGGGTTCGTTCATGGAAATGAGAACCTCTCTCTTGAGACCCTGGTCTACCACGTTTACCAGCGAACTGTAATGGGAAGCGGTTTGAGTTCCCGGGTGCACCTTTTTGGTAAAATCGATCAATTCGATGGAAAAGGGCAACTGGTAGCGTTTATTGCGCAACTCGATGGCATATTCCTTGCCTCCGGCTCGAAGGGTCTGGGGAACCTGCATGAATTGAAATACCAGGTAGGCGCCATCGGCCGCGTCATCCAGCCCTTGCAGGTCCAGAATCATTCCTGCCATATTTCGGGAAAACTCGTTTTCAAGTTCCTTGGAGACCATTTCGTAACGCCGGGCCAGCTCGTGGAAGCCCTCGCCAGCGGTAGATTCACGTCGCACCAGGTCCACGTTCCGGGAAAAGGACCTTACCCTGATACTGAAGGGAAATGCCTCATGGGAAATGACCGCTCCCCTTCGAATATACTCCTTGCTGAATACGGTTACGGCATCGTAGTCGGTGGGGGATTTGTCGATAACGGCAAACTCGAGTTCATGGTAGTCCTGGTAGTAGCTGGAGGTTTGCCCCTCCGGGATGGGCATGCTCCCCTCGTTGGAAAAATAGGCGGTGAAAAAGCCGCCCAGCAACAGCAGCAGCATGCCCGAATGGGTTATCAGGGTCCCGATACGGCTGAACCGCCAGGGACTGTTGAATATCAATTTGAAGGTGAGGTTGATGAACATCACCGTCATGGCTAAACGCCCGCCCGGCAAAATCCCCCAAGTAAACCAGGATGAAAAATATTTCTGCTGGGCCAGATAGAGACCGTCCCATTTCTGGGTGACGGTTCCCACCACCAGCAAAACGAGCAACCAAATCGCGGTGTAGAAGAAAACCTCCGGAGAAGCCAGGACGCGGGCTATCCTCCCCAAGGTGGATTTGGACTTTCCTCTACTCATGGTCGGTCCCGCTCATCCACCGGTGAAGGTCAGGGATTGGCAGAAGGCCTCAAAGGATGGCTGGGCTTTTTCCAATCCCGCCTGGGAAGCAGTCAGTTTGGCAAATAATACGTAGTCGGACACTTCAAATATGGCGGCTGAAATGGCGCTGCCCGGGTTGTCCGGATTAACCAGGGTTACCAGTAAATAGGGCCGACCCTGGGCCGTGGAACGCGCGTGGGCAAAATTTGAAACCTCCTCCGCGGAAACCGGCCCCAAACCGACTTGGCCCCTCCAGCGATTGAGATTGGCCATGACACCTCCAGCCCCTCCGCCCAGCCGAACCAAGGAAAAATCTCCGGTTTCGCCGTCGAGAGGCACCTCGTAGCTGGCCGTCCGCATGGCGGAGGGTTTCCCCTGCTTCCACCCGGCCGGGACCGTCCAGCTAAAGGGCAATCCCTCCGGGGCAGAGACCGGATTCTGCGCGGGTGGTGGCGTACCGGGAGCCTTTTGCACGCGGTATTGTTTAATTGATGGCTCATCCTTGCACGCCGAAAGCCCCAGCAGGCCGAATAAAACCATGGCCACCTTGATCAATATCTTTCGTTTCATTCGATTAATGAAATTTGGGAACCGGTATGGCAGATAATTTTCTCCAGTTAAGCGAGCATAATAGGTCGAACCTGGTTCCAAACCACTTCAAATTTCTTGCCAAGGCTCCTCTTCTCGCTACTCGTTTCTAGCATCCAGCATCCAGAATCATGCATATCAAGCTTGTTTTCCTCATAACCTTGAACCTCTTTGTCGGCGGCTCCGCCCAGGCGCTGGAATTAATCTTCAAAAATGGAGACCGATTGACCGGAACTCTGGTCGGACAAACGGAAACCCACGTCGTAATGGCACATCCACATCTGGGTGAAATGGAAATCGCCAAATCCGCCTTGCAATCGATGCCCGCCTCACTCCAAGCCATCCCGCCTGCAATCGATGCCTCTTCCCCCGACCCCGACCCGACGGCTGGCCCGGATTTGCCATCCACGGGCCAGACCCCATCCCCGGAAATCAACGACAAAAAGGCGAAAGTGAACGAAAGGAAAGACATGCCCCTTTTCGGGCGATTTCTTCCCCGGGACCTGGTTCGGATATTGGTCAAAATGAATGCCAGTGTCGGTTTGGCCTACGATGTTCAGAAGAGCAGGAAGGACCACGAAGACATGCGATTCTATTTCAATAGCCGATGGAAAAACGGACAGAGCAATTTTCGATTCGATACCGATTACCGATTCGGCGAAGTCAACGAAGAGATCAGCGAGGACCGATTCCAGGCCGACCTCAGGTTTCGGCGGAACAAACCGGGGAATCTATTTACGCAAACCAGATCCCGTTATAGGACGGACGGGATTCGCGAAATCGACCACTTTTTCGAACAGCACCTCGGCGTGGGATGGCAATGGTTTGCATCCCCGCGGCTGAAACTTGTCGGAGGACCGGAAGTGGCCGTCCATTTTCGGGATCTGGACGTGTCGAACGAGGAACTGGGGGGTTGGTCCTACCTGGGATCGTTCTTTCAGGACTCCGAATTTCAAATCAGCAATGTTTACCAACTCGATCAGGAGGCCCATGCCTACGTGGACCCCGAGGATAGGGAAAACTGGGGCTACACCCTTGAAATGATGCTGACCGGAAAAATTTCCCAGGGCTTCAGCCTGCGACTCGGCTACGAATACAATTACGATAACCAAGTGCCTCAGAGAGTGCCGCAGGAAGAAATCAGCTTCCTCAGTTCCTTGATGTACACCTTCTAAGGAGGTGTCCCGGAAATTCCTTCTAACAATACCGTAGCGATTTTAAATTGTAGGAACGGCATAGGCGCGCCGGGGCGCGGGGAGAAGAGTTCAGAGTTCAGAGGAAAGGGTTCAGAGAGAGGGGGGAGGAGCGCAAAGGCAAAGAGGCACAAAGGCACAAAGGGGGGGAGGGAAGCGCCCAAGGGCGCGAATTAGGAATGAGGAATGTTTACGTTGTGAGTTTGGCGGATGGATCGGTTAACTCTCGGGAAGGTGGGGGGGTGATGGGAGAGATTCTCGCAAAACTCTCAAAGCAACGCAAAGAAGGGGAAGGAGATGCGCGCCCCAGCGCCCCTTCCCCCTCTCTCTGAACTCTTTCCTCTGAACTCTGAACTCTTCTCCCCATCCGAGGTTAAAAAACCCTTCTGGATTAGCTCTCGAAAAGATCGCCAAGTTCGTTAAGATTTTGTGTGCCTTTGTGCCTTTTGTGGCTATTTATCCTATTGGTGGTCAGCTCCATTCTTTTGCGGCGAAACCGGATCAGGCGAAGCGTTGTTTAATTGGATTCAGGTTGTTTTCACAGTCAGAAAGGCCTGGGGATCCAGGGCATCCGCATCCTTCCAAAGATCATCCAATTGGTAGAACTGTCTCTGCTCCGGCAGAAACAGGTGGATCATTACATCGAAAGCATCCACCACGGTCCAGCCGCTCCCCGGTTCGGAATCCGTACCAACCAGATTGACCTGAAGGTCCTTCAGTTGACGGAACAAGGCATTTGACAAGGCCCTGAGGTGGGGGTCGGAGTTTCCTGTAGCCAGGATAAAGTAATCGGTTATGGATGATTTTTGACCCAGGTAGAGTACTTTCAGGTCCTCCGCTTTTTTATCCTCGAGGGCGCCAACCGCTGCTCTCAACAAAGTAATCTGTTCCTCGGGAATCTCCTCGATTTGCATATAGGCCTACGACTTCGAATAGTATTTGCGCTCCATTATGAGGTCTCCAACGGGTTTTGGCAACAGATGATTCACTGCTTTTCCCTCGGCAATACGGAGCCGGATGTCGGTGGAGGAGATATCGAGCAGGCGGGAAGCAACCCGTTGCAGCCGCAATCCGGGGATCCCGGTTTGGAGAAGCGCCATTTCAACTCCCGGCCGGGCAACCACGATAAAACGAACCCTTTTGGCCAATTCGCCTATGCCACGCCATCGATCCAATTGTCTCACCTGGTCGGCGCCAATGATCCAACTGAAGGCTATGTCCGGATAGCGGGCATTCAATTGGCGGACGGTGTCGGTGGTATAACTTATACCTCCCCGATGGAGTTCGGACTGGCAAATTTGAAAATCCGGAAAATCCGCCAGGGCAAGCTGCAAGAGATCCAGACGGCCTGCTTCATGGAGACCGGGAGGCTCGCTTTTAAGGGGCGACTGGGCAGTGGGGACAAACCAGATGGCATCGAGGTCCAACTCGGCAAAGGTGTCCTCAGCCAAGGCCAGGTGCCCCAGATGAACGGGATCGAAGGAGCCGCCCATTATAGCAATTGCTTTCTTCATGCGCGAAGGAAAATACTCCTAATTCCTAATCCGTGGTCAAACTTTCTATAAACCGCGGATCCCGCTTCGCCAGAAGGCTACGGCAGGACAGGTTACACGGATGGGCACGGATGCTAAGAGTTGCTTAGATTCCGAGAAAAAGGCACTGAGGTGGTTCGTGACCTTGGCGTATTTGAAATTGAGAAGGATCAAGCCGAAGGTTGCTAATTGAAAGAGAGCCTATTATCTTCTCGCTGAGTTCTGCGTGAATCATGTTGGGCTTTACAAAACCAATTCCTTATCCGTGTCAATCCGTGTAATCCGTGGTCAAACTTTCTATAAACCGCGGATTGCCACTAATAGGATAAATAGCCACAAAAGTCACGAAAACACACAATTCCCAATCCGTGGTCAATTAATCCGTGAGCCGAACCAATCTTTCCACCGACCTCAAAGAGTTGCTGTCCCAGGGGGACGCCAGGGGGATCTCCATCGGTCACCTACTCCAGGCCCTGGGCGATCGCGGATTCGGCCTCCTCTTCATTATTCTTTCCTTGCCCAGCGCCCTGCCCGTCCCGGCCCCCGGCTACAGCACCCCTTTCGGGATCATAATATCCATCCTCGCCCTACAGCTGATGGCGGGACGTCAAACGCCCTGTTTGCCAAAATGGGCCACTGAAAAACGGATCGGTCGAAACCTGGCCAAGACCTTGATCGGGGCCGGGGCAGGATTCTTCAGGCGGGTGGAACACCTCATAAAACCGCGCTGGGAATTCATGCTGGCCCGGCGCGGAAAATTCTTTGCCGGAATCCTGATCATCATCATGGCCGCGCTCATGATCGTGCCCATTCCCCTGACCAATACAGCCCCGGCCATGGTCATATTTGTTATCGGTGTGGCCATGGTGGAAGACGATGGCTTGGGGCTGTTGTTGTCCTGCGTCCTGGCCTTACTGGCCGTGCTGTTCTACTTGGCAGTTTTTGCCGCCATCAGCTATTTCGGCCTGCAAGGATTGGATGAACTCAAGGAGATCTTCACGAGCGGCAGACCAGTGGGCAGGCTCGTTTTTTAAGGAATTTCCGGGACACCACACAACAACTGTTTTACTTTTTGAAAATGCTTACCCGCCAATTGTTTGCCACATTTCTGTGGCTTTGTTTATCCTTTATTTCCGGATTGTCCGCAGCCAATCCCAATGTGGTATACGTCCTTGCCGATGACCTGGGTTGGGGAGACTTGCGCTCTTTCAATCCCGACTCCAAAATCCACACCCCACACCTCGACCGAATGGCGGCCCAAGGCATGCGGTTCACCGATGCCCATTCAGGATCCTCCGTGTGCACACCCACTCGCTACGGCATTCTCACGGGGCGTTACAGTTGGAGAACCCGGTTGAAAAGAGGCGTTCTGGGAGGGTTTTCTCCTCATCTGATTAATCCGGATCGCTACACCGTGGCGGACCTGATGAAGGATCTGGGCTATGAAACGGCGATGATCGGCAAATGGCATTTGGGGTGGGATTTTGTTTTTAAAAAAGGCGAACCCAGCGATCGTTTTGAAATAAAGGAGGGCGAGGTAATCGATTATGACGGCAAAGTGAAAAACGGGCCTGATGTATTGGGATTCGATTATTATTACGGCCACTGCGGATCCCTCGATATGTCGCCTTACCTCTATGTGGAGAACGGGAGGATTACCGCTCCACCTGACAGGAGAACTGTAAACTACGACTACAAGGGGTTTTGGCGGGAAGGGCCGACCGGATCCGATTTTGATCATGTTCAGGTAACCCCCAACTTTGTGGACCGGGCCTGCAACTATATCGATGAGCGAGCCAAATCCAGCCAGCCCTTCTTCCTCTATCTGGCGCTACCCAGCCCACACACCCCCATTCTCCCTTTGGAAAGATTTATGGGAACCAGCAACACCAACTTCTACGGGGATTTTGTCAGGCAGGTGGACTGGCACATGGGGCAAATCATGGCGGCGCTTGTTCGAAATGGCCTGGTCGATAACACACTTTTCATTTTTACCAGTGACAATGGCTGCTCTCCGCGGGCGGGTTTTGAGGAACTCGAAAAGGCTGGTCATAATCCCGGGGGCATCTACCGGGGCAACAAGGCCGATATTTACGAGGCTGGTCATCGGGTGCCCTTTATTGCGCATTGGCCGGAAGGCATAGCAGGTGGTTCGGTATCGGAAGCAACGATCTGCCTGACCGATCTCTTTGCCACCCTGGCGGACATTGCAGGCGCCAGCATACCTCAAAATGCCGCCGAGGACAGTGTAAGCTTTTTTCCGGCTTTAAAAGGAAATGCTGATCAAGTTCGTGAAGCCACTGTTCATCACTCTATAAATGGCTCGTTTGCCATTCGCAAGGGCGTCTGGAAACTTGCCCTCTGCCCTGGATCGGGAGGCTGGAGCTATCCACGTCCCGCAGAAACCAGGCAACTCGACTTGCCTCCTATCCAGCTCTTCAAATTGGATGATGATCCAGCGGAGACGACAAATGTCCATGCGACTCATTTGGAGGTAGTCAGGGAACTTTACCTCTTGCTTGAGAGCTACATAAAGAATGGCCGAAGCACGCCAGGCCCGGAACAGACCAATGAGGAGGAGACTTCTTTTGAACCCGAAGGATTTGAAATACTAAAGCGGAAGCTGAACCTTTAATTTTTGTTGAAAAAGATGAGCCCTACCCTCGCCTTTTATGGTTCTGCCAAAAAATTGAGGATCATGAATCATTTCAGAAACCGAATGCATCCGGTTATCCATATGCTAATATTGTGTTTCGGGCTCTTGCTTCCCATCTCCTCTGCTCAGGGGGCGGAAAAGCCCAACATCTTGTTTATCCTGGCCGATGACTGGGGCTGGGGAGATCTCAGTTGCCACGGCCATCCCTACGTAAAAACGCCGAACATCGACCGGTTGGCTGCCGAGGGAACAGAGTTTTATCGATTTACAGTTGCGAGCGGGGTTTGTTCACCCAGCCGAACAGCGGTGATGACGGGACACTTTCCCGCGCACTATAACATCAATGGTCACTTCGCCTGGGTTCCGAGCAACGCCAGGCGGAACATGCCGGACTGGCTGGATATAGAGGCGCCGAGCCTGCCCCGATTTCTGCAAAATGCCGGATACGCTACGGCCCACTACGGAAAATGGCACTTGGCCAACAATATGATCCCCGATTCCCCATTGCCAGGTTTGTATGGATACGATGAATACGGAGCCTTCAATTGCGCCGGGGAGCAGATTCCGGTGCATGAAGACGCAAATCACGCCAACGCCTTCATTGAAAAATCGGTCGCTACGGGAAAACCGTTCTTTATCAATCTCTGGATTCACGAACCCCACACACCCTTTCATACGGTCCCAAAATACGAGTGGCGTTTCCGGCATTTGGAGAATGCGGAGGACCGCATCTATGCTTCTGTGCTTAATCATGCCGACGATCGAATTGGGGAGGCGCTGAATACCTTGGACCGGCTGGGCATTGCTGATAATACCCTGGTAATTTTCAGCTCCGATAACGGACCGGCGCGAGCATCCGGACCTACCGAACTCAAATTGATGTACGACACGGCAACGGGAGCCGGTTGGGGGGTCGCAGCCGCCAAGGGCATCACGGCGGGAAGAAAGGGTTACAAGTCTTCCCTGTTCCAAGGTGGAATCAATGTTCCTTTTATCGCCCGTTGGCCCGGAATCATCGAGGCAGGGAAAATTGACGATAGCTCCTTGATTTCCGCGGTGGATCTCCTCCCCACCTTTTGCGAAATTGCCGGAGCCGAGTTGCCCCCCGGTTATAAACCGGATGGAATCAGCCAAGTCGGCGTATTGAAGGGGAATGCCACACAGTTTCGGGAAAAGCCGCTTTTCTGGAGGTTTGATTCTCCCTGGCCCGCCCAAAAACATAAACCTGAACATTGGGTCTCTTACGCCATAGTGGATCAACAATGGAAGTTGGTTGCGAATAAGGATCGCAGCTACGTGGAGCTTTACCAAATCGCGGCAGATCCCCTGGAGAAAAAGGACCTGAAAACCTCGGAACCCGACGTGGTGCGTCAGTTGCAGGAAAAGCTTTCCAGGTGGGAAACCAGCCTGCCCGCTGAGCCGTCCGGAGACGTTTTTTCGGCAGAACGCTCCCAGCTGTAACCCTACCGGTAAAATGGTTCCCAGGTCAGCCAGAAGAGCCCGAGTCATTCCCCAGGTAGTTGTTCTTGACGCTGACTGATGGTCATTCGCCCGTAATGGTGCCCGGGGCGGGACTTGAACCCGCACGCCCTCACGGGCAATGGATTTTAAGTCCACAGCGTCTACCAATTCCGCCACCCGGGCTCCCAAAAAGGCAGGGAAAGTAGGCGAAAAGTAGTTACCGCCCTCTCCAGTGCAAGCCCGGAGTGCGGGGGCAGGCGGTCTAGCCCACATGTCCCACAAATTTTCTACTGCGCTCCGGGACCCCGGCCCTGACGCGGACTTCGTTGGATTTGCGTATTTGCGGGGTGTCGACCCAACTTCACCCGCAAATCTGCACGAAACCCGCGTCAGCGCTCGGTCTCCGTTCGCTCGCTACGAATTTTGTGAGACATGCGGGCGAGGGATGGAGAAATCTACCTATTCCCGCCGGATCGGTTATCGGCAATAAACTACTGAAGGAGATTTGGTTGGGTAGGGCAAAAGGCTCTGTTCAACGGAACGTTGACGCCTTGCGGGAAGCTTCTTTAACTGCCGACTTATGCCCAATATCTTCGGCAAAGTGTTTACCATCGCCACATGGGGTGAAAGCCACGGTGGCGGAATCGGTGTAGTGGTGGATGGTTGCCCACCCAATTTGCCCATTACCGAAGAAGAAATTCAGTTTGAACTGGATCGTAGACGGCCCGGCCAGAGCATAATAACCACTCAGCGCAAGGAAACGGATTCGGTGACGATCGTTTCGGGGGTCTACGAAGGCAGAACCCTGGGCACGCCAATCGGAATGTACATTCCAAATGCCGACCAACGGCCGGAGGCCTATGCGGAAATAAAAAAGAAATTCCGGCCATCCCACGCCGATTACACTTACCTTACCAAGTTTGGAATACGCAACCACGAGGGCGGGGGACGAAGCTCGGCGCGGGAAACCGCCGGCCGGGTCGCCGCCGGAGCCATCGCCAAAAAGATCCTGCGACTGGCAGGACAAGTCGAGATCCGGGCCTACGTTTCGAGCGTTAAGGATATCCAAGCCCCGGCCAGCGAAACCCTTCCCAGTCTGGAAGCGGTCGAGGCCAATGCCGTCCGTTGCCCCGATCCGGCCACGGCCGAAAAAATGATCGCATTGATCAAATCGGCTCGCCGGGCAGGCGATTCGGTCGGCGGAGTCATCGAATGCCGAGTGAAGAACCTGCCCACCGGTTTGGGCGAACCCGTTTTCGACCGATTGGAGGCCGATCTGGCCAAGGGAATGTTGTCACTGCCGGCCACGAAGGGATTCGAGATCGGCAGCGGTTTTTCCGGCACGAGGTTGACGGGATCCGAGCACAACGACCCGTTCGAAAACCGCAGAGGCAGGATCCGCACTTCAACTAATCGGTCGGGAGGGGTCCAGGGCGGTATCAGCAATGGGGAGGACCTGGTCTTTCGCACCGCCTTCAAACCAACGGCAACCATACTGAAACCCCAGTCCACCGTGGATACGGAAGGAAATGAAACGGTGCTGAGAGGACGGGGGCGGCACGATCCCTGTGTTTTGCCCAGAGCCGTGCCCATCGTGGAGGCCATGACCGCACTCGTTCTAATCGATCACTGGATGAGGCAAAGCGCCCAAAACCGCACCTTTCGATTTGGGGACTGATGGAATCCCCGGCCTATTTGGTTTTAGGCGCCACCCATTCCGGTCGAAGAGTAGCGGTTTTTGATCTGATCAAGGATCTGGCATCGGAATCGGATCCGTTCGAAGTCGCTATTTCCAAACGAGAACCGCCATCGGAATACGATGAAAGGATCCCGGCCCTGGAAGGCGTTGCCTTGAACTACTTCGAAACGGATCTGGGAAGTTTGCCCCCCCGGGGACTAAGGGCCGGATTCACCTCTATTCTCATCGCCGCCGGAGCCATGAACCCGGTTGATCAAGTGGAGAGTTTGAAGGATCTGCTCGGGCAGGCCAAAAAGGAGTTGAGTCGGATCCTATCCGTGGTCAGTTGCCGCATGCTCAGCCGCCACCCCAGCCTCTCTGCCTACTACGACGCCTGTATTCATTTTTCCGACGTGGTTTTGATCAATGAATACGAGTCGGTCGGAGAAAAATTCGTCAAGGACTTCATTCAATGTTACAAGGATGATTACTACCCCTGCTTGTTTGAACCCTTGAAACGGGGAAGGGTCAAAAACCCCAGCCTGATTCTGGAAACTCAAGCGCGTAGAATCTCACTCTATTTCGACCCGGAGGAGGACTTGTCGGAGGAAGAAGACCATGAATCCATCCCGGTCGACCCCTATCTGGAGCGCCTGCCTGGCGGAATCCGGCGGAAAACCGTGCCCGATATCGCCAAAATCCTGGACGAGGGGGCATCGGATTGCCTGGGGGGCGGCATAAGCGCGCCGGGGCGCGCCAATTAGGAATTAGAAGGGATTAACCACAATAAGCACAAAAGACTCAAAAGGAGAGGAGGGAGGATTTGACTCTCGCAAAGCTCGCGAAGAGACGCAAAGAGGGAAGCGCCCAAGGGCGCGAATTAGGAATTAGGAATTAGGAATTAGGGAGAGGGATCAAGATCACGATCAAGTGTGGAGGAAGGGGGAAGGCGCGCGAATATACACTGATGAGATGGAGGGTTTATTTAATTGGAATTTTGGGAATTATTTGTGGAACCCCGCTGGGGTTCAAATTTGTTGTCCATTTCAACCCAGTGTGCGCTGCGCGACACTGGGCTCTGGAGTTTAACGCCGTTGGCGTAACAGCCAGTTGGGAGGTCCCGGTTGAGTAGCCGATGGCGCGCGACGTTGGGCGTCTCCCCCCCTTTGTGCCTCTGTGCCTTTGTGCCTTCTCCTTGTGCCTTTTGTGGCTATTTTTCCTATTTCCTGTTTTTTCATCTCTTTGCGCTCTTGGCGACTTTGCGAGAGTCTATTCCTGGATGCTGGTCGCGGAGGGGTCGCGGTCAAACATCTCGCTTTACGCCAACGGCGTTATACTCCGCAGCCCAGCGTCGCGCTGTGCCGTGCGAAGCCTCTTGACCTGCGTAGCGTTGCGAAGCACGGTTTAGGCAAAGCATGGTAGCGCACGCTGGGGTACCGACCGCCCATATGATTGAACCCCAACGGGGTTCCACAAATTATTTCCAAAATGCCTTGGGATTGGATTTGACCCTGGGCTCCGGGGGAATATGATGCCGCGTTAAAGTGATGGTTGCCCGGCCACGGGGAAGGCCGCTGCAAATTCAAAATAAAATGAGATCTCCCAACCCCAATTTACAAATGGTAACTCCGGACTTCTTTTCTTCACCCTTCCCAAGAAGGAACCGATGCACAAACCTGATTGGACAAGCCGAGAAAAGGTCACGCGTTGGCGAAGACACCGGCACTCTCCCCCCGAAACACGGGCCCAGTTCGGGAACAGCCGCTCGGGGCCTGCCCGTCCTATTTTATTTCCCGCTCCTGATGATGGCTCTGTGGGGGTTTTCGACCCATGCGGCAGCGGCCGAATCGGGGTTCTATCTGAGTGGTGAGTTGGGCGCCAATTTCGCCTCCGGCCTGGATATGACCGGCACCTCCAACGACAGGGCCAGCGTGTGTGACGAGTTCATCAACCCCATGTTCGCCACGGTCACTCAAACCGAAGGTTACGAGAACTACAACTGTACAGGTCCGAATCGTGGAATTGGCAATTTCTGGAAAAACGGGTTCGATAGCGCGGAAGGAATCCTGGCCGGGGCGGCGCTCGGTTATGATATAAGGGGCAAGTACCCAGGCCGTGGGTGGGGCCGGTTCAGGTTTGAACTGGAATACTTCTTTCGGGATACCGGATACGACCAGACCTCCCCCATTCCCGGCGCCACCGGCGTTCAGGACGACAAGCTGGCCCAGGAAATTCGCACCGCCATCGACCGCATAGGCAACGTTACCGCTCATAATCTGTTTGCCAATCTATACTTCGACTATCCCAATAGCAGCCGCTACACTCCCTATGTGGGGATTGGCGCAGGGGTGGGTTATACCGATATGGACTACGCCAGCGTGTGGGCGCGGAACCCCGATGTAAACGCCATCAGCACCGGCGCCGGCTTGCCCAATGTGGATGAGATCCGCCGGAATCTTGCCGGGAGCACCAGTAGCGCCCAAACAGAACTCTCCGACACTTTGTTCGGCTACCAGGCACTGTTCGGGTTGGACTACGCGGTCACTGAATCGATCACTTTTGGAGTCAAGGGCCGTTGGGTCAACTTCGACTCCTTCAGCGGAGACAACTTCGTCTGGGATCCGTTGCGCAGCCACGCCCCCAATCTGCGCAAAGATTTGAGCGAACCCGTATGGGGCTGGCTCACCACAGGGGACCTCAAAATGTTCGGGGTCAGCCTGACCATGAAATACCACTTCTAGCGCGGGGGAAGGGGGGGAATGATGGAGAGATGGAATGTTCAAGTTTGAGGGTTGAGGGGGTGAGGCGCGGATGGGAAAGGGATGATAAAGAGTTGCTGAGTTTCCGAGTTGCGGAGGAAGAATGGTCAAAAGCTGAAGGCTGGACGAGGATGGCTGATGGGAGGAAGGGTTCTGGGATAGGCTCTGGAGTATTGGTTTTCAGCTGTAGGAGCGGCTTTATGCCGCGATTGCTGCGAGGCCATTTGGAAGATCGGGGGATAAACCCCCTCCTACAGTTCTCTCAATCACCACCCCAATTCCAACTATTTCTGAGACGCCGGCCTTAATTCGATATTTCATGGTAAATTTGCTTAGTTAAGCGGCTGTAGAACAGACGAAGGGGTCATCCGCCTTCGCCGCGTGGCGGGCTACGGCGTGACAGGTCCTCCTTCGCCAATGGGCTATGGCGTGACAGGAACCCTCCCGGAAAGATCGCCTTGACCCCTCCGGGGCTATTGCTTCTCATACTCCGGCATGGGAAAAGCTTAATTGAAAGAGAATATGAAGTTATCAAAATTCCACTCGCATCTCCTGATCTGCCTTTCCGTTTTGGCCTGCTCGGCCATTCCTCCATTCCAAGGGACTGCCGCGGCAGAGGAAGAGGAAGATTTTTTGGCAGTCATAGACTTGGAGGAATTCGTCGTAACAGCTACCAAGCGGGAACGAAATGCCCAGGAACTGGCCATCGCCCTGACCCCTTTTTCGGAAGATCAGCTCGAATATTCGGGGGTGACTGATATCCGGGAACTGATGGCGATTTCGTCGAGCCTGTTTGTCACCACGTCCCAAGCCGAGAGCACAGGATCACTCGTCCGCATCCGCGGCATCGGCACAAATGGCGAAAACCCAGGCTTCGAGTCGGCCGTCGGGGTTTTTATCGACGGTGTCTATCGAAGCCGCAACACCGTCGCTCTGAATGAACTTGGCGAGGTCGAGCGCATAGAGGTTTTGCGCGGTCCGCAAGGCACCCTGTTTGGCCGGAACACTTTAATGGGATTGATCAATGTGGTCACCAAAGGGCCCTCCTTCGAACAGAGTGGTTATGGAAAAATCGGTTACGGCAATTATAACAATCTTCGCCTGGAAGCTGGAATTACCGGGGGGATAATCGAGGACACCTTGGCCGGTCGCTTCGATATGGTGTATACGCAAAGGGACGGATTTCTAGAGGATATCGCAACGGGCCGGGATTACAATGATCGGGATCGCCTATTCACGCGGGGCCAACTCCTTTTTGAACCGAGTGATGAGACCCAAGTCCGCATCATTGCCGATTATACCGATCGGAAGGAGCAATGCTGCGCCGCTGTCACCCTGGTTCCGGGGCCGACGCTCGGTCTGATTCAGGCCTTGGGGGGCGACCTGCTGGGAGACCCGTTTGACCGTAAGGTATCGGTCAATCCCAACAGAGATTACAATGACGATGTTTCCGAATGGGGAATCTCGGGTGAAATTACGGTGGATTCGAGCGCCGCATCCTTTACCTCGCTCACAGCCTTCCGCGACTGGGAGTCGTCGCGGGGCCAGGATATCGACTACACCAACCTCGATATAGCGTATCGAGACAAAGGCGGGTATTTTCAGGGGTTCGAGACCTTTACCCAGGAGTTTCGCGTGGAGTCTGAAATGGAATGGGTGGACTGGATGGTTGGGCTGTTTTTCATCCGCGAGGACCTCGACTACCGTGACGCGCTTCGCTACGGTTCAGCCTACGAGCCATACGTCAACGGACTTGTTTCGGGCAATCCCCTGAGCGGGTTTTATTCCGGCCTGACAAATTTGCCACCCGGTCAGGTGTTCCCGGAAGGTCACGGCGTAGTTGAAGACGCCTTTAAGCAATCGGTGGAGAGCTGGGCGCTCTTTTCCCATAATACCTTCCGCGTGACCGAGGAATTCGAGATTACCCTGGGTATGCGTTACACGGAAGAGACGAAGAACATGGATGCGGACATAAAAAGCCAAAATCGCGCCTGCAGCCCGGCCTTTCTGGCCAACTTGGGAAGAGCGGTTGCCGGGGGTCTGGTGCCACCGCAAGCAGCCCCCACTGTTACTGGTTTGGCCTGTTTGCCGTTTGTTAATCCTTTCATGGACGGCAAATACAGCGACAGTCTCTCGGAGGAGAGATGGTCGAGCACGGTCAGCGCCAGCTATCACTTGAGTGAAGACTTCTTGCTCTACGCGGGCTTCTCCCGAGGTTTCAAAGCGGGAGGGTTCAATCTCGATCGCGTCGTTCTGGCAAATCCCCTTACGGGAGGCATTCCTTCGGCTTCGGACCTCGAATTCGACGAGGAATTGGTCGACTCTTTCGAAATCGGGGGCAAATTCGGTCTCCTGGAGAACCGAGCCACTCTCAACGCCACGGTTTTTTATATGGATTTAAAGGATTACCAACTGGTTTCCTTTACGGGCTCGAGCTTTCTATTGGAGAATATAGAAGCGGTCTCCTCAAAAGGGATCGAATTGGAAACGACGGCCAAGCTGTCAAACGAGTTCACCCTACGGGGAGGCGCGACCTATGCCGACACCAGGTACGGGGCGGGAATCTCCAATGAGAACCTGGCGGGTCGTCAGCTCTCCAACGCCCCAAAATGGACCTTTACGGGCTCCGCCACCTACGAGCGTAATTTGAACAATACCTGGCGAAGCTTTGCCCACCTCGATCTGCGTTACATGAGCAGTTACAACACTGGGGCAGACCTGGATATCGAGAAATTTCAAGAGAGTTACACCGTTTTCAACGGGCGTGTCGGGCTCGCTCATTTGAATGATGGCTGGGGCGTCGAGCTATGGGCCAAAAATCTCTTTAATAAGGATTATATCCTGATTGCCTTTGACGCTCCGATCCAGGGTTCCGGAACGGGCCCGGGATCCACGCAGACGTTTGCTTCCTTTTTGCCCGAACCTCGCACTTTCGGCGTATCCTTGCGCAAGCAGTTCTGAGGCCTCAGCAAACCATATCCGCGACCCTGGGAGGATCCTCTAAACAAGCAGGACCGTTCCCTTCAAACGTGATCCTTGATGTGCACCCAGGTATGCACGTGCGGATCGCCCCGGAAAAACCAAACCATGTGCGGGCCCTCGATCTGGAAAACATCCCACACCCCATCCCGGCCCACGTCCTGATCCTTGTAAAATGACAGGTGAAGGTTATCGAAACCGCTTTTTTCGATGAGCTTCAACGACTCCCGACGATCGACTTTACGGAAGGGTAGAAGCAGATCGTCGAGAACTTTTCGCACTTCGGCTTTTTGATCAAAAGTGAGTTCGGTCATGGGGATTCCGGCCAGCCCTTCCGTCTTACCGGTCAACTCCACCGTCTTTTTTCCACGCTCCCGGCGCGATACTCCGAGTAAAGCCTGTTCCCGTTGTTTCCCATCCATCAATTGGTAGACTTCGTTGGCCCTTTTGGCCTGAAACCAATAAACGTTGCCGGGATGGTGCGGTTCTTCGTAGAAGGACTGTGAGGCATGTCCGTAAAAGATGGGGCCGCCAAATGCGGCGCCTTCCACCGAGTCGCCATCGCAACGCCGGGTGGTATGCCTGCCCGTCAGGACAAATTCAAACTTTCCCGTATCCGGCTCCCCAAACAGGGCGATGGAGCAATTCCCAAAACCGCCTCGGCCGTTGTCCTCCTCCACCTGCTTCATGACATGTTCGGCATATTCCTCGCTGTGCATGTTCATGAATATTTCCCGAATCATGGCTTGCTGGTCCGCCGTAAAGGACTTGCCGATGCGGCTCCTTCTCACAATGAACCAGTTGTTTTCGATTTCGTGGCGAAGGTTGTGGTCGGAAGGAAAGCAAATCGTCCGGCGCTGCTTTTCACTCAAACTGGAATAGAGGGTTTTAACCAGGGTTTCTGATTTGGGGAGTTGGGGCGTTTCCGCCACAGTTTCCGCCGCAAGCGGGTGGGTCCCCGCAGCAAAGGGCAGCATTGCGGAGGCGGCCGCAACGCTCGATGTTTTTAAAAATTTGCGGCGAGAAAGAGGGCTGCACATCTCACACGAATCGAGGCCGGTTTTTTTCTTCATGAAAGGGCTCCAACGAGTTCTTAACGGTTCGTCATTAAAATTGCCGGGATACGGAAAGAACAACGCTGGAAAAGAGTCGTTAGTTTCAATAAAACTCCTACCATCGACTGCTTCTGCCTAATCTGGGAGCCTGGGAAAGAGGGGAGAGGGAGTGGTGGAGTGGTGGAATGTTCAAGTTTGAGGGTCGAGGGGGTGAGGCGCGGATGGGAAAGGGATGATAAAGAGTTGCTGAATTTCCGAGTTACGGAGGATGAAAGGCCAAAAGCTGAAGGCTGGAGGAGGATGGCTGATGGGAGGAAGGGTTCTGGGATAGGCTCCGGAGTATTGGTTTTCAGCTGTAGGAGCGGCTTTATCCCCCGATTGCGGTGAGGCTGTTTCATGGGATCGCGGCGTAAAGCCGCTCCTACAACTGAAAGCAGACAAATATGTCTGCGCACCCCTTTGAGTCCAAACCAGTTATCCATTCAGGCCTGAATAAAATGATTCCCGGGAAAAGAGTCTTCTATCGTTTATCTGAGGCAGGTCCTGACTCCAACTCCGAAACAGTTCTTTCCCCTAACAGGGCAAACCGGTTCCCAAACTTGATGAGAATCCTTAATGATTGCATCAGGGGACTGGAGGTCTTGCTAGGCCCCTTTTTAGTAATTTCCAGGATGCATTCATCCGTTATTGTGTCGATTTCGTCCTGTGTTTCGGAAACGATTTTCTTGACCTTGTTTGTTATGGATGGATCGGTTGCATTTGTCATGAGTCTTGATTAATGGCAGGGTTTTTCGGAAATAATCCCCGGTTGGCAATTAAATGGGTTTTTGCCATTGCGTCAACTGTGAGTTAGCGGGAATACCCTCTCCGGCAAGCCTTGGTATTCTTTAATTCAGGACCGGTAATTCCCTCCATGGAGATCATGGCAGGGGCCTGCCTAGCACTCGAATCTTGGGGAATGGACATCCCATACCGGCCCCGGTGGCGCTAATATGGTGCGAATGTAACAACTCAGGTCTCCATAGCCTGGATCGTCGGAAAGTATGGGAATGAAATTGGGGTGGTGATTGAGAGAACTGTAGGAGGGGGGGAGAAGAATTAGGAATTAGGAATTAGGAATGGGGGAGATTGATCAGGATCAGGATCACGATAAACCTCATCATATCAGCCTCGTATCTGCGTATTCTGTGGTTCATGCCCCCACTTCCATGGACGCACTACGCCAGACACTTACCACCGCAATCGGGGGATAAACCCCCTCCTACAGTTTCGCAATAGGTTATCAATAAAACATCCATGCGGACCAGTGTTTAAGATACCTGAGTAGTTACGAGCGAATTAGGATGTAGACTTTTGAGTCTCCCTGAGCAAAAAGCGAAGACCGAAACCCAATCAAAACCTGACCCTACCACCACTCGGAGATGCGCGCCGCTGAATCGAGGAGAAACAAGTGAAATTTGGACTTAAACCTGTCATAATCTGGACACTTTGCCTTTGACCTTTTCCCTGAATGCAGCTCGGGCGGCAGCTCCCAGCGCAATCCTCCGCAGTAGTTCTCCTTACCGATGGCTTGATAATCGACTTTGTCTTTTTTTAATTCTTTTTCCTTACCTTGGAAGGACCAAAAAATTATCTGAGAAATAATATGTCCGGACCGAGAGCATTGACCCTGGCCTTACCCATCCTCATGGGATGCGCCGCGTTGGCCAGCGATCCGGGTAGACTGCTCAATCTATCCAATCGGGCCTTTGTTGGAAACGGAGATGAACGCTTGATCGGTTCGGTCCGGGCCGTTGGGGAGCCCGGCACCCAAGTGGAAGTTCTGGTGGTGGGGCGCGGTCCGTCCCTGGCCGATGCGGATGACTTGGCTGATTACACCGGAAATGTGTTGGCCGATCCGAGGATGACCCTGGTTAATTTAGCCACCAGGGAAGAGACCACCAACGACGACTTTGCCGATTGGAATGATGGTGAAATCGAGAGCCGTTTCCCCGGTTTCATCACCGACCCCAAGGAGTCCGGGGCCATTTTGATGCTGGATGCGGATCAGGCTTACTCGGCCATCGTCGAGGGTGTGGGTGGAGCCACCGGTCTCGGCCAGATCGAATTTTATGAAGTCGGCGGAAGCGGTTCCATCACCGAAGCCCGGTTGTGGAACTTGTCCAATCGTGCCTTGGTGGATTTCGACGAGGAAAGACTGATTGGATCGGCCATGACCACTGGAGACTCACCTGTGGAAGTTCTGGTGGTGGCGCGCGGCCCCTCTCTGGCCGATGCCCTGCCCGATTACACCGGAAACGTGTTGGCCGATCCGAGGATGACCCTGGTTAATTTAGCCACCAGGGAAGAGACCGCCAACGACGACTTTGCCGATTGGAATGATGGTGAAATCGAGAGCCGTTTCCCCGGCTTCATCACCGATCCCAAGGAATCCGGTTTCATTGTCCAACTACCTGCGGAAGGTTCCTTCTCGGCTATCCTGGAAGGAGTGGGAGGGACAACCGGTATTGGGCAGATTGAATTCTACGAACTACCGCCGACAATGACGGACCCGGACCTGGTGGTATCCTCGCCCTCGGTGAGCGACGACAGCTTGGGTCCTGCGGAATCGTTCACGTTCAGTATTAACGTGCATAACCGGGGCGAAGGAGAATCGGAACCTACGACCTTGCGCTACTACCGTTCTCACAACGCGACTATTACGATTGTAGACACGGAGGTGGGCACCGACGCGGTGGGCACGCTCCCAGTGTCGGGAACGAGCGCAGAGTCGATAGAGATCACCGCACCCTCTACATCAGGCACTTACTTCTACGGCGCCTGCGTGGACGCGGTGGTGGACGAATCAGACACCACAAACAACTGCTCCGAGTCAGTGCAGGTGGTCGTGATACGACCGGACCTGATGGTGGGGACGCCATCCGTAAGCGATGACAGCCTGGATGCAGGGGAATCGTTCACGTTCAGTATTAACGTGCATAACCGGGGCGAAGGAGAATCGGAACCTACGACCTTGCGCTACTACCGCTCGTCCAACGCGACCATCACGACCTCGGACACGCAGGTCGGCACGGATGCGGTGGGCACGCTGGCCGCCTCGGGCTCCAGCTCGGAGTCGATAGAACTCACCGCTTCTTCCACGCCGGGAACCTGGTACTACGGCGCTTGCGTGGATGTTGTGGCGGGGGAGACGAGCGCCACCAACAACTGCTCCGAGTCGGTGCAAGTGGTCGTGACAATGCCACCACCTCCTACCAGACCGGACCTGACGGTGGGGGCGCCCTCCGTGAGCGATGACAGCCTGGATGCAGGGGAATCTTTTACCCTGTCGGCCACAGTGAGCAATACTGGCGACGGAGAATCGACCGCGACGACATTGCGCTACTATCGCTCGTCCAACGCGACCATCACGACCTCGGACGCGCAGGTCGGCACGGACGCGGTGGGCACGCTGGCCGCCTCGGGCTCTAGCGCGGAATCGATCTCGCTCACCGCCCCCATCCATGCCGGGAACCTGGTACTACGGCGCGTGTGTGGAGGCGGTGGCGGAAGAATCGAACACCACCAACAATTGCTCCGAATCGGTCCTGGTGGACGTGAAGGAGCGCCAGATCACCAGCCCCGGCCTCGACATCGACCTCGTATACGTCGATCCCCAGCCCTCGGCAGCGATTAAGGCGGCGATCAACGCCGCCGCCGGTTTCTGGGAAAGGGCCATCACCAATGATCTGACCGACGTCGATTTCTCCAACAACCCTCAGGACGACCCATGTACCGACGTCGCGTTCGACGGATTTGTGGACGACGTGCGCGTCTACATCTACTTCGTGGACATGGATGGCTCAGGCGGAACGACAGCGTCGGCTGGAATCTGCACCCAGCGCTCGTCGTCGAAAACCCCCGTCATCGGACGCATCAGGTTCGACTCAACCGATGCTAGCAGGCTCAGCACTACCACAGTGGGGCATATTGCCGAGCACGAATTGGCCCATGTCTTGGGTTTCGGGATCCGGTGGGACAACTTGCAGAATCCCTCATTCCAAGGCGGCCAAGCGGTCGATCCGCCGCCCGACACGCATTGGCCCGGGACCAATGCCATTGCCGCCTTCAATGCGGCCGGTGGATCGAGTTACCAAGGGGGTAAGGTTCCCGTGGAAAACGAGCGTGGAGGATCCGGATCACAGGACAAGCACTGGCGGTTGTCCGTGATGCCCGGCGAGTTGATGACCTACAATCTCGACGGCTCCGCGCTCAGCGCGATCACGCTTCAGTCCATGGCCGACCTCGGCTACACTGTGGACACCAGCGTGGCGGACTCCTACACCGTGCCCAGCAGCTCCAACAACCTGTTGTCGTTCGCCGCCGCCCGCGTCGAACAGCACCATTTCCACTGCGAAATCGACCTGCTGGAAGTGGACTACGTGCCGGAGTAAGTGAGCCTCAACTCTCCGTAGGGCAACCTGCACGGGCCTATGGCGCGTCTGCCTTCACTCTACGCTTTGCTGCGAGTGAAGACTGGTGGAGGTGGCGGGAGTCGAACCCGCGTCCCTGGAATCTTCACATACGACGTCTACACGTTTAGTCACGCTTTTGCTTTCGCAACCCGGTCGCGGCGTGACCCGCTATCGAATCGCCAGTAGCCAGTTTGATGATACGGCTCCCGGCTGGATACCCCGCGGGAGCTATGCCTGATAACGACGTCCCTATCCCCCATCAGGCGTCAGAGTAGAGACGATGACTGGTTTACGCAGCCATTGGTAATGCTTCATCATAGGCACTTATAATAAGTGTGCGACAGCATTTTAACGATGTTAACTATCATCATCGACGTGCAGCCCTATGCTCCGATTCGAGGTCGAATTCCGGAACACCCCCAAAATGATCGGCCAACCAGGGGTTGGCTGGAAAATTCGGAGCATGGCATTAAACTCCAAAGAACACTAAGTAGAAAAAAGGTGCCCTCTTTTCCGGCAAAATCAAGCGGAAAGAGGATTAAATCCCAAGTCGCTGAAAAGGGGATCAAAGGGTAACCCCGATGGACTTCAAGGTGGCAGCCAACTCGGGGTCCATGGGGTGTCCGTTGAATAACACGCCCCCTTCCGGACTGATGAGGACCATGCGCGGAATAGAATCAACCATGAGAGCCCGGGAGAAGGGGCTGGCCTCAGGCTCGATCAACCAAGGCATGTCCATGCCGTGTTCCTCCTGCACTTTTCGGGCCTTTACCAACGGGTCAATGCGGTCGGTGTTCATACCGGCGACGGGGACGCCTTGGGAGGGGAGAACCTCGGACTTGTGTTTCAATTCGGGCATGAGGGCGATGCATGGCCCACACCAACTGGCCCAAAAATCGACCAGGATGGCCTTCTGGCCTTCTGACAACTCGGCCAAAGTGGTAGTCGATCCGTCCACACTGGCAATTGCCATATCCATGGGTATTTTCAATTCCGCCATGGCCTTCTTCAGGGCCTGGTCCGCCCTGGTTTCGGATATCAATTCTGCCATCCCAAAGGCTTGGCTGAGATTGGGAGCCTTCCAGAAGCCCTCTTTGACGTGCCTTTCAAAGGCTTCCCAATCCCCGTTCTGGCGGGCAATGAGGGCTTTCAGATTCTCGATAAGACCGAGAACCTGGGTCAGATCCGTGAAAAATCCGTCCTCTCCCACTCGAAAATTTTCGGCATGTTCCTCCATGGCGGGAACGAGGGCCATTACCGCCTCCAGATCTCCCCGGCCGAGCAAATGCAGAACCTTGGTCTCGAGCAGGTCCGATTCCTCTACCCCGGCGGCTTCAGCCGCCTCATAGGCCTCGGCGAAGTCGGTTTCCTGGTCGATGGCGGCGTCTTGCAGGGCCTCCCTGGCTTGCTCAACGGTGGCTGGACTTTCCGCCCATACAAAAGAGGAAAGACCAAGAAGAAAAAGGGAAGGAAGCATTTGTTTCATGATATCAGTTTGGCTTGTAAGAGGACTGAGAAGGAGGATTGTTCCCGGCAGTATTAGTACGGAAAAGAGGTCAAACGCAAAACATTAACATTTTCTCCAAATAGCACAGCCCATGGGAAGTTGCCATAACCATCTGTGCGACCGTGCTGCCCTCTTATTTTTTCACCGGGGAACTCAGCCGTTGAATGAACCTGTTACAGGATGTTTTGCGTTTGACCCCTTTTGCCCCGCGATTTCTATTTCCCGTCATGAGCACGGAGACCATTGCATTCATCGGAACCGGGGTCATGGGTCAAAGCATGGCCGGACACTTACTCAAAGCCGGGCATCCGGTTCACGTTTACAACCGCACCAGATCCAAAGCGGAAGGTTTATTGGAAGGCGGCGCCATCTGGTTCGACACTCCGGGGCAGGCCGCTTCCGGAGCAGACATTATCATAACCATCGTCGGCTTCCCCAAGGACGTGGAGGCGGTCTACTTCGGAGCGGAAGGGATTCTGGACCAAGCCCCAAGGGGCTCCCTGGTGATCGATATGACCACCTCCAGCCCTACCCTGGCCAAACGAATTGCGGCGACGGCGGCCGAAAAGGGAATCGCTTCCCTGGATGCCCCCGTTTCGGGCGGAGATCTCGGCGCGCGAAACGCCAAGCTTTCCATCATGGTAGGGGGAGAACGGGAAGACTTCGATCGCGCCAGGCCCATCTTCCAAATCATGGGGAAGAATATCGTGCTGCAGGGGCCGGCCGGTTCCGGGCAATACACCAAGATGTGCAATCAGATTGCCATCGCCAGCGGGATGATAGGGATTTCGGAAGCCATGGCCTATGCCGGCAAGGCCGGGTTGGATCCATTTACGGTTCTGAAGAGCATAGAACCCGGCGCCGCTGCCAGTTGGTCGTTATCCAACCTGGCGCCTCGCGCCCTGAAAGGCGACTTCGCCCCGGGGTTCTACGTGAAACATTTCATCAAGGACATGCGGATCGCCATTGAATCGGCCGAAGAAATGGGGCTAGATCTGCCTGGCCTGAAACTGACCAAAACCCTTTACCAGAAACTGGCGGCGCAGGGAGGGGAGGACTTCGGAACTCAGGCTTTGCTGAAGATTTACCAACCGTAAAGGGAATTGGGGAGAGGGAGTGGTGGCGCGCTGGGGCACGCCAATTAGAGCCTGTCCCAGGGGGGGAACCCATTGTGGGACAAAGTGTTAGGATAAAAAAGTCGGGCGAAAAGAGGTGAAAAACCTCGATTCGCCCTAAATAGCGTCTCTATAATTTGGTATGAACGAATTAAAAGAAACCAATTCTGCTGATACGGTAGCCTTTCAAAGTTTGCTTCGTCCAGCTTTAACGCCGGTTTTGCAAAATCGTGATTATGACCGTCTGGTCGAAGATTTGCGCCAAATCGATGATAATCTGACCCGAGGTGGGTTGGAAAAAATGGCGATCCACTTCGGGTTGTCGCAGTTGCCGCCGAACGCCTCGGGGGTTTTGTGCCATAAACAAGCGAAGTTTGCGGTTTTCTCGCTACGAGTGGAACTGCTACGTCACTTGCTGGGTGTTCCAAGCTTTAGAGCTTTTTCGATAACGTTGGCCTCTAGTGATCTTTTGAGCGATTTTTGCGCAATCCGCAGTTTGTTTGGCGTGAAGTGGACCTCGAAGAGTACGCTACACCGCGCCTCGCAGCTTTTCAGCGATGAACAGTTGCGCGCGTTCAACACCCGGCTGGTTGAGCTCGCGGGCGATCAGAGCAATTGCATCCAACTGGGAGTGGAGCAGGCGGAGAATCTTTCGGTTTGCCTGGTCGATTCGACCTGTCTGGAGGCAAACATTCACTTTCCGATCGATTGGGCGCTTTTGGGTGACGTGACGCGCACCTTGCTCAAAGCGGTGAAACTGATCCGCGATGAAGGCCTGTTGAATCGGATGCCTAAATCCCCGGATGTCCTGATGGGCCGCATGAACAAGCTGTGTATTGAGATGACGCAAACCCGCCGCAAGAAGGGAGGGGCGAAGGCTCGCAAGAAGATCCTGCGCAAGATGAAACGATTCCTCAAACGGGTCGGCGGGCACGCCCTGAAACACCGCAACTTGCTGGACGCCCGCTTCGCACAAACCCGTTTTAGCCGCGCTCTTGCCGATCAAGTCATCAGGCGTATCGATGGGCAACTCGATTTGCTGCCCCAAGTAATTGAGCAAGCCCACCAACGCATTATCGGCGGACGTCTGGTCAAAAACCACAAGAAGATCCTCAGTGTCTACGAAACAGATATCGCTGTGATCGTGCGGGGCAAGGCGGGCGCGCAGACCGAGTTCGGCAACGAACTGTTTATGGCCGAGAGTCCCGGCGGCATGGTCATTGATTATATGCTCTACGGCAAAACGGCTCCTTGGGAGGGAGATAAATTAATCGAAAGCGTACAACGCCAACACTCCCTCAAAAGGCAACAAGGCCTGAAATGGGCGGTGGCCGACCGGGGTTTCGATGGGGCAGCTACACGTAAGGCATTAAAGAAGGCAGGGCTGAGCAGCCACATATGTCCGAAAAGTCCCTCCAAGTTGAAAGCCCGCCTCAAGGAGCCTGATTTTTGCCGCTGGCAAACCCGCCGCGGCGGCACCGAAGCGCGCATAGCCATTGTTAAGAACCACGGATGCGGACGAGTCTGGCGCGCCAAAGGCTTAAAACACCGCAGGGTCGCAGTAGGGTGGAGCGTGCTCGCCCACAACTTGGCCTGGATCAGTCGAAAAGTGAGATTGGAGCAACTTGCAGCTCAAGCCAAGGCGGCCTGAGCTTTCGGGGCGCCCCACACGCTGATCAAAGTTGAACCTTCCAGTAGAGGTAAGGCCGCCGCATGCCCGAAATCCGGCATTAAGCTCAATATTTTGGATCCAGGTGAGGTTGAAAGACGCAGCAAGGCTCGAATCGGGCGCAGTTGAGTGAATTTAGGCCCGGAAAACCCTTTCTGGGAGCCTGACCCACCAGATAGACCTCGTCACTGTCGACTGCAAATCCTCCTCGTTTTCAAAATCCCGGAATCTGGGACAGGCTCCAATTAGGAATTAGGAGCTAGGGAGAAGCGCCCAAGGGCGCGGGGGGAATGGAATGATGGAATGTTCAAGTTTGAGGGGTGAGGCGCGGATGGGACAATAGCCGCAAAGAATGCAATAGTCGTAAAAACAAACCATTCTTATTTCCAAATCTCTGTGTTCTCTGTGGACTCTGTGGTTAGTCCATTCCAAATCCTTTCCATCCTGGTGCCGTCTTGTCCTGCCGTAGCCCATGGGCGAAGCAGGAAGGCATCAAGCGAAGCGTTGTTTAATTGTAACTACTCAGGTATCTTAAGCAATCGTCCGAATGGATGTTTTTCTACTGTGCTCAGGAAACCCGCACCAACGTTCGACCTTCGTTCGCTCACTACGAATTTTGTGAGATTCATTGTGGAACCCCGTTGGGGTTCGTTGTTTTTGTCCATTTCAACCCAGTGTGCGCTGTGCGACACTGGGCTTTGCAGTTCATTCTAGTGTGGCCTCCTTTAATCCAGGCTATGGAAACCTGAGCAGTTACGTTTAATTTTAAAATCCGTGCTCATCCGTGTAATCCGTGGTCAAGACCTCCTTCTGAATTTGCTCTCGAAAGGTCGCTTAATAGCGAAGGGTATAGTGGAACTTGGCGGCGAGTTTGGTATCCCCCGTACGGAAGCGCAGGCTGTCGGTATCCTCACTGATCCAACCCTGGTTGAAGGAGAGGAAGAGATCGTTACCCGGTTTCAGGGTCCAGCGCATACGGCTCTGCCAACCGAGGTTGCGGGACCGGTTATCGTATTGAACCAGGTTGGAGAAGGTGAGGCGAGGCGAGGCGGCAAAATGGAAGGTAGAGGTAAGGATGCGGGCGGTGAACTTGCCCTGGGGCAGGCTGGCGAAGGTTTGGTTGGCGCTGGCGATAAAGGTGAACCAGGGGGGTAATTTATAGGTGAGCCTTGCGGTTACGTCTTCGGAGGACCCCGACCAGAATTGCCCCCAACCCACGCTCAAGCTCCCGGACAGGGGACGCTTTTGGGCAAAGGCTACGTTAGCTTTGTGACGCGTGGTATTATATTCGCCCGCCGGCAGAACCACTCCCGGAGAAATCTCAAACGGCTCGAACAGGCGTTCATATCCGCGAATGAAATCCCCCAATTGGTGAATGGAATCCCCGGAACGAAAATGCCAGTCAACCGGAGTAATGTAGAGTTCGGAGCTTTCCGTCATCCCGTTATCCAACCGCTCGAAATGGGTGTAGTAGATGTCGTGAAACATCTTCTGCATATTCCAGAAGTCCTTCGGCCGCGGGTTATAGCTGCCCGCCACCCGGTACATGCGCACATTGTTCCTCTGCACAAATCCAATACCCGGATCGAAGTTTTTCTGAATTTCCCGGTAAACTACCATCCCATCCCATTTATCGTTGGGGTAACGGGCTGAAAACCCGTGGGACATATCATCACCGGATACGCCGTCGTTTTCACTCTTCAGTCCATAGGCATTGAATATGAAATTGCGCGGTCCGCCCAGGAACTGGGAAGTTGCCAAGCTGAGGTCGGCCCCGTAGGTAATGCTGGATTGTCCGGGCCTCGGGTTCCCCCTGGTAAATACACCCCCCACATAGGACTGCTCGAACAGGTCTTGTTTAAAACGCCCCACATAGAAGGTTTTGTCTTCCACAAGAGCAGTACTGCCGGTCCGGACACCCAGAAACCCGATATCGGTATTGTTGACTTTCCCGGTCAACTTGACGCCCACATCAAGGGGAACTTCCCGACCATTCAGCAACCCGATTCTCCGACTGAAGAAAGGGTAGATGTCGGCTCCCGCATCGGGAATACCCCCCGGGGGATCGGGGCCCGTACTGGCGAAATCGAACACCCCGAAATCCTCCAGAAAGAAAGGCCGTTTCTCGGGGAAAAATAAGGAGAAACGCGTAAGGTTGATCAGGCGCTCGTCCACCTCGGTCTCACCGAAATCGGTGTTGATGGTGCCGGTGAGGTTCAGACTCGGGGTGATATTGTAGAAAATATCCAGGCCGGGCTCGAGGTCGATATCGTCACTTTCCCCTTGCCGGTTCAACCAGGTAGAGGCCAAAAAGGGCCGCACATCCAAACCGATACCCTGGTTGAGTCCGGTCATGTTTGAAATCTCTCCAGCCTCGGAAATGCGCAGAAATTCCGTTTCCAGGCGGGCCCCTGACCAATTATCCTCCTCCTGTTTGCGGTAAATATTGCGCGCGAAGTTGAATCCCCAAACTTCGCTATCAGCCGGGAAGTTGAGGCTCTTGAAGGGGATGGCCACCTCCGCCACCCAACCGCTATCGCTACGGGTGGTGCGCAGGTCCCAAATTGCATCCCAATCGGTATTCAGATCCTGGTTCCCGAAGGCCAATCCATCGATGAGAGCTCCGGCCGGAGTGGTGGCAAAGTAGAAGGCGCTACGTTGATCGCGAAAGGTATCCAAAAGGATTTCGATGCGGTCATCGGCGGAGATCTGGCCGTCGCGTATCATCTGGGTTCCAATCACCTTGTCAGGTTCGGAATCGTAAGCCCTCACGCCAATGTAGAGAAAATCGGCGTCGCGAAGCAATATGACCTCGGTTATTTCGGATGGGGGTTGCCCGGTATAGGGCTCTTTCTGGACCAGATCGCCGATGTTCGGGGCAGAGTTCCAGATCGGTTCATCGAGTATGCCGTCGATGGTAATCCGGTCGGTGATTTCCGTCACGACAACCGATCTTTTACCCGTCTGCGAGGCTGCCGGGTCGTCATGAATTTCGCCCTCCAATGCCAAGTAGGCGGTCGAAACAGCCAGGAGGCAGGAGGCAGCCCTGGAGCAACCCCGAATAAACACTTTCGTCCGTATCATGGAGTAGTTCACGCCACCCTATTTTTTCCCAGGCAATACAACATGCCTTCTGTGCGGTAATAAATACGTCCATCGACAATAGCTGGGGTCGCGTGAGTCATTCCAGGTATGACGTTTTCGGAAACCTCCAGGTATTGTTCCGGATCGGGCTTTATAACCTTGGTTATGCCGTTGGCCAAAGTCAGGTATAAATAATCACCGGCAATAAAGGGAGAGGCCAGGAATTCTTCCCTGAATAAATTACGCCAGAGGATATTCCCGGTTTTTGCGTCCATACAGGCGAATTCGCCCCGATTGTTGGAGCCGTAAAGATAATCTCCATGCAGCACATTGGACACGATGTAGGTGGCCAGGCGGTTGGTCCACTCCAACTGTTTTGTTTTGCCGTTGAAGGCAAAGGTTCCCCTTTCAGGAAAACCGCCGGAAAAATAGATGAGATCGTGACCCGCCACCGGAGAGCCAACGGAGGCTCGCGCCCCCCCTTCGGTTTTCCAGAGCACCTGGCCGGTATCGGGGTCGTAACTGGCCATTTCGCCAAGCCCCGTGGTCACCAGTTGATCTCTCTCTTCCAATCGGAATACCCGCGGGGTTTGATAATTGTGGTTCTCGTGATAATTGTCGGGATCACCGGGCCGTTTGGTTTTCCATATCAACTCACCGGTCCGCAAATCGTAGGCAGCCACAAAATTGGTGGGGCGAATGTCGTTTAGAACGATGACCTTGCCCTTATAGAGCACCGGGCTGGCCCCGATGCCAAACCGGGAATCAATTTCCGCCACCCGAGTTGACCAAAGCCGCTCCCCATCCAGGTCAAAGGCGGCCAGAGACTGTCCCCCATTTATCCCGAAGAGGGTAACGACGATCTTTCCATCGGTCACCGGTGTGGGCGTAGCCTCGGTATTGAGACGATGGGAGGGAACCAGAAACTCGCCTTCGAAAACGAGTTTTTGCCACTGCAATTCTCCAGAGTTCCGGTCGTAGCAGAGCAAAAACTGCTGGCCGGCTTCGTCATCTGCCGTGGTGAGAAACAGCTTTGACCCCGCAATAATGGGGGAGGAGGCCCCGCGGCCGGGGACCGGAGACTTCCAAATGACGTTTTTGGTCTCGGACCACTCCGTAATCAACGGACCGCCCTCGATGATCCCGGCTCCGTCGTAGGAGCCGCGCCATTGCGACCATTCGGATTGAGCCATACAGGCCGGGACAAAGCTGAGCACAAATAAAGCGGCAATGCGATACATGGAGACAATTTCAGTTCATTTGCGGGAAAAAACAACTATTTCCTGGTTTGATTGAAGAACAGGCAGGTCCCGGACTTGCCGGCCACTGCGATATCCAGGTCGTCATCCCCATCCAAATCGTGGGTGCGCATCTTAACCCGCATATCTCACAAATCTTCTACTGCGGTCCGGAAAATCCTGCTTCGCCTAAAGGCTGCGGCAGGACATGCCGGCACTGATGCGGACTTCGTTGGATTCGCCTGCCCGTACGCCGCACAGATGCAGGCGACTTCGCAGGGTGTCGACCCAGCTTCATCCGCGCCTCTGCCCAAAGCCCACACCAGCGCTCGATCTCCGTTCGCTCGCGACGAATTTTGTGAGACATGCGGGTTAAGTCGGATCTCCACTCGACCCGAATCGTCGATGGTGTGCCGTTGAAAAGTGTGTGAGTCGGCCACCCAATTGTAATAATACAGCAGGCCATCAGTTGGTCATGGGATGTTCGGCCAGGATCTCATCCACCATGTAAAATGTCTTCCTGTCCTTGATCTCCTCCCGAACGCGGGCCACGTCATCCGGTCTGACAACGTTGGCCAGGCCTTTGGGATTCCCGAAGTTGATACGCGTATAGGTGATAACCCCGGCAATTTCCTCATCGGTGAGCAAATGCTCAAAACCGGTCATGGGCGGAACACCAGTGGAAGGATCGTAGATTTTGCCATCTACCTCGATGGGTCCCCAGAGACCTTTGAGGATAATTTTGATCAGGCGGTCATCGTCGCCGTTGACCCATTCATTCCTGGTGAGGGGCGGATATATCTCTTCCGTAGTTCCCCGGCCTCTTTCGCCATGACAAGTGACGCAATGGGCATCGCGGTGGTAGACCTCGGCCCCTTTTTTGAGAAGTTCGAGATCGGCCGAGGGGAGGTTGGTCTGGGGAATTCTCGGGACAGCGTCGCGTTCAGGATCGTGCAGCACGAGGTCTCCCGCCAAGTAGGAATGAAGTGTGGGGTGCATGTTCCGATCCAATTGCTCCAGGTTTTGCAAGGCGCGTATTTCCCCATCCAGGGTCAGTAAAACCCCTTCCAGGGCCGGACCCATCCACTTGGTCAACGGGTGTTTCAATGCTTCGATGACGATCTTTGCCCCGGCCTGGTCGGCCATCCAGGAAGCAGCCACGGCGGCTTCCAAACGGACACGGGGATGGGCATCGCTCGCCGCTTTCAAGAACAGATCCAGGTAATCGGGGATTTGCCGGTAGGCGTAGCGCATGACCCGGACCGCGCCGGCCCGGCATTGATAACTCTCCGCCTCCAGACACTGCCTCAACAAATCCGGATCGACTCGGTTTTGGCCCCAGGTCACCCAAAGGGCTTCGAGCAGGTGACGCTGGTAGAGGGGATCGCTTTTTGCGAGCTTCCCGGCCCATTTCTTTACCGCTTTCAGGACCTCATCGGCATCGCGGCCCCTCAGTTCACGCCAAGTGCGATAACGGGTGCGGTATTCGTGCAACTTCAGGTTTTCCAGTAATTCGGAAATGGGAGCGCCGACGATATTGGCCGGTTCGACCAGAGGCCGGGATGGGTATGTGATGCGGTAGATGCGCCCGTGATCGTGGTCGCGGTTGGGGTCGCGAGCGGAATGTTGCATGTGACCGATCAAAGGATTATGCCAATCGATGAGATAGAGGGAACCGTCGGGGGCGAATTCGAGGTCGACCGGACGAAAATTGGGATCGGTGGAATAAACCAGATCCTGACGCAATTGACCGGTAAATCCCGCCCCGTCCTCCACCAGCGTATGCTGCTTGGTTCCGAGAAATCCGATGGTGTTATTGATGAGAAAATCTCCCTGAACCTCATCGGGGAAATGCCGGGAATAGATAAATTCCGAACCTGAGGTTGGGCGGACCCGATGGGTGGTAAACTGGTCTACCTTGGCGATTTCAAAACCGTGGGGCACTTTGGCCGAGAGGGGAAGCGCCCACCAGTTTTGCCCGCCGGAGGCGTCCGACAAAAAGTTCTGTCCCCACGGGTCGAAGGCCATGCTCCAGGGATTGGATACATCGGTCTGCATGAACCGCTCCAACCGCCAGGACATGGGATCAAACCTCCATACCCCTCCATCGGTGCAGCGCTCCGGACCATAGGGTGTTTCCACTTGGGAATGCAAAAACCGGCCTTCGCTCATGTAAATGGAGCCAGAGGCATCGGCGGAGAATGCCGATATGGAATGGTGCGTGTCGTGGGAGTCAAACCCATGCAATAGAATCTCGGTGCGGTCTGCTCGGTGGTCTCCATCGTCATCCACTATCAGGACCAGATTGGGTTGCTGGGCCACATAAACGCCTTCGGGGGCCAGTTCAAAGCCTATGGGCAGGTGTAAATTATCGGCAAAAATGATCTGCTTGTCCGCCCGGTTATCCCCGTCCGTGTCCTCAAAAATGAGCAACTTGTCGTTGGGCCTTCCCTCACCCGGTCGGTAATGGGGATAAGACGGTATGACGGCCACCCAAAGGCGCCCCTCGTTGTCGAAGGACATCTGGACGGGATTTTTCAGGTCGGGAAATTCCGATTCGGAGGCAAACAGATCGATGGCGTATCCCTCGGAAAGAACAAACTTGTCCAAGGCGCGATCCACATCCAGAAATTCAATCGGCTGGTTGAAATTGGTCTCCACCGGGGTGAGGGACCGGGTGCGCTGATCATTCACCGTGAGGCCCCGCGTTTTACCTTGAGCCACATGGTGAATTCGGGCATCGCGCAAAACGGTCATTTGGCGGATTTTCTCGATTTCCTCGGGGTAGTTGACGTTTCCGTAGGGCTTGTAGCGTCGACCGTATACGTGCACGCCGTTCAACACGCGGTAGTCGTTCATCCAGAACCAATTCTTTTCCTGAACGGCCCGGTAAACCAGGTTTCGGGTCGCCTTGGATTGTATCTGAGATCGGCCGAACAAGGCATTGGTCAGAATGGAGGCAAGCTTGCGGTATCCCGCATCGGTCAAGGCGAATCCATTTATGGTGAGCGGCTCTTCATTTTGGTTGTAGAGCCGCATGGTGGGCCTGAATAAATCGACAAACCCCACGTTACGGCGACGGGCAACGCGCCTCATGGCCTCGGTGTAGGCGGCCAGCCGCTCGTTCTCCTTCACCCCGTCGGGAAGGGGGTGTCGATCCGACAAGTCCTCGAAGGCGATGGGAGAAATCAACACCAGCCTGGGCGCGCTTTCCCCGTTGTATAGTTGCGACAAGGTATGCCGGACGAAGGCGTCGAGTTCCCCGGAAAAATTTTCCACGCGATCCAGTCCATCGAAGGATTCATTGTAGCCAAAAAAGGCCAGGATGATATCGGCTTTCAAGTTGCTGAGCCATTGGTCGGGGGTTGGGAAATGACCGATTCCCAAGTGAGTTTGGTACTCGGGACGATAGGCCTCGGCGCCCGGGAAGGCCCACTGGCTCTCGCGCGATGGATGGGGCCGAAAGCCCGGAGTATCCCCGGGGTGGCAGATATTGCGAACCGTGAGGTTTGCATCCGGATAGAGGCGGTGCAAACGGGTTTCAAAATGGGGAAAGTTGAGCATGCGTTCACCCAAACCGTTGCCCAGCAGGACGATGCGGTCATTTTCCCTCACACCCAAGGGAAGCGCATCGGCCCGTCCCGCAAAAAACAGGGTGAGGGCAGCGAGAGAAAATAGAAAAGTTTTACCCATAAATTTGTTCACGTCTTATCCAATGGATTGGTTTAGTCGGCAAAACTTTCGACGCTCATTTTTTGCGCCTCCCAGTAGCCCTTCTTTTTAAAACCGTAGGCGGTCGGATTAAAGCTCCCGACGATATCGACTTTGCTACCCCCTTCGGGGACGGGAAGGCCCAAGCACCAGTAAACCCCATTCACGATCATGCGACGGGTGCCCGCTTCCTCCAGGTCGGTCGAAGCGCCCATGGTGGTGGCGAATACCTTGCCCTTTCTTCCACCGGGTAATTGATAACTCTTGGTCCAGGCCAGAGGCATCATCGGATCATTTTTGTGAAAACCAGAGTGTTGCCCATACTTGGGCGCCTTTTCGTAGGGCCCCGGGCCAATGGGCGGGTCACCCTTGTTCATTCCAGCCAGGACCTGGCCCAAAACTACGGCCCGGGAATCGCCCGGTTGGGGCAATTTTACCCCGTACACATCGGAAGGACCCCAAATAGCGCCCTCCCCTATTCCGTTGGTAATCTCATGACTTCCCACGGGAATGCCGCGGGTGCTTTCCTTCTTGTGCAAACCATGGTGGCTTATCCAGGAGGTGCCCAGGACCAACTCCCCAAATCCATTGTGCCAGGCGGATTTTTCTCCGGAATAGTCGAAACTGTAGTGGGCCCACTTCGAATCGGCCGGGAAGCGAAAGGCGTGGGTCGCGGTTCGCAGACCAACGACCGGCCGACCGGAGGTGAGATAATCGTCGATTTCCCGCATCTGCCCGGACGGCAAGGTGCGAAAGCGTGTGGCGATGATCATCAGGTCGGCATCCCGCAATGCCTCCAATCCGGGGATATTTTCCCGGAAGTCCGGATCAATAAATCCGGGAGTTTCCGGCTTCTGAGCAAAAAGAACGGTGCATTTGAAGCCATGGTGTTCGGACAAAATCTTGCCCAATTGAGACAGGGCTTCCTCGGATCTGTATTCCTCGTCGCCGCTGATCAATACGATGTGTTTTCCTTGGCCGGCGCCATTCATCCCCTCGAAGACCAACCACCTGAGCGGTCCGGAACCACTATCCCCAAAACAACCGATTAAGAAAAACAACAGGCTGACTCCTTGGCATAAGAGATATCTCATTGGGAAAGAGGGTTTATGGCGATTTCAGGAAGTAGAACCAAGCCATCGTTTCTGGCCATAGTCCGGAAAAAGGCGGAAAAATTAAGGAACCAGGAACTTAAAAGCAACGCATTCTTTTGGATGTGAACCATGGATAACATGGAAGGGGAATGTAGGAGCGGGTTTATCCCTTCTCCCTCAGCAACTCGACAACAAAGCGTTCCGCAGTCGTCTCACCCGGTCGGCCAAAGACTCCCGGAAGGTCGGCACCGGCTCCTCTCCCCGTTCCACTTTCCAGATAAAAATGCTCGGACCCTTGCCCTGGAAAATCAAAGGCAATCGCTCCTCAAATTCGGCTTCGTCTTCCACGGTATAAACCTGCTCGATCCCGGCTCCGCGGGCAATGGTTTCAAAATCGACAAAACCGGATCCGGGAACCACCTGGTTGCCCGTCACTTCGTAGGTTCCGTTTTCGATGATCACCATGACGTAGTTTTGGCAGGGCCTTTGGGCAATCGTGACCAGAGTGCCCAGAGACATGAGCATGCTTCCATCGCCATTCAAAATGATCACCCGGCGGTGGGGTTGGGCTATGGCGATCCCCAAGCCCAAGTCGGCGGCATGGCCCATGGCGCTGTCCACTGAGGCGAAGTCCAGGGCGGTATCGGACAACTTCTCCCAAGGTTTGGCCGTGCCCATGCAGGTAACAATGATTTCATTGGTTCTGCGGACGGCCAATTTTTCCAGGCAGGCGTACTTATCGAGCATGGTCAGACCGTGGTATCAGCCAAAATCAGGGCGGTCGGTTTGGAAGCGAACTGCGCCTTTGCAAAAGTGTCATGGAATTTGGCAAGGTCTTCGTCGTCCCACATGATCTCGTAGGGAATATCCCAAGCTTCCAGGGTGGGTTCGGTAAACAAGGCGGCTGAATCCCTGCGCCCCATTTCCCCATTGAGCGACTTGAACCCCCGATAACAGAGAAGGATCACCTGGGGAATCCGCATATTCCAGGCGGTCCCCCGCAACGCATCTCCCGCCTCGAGGAGACCCGTATTTTGAATGAGCACCACTACCTGTTTCCCCCCGATGTAAAGTCCTGAAGCTATGGCAAAAGCCTCTCCCTCCCGGCAGACCATGATCACTTCTATCTCCGGATCTTCCACTAAACCTTGGAAAAACACGCGGGAAAGGTTATCGGGCAGCCCCACCACATGGGTGATACCCTGCTCTTTCAAGGCCTTGTGAATCTTTGAGGCAGTCAGCTTCAAACCGTTACCGGCTCCAAGGATTTTACTTCGGGTAACATGCCACGCCGGTCAAACGGCAGGGGGCGCGGTTCGATGACAATTTCCAAATCATCCCGCTCCCGCGCTTCATCCAGATACATCGCCGAACATTCCAACTCCGCCACGTCCAGGGTATTGCGGATCCACATCAGTCTGGCTTGAGCGGGAGGGGTCAATCCGATCAAGGGAAATGCCGCGTCCAATACTTCCCGATCGGTTTCATAATGAATCGGAATCATGGCGGCGGCGGCTCCCCCCCGGTGAGACTATTGATGCGGGTTACATCGACGTCCATTTGCTCGATGGCACGGGTCAAGGCAAATTCTACCATGCCCATTCCCACAGCGTTTCCATGGGTTTCATGAGTCAGGCTACGCACACAAATATTCCCGATTTTTGGAGTTTCACCGGGCCCGGCCGAATGCCAGCCGAATTTGCGTCCAATCACATTCGTATCCATTCCCGTTCCACTGATGTTTTTGCCCATCTCGTCAACCAGGAGGATGTCGACCGTTTCGAAGGGCAATCGCGGCAGCCAGCGTTTTGCCAGGACCAGCAACTCTTTTTCCCGTTCTTCCAGTTCCTCGGGACCAACCGCCGAAAGCATGGCTGTTTCGTCATAGGAATTTTCCACTATGCCCAGCCCGGCGATAATATTGCAATTGGCCAGCAGCTCCCGACCCACACTGCGGATAATTTGGCCGAAATTGTAATCCCGAATAGCCCGGTGGTAGACCTTGGCGCCGTTGTGTTTGCCCAACCCGATCAGCATCATTTTCATCAAACCGCTTTCAATGTCGCCCACGAAATTGGTGTGCGGTTTTATGCGACCCACCACACAAACGTGATCCGCTTCCCAGGCAAATCTATCGAAGTGGACGGGGAATCCTTCCTCCGCCTGGCAAACGATTACCGTTTCCATGCTGGCCTTGATGGGACACCCGCAAAATGCTTCCGTCACGCCGTAAGATGCCAAAATCTCCCGCTGCCCGGCGGCGGTGCCACCTCCGTGACTCCCCATGGCCGGAACGATGAAAGGCGCAGCGCCAAGCCTCTTGAAGTGATCGACGACGGCTTTGATGATGGTGTCGATATGGGAGATGCCGCGGCTGCCGGCGGTAATAGCCACGGTCTGGCCTGGTTGTAAGCTTGTTTGGAGGGAGAGCCTCCCCAGTTGGTCCTCCACTTCGGCTGGTATGTCCTCAACCAAAGGGCGCTCGAAGGTTTGGCGTACTCGGAAAATTTGTGGATATTCAGACATAGGGAAAATCAGAATGAAGGAAAATAGGGATCTTTCAAGCAATTGACACTCAAATCTTTGCTGCCGCTTCCCGAAGGGAGGAGCCAAGGGTTCAATTTTCAGCCTTTAAACGCAGGGCGATGACGGTGGTATCGTCCTGGGGAAAGTCTCCCCCACAATATCGGGTGAGGTATTCCCGCACCCCTTGGACGATTTCCTCGATGGGTTTTCGGGCCAGCAGCTTGAATTCCCCCAGCAACCCTTCCGGCCCCAATTCATAGCCGAGGGGATTGCGGCACTCTATGACCCCATCGGTCATAAAGAGCAGACAATCCCCCTCCTCAAGGTCGAGTTGCAGGGTTTCAATGTGTTGGCAAATCCCCAATCCCAAGACATTTTCACTGGGAACGGGGACCACCTCAACGGTGGATTTTGCCTCCCGGAACCATAATACCGGAGGCAACCCGGCATTGGCCAGGGTCAGGGTGGGCCGCTTCCCGTGGCTCAGATCCAGCCCGCCGGCGCCGGCGGTGACAAACCCGAAGGGTATCAGGCCTTTCAGGTGTTGATCCAGAGTTATCAAGGCTTTATCGGGATGAGCAAATTCGGAGGGCATGGTATAATCCGCCACCTGTTTGACCAGGATGGTAAAAATACCGGCCGACACTCCGTGGCCACTGACATCCCCCAAAAGAAAGGAAAGGTGCCGCCGGGTAACGAGGGGAAAAGTGACCACGTCGCCCCCCACATCCCCCATGCTCAAACTCATCACGGCAATCTCGACGGCGGGATTGTCTGGCAAGGGCCCGGGAATGAGGAGTTGCTGCACCCTCCCGGCGTTGTGAAAGTCCATTTCCAGGATTTCATTCTTTTGCTGAAGTTGCTCCCGGCTTTCCTCCAAGGCCTTTTGCGCTTCCACCTGAGCTGTAATGTCGCGCGTTATACCCATTAGCCCGACCGGTTCACCCGATCCCAAATAAATCGGCACCTTGGTCGAAGTAACCCAGGTCACTGTGCCATCGGGCCAGGTTTCCTTTTCGGTTTTGTTAATCAGCTTCTCTTTGTGTTGCATCAGCCTCTGTTCATCCTCAAAGGCCTCGCGGGCATGCTCATCGGAGAAAAAATCGAAATCGGTTTTGCCAATCAATTCCCCGGAGGACTCCAACCCGAATTTGGCGATAACGGCATCGCTCACCCGTATAAAGCGGCTCTTGCGATCTTTGAAGTAAATCTGGTCCTGGGTCTCATGCAAAACGGCATCGAAAAGGACCGAAGCGGAAGCCTTGAAAAGAACAGAATCTTCCTCAACAGAAGCGCTCATGGTGGCAAAGAATAATTCCCGGAGGGGTATTGTCCATCCACCAATGCAAAAATCTTCCGCAGGCAAATTCCCGCATCAACCGCGGATGAGAAATGAGAAATCGGCTCTCGAAGCAATCGCGGCGTAAAGCCGCTCCTATAATATTACCCGCAATGACCCCGAAGGATCACAGTTCACCATCCAGCCATTTTTCGATAATGATGAATTCCTCTTCGGTGACTTTTGAATCGGGATGGGTAATGCGGTAGCTCTTGATCGGCATCAAATCGTCGAGAATTTCATCGTAGGTCTCCTCGATTTTTTCCTCTTTTCTTCTTTCGGAGTATTTGCCCCACTCCGAGTAATTGACTTCCCTGCGGCCTTCTTCCACGTGGTGGGCGATCCACCAGGAAATGGGGGCCAGGTAGGAGTACCAGGGCCAATCGCTTTGGTTGGAGTGGCAATCGTAGCACTTGGCTTGCAGAATGGCTCTTACCTCCTCGGGACCGTCGAAGTCCAGGTCGGCATCCACGGGCGGATTGGTGCGGTGAACCGGTTTTAATTGAATGCCGATAAAGGCCAGTCCCAACAGGATTACAGTAATTTTGAGGAATTTCTTCATGTGTTTACCGGGGAGAAATGTGTTTTGGATGGGGAACGGGTTGTCGTCGGTCAGTTAAAATCCTCTAAAGGCATATTGAAAAATTTCCACATTTTTTTCTGCTGGTTTCCCTCGCATGGGGAAATGGGCAACCTGGTTTGTTAGGCGGTCCAAGCGTTGCATTAAAAGGGAATGGTCAAGCTGAGCCTGGCCTGCACAGTCTCGGGGGCCTTTGTAATCAGGGCGTTGCCGGCAAAGGACGGGTCGGACCCCACAAAGTAATGTTCATTGGTCAAGTTCTCCAAACTCAGAAGGACTTCCCATGTTTCGACCTCATAGGAGAGGTTGGCGTGGAGGACGAAGGTCGGGTCGACTCGCAGGGTATGGTCATAATTGTGGTAGTAGCCGCCACTATGGATGCCGCCCAGGGCGAAGCCCCACCGGTCCCCCCAATCGGTGGCAAGAAAAAGCTTGGCCGTTTCTTCCGGGATACCCGGGACCATCCATTCCGCATTTTGGGAGGGGCTTGAACCTTCCGGGGTAAATCCGCCAAAGGCATTGGAAAACTGGGACAACAGAGCTCCGCCTTCCAGAGCCAAGCCTATTTCATCATTACCCTGCCCGGTGGGATCGGCCAAGGAGAAGGGCATGGTGCGGAATCCCAGGCCGCTTTTGCGCCGGGTTTCCCGATTGCTGTAGGACCCGATCAGGGTAGCGTGTTCATTGAGGGAAAAAGTGATTTCAAGCTCAAAGCCTTCGGAGGCGTAGGGGTCCGAGGTATTGGTGCGGTCGTTGAAGGCGGACTGCTCCCATTCATAGTAGGCGGCAGTGGCATAAAACCGTTTTTCCGGAAAAGATATCTTTATGCCCCCTTCCGTGAGCCCGGAATCACCAAAATTTCTATCGTCCAGAACGGCCCCCCCCTGCAGGGGCGCATATGTGACCGCCTTCTGGTGGGAGGCGTAGAGACTCACCGCCCTGGACAACCTTAACACCGGATTGATACTCCAGTTGAAAAAGCTGTCTTCTCCTTTGCTTCGGTTTTGGGCTATGTCGGTTGGGGCATCCGGCACTTTTACCTTGAAGTCGACACTGTCAAACCGGCCACTGAGGATCAGGAGAAAGGGGCCTTCCCAATCGAGAAGGGCGGAAGCGAAACCGCCGAGTTGGACGAGGTCCGATTGGGCGGCATGGCTCCCGGGAGCATTGGCGCCAAATCCTCCCCCCCAAAAGTTGTGGCCGGAAATCGGATCGATCTGGTCGCCCGAAAGAAACCTGGTGTTGTCACTGATGGATCCTCGCGAAACATCCCGGCGGGAGAAGGGCTCAACCCAGAAGTCCTGCAACTGAGTGGCCTGGGTGAACCTGGCTTGCAATCCGTAGTCCAGAACCAGCTCCGCTTTCCCGCCCAGATCCAATTGGGTAGTCAAAGACAGGCGGTCGTCCAGAACCCATTGATCCGATCGAAAGGCGTATTGGTATGAACTGAGTTTCCGGGTGCTGATCTTTTCGAAGAAGAATTTGTTCTCCAAGGTAGTGCTATCCGAGATAAAACGCTCCAGATCCATGAATGCCATCAGATCCTTGGAATTGGCGAAATCCTGCCGGTCGGAAAGGACCTGATTACCCTTGATGGATGTGGTAAAAACCGGACCGCCAGCCCTAAAGTATTCGGGTGTATACAAATAACCGCTCTCGGTCTGAATGATGTCCTCAGGCAATCCGGCGTAAATGGCGGTTCGGACATGCGGATCGCTCAAATCCTTCATTGCGGCCAATTGCGCGGCCGAGACAGTCCCCTCGGAAACAGCGGCGTTGATCACGGTGGAAGGAACGACCAAGGCCCGGAAATCTCCGTAGTTATTGTTCAGCAAAGGCGCCCTGCCGGAGGACATTCCACCGAGCAATCCCCGATCGGGGAATCCTCCATTTTTGCTGCGAACAAGGCTGAGCGGTTCTCCCATAACGTATTCTCCATGGTCGATGAGATTTTGAGAGGGACGGTTCCAGCCGGAGTTTTCGTTGGATTCAAAGGCGTAATATTCAGCCCCGGCGTAGAGGTAGGTGTCATCGGACAATTTCATTTTGATCGATCCGTAGACCGAAAAAAAATCGTTCCTCACCCGATCCCACCAGCTTTCCGCTTGCTGAGTCGTTACCGACAAACGATAAGCAGCCGGTTTGTCGAAGGCCAGAAACGGCCCGCCTCTGTCCACCTCGAAATGGTATAGATTGTTCGAGTCCAACTCGAATTTCAGGGTACCGCGGGAGGTATCGAAGAATGGAGATTTTGGCATCATGTTAACGAAACCTCCCACGTGGCTGGGCAGGTACTGGGCTGGGGCGGGACCCTTCATGACCTCCATGGCCTCCAGTGAGCAAAATGAAGCGGGCATTTCGTTTCGTTGGAAGGCTCGAAGCATTCCGTTGAAATAGATACCTCCTTGCCAACCGCGCAGGACAGGGGCGCCAGCGATGCCGTAAAAGTTGTAGCGCTCGGTGCCGGCACCAACTTTATGCAGGTCGTCAAAATCATGGATCTGGAATTGTTCGATGGATTCGGGCGAGAGAACCAACACCGATCTCGGTATATCCATCAGGTCCATGTCGGCAAAGAAGGCCGAGTCGATCTTTCGGTCGGTGGCCAAGAGAGAATCCGAATCCTCCTGGGCGATGGCCTCGGTGATAAACTTTTCCAATTCGAAAATGGGACTGTCTTCCTGCTCCCGGGCGGATAGGCTGCCGGCCAAGAGAACCACACCGAAAAGTATCCCGGGCCATGTGGACTTGTTCAATTTCATGGAAAGACGGTCCGGCAACCTCGCCGCAGGGCCGGAGATAAAACTGCCAATAAATGGGATATCCGATGAGCAAACAAGCTTGGAAAACTTCCCGCCCTTGGGCGCCTTCCCCCATCCGTGCTCATCCGTGGTTGGATAGCGTCCCTGGATTTTCTCTCGCCAAGACGCAGAGAGCGCAAAGATTGGGATAAGGGAGAGAGATCACGATCAGGATCAAGATTGAGAGCCATCCGTGAAATCCGTGGATTCTCTCCCATCCTTTTTTCCTTCTCCCTCTCTGTGCTCTCTGTGGCCTCTGTGGTTAATCTCCCCTGATTCGTGTGCCCCGGGGTTTACATTTGCCAAAAAAGTGTGGCCATCAGAGGAGAATGAACCATAGTGCTTTTGCTTCATTCAATTGAACTACCGTGAATACATTACGAAATATATTGCTGCCCCTCACCCTCATATCCTGCCTCAGCGCACCCGTGCAATTGGTGGCCCAGCCTCCTGAAGGTTTTGCAGCCTTGTTTGACGGAGAGTCCATGGAAGGGTGGTTCACTGTCCCCGAATACCCGCAAAAGACCTGGAAGGTCGACTCCAAACAAGGCACTTTGGGACGCTCGGTTCGTGGGGGATACATCTGGACGGAGCATTCCTACGGAGACTTTATTCTGCAATTGGAGTATAGGATCTCCCGGCTTTGTAACAGTGGGGTATTTTTTCGAACCGATCCCCAAAACCCGGTCCAGGGTGGTTTTGAGGTCCAGATCCTCGATACCGAAGTCATGGAATTATTGGGGCCGGGACGTGAAAAACATGCCAATGGAGCCCTCTACGACGCGGTGGCTCCTTCCAGCGATCCGGCCAAGCCATCGGGGAAGTGGAACAGTATGCGCATTCGTGCCAAAGGCGACGCGGTGAGCATTTGGATAAATGGAACACTGGTTGTGGAGGCCGATTTATCCAAATGGACAACGGCGGAGATGAACCCCGATGGAAGCAAAAACAAGTTTAAAACCGCTTTAAGCAAGTTGCCCAAAACCGGCCATATCGGCCTGCAGGATCATGGCTATAATGTGTGGTTCAGGAACATCTTCATAAAGGAACTTTGATTCCACACCCTCCCGGCATCTCAGACTAGGCAATAAAGGGCCCCTTTTTGACTAGTCATTAACGGAGGGCGGACATTCCTGTCCGCCATTATCTCTTTATGGCGGGTAGGAAAACCCGCCCTCCGTTTTTTGCGACTTCGCGAGGAGGGTCCAATTTCTCCCCCGTGCCCATCCAAGTAATCCGTGTGGTCAAATTCAGCGGCCGTAGATCTGGGCTTCGATGTAATGATTCATGGTATCGGTTGAATTGCCTTTGGTATAAAAGCGGACGTAGCGTCCTTCGGCTCCCTTGGCATCGATCAATTTGCCCTCATAGGACTCGACGTAGGCTTTGTCGTTACCGCGGCCCAATCCGGAGGAATTGTCGTGGTCGTTGTTAAACAACGTTTTGACCCCACTGCCGAATTCCGGATCGTCCGACACCTGCACGATCACATCGTGATAGGCTCGGGCCTGGGAATGATAGTGCCATAGCACGACGGCAAAAATCTCACGTGACATTTCGAGGTCGATTTGCACCCACTGCAATTCCGGAGCCAGTTCGACATAGTATCCTTCGTCCGCATCCTTATCGCCGTCGGTGAGAAACTCCAGTTCCCCGATAATGGGCCAGTCGTCGCTGGAAGTGACTTCCTTTCCCTGAGAAACCAGTTCCACGGCGGACGGAACCCTGAATTCGGAGCGGGCGCCCTGACGTTTTTTCTCCAGGTGGGGGAACCCCTTGATCGGGACCGGCGTTCCGGAGAATTTGGGTTTGGGGAGTTCCAACTGCAACACCTTGTCCGCGGCTTGAGCGGCGGATAGGAAGAAGAGGAAGACCCCGGTCAGGACCGAGAGAAGTAGGGAATGCATTGGTTTTTTCATATATTCAGGCGTGAAAATCATCTGGGCTGAAGGTCAATCTGCGTTGGGCATTGATGGCCTCATTGACCTTGAGGACGGCGGCTTCGGTTTGCAGCGCTTCATGTCCGGGGCAATTGAGCGATTCTTCGCCCCGGATGGCGTTGAAAAAGTTTTCCAGGTGGGGTTGGTGGATGTATTTGTCCAGAGCAACCGGGATCTCGTAAGCGTCCAGCGCGGCGGTCTCGCGCACATCGACGGAGGTGTTCTTCGGTTTTTCCCAAGGTTTCACTTCTTCCTGCCCTTGACGCTTTATCAACCCCTGGCTCACGAAGGGGCTCCAGTCGGGCGCTCTGGCTTCCCGGAAGACGGTAGTGTACTTCGGATTTTCCGACATCTTGATGGCCCCTTCCGTCCCCATGAAGTACTCGAAGTAGCCGCCACCGGCGCTGGTTGTGGTCAACACCTGGTAAAAGGCTCGGACGGGTCCGGCCGCGGTATCGTATTCGTAAATGGCCATGACGTTGTCGTGCCATTCATGGGAGGTATAGTAATCCACCCCGCCACTAGCGGTAACCGCCTTGGGATTGGCGCCGAGAAACCAACTGTAAATGTCGATCTGGTGAGCCCCAAGATCCGATATCGGGCCTCCACCCAGCCCCTTGAACCAACGCCAATTCCTGAACTGGTGCATGCTCTTGTAGCCCCACTGTTTCAGTACTTCATCGTCGATCTCAGTCCGGCGGGGAACGCCGAGGTCCTCGCTGACGGCCCGGTTCCACTGTCCGTTGATATTGGTGATGCGGCCACAGAGCTTTTGGGCGTCCAACAATTGTTCCTTCACGTAGCGGTAGCGAGGGTTGCTTCGCCTTTGGTGTCCGATCTGCAATAGTTTACCCGTTTCCGTAGCGGTCTTCACCATGGAGACGGCACCCTCATGGGTGTTGGACATCATTTTTTCGCAATAGACATGTTTCCCCGCCCGCAAGGCGGCGTTGGTAATGGGGGCATGCCAGAAATCCGGGGTGGCCACGATTACGGCGTCGATATCCTGCTCTTTATCCAGTAGTTCCCGAAAATCGGTGTAGGGTCTGGTCTGGTGCTTCTGGGACCGCAGAATGCCGACTCCACGACGCAGGTTGTATTTTTCCCAAATGTCGCAGGCCGCCACAAAATTGAGCCCGGGTATTTTGCTGCAAGCTTGAATGAGGACCTGCCCTTGCGCTCCCGTCCCAATGATGGCGATGTTCAGGTCGTTTATTTTGCTCCCCTGCCCCACTGCAAAATGGGGCAGGCTCTTGCTGAGCATCAGCCCTGCCCCGCCGGCCAAGCTGGACTTGAGAAACCTCCGGCGGTCTACGCTGTTTCCAAATACGTTTTTCATAACACGGGACAACTCAGGTTAGTCTTTCCATAACACCCATTTGGCCGAACCGACCCTGTTAAGCGCCATAACCGAGATGACAAGGTGGATGGCCAGCCAGGCGATCCCGGAATTTTCGTTCACCGCCATCATGCCCACCGTCAAACCCAAGTAGAGAAACAGGGAAACGATCAGGGACAGCCGTATTTTTATTCCCAGTAGAAGGGTCAGGCCCAACAACAGCATCAGGTAGCCCGAGGGTAGGGCAAAGATCTTGGTCGACCAAAGCGGGAGAATGGAAGATTCGGCAATACCGGTGGCCATGCGATCCATGTTGATGTAGTAATTGGCGAAGCTGTAGGTGCCATTCAGTTCGAACTTATCCAGCCCGGCAAATAACCAGCGAAAAGCCAGGAAAAGGCGAAGGCCGAGAAACGACCAACATTGGTTTGCGCAGCAGTCGGACGAGGTAGATGAGTTATTTTGATCGGGCATAGGTTCGCTGTAATGTGCTTGGTTAATCCTCAATGCTGACCGTTCTTGCCTCTGGAACCAATAAAATTTTACCCAAATTTCACAAAACGGTTCAATATATGGATAATATCATGGAAATTCAACCCACCACCCTGGATCTGCAAGTTCTTCCTCCAATCGCGCATTTTACCTCCTGAATTATTATCGGCGTGAGCATTGTGAAATGATTGTAAAATGCCTCCAAAATTCAGGAGAATTGGAATAGGATTCGACTGCACTGCGATTTTCCACAATACCGCTACAACGTGACTGCTGAATCCGGGACAGCTTCATTTCTTCTCGCCCTCCCCTGCTACAACGAAGGGGACCGATTGGCCCGGTTTCTGCCCGGACTTTGCCGGGCCATCGAAAAATCCGGCCTTCAGGTCAGGATCCTTCCGGTAGACGACGGTTCCGACCGGTACCACCGGGAGCAATACCGGAATCTCATGGAGTTACACGGCGAAAGGTTTCCCTTTCTATTGCCCATGCTCCATCTCGATTCCAATCGGGGCAAGGGGCAGGCCGTTTACCGGGGCTGGGCCGACGCGGAAAAAGAGGAATTTCTGGCATTTGCCGACGCCGACGGAGCGGTCGGCCCGGATGAGGTGGTGCGTGTCCTGCGCCGGATAGCCCACGATCCGCAGGCCTCCGGCAAACTGTTTGCCGGCAGCCGCATCGAGAATGCCGATACCCGGGTGGAGCGCCATTTCCTGCGCCAACTGACAGGATCCCTTTTTCGAATTCTGGTCAAATTCCTCTTTCGTTTGCCTATTGCAGATACCCAATGCGGATTCAAAGTACTGGCCCGCTCCTTCTTCCAAAACCATAAATCGGTCCTGGTGGAATCGGGTTTCGCCTTCGATCTCGAACTGCTCTACCGCGCTCGTGAAGCCGGCCTCGAACTGGTTCCGGTAGCAGTGAACTGGAAGGAGGTGAAAGGGGGTCACATGACAGCGGGCAAATCCATCGAACTCATCTTCAATACGCTTCTCCTCAGGAGGCGAATGGCCCATAGGTAAGGTCAGGCTCTAGTGTGGTGGTTTTAAGTTGTAGGCATTGAAGCGTGCCAGTGAAAAGGCATTTCATTTTTTACCCAATAGGATAAAAACCCAGCCCATGTCATCACCCTTTCGATAACCCATGCTGGGCACCAACGGGTCTCCGTTCTCGCAGTCAACGGAGGGACCTTCAAAACGGTCCGGTATAATGACCCCGCCATCCGCCAAGTGGATTTCCTTAGGACTTAAAACGTATTGGGGATTCCGGTCCCAATGGGTGCCGTCCCAAGAACTCACCAAGCCGATAAACATCTTCGGCTCACGGTGCATAACATGGAATATTCCGTAGAACCAGTTCCAGGAAAAGCCGTTTGTGAGAAATTGGGAAACCTCGTTTTTGAGCTGGCGCAAACGATTAATAAGGAAATATCTCATGGTTTGAATAGGGTTCAGTTAACCTTCGCTCCAATAGTAAATTGGATGAAAAGAGAAACGACGGTTACCGGGACATATGCTTCCAATTAAGAGATTTCACCGATTCTCCCTCTACAAGCTTGGGTGCCAGCAAGATTTCCGTATCCGGCACGTCGGGTCCGTGGCTCAGGCGCATGGCAAGTTGCCGGACGGCATGTTGGCCGATGGCAAAAGCGTCAACATCGCAGGTGGTGAGAGCGGGGTGCAATCCGGCAATCAGAGCCACGTCGTTGTTGCCGGAGACAAGGCTGAAGTCCCTCCTGACCGCGAGGCCACGGATTGCCAGAGCACGATATACCAAAGCGGCAATACTATCGGCGGCGGCAAAAATACCGGTTGGTCGGGGTTTAGCGGCGATGGTCTTGTCGATCAGCGATTGAACAACTTCGACATGTTCGGGAACCTGTAGCGGAAGATGCCACTCACCGACAGGTGATTCGCTGAAGCTCAGGACCGACTCGGCTCCACCACGGCGGGCAGCGGCGCGAAACCCGTCTTCGCGCCGCTGAAAAAGAAGGTGGTCGGGTTTGGGATTTATAAACGTAAGGCGACGGTGCCCAGCATCGAGCAGGGTTTGTGCAGCCATGGCGCCGACTTCATAATCGTTACTACCGACAACATCTCCCCACGCGTGCAGGGGACGTCCCAAAACCCAAACCGTAGGAAGTGACCGCAGTTTATCGACAAAAGCGGACTGTGTGGCACCAATCACATCTCCTTGGAGAGCGCCCTCGAGAATAAGCGCATCTGGCAGTCGGGAAAGAAGAACTTCGGGAGGTGTCTCCAACTTGGGAATCGTCGCTAACATTGTCCGTGCTCCTACCGAGGCGAGGGATTTTTCAGCTCCAGCGATGGTGGAAGCGACCGTAGGCAGGGCGGTGAGAGAAGAGCCCATTCCCAGGCAAAAGATTCCGACTTCGATTCCGTCCAGCGAGCCAGACCCGGTATCGAGCTGGCGGCCTTTGTAGTTCATCCGTTCAGCTACTTCGCGGACGCGTTCCGCCGTGGCAGACCGTATACCCGGGTGCCCATTTAGAGCCCGACTGGCAGTACTGATGGATACCTGTGATGCCTGGGCAATATCTTTAAGGGTCACATTCATGTTGATGGTTTCCATAGGGTGTCGCGAGCGTGCTGTAGAAGGTCAATCCAGGGTCCTATGAAATGGCCGTGATCATGAAAGGTTCGTCCCGAAACCAAGTTTCCATCCACAACACAAGCATCATTTACAAAGGTTCCACCGCAGACTTCAAGATCGAAACGGCATTTTGGCACCGCAGCCATGCGACGTCCCCGCACACAATCAGCAAAGGCTGGAATTTCAACACCGTGGCAGACGCTGGCAACCGGTTTGTTTTCAGAGAAAAAATGCCGGGTGATCCGAACCAGATCCTCATCGTAGCGAATGTACTCGGGAGCGCGTCCTCCGGAAAAGAATATGCCAAGGTACTCTTCCTCGCGAATCTCGCTGAAGGAAACATCGGCATCGATGGAATACCCCTCCCACTCCCTGGTAATGGTCCAGCCCGGTGTGATCTCGTGCAGAACCATCTGGTAGCGGCGCTTTTCCGGCGCGGCTACGACAGGACGAAACCCGGCTTCAATGAGCCGATAATAGGGGTAGAGTGTGTCGACGGTCTCAGTCGCGTCGCCAACTATTATGAGTACGGGTGGTTTATTTGAAAGTTGGTTGGGCATAATCAAAGTATCAGATGGCCGGACCGGTTGCCACCACCAGCGCCGCAACCAGAGCAGCCAGTGAGACCAGCTCGCCACTCAGCTTTCGCCCTCGATCACCTTTTTGAATGTTTATTGATTTCACGACTCTATCGGACGGGGGGAGAACCGATTTTGCAAGATTTTCTGCAATATTTTGGAAGGATTTTGCATCTCATTTATGCTATGAATATTGAGCCAAGAGAGGAGGATGCCAACCTACCAACACCGGCTCGCAGAAGCACAAATGGCAGGTCAGCCGGCAGAAAGAACAAACCTGATTCAGGACATTCATCGCTGCGAAACCAGGGAGTCCCTTTCGCGGGGAAGCCTGGCCCCTGTTGCCGCATAAATTAGGACAGCGCCTAAAAACGGCTGGAAACGGAAAGCAGAATGCGTCGCAGCGACCATTGCGAATTCGGTGAGAGATAGATCAGCTCATCCCCCAGATTCTTTGCATGAAGATGGGCTCCATAACGGCCTCCATCCCAATAGTAGGATAGCCCCGCATCCATACCTAATTGGTCATCTGAAAATTGGGTAAAGGAGTTCTGCCAGATGACCCAGCCTTTGAAGTAATAGTTGATTCCCCAAGTGGCTTCCCAACCATTTTTTTCCTCATTCAGAAAGCTGTATTTGCCACGGAATTTAAGTGTATCGATCAGCGATTCAATTCCCCAGATTGTTCCCTCATCATCCGGCCTTTCACCATCCATAACGCCGAGGGAAGCCAGTAATGTTAACCGTTCAGTCGGTTGCCCCGAAATGGTCGCCTCGAAGCCTTGAACACTTTCACCGTCAGCTACAAAGTTACGCGCTGCATTGTATCCTCCCGTAGCCGCTTCGTTGGTAGGGACAAAAACCTGCTCCCGAACCCGAAATCCCTGCCGCAGTATATCAAATAGGCCCAAGGTCGCCGTGAACTTTCCATCGAAAAAGCTGCCTTTGACGCCAATTTCTTTTAAGGTGGCGTTGAGCTGCCAAGTAAATGTTTCGTCGTAAATTGGATCACCTTCAGGCGGCAACTCGCCATCCCCCACCACGGTAAGATTTTGCCAAACAGCCGTTGTGACGGTCGGGTCCTCCTGCTGGCTGTGGAGATAGAAAATTGACAGCCAATCTGTCGGTCGATAACTGATGGAATAGCGGGGAACTGCCGTGCTGTCTCGAATTATAGGGTCTACCATGCCATTGCGGTTGTTGGTTCGCTGAGATTTGGTTTCGTCCCTTCTCCAGCCAAACATGCCAGCCACGCGGCCATCCAGAATTGAGCCATTGAATTGGCCAAAGTAGCCGAAGCCTTCCTGCCAATCGGACCGATCCCGCTGCAGGCTGCCGAAGGTGGCTGAATCGAAGTCTTCGGGGAGCGTATAGTCCGGGAAATAGAGACTTTGCAGCAGTGGCCTGGCCCGGTTCCCTCGAGCCCTCGCCTGGACCTGGTTGGCGTCACGCCGGAAAGCGTCGTAACCGAAAACCAGTTGATTCCGGACCGGCCCTAGCAAACCTTCAAATAAAATATCACCCTGCGCCCGCCACAGTTTTTCATCGCTTAGTCTGTAGACTTGTTGTACCGGCACCAGGAAGTCGCCGGGACGATCGGGATTGGCAATAACTTGCGGAGGGGTGGAAAACTGATTCCGAACGTCTTCAATCGACTGCCATCGAACACCCTGCCGAATTGAAATGGTGTCGTTGAACCGGTGCGTAAACAGCAACAGGGATTCCATGACATCGCTGTCTCTTCCTTTTCCCGGATAGCCATGCATCACGTCCTTTGGAACGAGAGGGTACTCAAATGGATTCCATTCGGTGGGTCCGAGCACTCCTCGTTCTTCCAATGAACGGTGTATATCCGGATGGGACCAATACGCGGAACCAACACTACCAGGGCCGACAAACTTGAAGAAAGCGGTATTGAGACTCAAATCAGTTTCCGGGCCGATTCGCCAAAGCAAGGACGGTCCAATGCCGTATTTTTGCTTCTGGTTGATCTCACTTCCACGCACTTCATCTCCCTCTTCATAGTACATCGGAATGCGAAAGGACAGGTTGCCGCTGTCCCCGATCACCCCGCCGTAGTCCAGTTCTGCACGGTAGAAATCGTCGGTTCCACCCGTAAGTCTCCATTTTCCAATTTGGCGGCCAAGGGGACGTTTCGAGACATAGTTTACCAAACCGCCGGCCTCACCCCGGCCCATTGCGGCAGAGGCGGGACCCTTCACATAGGCCACACGATCGTAGAGAGCCGCATCGCGATTCACTCCGAGTGCAGTCTGATAACCATCCACGTAGGTGTTACTGATCTGGAGGCCTCGGATGAAGAAAACTTCGGGCTGATGAGTGTTGGCGCGTGGCGTCATATTGGGGACAAACGAGGTGAATTCACGACTGTCGAATACCGCGGCATCTTCCAGTAGTTGACTGGTAATGACGTCGATGGTTTGCGGAACCTCGAGGTAATGGAGATTCAACCGAGAAGTAGAATTATCATACTGGGAGAGGTATCCTACGCTGGACGAGGTTTCTATCTCGAAAGGTGAAAGCACGTAAATCTCTTCATCCGTCTCGTCCTCGGCAAACAACGGAACGGAATGGGTAAAAAGTAATTTCAGGCAAAATGCCCAAAGGAGAACCCGCGAATTTTTGCGGCCGGCGTTGGTTGGAGAATTCTTGTAAGGCATAGGGACTCGTGGTGTTTTTAGGGAGTTGCTTCCATTATTTATGCACAAGTTTGCAGTAATTAATCAATATATTTCTGCAATTATTGCAATAAAAATTTATTTTATTTGCATTTTGTGCCATAAATCTATTGCAACACAGGAAGAATCTTATCAGAAATATTGGATGAAAACATGGTTTGCTCGCTCACAGGAGATGGGATCCGCAATGAGGCTGATGACGCTGTTCATCCTCCCGGGGTTGACCGCAATCATTCCCGCCAACGGTTCAGAACCGAAGGCGTCGAGTACAAAAAGTCCAGCAGCAGTGGATGTTTCTCAATTTGATCGCCTGAACTTTGGTGAAAGTCCGGGGGAACCGGGATTCCTGCAACTCTTTAACGGGGAAGACCTTACCGGTTGGGATGGTCAGCCTGGGTCTTGGACGGTCGAGGACGGCGTCATTCAGTGTACCGGTGTGGCCCGGGCCCGCAATTGGCTAATCTGGCGCGGCTTCGGTGCGGCTGATTTCGAATTGCGCTTGGAGTTTCGCTACCGAAAGGGGAACTCCGGAGTCCAGGTGCGCAGTTCCGACATTGGCAACTGGCAGGTACGGGGTTATCAGGTTGAGGTTTCGCCATCCGAGGGTATGGGGCTTTGGCATCACTCGCTTATGTCCCGGGATATTGAGACCCAAAACACCCGCAAACACCTCGCCACCGCTGGACAGCGGGTAAGGATAGATCAGATGGGCAATAAAGTGACCGAGCAATTTGCCGATGCAGCCACCATTCAAGCCCACTACACAGAAGCTGAGTGGAACACCATGACGGTCATCGCCCGGGGAAATCGGCTCATTCAAAAAATCAACGGAGTCTTGTTCGCCGATTTGACCGATGATCAAGCCGGGTTTTCAGCGGAAACTGGCGTCATCGCTTTCCAGGATCATGGGAAAGGAGCGGATGTAGCTTTTAGGAATATCCGCCTAAAGTTTTTAGATTCTCCAGAGTAAGAAAGAGAATACCACCCTAAATCGATGAAACCATGAACACCTCCGGGAGTAACATTTCTCGTCGCAGTTTTGTTAAAGCGAGTGCGGTGAGCGCAGCAGTGTCCGCATTCAACTTTCAGTTTGTTCCTAGCACGGTCTGGGGAGCCAATGAGCGCATCAATATCGGGTGTATCGGCATCGGCGGGAAAGGCTATGACGACACCTTTGGCGTGGCTAACGCCGGAGCCCAAATAGTAGCCATGTGCGACGTGGCCGATCCAAAACAACCGCTGCCGGAGAGGGATTCTGGCCCATATCGTTCTAGGCCTGACACGTTCAATGCGTTTCCCGACGCGAAGTTCTATTTCGATTTTCGCGAAATGCTGGAACAGCATCCGGGTCTGGACGGAGTCACCGTGTCGACGCCGGATCACACCCACACCCATGCTTCGGTCATGGCTATGCGAAAAGGAATGGCGGTCTATTGCCAGAAACCGCTGACCCACTCCCTAGGGGAAGCGCGGCTGATGACCAAAACCGCGCGGAAACACGGGGTCATTACCCAGATGGGCAACCAAGCCCACGCCGGAGAACCCGAACGCCGGGCGGTCGAGCTGATCCGGGCCGGCATACTTGGAAAGGTCAAGGAGGCCCACGTATGGACCGATAAACCATCCTGGCCGCAAGGTTTGAGGCAGTACCCGAAGCCCGAAAAGGTTCCACCCGGCATGGAGTGGGACCTGTGGATCGGTCCGGCTGAATTCGTTCCCTACAGTTCAAAAATAGCCCCATTCAACTGGCGGGGACTCTGGAATTTCGGAGGTGGCGCCCTGGCCGACATGGCTTGCCATATCATGGATACCACCTTCTGGGCTCTTGAGCTCGGTTCTCCCACTTCCGTCGAAGCCAAATCGGGTGGCGCAACCACTATCTCGGCCCCAGATTGGTCAACCATCACCTATCAGTTCCCGACCGGCATTCAGGGTTCCCCCATCAAAATGGTCTGGTACGACGGCAAGAAAGACGGAAAACCCAACGGCCCTCCTTCCGGTCTGCTTCGTGGAGAAAATCTCCGGCGCTATGACACGGTCATCGTGGGCGATAAAGCCTTTCTCTATTTCCACCGCAAGACCCTGAATTGGGTCGTCAAGCCGACAAGCGCCATTGACGGATTCGAATGGCCCCCCCCAACCATTCCAAGGGTGAAGGGTGACGATCCCTACCTTGAATGGTTGAACGGAATCAAAACCGGCCTACAACCCCTTTCCAATTTTGAATATTCCGGTCCCTTGACCGAGTTGGTCCTTCTCGGAAACCTCGCCATCCGCCTTCATAAAAAGATCGAGTGGGACAGTAAGCGCCTGCAAGCCTCCAACACTCCGGAAGCCGACCCTATCATCCGGCGCCAATACCGTAAAGGCTGGGAGATTTAAGCACAAACCGTTTCATACTTTCATCTTAACAGACGGTTGGCGACTCGAAGCAATCGCGGCATAAAGCCGCTCCTACAACTTAAAACCATTATTCCAGCCCGAATGTCTACCTACTAAAAGCAGGTGACAATGCGCCATCTTCTACTCTGGGTCCTAATTTGAGAAGATACAGCGGGCGATCAGGTATCTTGCGATTCGGATACTTTTTCCAGAATTTGGTAAACCCGGTTGAGCATGGGTTTGGGATCCTCCATCAGGCCGGCCGCCACCAAGGTATTGTCCATGACCTGCTCCGCCACCAGATGGGCCAGTTCTTCGTTTTGGTGTCGAAGACCGGAAAGGTTTTTGATCAGGGGATGACGTGGATTGATGTGAAGAACGACTTTGGCGGCCATATCCGGGGCTTCCTGATTCATGTTTTTCATAATCCGGCGCATGGAAGCGGTCATGGCCTTATCGGCGTTGGATGCCAGGGCCGGGCTGTCGGTCAGCCGGTCGCTGGTGCGAACACTCTCCACTTTATCGCCCAGATTCTTTTTCAACCAACCACAGAGGTTATCGGCCTCCTCCTTCGGCAAGGCCTCGCCGCCGTCTTGCGGGGTCAAGGATTCCAGTTCTATTTCATCCTGGTCGGCGGAAACGAGTGGTTTCCCATCAAACTCACGCACGTGGTTCATGACGAACTCGTCGATGGGGTGATAGATGAACAGGACTTCCAGATTCCTGGCCTTGAAGGCCTCCAGGTAAGGGCCGGTCTCGATGGCTTCCCGGTTGTCACTGAAAAGGTAGTAGATTTCCTTCTGATCCTCCTGCATGCGGGAAAGGTAATCTTCCAGACTGGTGAGCTTTCCCGCTTCGGTGAGAGAGGATTCAAATCGCAGCAACTTGGTCAATGCATCCCGGTGAGCGTAGTCGCTGGTCACGCCCTCCTTGAGATAAATGCCGAAAGTATTCCAGAACGCTTCGTATTTCTCCGGTCGTTTTTTTGCTTCCTCGGCCAATTGCCGCAGGAATCTCCCGGTCAGAACGGTATTCAATTTCCTGACCAGGGCGCTATCCTGCATGGTTTCCCGGGAAATGTTCAAGGGAAGGTCGGCGCTGTCGACGACTCCTTTGAGAAAACGCAACCACTCGGGAAACAAACCCGTTGGCTCGGGGTCGATCAGCACCTTCTTGCAATAGAGCCCGACTTCGCACTCCGAGCGCATGAACCCCATGGCTTCGATATTGCTGGAAGGGGTGAACAACAGGGCATTTATGGCCAGGGGAGCATCGGCGTTGAAGTGTAGGCAAAGCATGGGTTCGTCGAAGGCCTTGCAGGCAAATTTGTAAAACTCGTTGTATTCCTCATCTTCTACCTCGGTCCGGTTCTTCAACCAAATGGCTTCCTGTGTGTTGACCCGTTCTCCGTTCACGTTGATGGGAAACTGCACAAAGGAGGAGTATTCATTGATAATGCGTTTGATGGTATCGGCCTTGGCGAAGGATCGCTGGTCATCCCTCAGGGCCAGGACGATCTTGGTTCCACGGCGCTGGCCCTCGACCGGTTCGATCGTGTAGGAGCCGGAACCGTCGCTTATCCAGACGTGCCCTTCCTCCTCTTTCCTCCAGGACCGGGAATAGACCCTGACCTCCTTGGCCACCATGAAGGTGGAATAAAAGCCGACCCCGAATTGGCCGATCAGATTGGACTTGGCGTCACTCCCCTCGGATAGGGCTTGCAAAAACTGCTTTGAACCGGAATGGGCGATGGTTCCCAGGTTTTCCACCAGTTCTTCGTGGCCCATGCCCAGCCCGAAATCCTGAATGGTAATGGTGTTGGCCGTGTCGTCGGTGGTTATATTGACCTCCAATTCCAATTGGTCGTCGAATATTTCCTTTTCCGATATCCGGATGTGGCGCTGTTTTTCCAGCGCATCCGAGGCGTTGGAAATCAACTCGCGAACGAAAATTTCCTTATTGGTGTAAAGCGAGTGGATGACGATATCCAATAACTGCTTAACCTCCGCCTGAAATTCGTGTTTCTCCGGTTCTTGAATGCTCATGGTGTCTTTCAGATTACGATTCGACCTGCCTCGAAAAATCGAAAAGTTGGCCATTTATAAGACTGGAATGAAAAACATCAAGTTTCAATATGCCTTGGGATGGATTCATTGTGGAACCCCGCTGGGGTTCGGTGTTTGTTGCCCATTTCAACCCAGTGTGCGCCGTGCGACACTGGGCTTTGGAGTGGAACTGCGTTGCAGTTCATTGAATTCCCCATCCTCTCCCCCTATTTGCGCTTGAGAGAACTGTAGGAGGGGGTTTATCCGCCGATTGCGCTGAGGCCATTTGGAAAACCCCTGAAATCCCTATCTCTCCCCATCACTCCATCACTCCATCACTCCATCACTCCATCACTCCTTTGTGCCTCTCCCACTTCTTTGCGTTGCTTTGCGATCTTTGCGAAAGTCAAATTTTGCTTTCGATCAGGATCAGAATTATGGGTGGAAAAGGCGCTTAAAAGGAGGGATGCCGTTTTTCTGCGGCCACCTTGCCAAACGGCCGCATGTACCACATCCACCCGCGGCGGCATACCCGGACACAATCCTCGGCCACCAACAGGGAACAGGGGATGAGGAAAAGGGTGATGACGGTGGCGAATACGACGCCGAACCCCAACGATACTGCCATGGGAATGAGGAACTGCGCCTGGAGAGAGTTTTCCATCATAAGGGGCAGAAGCCCGACAAAGGTGGTCAGGGAAGTCAGCATGATGGGGCGAAAGCGACGGGCGCCGGCCTCCAATGCCGCTTCGCGCAGGGATAGTCCCTGGGCTCTACGCCGGTTGATAAAATCTACCATCACCAGCGAGTCGTTTACCACCACTCCGGCCAATGCCAGCATTCCGAAGATGGAGAGGTAGGACGGGGTAAGGCCCATGATCATATGCCCCAAAAGGGCCCCAATCACCCCGAAGGGAAGGGCGACCAGGATGAAAAATGGCTGGATCATCGATTTGAACGGAATGGCCAACAACCCATAGAGCACGAAGATGAGGGCCAAGGAACCGATTATAGTGCGCCGTTTCGATTCTTCCGCTTCGGCCACATAGCCCACAAACTGAAAGGAAAGGCCTTCCACCTCGTTGCAAAGCTCCCGCAGCCTGGGAGTAATTTCCTTGGAAATGCCGACAATATCGACCGTCTCGTCCAGAGGTTGGGCCCCGATGCGGATGATTTCAGCTCCGTCGTTGCGTTCCACGCTGGTGGGCGCCACGGTAAATTCCACATCGGCTACGGTGGATAAGGGGACATCCCCGCCTCGGGGGGTGCGGACCTTGAGGCGTTCGAAAGTGTAGAGGGACTCTCGTTTTTCCCGGGGCAATCGCACCATGACCCGAATGTCGTCGACATCCTCTTGCACCCGCTGGGCCTGTTCCCCGTAAAAGGCCTGGCGGATTTGGCGAGCCAATGATTGCTGAGTCAGCCCGAGTTCGGTAGCCCGCGGTTTCAAGGAGAGTTCCAACTCGTTAGCCCGGAAATTGACTCTGGCCCAGGCCGTACTGATACCTTGGTAATCGGCCAGCATATCGCGGATCTCCAACGCCACCTGGGCCTTTTCAAGGGAGGAAGGGCCCCGCAGTTCCAGATTCAAATATTCATCGTTGTACTCCCCTCCCTGTTTAAGGGTGGATTCGGAATAAACGCGAAATTGATTGGCCTCCGGAATGGGTCCGATAATTTCGGCCCAACGGTTGGCGATTACGGTGTTGCGAGGGCCCGGCACACTACGGCTTTCCGGGGGAATCACCTCGACCTGAACAAAACCTTCGGACTGCCGGTATCCCTTTCCCGGATAGGCCGCGCCGCTGACAAGGGAGACGTTTCTTACCAGCGGTTTCCCGCTGCCGGGATCGACAAATTCTTCTTTCAACTGGTCCACTGCAGCCACCATCCGCCGGATGTAGCGGTCGGTTACTTCCAGGGGAACGTCGTCCGGGAGATTGAGAATAGCGGTTAGTCGCAAGGCATCCACGGAGGGGAAGGAGGTGAAACCAATGCGGCCACCCATGCAGTAACCTGCCATCAATAAGCCCATGGTGGCAAAAACCGACAATACGGTCCACCGGTGAGCCACGGCGGCTTTGAGGGAGGGGTTGTAGACCTTGAGGACAAAAATTTCAATGCTGTTGGCGACTTTGGTTTGGAACCGCGAGAACCTATTGGTTCCGGTCTTGATGCGGATGTGTTTCAAGTGAGAGGGCAGGATGAGTTTGGATTCCAGCAGAGAAAACAACAACACGGGGGCTACGACAGGCGGAATTTGTTTAGCGAAATCGCCCCAAACGCCATCGAAGTAAAGCAGGGGCACAAATGCCACCGCCGTGGTAATAATCCCGAAGGTTACGGGCACGGTCACTTCTCTGGTCCCGACAATACTGGCCTCAACCGGGATTACTCCGGTTTTGAGTTTGGAATAGACGTTTTCTCCGGTAATAATGGCGTCGTCGACCACGACTCCGAGCACCAGGATATATCCGAACAAACTCATGATATTGGCCGTGACCCCCAGAAAGGGCATGAGGATCACCCCTCCGGCGAAGGCGACCGGAATCCCCAGGACCACCCAGAACGCGACTTGTGGCCGAAGGAATATGCCCAAAACGGCCATCACGAGTATACTTCCCTGCAAAAGGGAAGTGACCAGGGTGTTCAAACGACCGCGAATACTCTCGGAAAGATCTTTCCAGATGTAGAGTTCCACTCCGTCGGGGAAGCGTTCGTAGGCGCTATCCACATATTCCCGCACCTTATTGGAGACATCGATGGCGCTTTCCTGACCCGTTCGCATGACTTCCACGTAGAGAGCCGGCTTTTCGTTGAACTCCACGTATTTGGTGCCCCCTTCAAATCCATCGACCACGGTGGCGACGTCGCCAATGAGCACACGGGCGCCATCGGAAGAAAGAATGGGGATATTGGCGAAATCCTCCTCCGTGTAAGCCTGCCCCCGGGTTCTCAAGGTGAGCCGGCCACCCAGATTCTGAATGGAGCCGGCCGGCATGTCGACGGAGAAACGCCGGATGGCATCGGCCAAGCTTTGAAAACTGAGATTGTAGGAACGGAGTTTGGCCTCGTCCGCCTCGATAGCGATTTGCCGGGGGCGATCCCCCTGGAGGCGGGTGCGGCTTATGCCCGGCATCTCCAGCAAATCATCCTGCACCCGTCTGGCCGCCTTCAACAGGTCGTGGTCACTCAAATTTCCCACCACCGCTATGGTGAGGACTTCCCGCACGTTAGCCGATTCGGGAATAAATATGCGGGGGGGCTCCGTCTCGCGGGGGAAGGTGGTTATGGTGTCCACCCGGGCTTTGACATCGTCCATCAATCCGCGAAGGTCGGTGCCAGGCTTGGACATGATATAGAACCTGGCCCGGCCGCTATAGCTGTTGGCATGGAGGGCCTCTATTCCCTGCACGCCTTCCAGCGCTTCTTCCACCGGAATCAGAATAGCCTTTTCCACGTCCTTGGCCGTAGCGCCGCGGTAGAGCATTTCCATGCGCACCACGTTCCAGGTCAGGGAAGGTGTCACTTCCAGGGGAATCTTGAAGAAAGCCGTGTAAATGCCTCCCAGCAAAATACCAACCATGAGAAAGTTGGCCGCGATGCCGTTGTGGGTGAACCAGCGAATCATGGGGCGCGCATCATTTGCCCACCGCGGCGCCCTTGGAGGAACGGCGCTCATTCAACATGGTCGTTTCGGTGGGGGCTTCGGGGTTGATATCGGGAAGGATTTCCACTCTGGCTCCGTCCGGTGCGTAGGACAACCGATTGGTGGCGACGAGGGAGCCATCGGCAATTTCCGGATCCCGGATGATGATGTGTCGGGCATCCGCCCAAATGGGTTTGATGGTCCTTCGGTGCAAGGTCAGCCTGGTCTGGTCAATCAGGTAAATCTGGTCCAGTTTCTTAACCGCAATCCTGGGCAGGGCCATTACATCCCGGAGGATTTTTCCCGAAACGGTAGCGGTGACAGGTTGCCCGATGCGCAACGGTGGTTTGCCGGTTTTGAGACCAAAGGGATCGTCCACCTTGGCGATGGCGAACAACTCGAGGGTGTCGGGGTCCAAGGCGCCTTCAGTGCGGATGATGCTGGCTTCCCAAACCGTATCACTTTCCGGGTTAAGGGTGTCCCTGAGTTCGACGTGGACCGATGGATCGCCCACCACCTCGGGCAGATCCAACAAGGGCAGATCTATTCCCGAAATGGGCAGCCGCACCTCGGCGTAATCTGAGGCGAAAATGGTTCCCAAACCCGTAGAGGTACGAATGGACTGACCTATGCCGACGGTCCGCTGCCGCACTCGGCCATAGAAAGGGGCGCGGATCTGGGTTCGCTCGAGGTCGCGTCGGGCCCGTTCGTACTGGGCGGTTGCCGACTTCATATTGGCCTCTGCCTGACGCAACTGAGGGATGCGCAACACCAGTGGATCCGGATCCTCGTCCAAGGCCAGTTTTTCCCAACTTTCCCTGGCCTGGTTGGCTTGGGCTTGTTCCAGGGCGTGTGACGCCGTCGTCCTGGCGATCTGAGCCTCTGCCGTAGTCAGAGCTGCCTTGAAATCTGCCGTATCCAATTCCAACAATAGTTCGCCCTTGGTAAAAAATGCCCCATCTTCAAAACTGGAACTGATGCGCACGATTCTTCCCGCTACCTCCGAATTGAGGGTTATCTGGTCGTGTGGACGCACATTGCCCTGGGTCTCGATAGTGGTGGGATAATCCTGCACCATGAGTTCGATTACCTGGGTCTTGATCGGACGCGCCTTCCCCCGGACTTTTTTCTTTTCTTCCGGCTCAAGAGAAAGGGTGGCGTATCCGAACCAGCCGAGGGCCAGAATGAGAAGGGGCGGCACGAGCCGGGTCGCAATGGACCCAAGTTTTGCTGCTTTTGAATCTGCCATTTTCGTAAGTTGTTATCTGCTCGAAGTTACCAGTAGGCCATTGCATCGTGAAAGAGTTCGGACAACACCTCCCCATTAACCGGATGGGGGGACAATTTGGTGACCCGATGCTGGGGCAACGTGCCCTGGACCAGTTTGGGAATATCGCGGTCGGAGTATCCCACCGCGGAAAGGCCATTGGGCATATTCAGGTCTCTCATGAAGTCGATGATGCGTCGAGCCAGGACCTCCCCCACCTCATCCTCGGCAACACCGGAGACATCTGCTCCAAGGGCTTCGGCGGCTCGCAAATGACGCCCCGGATTGGACTTGGAGGTGAGACGAAAGACGGCGGGCGCATTCAAAATGACCGACATGCCGTGGGGAATGATGGGGTGATCAGAGGGGTAGCCCTCCGGGATAAAAGCGCGCGCGTTGCTGGAAACCGGATAGGACATACCGTGGGGGAGGTGGACCCCGGCATTGCCAAAACCCACTCCCGCCATGCCGGCGGCCAAGTGCATCATGCCGCGCGCTTCCAGGTCGTTTTCGTCGCGGAAGGCCCGGATCAAATAGGCGTTTACCATCCTGAGCGCCTCCAGGGACCAGATGTCGCTCAGGGGATTGGAGCCCTGATAAGCGGGGCGAAGAAGGGGACGTTCGGGCTTGGGGCGCTCCCGGTAATGGATGGCGGTATAGGATTCCACCGCGTGGCTCAGGACGTCCAAACCGGTTGAAGCCACTACCGTTGCGGGCATGGTGCGGGTATTTTCCGGATCGATCAGCCCCAGGACAGGTTTCAGTTGACGGTGGGCGATTCCCGTTTTGGCATGAAGAGCGCTGAGGTCGAAAATGGTTACGCCGGTGGTTTCGCTGCCGGTGCCCGAAGTGGTGGGAATGGCGAAAAGGGGTAGAAGGGGACCCGGAACCGGTTTGCCTCGACCGATCGGGGCATTGACATATTCCAACAAATCGGCCGGGTAGGTGGTGTACAAATTAACCGCCTTGGCCGTATCGATGCTCGACCCTCCTCCCACTGCGACGAAACAGTCGAATTCCCCGTCTTCCGCGAATTGGATAGCATCTGCAAAGGATCGATCGGTCGGTTCAATTCGGACCCCGTCGTAGAGGCGGTAGGCAATTTTATTTTCTTCCAGCGATGTGAGAACGTTTTGCACAGGGGGGAGGCCGGCCAAATGAGGATCGGTTATGACCAGGGCCTTGTGCAACCCCGCATCGACGAGGTCCATTCCAATTTCCGCCGTTATACCCGGACCGAATCGGATGCCGGAGGTGGCCATCTCAAACGCATAATCCTTTTGCATGATCATTGCTTTCCCTTATCGCTTAACTCGATTCGAAGCCCGGGGCAAGGATCATTCCTAATTCCTTGATTCTGGTTCCTGGTTCCTGGATCTGGACCATGGCCTCCCTTGTGCCTTCGTCCCATTGCTACCCGCCCCTCTGTGTCCTGTGTTCTCTGTGGTAAATTCATTCCCCATCCGTGCGCATCCGTGTCATCCGTGGTCAATTCTCCCCAATTCCACCATTCCCTTTCCCCATTCCTCATTCGCGCCCTTGGGCGCTTCCTCCTCCCTTTTTGAGTCTTTTGTGCTTTTTTGTGGCTAACAATTCCCAATTCGCAATTCCTTCCCCTTCGTGGTTTAACTTGATGGTGGACCGGTAATGTAGTAGGCAAGGCGGAATTCATCCTGAATTCAAATCAACCCAAGGCAAATAAATGAAATTCTTTCTCAACGGAGAGTGGCAGGACAGAGACGAACCTATCGAGGTCATTAATCCATTCGATGGCAGTGTCATCGACACCGTTCCTTTGGCCAGCGCTCGCGACGTGGACCTCGCTCTGGAAGCGGCCGTTGACGGGGCCAAAATCATGGCTGCGACCACGGGTTATGAACGTTTCCGGATTCTCAGAAAAGCATCCGACCTCCTGCGTGAACGAATGGAGGACTTGGCTTTGATCCTCAGTTCGGAAGAGGGAAAAGTCCTGGGCGAAGCCCGGTTCGAGATCGATCGTGCCATCCAGACCATAGAGATCAGTGGGGAGGAGGCAAAACGTCTTGGCGGCGAAGTATTGCCTCTGGACGGGGGCAAGGATGTTCGAGGAAAGTTCGGTTTAACCCTGCGCGAGCCATGTGGGGTCATCGCTGCCGTCACGCCCTTCAATTTTCCGCTCAATCTGGTGTGCCACAAGGTGGGTCCGGCCCTTGCCGCAGGTAATTCCGTCGTGTTGAAACCGGCCAGCGACACCCCCCTCATGGCCCTCAAGCTGGTGGAGATCCTTTTGGATGCCGGCTTGCATCCGTTGGCCATATCCTGTCTGACCGGTAGCGGCGCCACGGTCGGCGAGGGCATTTGCACCGATCCGCGAGTGAGGAAAATCACATTTACGGGTAGTCTCGAAGTAGGAGAAAGGATATGCCAAGTGGCCGGGGCAAAGAAGGTTACCATGGAGTTGGGGTCCAATTCTCCACTCATCGTGTTACCGGATGCGGATATGGATTTCGTGGCCCAATCCACCTCCATGACGGGTTATGCCAACGCGGGTCAGGTTTGTATATCGACGCAGCGTCTCATCGTTCAGGAGGAGGCCCACCAGCCATTGATGTCCGCCCTGGTCCCCAAGATTGAGGCAATGACGACCGGAAATCAACTGGAGGAGACGGTAAACGTGGGTCCCATGGTGCGGGAGAGGGATGCCATTCGAGTGGAGAGCTGGATAAACGAGGCCGTCGGGGATGGAGCCGAACTGTTGGTCGGGGGAAACCGCGACCGGGCCAATTTGCAACCCGCCTTACTCGACAATGCTTCCCCCGGGATGCGCGTCTGCCGGGAGGAGCTTTTCGGTCCTGCCGTAGCCGTGGTCAAGGTCAAAGACGTAAATGAAGCCATTGCAATGGCCAATGATTCCGAGTTCGGACTCAGCGCGGGAATTTTTACCAGGGATATCGACTCGGCCATGCGATTTGCCCGCGAGGTAAAAAGTGGAAACATCCACATCAATTGGGGTCCTCTCTGGCGAACCGATGCCATGCCCTATGGCGGGATGAAAGGAAGCGGTTTCGGGAAGGAAGGCCCCAAGTACGCCATCGAGGAAATGACGGAAATGAAAACGGTGGTAATTCACTCCCGGTGAGGAAATCGGATTCCACGCCATGAAACGCCCCAAGGATATTCAGATTATCGGAAACGAGATCGCCATTCTCTGGGAAAACGGGGAAGAAGATTTTTTCCCTATGGAGTTTCTGAGGGAATTTTCCCCCAGCGCCGAGAACATAGGGGAGATGGATATCTTTGGGAATATATCGGGGGGGAGCGGGCCTCGGAAACACCCTGGCGTGAAAGTGGTCGGCTGGGAACAAATGGGCAACTATGCCCTGCGTTTTGCCTTCAGTGACGGCCACTCGACCGGATTATTCTCCTACGATTACCTGGAAAAGCTGCGCGAGGCGCAGAAGAGGTGGTCGCCCTGACCCGAGGGGGACCGCCGAAGGGGCCAAACGCAAACCATTAACATCGGGGTCACCTATCCGTGCCCATCCGTGTCATCCATGGTTTATTCTCCCTGCCTTTTCATCCCTAATTCCTCATTCGCGCCCTTGGGCGCTTCCCCCCTTTGCGCCTTTTCCCCTCTCAGTATCTCGGCACCTCAGAATCTCAGAAACTCTATTCAATTCCCCCTTCTCCCTGCCTTTCCTCTCCTCTTTGTGCCCTTGTGCCTCTGTGCCTTCTAATTCCTAATTCTTCTCCCCTCTCTTTGCGCTCTCTGCCCCCTTTGCGAGAGTCCATTCCAAATCCTGTCCATCCTGTGCATCCATGTTCAATTCCCTTCTCCAATTCGTTGATTTTTCGATCAGGATCAGGATTTGGATAGGATCAATATGCCCCGCGTTTGCTGCCGGCAAAGAAGTCGAGAAACATTTTGGCTCTCGGGTGAGTGGAGTAGTCGGAGTTCCGGGCGGCGTCCAGGGCCTGCTTCCGGTTCAAGCCTTTTCGGTAAAAGGTCTTGAAGAGATACCTGACCACCGCCATATCCTCCGTCCCGAAACCAAATCGCTCCAAGCCAACTTTGTTGTAGTACTTTACCTCCGGGTCCCGTCCGTCCACCAACATGTAGGGCGGAACGTCTTTGACGACCTTGGATATGCCGCCGACAAAACAGTGGTCCCCGAAACGGCAAAACTGATGGCCGGCTGATCCCCAGGAAATATTGACGTGGTTGCCGACGATACAATGACCGGCCAGCGCATTTTGCCCACTCATGATGAGGTGGTTCCCAATTTTACAATCGTGAGCCACATGAGAGTAGGCCAGGAACACATTGTCATGGCCGATTTTGGTGAATCCCCCATCCTCGGTTCCGGCGTGGATAGAGGTAAATTCGCGGAACACGTTGCGGTGGCCCACCCGCAGCCCGGGAGCGCCTCCCCTGAATTTCAGGTCCTGGGTTTTTGTCCCGATACAGGCGAAAGGAAATACTTCGTTCTGCTCTCCCAATACGGTGCGTCCTTCCACCGTGGCGTGGTGATGGATGCGGCAGTTCCGGCCCATTCTGACTTCGGGGCCGACGTAGGCGTAAGCACCAACTTCGACGCCCTCCTCTATCCTGGCCCCGCTGGCAACCACGGCAGTAGGATGAACAGGCATGATTATCGGCCGTCTTCCGCCACGAGGGTAAACATCAGTTGGGCCGAGGAAACCAACTTGCCGTCCACTTTGCAGGTCGCTCGCGCCGTTCCGATTTTATTAGCCCTGATTTTCGTGATCAGGGCCTCGATCAACAATTGATCCCCCGGGGTCACCACTTTGCGTAGTTTGACCTTATCGCAATTGATGAAAAGGGGAACCTTCCCCTCGCCCCCGCAACGAATCAACATGAGGATGCCGGCAGCCTGGGCCATGGCTTCGATTTGGAGAACTCCCGGCATGATGGGCCGGCCCGGGTAGTGCCCACTGAAATACGGTTCATTAATGGTGATATTTTTTATAGCCCTGAGCTCGGTATTGTCCGCATTGATTTTGACTACCCGGTCCACCATGAGGAAGGGATAGCGGTGAGGTAACAGGTTGAGAAGCTGGCGGACATCCAGTTCGGTCTGATCACCGGGAACGATTTGTCGATCGGGCGGAGTAGTCGGCTTTTTTCTCTGGGGGGAGGACTCTTCCATCATTTTCCGATGGATGGTCCGGGTCAAATTTGCGTTGAGGGCATGCCCCGGGAGCAGGGCGACAATGTGAGCCTTGATGGGCATTCCCAGTAAAAAGATGTCCCCGATAATATCCAAAATCTTGTGCCGCACCATTTCATCGGGGAAGCGGAGCGGTTCCTTGGACAGGATTTTATCCCCCTTGATGACCACGGCACAATCGAGACTGCCACCCTTGATCTTGCCCATGCGGAGGAGAGGTTCGATTTCCTCATAGATGGTAAAGGTCCTCGCCCCGGCGATCTGAGTGGAATAAACATCGGGATCTATATCGATGGAAAGGTGCTGGGTGTGGACAGCTTTTTGGTCCGAGGAGGTGCAGGTGACTTTAAAGCCGTCGTAGGGCAATGCCACCAAAGAGCGGTTTCCTTCACTGACGGAGAGGGGATCCTTCAGAACAAAAAATTTCCGGTCTTCATCCAGGGCGATAACCTCGGCCTGCAAAACCATATTGAGGTAAGTCTGGGCCGAACCATCGAACACGGGCAGCTCGTTTCCATCCACCTCGACCAGGATGTTGTCGATACCCAGGCCATTCAAGACGCTCAATAGATGCTCGATCATCTCTACCTTGGTATAACCGTCTGAAATAGTGGTACTGCGGACCAGGGCGGAGACATTTTCGATAGTGGCTTTCACCTCCGGTTTGCCGTAGAGGTCCACCCTGCGAAATACCACCCCATGGTTGGCTGGAGCAGGTTTTATGGTGAGGGTAACTTCTTCTCCGGTGTGAACGGCTTTTCCCTTGGCGGTCACTTCTCGTAGAATAGACCTCTGCTTCATAGGGGGGTATCCTTAGGAGTTTACTTGAAATGGGAAGCCCAATTTTGGCCGCCTTGGGCAGTTGACAATCGCGGCTTGCGAATCTACCAAAGCAGCCAAAATTAGTTTTCATGGCATCATCCACAGAAATTCGCAAAGGCCGGGTATTGGATTACCAGGGAATTCCCCACCTGGTTTTGGACATGATCCACCGCACGCGGGGACGCGGCTCAGGTTGGATCCAAGCCACCTTGCGCAATTTGAGAACCGGGAGCAGCTCCACCATCAAATTTCGCTCCAACGAAACGGTGGAGTTCATGCATACCCAGGTGAACAAACTCGAGTTCAGCTACCAGGATCCCAACGGCTACTACTTCATGGACCTGGAAACCTACGACACCATTGAGATTCCCATCGGAGTGGTGGCGGCCATCAAGGAATTTCTGGTCGAGGGAAACATGTACGACATCCTCTACGTAAACGGTGAGGCCATCGACGTGAATTTGCCCAATGTGGTGGAAATGGAAATCATCGAAGCGCCCGAAGGCCTGCGCGGGGATTCAGCCAGCGCAGCTACCAAATCGGCCAAGACCGAATCCGGATTGGTCATACAGGTGCCGCTGTTTATCAAAACGGGCGACCGGGTCAAAATCAATACGGCCGAGAGGTCTTACGCCGGACGGGTCTAGGCTTCAGGCCACCCGTTCCACGATGAGTTGAGGCGGGTTGGGGCGTTTGGGGGCCAGGCGGTAAGCTTGTTTGAAATAGTCCAGGGCGCTTTCCAGTTTGGCCTCGTTGTTGTAGTGGATCATCATCAAGGCCTCACCCTGTTTGACCTGGGTGCCGACTTTTTTGATTTCGGATACCCCAACGGCGGGATCCACGTGTTTATTGCGGTTATTCCGATTGGCCCCCAGCAATTGGACCCCGCGGGCTATCATGCCGGCGTTGATGGTATGGACATACCCGCGCTTGGGGGCGGGGAGTTTGCGTATGTGTTTGGCCACGGGAAACTTGTCCGTATCTTCGATGTAACTGGGGTCTCCTCCTTGCGCTGCCACCAAATCCTTGAGTTTCTCCAGGGCCGAACCATCCGCCAGATGCCGTTGCACCGTTTGCTTGGCCGACAGGGTGGAACCGGCAACTCCGGCCAGGCGGACGATTTCCATTCCCAGTTTCAGGACCAACTCCTGCAAGTCCTCCGGACCTTTCCCTTGTAAAAGCTCGATGGCTTCCTTGATCTCAAGTGACGTTCCCACCGTATCCCCCAGGGGTTGGTTCATGTCCGTTACCAGGGCTACGCAGCGCCGATTCAATGAACGACCGACCCGGGTAATGGAACGGGCCAACTGGCGAGCCTGCTCCACGTCCTTGATAAAGGATCCGTTGCCCCATTTGACGTCCACGACGAGTCCCTCGGCCCCTTCGGCCAATTTCTTACTCAGAACGCTTCCGGTTATCAGGGGCAGGCTGGGTATGGTGGCGGTATTCTGGCGCAGGTGATAAAGCCTGCCGTCCACTGGCGCAATTTCGGGACTCTGATCCACGATGGCACAACCGGTTTGGTGAAGTTGGTCGGAAAATTGTTCCAAACTCACCACCCCGTTGAATCCGGGAATGGCATCCAATTTATCCAGGCTGCTGATGAGAAATTCTTCGTCCTGACTGACCATCATGGGCATGACGACGCCGCATACCACGGCCAGAGGGGTCAGCACCAGCGAGGTCTTGTCACCCACGCCCCCTGTGGAATATTTATCGATTTTGGGCCGGGTAATCTTGGACAGGTCGAGAACCTCCCCGGAAAGCATCATCTCTTCGGCCAAGGTGGCCGTTTCCTGGGCGGACATTCCCTGAAAATAAATGGCCATTGCCAGCGCAGACATTTGATAGTCAGGCAATTGCCCATCATACAAAGAATCTACAATATAACGAATTTCTTCCTGGGAAAATTCTCCTCCATCCCGTTTCTTTTCCACAAGATAGGCGTAAGAAGGCTTTATGAACTTCTTAGGCGTCAGGATTTTTTTTCTCATTGATCGCATATACATAACAACGATATAGGCCAAGATTCCCGCTTTAGTGTTAACTTTCCAGTAGTAATTCGCCAGGGGTTTGCTGTCGAGCATAAACTCATTGTTGGAGAAGATATTAGCGGCAAATTCGTCCCTGCGGGGACCAGCCAAATCGGATCTTGCAGTTTCAATCAGGTCTTCATTCCTTGGTTGGATGACGGTTTGGTTCGACATTGCCAAGGGCCTGGAGCGGATCCTTCAGGGCACTGCAGCAGAGCTGAAACCCTTCGACGATACCTTTTCGGCGGAAATCCGCCAGGCCGACCCGCGATTCGGCGATTACCAGGCCAATGGGGTGCTGCCATTCGCCCGAAGCAAAAACCTGAACCCGAGGACCCTGGCTGAATCCTTGACCGCGGCGCTGATCGATTCGGGTCGACTGGACCCCGAAGTGGCGGAAGTCTCGGTAGCAGGGCCCGGATTTCTCAATTTCAAGCTCCAACCCCCTTTTCTCTTTCGTTGGCTCGAGACCTTTCAAAACCGGGAACAATTGCGCGAAGCAGCGGCCCGGTATTACAAGGGAAGGAAAATTGTAGTGGATTACAGTTCCCCCAACGCGGCCAAACAAATGCATGTGGGCCATATTCGTTCCACCGTTATTGGCGAAACCATCAAGCGCATGCTAACCTTTTACGGCGCCCGGGTCATAGGGGATAACCACATTGGCGACTGGGGCACGGGCTTCGGAAAATTGATTCTGGCCATCAAGTCCTCTGATTATGACCTGGAAGCGGAGCGGGAAAATCCATTGGCGGACCTGGAAGCGCTTTATAAATGGGGGAACCAAATGGCTGAGGAAAGCGGAGAGGCCCTGCAACAGGCCCGTCAGGAACTGGTAAAGTTGCAAAACGACGATGCGGAAAACCGGAGTTGCTGGGAAGCGATCAACCGGATCAGCCGGGCCGGTTTCCACAAAATTTACCGGCGCCTGGGAGTGGCGTTCGACCACGAGTTGGGGGAGAGCTTTTACCGCGACAAGGTCGAGCGGGTTTACCGGGAACTGGAAGAAACCGGCGTGGGCCGGGAAAGCGAGGGGGCCTGGGTGGTCTTTTTTCCCCGTCACACCCGCTTCAGGAAACAACCTTTTATCTACCGCAAATCCGACGGAGCGAGCAATTACGCCAGTACCGACCTGGCTACGGCGCTCTACCGATTGGAGGCATTTGAGGCCGATGAAATCATTTACGTAACGGATTCACGGCAAAGGGACTATTTTGAGCAACTCTTCCTCGCCGTAACGGCTTGGTTCGAAAAAAAGGCCTATGAGTTGCCCCGACTTCATCACGTTTGGTTCGGCACCATTTTGGGGGATGACCGCAAGCCGATGAAGTCACGCAGCGGGGCTCCGATTTTCCTGAATGACCTGCTCGACGAAGCGGTGGAACGCGCCTTGCGCATCGTAGAGGAGAAAAATCCCCATCTCACGCCGGGGGAAAAACAGGACATCGCCGAAACGGTAGGGGTGGGTGCGGTGCGTTATGCCGACCTCATGCAAAATAGAATGGGGGATTACGTATTTTCCTGGAACAAACTGCTCAGCCTGGAAGGCAACACCGCCCCTTATTTGCTCTACGCGGTGGCCCGGATCAAGAGTATATTCCGAAAAATGGGAGTGTCGGAAAATACTCCCCTCCCCCACGCCACTCCTCTGGAAACCGAGGCTGAAAGAGGGCTGGCACGAAAGCTCTCCGCTTTTGCCCATGCCCTGGACCAGGCCTTGTCCGATCTCAAACCTCACCACCTGTGCACCTATCTTTATGAGCTGGCCGGCGCATTCAGCACGTTTTACAACGCCGACAAGGTGAATGTCGATGAACCGGGCCCGCGGCAAAGGCGGCTCATGCTTTGCCAACGCACTTCACTCGTTCTTCAAACCGGTTTACACCTTCTCGGCATCCGCCCACTGGAAAAAATGTAACCCCCAAAATATTGCCCATGCAGGACAAACCCGATATCCCTTCAGCCCGGAACATAGTGGGACTTCACGACGAGCGTTTCGTCAGGTGGAAGCAAGATGGGGATTACCGGGTCAAAACCCGGGGCTTGACAGGTTGGATTGAGGAAAACCACCTGCGCAATATTCGACTCTGGCAGGCCGAGGACAAAGCCAGGCGGGAAGACAGGGGATTCGAGTATGTTTACCGGGCCAAGCGAGCCATCGACACCTTCAACCAACAACGAAATGATTTTATCGAGAAAATGGATGCCTGGCTGGTCCAAGCGCTCAACCCGCCCCAAACGGGTTGCGCCTTCAACTCGGAAACGCCGGGTATGATGATCGATCGCCTTTCCATCCTCGCTTTGAAAATTTATCACATGCGACGGCAGACGGAGCGAGCGGATGCCTCGAAAGATCACCGGGAAGCATGCTCCCGCAAACTGGCCATTCTAACCCGCCAACGCCAGGACCTGTCCGGTTGTCTCGACACTTTGCTGCAAGAGGTGCGAGAGGGCAGGCGCAGCTTTCGGGTGTACTATCAGTTCAAGATGTACAACGATCCGGATTTGAATCCCGAACTCTACGCAAAGGGGTCAAACGCAAATGGCGCTTAGTTAAGCCATTTTCCGAACATATGACTATCTCGGATAAGTAAGGGGTCAAGTCGGGGAACAGTTATGCCTTACAGGGTCAGTTGCCTTGTAAAAGTGTGTGAAGGACAACGGAATACAGTTTTCAAGGCCTGACCCTTTTTTCCCAGAAGGTATCACTTTTCCACGTCTTGATCCCGGCTGACCCCCTCAATAACCCCGCTTAACTAAGTGGCATTCGCGTTTGACCCCTTTTGTCTACGGAAGCTCCCATTCGTAAGGGGCTTCGGAGAGCATCTGATACCCCGTTTTGGTGACCAGAACCACGTCCTCTATCCGGCAACCTCCCAAGCCGTGATAATAAAGGCCGGGCTCCACCGTTACCACATGACCTGAACGGAGCCGGTGATCGGCCGTAGAAATGCGGGGGAATTCGTGAATATCCAGTCCGAGCGAGTGGCCTGTGCCATGCACAAATCCCTGCGGAACCCCGTTCAAAGTAGCCGTTTTGAAACCTTCGGACGTGAAAAATTCCGTTATGCTCCGGTGGATGGTTCTGCCATTGATCAGGGCCCTGATTTGTGAAAAGCCGAGCTTTTGCGCCGACCGGACCGTTTTGACCAGGCGTCGTTGTGTATCCGAGGCGCGACCTTTCAGGTAGGTTCGGGTCATGTCGCCAAAATAACCATGGGCGCTCATGCGGGGAAAGATATCCACCACGATCAACTCGTTGGCCCTGAGCGACCCGGTTCCACGGGAGTGAGGGTCGCAAGCCTGATCTCCTCCCGCCACAATGGTCATGGCCGAGATCCCCCCGGCCTTCAGGCAAGCCACTTCAATGGCCTGCCGAACCCGTTCGCTGGTGAGCGGTCGGTTTTTAAAATACAACGTTTCCCCCTTTATCGTGCTGGACCTGAGCAGACGCCTGACCTCCCGGTGGCCGACGGCCGAACAACGGTTTCCTTCCCTTATCTTTTCGACTTCCGCGGCCGATTTGATCTGGCGGGAAGGGAAAAAGGGCCCTCTTTCGATTTCGTAGGCCATCCCGCGTTGCCGAAAATCCTCCACCAGCCGGGCGGGGAAATCCCCGGGCAGACGCAATCGGTCGATGCCGTAAACATGGGCCAGCCAGGCAATTTGATCGGCCACACAAACCCGCTTTTTGCCCAGCCACTCCGAGGCGGAACGCCGCACCGCGGTCAATGAAAGAATTTCGGTAAAGGATGACTCTGACCGGGCCCGGCCATACTCCAGATCGCTCAATACTCCGATTTTCCTGCGGCCTATCTTCAAGGACAAAAAGGGATCGGGGGCCCAGAAATGGCTCAAATAAAGTTGGTCGGAATTCCGCTCGGAGTCGGCGTAGAGGCAATCAGCTATTTTTAAGCGCTTTTTCCTTTTTTCCATGAGGATAAGGCATTTACGGTATGGGTCTCCTCTACCCGATGTCTAGCCCATTAGCCCCAATCTGGAAACCGCTCATTTGCCCATTGTCCTTTTTTCTGGGTATTTTTTCCGGCTGCGCCCAACCGGCAGAGGAGGATTCACTGCCCCTTTCAACCTGGTTTCCCATCCGGTTGGGAGAAGAAACCATCGAAATTCAGGTGGCCCACCTGCCCCGGGAGATCAGCCGCGGACTGATGTATCGCACAAACCTGGGCCGGGACCGAGGCATGCTGTTTTACTATGACGCCCCCAGAAAAATGAGTTTTTGGATGCGCGACACGAGTATTGCCCTGGACATCGGATTTTTTACCGCGGACGGAGTCCTCCGGGAAATTTACCCCATGTATCCCATGGACGAACGACCTGTAAAATCTCGCAGAGAGGATTTGGTCATGGCCATTGAAATGAACCAGGGGTGGTACGCCAATAACGGGGTCGGAGTCGGAGCCGGGCTGAATTTGGCCACGCTCAGGAAGTGGCTGTTGCAACGGGGGGTTGAAGCTTCCCGGATTCCCTTCTAACCCCCATATTGCATGAAATGCGGATCAGGACCGGGCCTTTCCTGGGGAAATGTTCTGATGGGGCAACGATTCGACATGGGTGTATTCGACCCGAAAAAGTTCATCCATCGCCCCCCTCAATTCCTTGGGCAAGTTCTGAACGGCCTTCTCCACCGGTTCAGGCTTTTCCCGGTTCCGGGGTCCTGGATTCGCCGTTGACCCCGTCGTATCCCGGGCAGGGGGCGCGGGTTCGGAAGAACCTTGTTTCCCGGCCGGCCCGGTAATTTTTTTTCCAGCCAGGGATTGGGGCGCCTTTTTGGCCATTCCGGATAATTCCTTGATCAGGGAATCGATGGATCGGGTGCGGCTCTCTTCCACCGCCCGCAGAAGGGTTACTTCGAAATTTACGGTTTGCGACAACCCCATCTTTACATCCTCCTTGCCGCGATGAAGGGCGTCGTTCATTCGCATCAGGCTCTCCACCGTCAGGGGCAATCCCAATCGGTTCGTTTCCCCTCCGCTGCGAATGCCATGGATGAGCAATTCACGCAAATAGGCCTGTAGATCGATGAGGATCCGGTAGAGGTCCTTGCCCGTATCGGCCAAATGATCCACCGCGGCGAGGATTTTGGGGTAATTGCCCTGGGCCAGAAGAGAGGCCAGATGATGGATTTCCTTGCGCGAAGCCAATCCGTAGACTTCAAGCACATCCTTTTCGGTAATGGATTTCCCACAAAACGAAATGAGTTGGTCCAAAGTGGATTGGGCATCCCGCATCCCGCCGTTGGCCAGTCGGGCGATCGATTTGAGGGCGGTGTCATCGATCTCTATCTTTTCGCCTTTTGCGATCAAGCTCAATTGACCGCAGATCTTTTCTTCGCTGATGGGCCGGAACTCGAAACGCTGACACCTGCTCACAATGGTCGGCAAAATTTTTTCGGACTGGGTTGTGGCAAAAATGAATTTTACATGGGAGGGGGGTTCTTCGAGGGTTTTCAACAGGGCATTGAAGGCCCCGACGGAAAGCATGTGCACTTCATCGATAATGTATATTTTGAAGGAGCACTGGGCCGGAGAATACTGGCAATCCTCCCGGAGTTGGCGGATTTGCTCTACCGAGTTGTTGGAAGCTCCGTCAATTTCGATGACATCCATGCAACTGCCCTCCATGATGGCCTGACAAATGGGGGAATTGTCATCGGGGGATACGCGCGGTCCCCCCTCGCAGTTGAGGGCCTTGGCAAAGATGCGGGCGGTGGTAGTCTTCCCCGTCCCGCGCGGTCCAACGAACAAGTAGGCGTGGGCGATTCGTTGTTGCCGAATGGCGTTTTCCAGGGTGCGGGTAATGTGGTCCTGCCCCACAACCTCGTGGAACTGCTTGGGACGCCAACGGCGGGCTATAACCTGGTAACCGGCTGCCATAGAAGAAGGAAAGTGAGGGGGCCAGGTTACCTACGGCCAGCAGGATCATGACTACCGTTGCTACCTTCCGGTCCTGGCGGGGTTCGCCTGTCGCGCACCCGTAGGACCCGGCCAAGAAAAAAGGGTGGAAAACCTGTTCCGGCATTTCAATCCCTTTCGCCAATTTTTTATTAATTTATTCACCTCGGATGATTTTCGGGCTGGAAGGTCCCCGCATAATTTCCAAAACTGCGGGTATGGCTCAAGCTCTCAACGATTGGCTTTTAGCCGCCAAGGACTTCGTGCAAGATCCGGTCATCCTTCTCAATGCAGGAGCCATTTTCGTCAACCTGGTCTTCGGCTATGTTCTGTCCAAAATTTTCAAACGCATCATTTTCCGGCGCCTCGCTACGGCGCCGCTGAAATGGGTGAGCGACACCCTGGCGCCCGTTTGCGCCTCCCTCGTCCAGCCTACCCTGTTCGTGTTGCTCACCGCCTTGGTAGCGAGCGCCTTCTTCAACCGGGGAATTGATGTGGTTTTGCTGGCCCCGGCCTTCTCCCTGGGGATGGCCTGGTTCCTGTTAACCGCATTAAATTGCATAACCAAGGAGATCTTCTGGCGTCGTTTGGTGGGCATCTTCATCATTTTGGTGACCACGATGGAAGTTTTTGGCCTGCTCCACCCCACCCTGGGAATGATTGGATCTATCGGGTTCCATATGGGTGAGGTCGATTTCAACCTGTTGGGGCTCATAAAGGGCCTGGCCACGGTTGGCTTCCTCCTTTGGACGAGCATCTGGTTGTCCAAATTGGCCGATTCCCAACTGCATCGCATGCCCAATATCAGCCCTTCCCTGGAGGTACTTTTCTCCAAAATCATAAAAATCGGGTTAATTTCCATTTCCATTCTGATCGGCCTCACCACGGTGGGCATTGATCTGTCCTCCCTGGCCATTCTCGGGGGCGCTGTCGGTTTGGGTCTCGGTTTCGGGCTGCAAAAGGTCATCTCAAATTTGGTCAGCGGAGTCATTCTCCTGCTGGATAAATCCATTAAACCCGGGGACGTCATCTCGCTCCACCAAACCTATGGCTGGATCAACAAACTGAGCGCCCGTTACGTATCGGTCATTACCAGGGATGGCCTGGAGCACCTCATTCCAAACGAAGATCTCATCACCAACCGGGTGGAAAACTGGTCCTTTTCCAATACCAATATTCGCTTGCGCGCTCCCATCCTGATTTCCTACAACTGCGATGTCCGCAAAGCGGTTCAGCTATGTCTCGATTCCGCCTTTGCCTGCCCGCGGGTATTGAACGATCCTGCTCCGAAATGCCACCTCAAGGAGTTCGGGGACAATGGGATCGGTTTGGAGCTGAGGTTCTGGATTGAGGATCCGTCCAATGGGGTGACCAACATCAAGAGCATGGTATACAAGGAAATCTGGGACCGTTTTCGTGAACACGGCATTGAAATTCCCTTTCCCCAACGCGACCTGCATTTGCGGTCCGGCCGGCCCCTCGAGGTGGAACCGAAGAGGAACGGGGGATTGGAAACGGCCCAGGAGGAATAGGCCCTCCCCTCCGGGGTGGGGCGCCCGAACCAACCAGGGCAAACCCCGTGGGACCTGCCAAAATGTTGGCTTGACTCGACGCCCCATTTACGGAAAAAAGCGGGCCATAGCTTCGATTATGAAGACAACTTGCCCATCACTCGGTCTCTTTTTGCACGGCCTATGGCTGCTCCTCCCCTGAGGGGAGTGCACTGATTTATTCCTCCGGGTTCCCGGATCACCGGCAAGTAGCAAAAAATGAATTCGGGAACGTTCCACCCATAAGCCGACAACCACCTATTTTTCAGGTCCATGCAAAAAGAACCCATAACCAAGTATAAACCTTACCAACCGGTCGATTTACCGGACCGGGAATGGCCCGGCCGAACCATCGCCAAGGCGCCCATTTGGTGCAGCGTCGATTTGCGCGACGGCAATCAGGCGCTGGCCATTCCCATGAATATCCAGGAGAAACTGGAAATTTTTCAACTGTTGGTTTCCATCGGTTTCAAACAGATTGAAATCGGATTTCCCTCCGCCAGTAAAACGGAGTTTGCATTTTTCCGACACCTCATCGACAACGACTTGATTCCGGAAGACGTCACCGTGCAAGTGCTCGTTCAGGCGCGGGAGCATCTCATTGCCAGAACATTCCAGTCCCTGGTAGGGGCCAGACGGGTCATCGTTCACCTCTACAACTCTACCAATCCGCTCCAGCGCCGCGTCACCTTCGGCATGTCCAGGGAGGAGATAAAAAACATGGCGGTGAAAGGGACAAAGAGGGTCAGGGAATTGGTCCCGACCGTTCCGGATACACAAATCGATTTCCAATATTCTCCCGAAAGTTTCTCCGATACGGAATTGGATTTCTCCCTGGAAGTGTGTGAAGCGGTAATGGACGCCTGGGCCCCTGCCCCCGGGGAGAAGGTGATACTGAACCTTCCCGCCACGGTGGAATTGTTCACCCCCAACGTCCACGCCGATCAAATCGAATGGTTCTGCCGGAATATTTCCCGGAGGGACCGGATTCTCATAAGTTTGCATACCCACAACGACCGGGGCACGGGAACAGCGGCCACCGAGTTGGCTTTGATGGCCGGTGCCGATCGGGTGGAGGGAACCTTGTTCGGGAACGGGGAACGCACCGGGAACCTGGATATCGTCATGGTTGCATTGAACATGTACTCGCAGGGCCTGGACCCCCGGTTGGACTTCGCCAACCTGAACCATATTCGATCGGTTTACGAGCGATGTACGCGCATGATGGTGCACGACCGCCACCCCTATGGCGGGGACCTCGTTTTCACGGCATTTTCCGGTTCCCATCAGGATGCTATCCGCAAGGGAATGGATCAGATGGATGCGTCCGAGGGAGCCTCGTGGCAGGTGCCTTACCTGATAATCGATCCCAAGGATGTCGGGCGCAACTATCACGCCATTATCAGAATCAACAGCCAGTCCGGAAAAGGCGGAGTGGCCTTTGTCCTGGAAAAGGAGTTCGGATACGTCATTCCGAAAGGATTGGTGCCGGAGTTGGGCAAAATGGTCTACGAACTGGCCGACAGGTTGTCCCGGGAACTTACCCCCCGCGAAATCCACCAAGCCTTTCTCAAGGAATACGGCCAGGTTTCTTCCCCCATGAAGTTGCACGGTATCAAGACCGTTCAACGCTACGAGGAAACACGTGAAATACGGTTGGAGATTTCACTCAGTTGGAAGGATGAACCAAAAACGATTCAAGGCAGGGGAACGGTCCCATCAACGCATTTTGCAACGCCTTGGACCAAATCGGTTTGAAACAATTCCGCTTGTTGAATTTTTCCGAACATTCCATTGGCCGGGGATCGGCCACCAAAGCTGCGGCCTACGTCCGGATTCAAGGTTATGACGACGGCGCCTACTGGGGCGTCGGGGTGGATACCAATATCGAACTCGCTTCCCTCAAAGCCCTGGTGGCGGCCATAAACCGTTTCGCGCAATGAACGGCCCCCTCCCTCCGGCCGGTGGAATCACACCCCTGCGGCTAGCCCGCATTTCTCACAAAATTCGTAGCGAGCGAACGGAGACCGAGTGCTGGCGCGGGTTTTGTGCAGATTTGCGGGTGATGCTGGGTCGACACCCTGCAAAGACGCAAATCCAACGAAGTCCGCGTCAGCGCCGGTATTCCGGAGCGCAGTAGAAAATTTGTGAGACATGCGGGCCAGAAGGATGAACGGGCCTTTTTCCCGGTTGATCCCGGCCCGCTCAACCCCCTTAGTAACCGTGCATGGCGAATGATTTCTATAGTGATTTCGACTGGGAGCGCCTGCCCGCGCGGGAACCGGTTCTCTACCGGACCCATTTTGAAATCGACCGCGACCGCGTGATCCACACATCCGCCTTTCGCAGACTGCAAGCCAAAACCCAGGTCTTCTTATCCGGCCAATACGATATTTACCGCACCCGGCTCACCCACTCCATCGAGGTGGCCCAAATCGGGCGATCCATTTGCGGTTATCTGAAAAAGACCAGTCCATGGTTCGACCACGGCTTCTACGTGGACCCCGTTCTGGTTGAGGCGGTCTGCCTGTCGCACGATCTCGGTCATCCCCCTTTCGGACACAAGGGGGAAAGAACGCTCAATAGCCTGATGAAGCCGTTTGGTGGATTTGAAGGGAACGCCCAGACCCTTCGCCTGCTCACCGAAACCATTTACTCGCACAACTCCAGGCGTAGCGGAATGGGCCCCACCCGTGCCCTTCTCGATGGCATCCTCAAATACAAGTCCCTCTATTCCGAACGCCTCAATCCCTACAATCATTTCCTCTACGATGACCAGAAATCCTACCTGGACTTCGTCCTGGAAGGTGGCGACCTGTCGGGAGCCTGCCGAACCCCGCAGGAAAAGAACGCTTTCCGAAGCCTGGAGTGTCAAATCATGGATTGGGCCGATGAAACCGCCTACTGCTTTCACGATCTGGCGGATGGAATCCGCATGGGTTTCGTCACCATAGACAAGTTGGAAAGATGGGCCGAGGCCAAAAATCCGGATTCGGAGGACGCCCCGCGCATGGAAAACCTCATCCGGACCATACGACAGGGAGATATTGAACCCATGCTGGAGAGGAAAATCGGGGAGTTTATCCGCGCGGGCAGCCTGGTGGAGCGAAGTAATTTCATGGCCGATAAAACCCATCGTTATCGATTCGGGCTGACCATTGACCCGACCATGCAGAAGGAATGCCTTCTCTATAAGGCCATCTCCATGGATATCGTCTTCCGAAGCGAACGCGTCGGTCAGTTGCAATACAAGATCAACCGCATGCTGGGAGGTCTATTTGAGACCCTCCTGGAAAGTTGTGAGGCCGGGGATCAAAGTTCCCTTCGCTTTTTATCGACCCAGTTGGAGAAGCGGTTGCGGGGAGTATCCGAACCCTCCCGGATGGCACGGTTGATCTGCGATTATCTGGCTGGAATGACCGACCACTTTGCCATCAGGACCTTTCGACGGCTCTTCGATCCCGGTTTCACTTCCATCGCGGAAATAGATTGAACCGCCTGGGCGCGGCTTTTTCCAAGGACCCGTTGACTTTGGCCCGAAAAACCAATGTCATTTTTTTCTTCTTTTCCCTGGTCCGCATGTCTCAAAAATTGCGTAGCGAGCGAACGGAGATTGAGTGCCGGATATTCCGGAGCGCAGTAGAAGATTTGTGAGACACGCGGACTAAACCTACGTCCCATTTCCCATGTCCAGTCATAGCCAAACCCCGCTGCAACGTTACCTGGCAAAGGCAGGTCTATCCGCAGACCCGGCCCTTGTCGGTTACCTGGCCAATCTTCAGCAGGTAGCCTCGGTCAACCGGATCATCGCCCGATCCATCGTAAGCGAGCTGGAAGACCAGCGCAACCACCTGAAACTCATCGCCAGTGAAAATTTCACCCGGCTGCCCGTGCAGGCTGCCATGGGGAAACCTGCTTACCGATAAATACGCGGAAGGCTTTCCCGGCTCGCGGTTTTATGCCGGTTGCGAAAATGTCGACGACCTGGAAAGGGAGGCCTGTCGTCAAGCTTGCCAACTCTTCGAGGCCGAGCACGCCTACGTGCAACCCCACTCCGGAGCCGACGCCAATCTCATAGCATTCTGGGCCATCCTTCAGGCCAGGGTGGGAATTCCGGCGCTGGAATCCCTGGGGGAAACCAATCCGGCCAATCTCTCCCGGGAAGACTGGAACAGAATTCGCCACGCCATGGGAAACCAGAAAATGATGGGCCTGGACTATTATTCGGGCGGCCATCTCACCCATGGTTATCGGCTAAATGTTTCGGCCCAGATTTTCGACAGTTATTCATATTCGGTAGATCGCCAAACCGGGCTTCTCGATTACCGGAAGCTGGAAGAACAGGTCAGAGAGATCAAACCCCTCATTCTCCTGGCCGGTTATAGCGCCTACCCGCGCAAAATAAATTTCCGGCGCATACGCGAAATCGCCGATCAGGTCGGCGCCGTTTTAATGGTGGATATGGCCCATTTCGCCGGGTTGGTCGCGGGCGGGGTGTTTGCGGGGGATTACAATCCCATGGCATTTTCCGATGTGGTCACCACCACCACCCACAAAACCCTGCGCGGCCCGCGCGGGGGAGTAGTACTGTGCAAGTCGGAATTTGCCGAGTTTGTCGACAAGGGTTGCCCCCTGGTCATCGGCGGGCCGCTTCCCCACATCATGGCAGCCAAGGCGGTTGCCTTTACCGAGGCCAATAAACCCGAATTCAAGGCCTACGCCGCCAAAATTGTGGAAAACTCCCGCGCCATGGCCCAAGCCATGATCGACCGGGGCCTCAGCATTGCCACCGGGGGCACCGACAACCACCTTCTCCTGATCGACGTCACTACCTTCGGGCTGAATGGTCGACAGGCTGAAAGGGTGGTGCGGGAATGCGGCATCACCCTGAACCGCAACGCCTTGCCCTTCGATCCGAATGGCCCCTGGTACACTTCCGGACTGCGGGTGGGCACCCCCGCCGTGACCAGCCTGGGGATGGGGGTCGAGGAAATGAAAGAAATCGCCGCCATCTTTGAGCTGATCTTCTCCCATACCAGGCCCAGGTTGCTGACCAAGGGCCCAAAGGCCGGGAAACCCAGCAAGGTCAAATACGAGATTTCCAGCGGCATAGCCAAAGAGGCGCGCCGCCGTGTATCAGAGCTTCTGGGTCGTTTCCCTCTCTATCCCCAACTCGATCTCGGATTCCTCAAGCGCTTTTCCTGAAAGAGGGGTCAAACGTAGAATATAGAATTATCCTTTCCTCACTGCCATCCAAAACGAATCGCGATGGGGGATAATTCTATATTCTACGTTTGACCCCTTTCCACCACCTGCCCGAGGGAAGCAAACCGGTCCTTGAGGGCGGGATAGAGGGCGCGGTATTCGGGATAAAAGTCCGCATATACGGCTTGGTGAGGACCGGGTCTGGTCTCTCCGGTTTTCTTAACAACCTTGGCCACGGCTGAATCGAGGTCGCCATAAAGGCCCGAGGCAACTCCGGCCAAAACCGCCGCCCCAAAGGCCGCCCCCTCTGTCACGTTGGTAGTGACGACCCGGGATCGGTAAATATCCGCCTGCATCTGCAACCAGAACGGACTCTTGGCTCCACCGCCGGAAGCCCTCACTTCGGAAATTTCCAATCCCAGATTTCGCATCAGTTGCAGGGAATCGTTCATGCCATAGGTAATTCCCTCCAGCACGGCGCGAGTCAGGTGAGGCTTCCGGTGACGCAGGGTCATCCCAAAGAAAACGCCCCGCGCCTGGGGATCCGGGTGGGGAGTCCGCTCGCCGGACAAATAGGGCAGGAACAAGAGCCCTTCACTCCCGGCCGGAGCCTTCTCCGCCTGTTGGTCGAGGTATTCGAAAACGTTCGATCCGGCGGATTTCGCCTTCATTTCCTCCCAGGCGCCGAGAGTATTTTTGTACCATTCGAAACTGCCCGCGGCCGACAACATGACCCCCATCAGGTGCCATTTATGGGGAACGGCGTGGCAGAAAGCATGCAAGCGTCCATTCGGCTCCACCCGGAATGCGTCGGAATGGGCAAAGACAACCCCCGAGGTTCCCAAAGTGGCCGAAACGATGCCTTCGCCAATGATCCCGCAGCCCACGGCCTGAGCGGCCTGGTCCCCCCCGCCTGCGGCTATGGGTGTTCCCTCCAATAATCCCGTGGCTCTGGCCGCTTCCGCCGACACCGTGGCGCTGGCTACGGGGGACTCCGTCAATTCCGGCAGGAAACTCCCCTTCAACCCGATGGCTTGGCACATCTCTTCCGACCAGGCCCGTTTACCGACGTTGAGGAGGGAAGTGCCCGAGGCGTCGGAAACATCGGAAAAATGCTCCCCGCTCAACAGGAACCTCACGTAATCCTTGGGCAGGAGGAAGCGCGCGGCCCGGGCAAAAACCTCGGGTTCATTCTCCTGCACCCAGGCAATCTTGGGCGCGGTAAATCCGGGCAAGACCGGATTACCGGTCAATTGGAGAACCCGGTCTTCCCCCACTTTGCGGGTGATCTCGGCACATTGTTTGGCCGTGCGCTGATCGTTCCAAAGAATACAGGGGCGCAGCACCCGATCCTCCCGGTCCAGCAAAACGAGGCCATGCATCTGGCCGGTCAGGCCTACCCCGGCAATGGCTTCGGGTGAAACGTCGCCCACTTCCATTAACCGCTTTACGGATAGGCAGGTCGCCTTCCACCAATGGGCGGGATCCTGCTCCGACCAAAGCGGTTTCGGGTTTTGAAAGGGATAGGACTCGCTGACGCTTGCCACCACAGAGCCGGCCTCATCCAGGAGAAGCGCTTTCAGGCTGGAGGTGCCGACATCGATTCCTATCAGATAATTCATTTCAAACAGGGTTGCCGTAGGGGAAAGACGTCAGGTCTTCCTCGGGATCAGATAAATTCGTTGATCAGGTTTTCCAGCATCTCCTGGCGGCCGCTCTCTACGGTGGGCTCCGGATGGGACAGGCTGTAGGCTTCCAATTGGGCAAATCCCAACTCCCCGTTTTCGATTTCGGCGCCTATCCCGGAATCCCAACTCGAATAACGATTTTTGACAAAATCATCCAAGCGCCCGTCTTCGATAATGGCATGGGCTGTTTTCAAGCCGCGGGCAAAGGCATCCATCCCCCCGATGTGGGCGTGGAAAAGGTCCACTGGCTCGAAACTTTCCCGGCGCACTTTGGCATCGAAGTTCAATCCGCCCTTTGTAAACCCTCCCATACGGAGGATCTCCAACATGATCTGTGTGGTCAGGTAAATGTCGGTGGGGAACTGGTCCGTATCCCATCCCAGATGGGGGTGTCCGGTGTTTGCATCGACCGACCCAAGGGCGCCGGCGCCTGCCGCAACGGTCATCTCGTGCCACATGGAGTGTTGGGCCAGGGTGGCATGATTGGTCTCGAGGTTGAGCTGAAAATGATCCAGCAGGTCGTATTGGCGCAGGAAATTCAAACAGGCCGCCGCGTCCGAATCGTATTGATGTGCAGTCGGTTCTTTCGGTTTGGGCTCTATGAAGAACTGCCCTTTGAAGCCAATTTCCCTGGCGTAATCGACGGCCATGTGCAACAGGGCGGCCAGGTGATCGAGTTCGCGCTTAACGTCCGTGTTCAGAAGCGTGGTGTAGCCCTCTCGGCCACCCCAAAATACATATCCTTCCCCGCCCAGAGCCCGGGTCGCATCCATGGCGGATTTCACTTGAGAGGCGGCATAGGCAAATACATCGGCGTCACAGGATGTCGCGGCTCCGTGCATATAGCGGGGATGGGTAAAGAGGCAGGCCGTCCCCCAAAGCAATTGCTTGCCCAACTGGGCCTGCAAGGTCTGCAACGTCTCCACCAGGGCTTCCAGATTCCGATTGGATTCCGCCAATGTGGCGCCCTCCGGAGCCACGTCCCGATCGTGGAAACAGTAAAAATCCAAGCCGAGCTTATCGAGAAACTCAAAAAAGACTTCGGCCCGGCGCCGTGCGTTATCCAGGGAATTGCTGCGATCATCCCAGGGTTTAAGGGAGGTGCCCACCCCGAAAGGATCGGTCAACTCATTGCGCATGGTATGCCAGTAAGCGGCGGCGAACCGAAGGTGGTCCTTCATGGGTTTGCCTCCTACGACCTCATCGGGACGGTAATGTTTGAAGGCCAGCGGATTTCGGGAATCCACTCCTTCATAGGGGATCCTGGGTATATCGGGGAAGGCTTCTGACATGGAAATACTTAGGGGTCGTCGATGGATGGGGAACAAGGAACAGACCTGGAATGGCCCATGCCAAACTATGCATAGTGACGCTTTGCCGGGTCAAGGGCAATGGGCCCGGACCTCCTCCTACGAACTGTCTCAAACGCAAAGGAGTTTATTGACAGGGAGACTCCCCTATTGTCCACTTTGCCCCGATGTCTCACCCGGCGGGTAGACATCGGGCCGAACTCCGGCCATCCCATCCGTCCAATCATCCCAATGTATACCTGACCATAATGAATTCATTGATCTTCTGGCCCATCCCCGTCGCATCCATCATCGCGCTCGTGTTTGCCTGGATTTTTTTCAAATCCATGATGAAAGGGGAGGAGGGAACCGACCTCATGATTAAAATCGCCTCCCACGTGCGCAAGGGCGCCATGGCCTACCTGAAGCAACAATACAAGGTGGTGGGGGTTGTGTTCCTCATCATCACCCTGGTTTTTGCCTTCCTTTCCTACGGACTTGGCGTGCAGAACGGCTGGTTGCCGGCCGCCTTTCTCATGGGGGGATTTTTCTCAGGACTGGCCGGTTATTTCGGTATGAAGACCGCCACCTGGGCGTCCGGACGCACGGCGCATGCCGCTACCGTTTCGCTCAACAGGGGATTGAGGATATCCTTTCGCAGCGGCGCGGTCATGGGGCTTTCGGTGGTCGGACTTGCTCTTCTCTACATCAGCATTTGGTGGGTGGTTCTCGACACCTTCGTCCAGGCTCCCGATCCCCGCTACAAAACCATGATCATGGCTACGACCATGCTGACCTTCGGTATGGGAGCATCCCTGCAGGCCTTGTTTGCCCGGGTCGGAGGAGGAATATTCACCAAGGCCGCAGATGTCGGAGCGGACCTGGTCGGCAAGGTGGAGGCGGGCATCCCCGAGGACGATCCCCGCAACCCCGCCACCATTGCTGACAATGTTGGCGACAATGTGGGTGATGTGGCCGGGATGGGGGCCGACCTCTACGAATCTTACAGCGGTTCGATTCTGGCAGCCGGGGCCTTGGGGGCCGCCGCCTACATCAATGCGGATCCGGGTCATCAATATGGCGCCGCCCTGGCCCCCATGCTGATTGCGGCCATCGGGATTATCCTGTCGATTGCGGGAACTTTTTTTGTTCGCACCAAGGATGGCGCCACCCAGAAGGAGCTTCTGGCCTCACTGGAAAAGGGAATAAACATTTCCGCGATTTTGATCATTGTTGCTTCTTTCCTGGCTCTGCGCTGGCTGAACTTTCCCAACTACCTGGGAGTATGGGGGGCCATAGTGGTCGGGCTCGTAACCGGTATGATCATCGGTAAGACGACGGCCTATTATACCTCCTCCGAATACGAGCCCACCCGGGAGATTTCACGGAATGCCCGAACCGGTCCCGCCACGGTGATCATCGCGGGCCTTGGAGCGGGCTTTATATCCACCGCCATACCCGTGCTTGCCATCGGGGTGGGAACCGCCCTGGCCTTCTTTTTCGCCTCGGGCGGCCTGGATTTGTCCAATATCAACGCCGGACTCTACGGCATCGGTATTGCCGCGGTGGGAATGTTATCCACCTTGGGCATCACCCTGGCTACCGACGCCTATGGACCAATTGTGGACAACGCCGGGGGAAACGCCGAGATGGCCGGCCTCGATCCAGAGGTGCGAAAACGCACCGATGCCCTCGACTCCCTGGGCAATACCACCGCCGCCACCGGCAAAGGATTTGCCATCGGTTCGGCTGCGCTGACGGCGCTGGCCCTACTGGCTTCCTACTTCGAGTCTGTCCGCCTCGGCATCGTGAATGCCATCCGGAAGTCCGGCAGCTACCTGTTCCCTGACGGGACCGAAGTCAACTCCCTGGAAGGCATAAGCGGCCTTTCCCTGATTGATATGGTGCAGAGTTTCGAGGTACACCTGCTCAACCCCAAAGTGATCATCGGGTTACTGCTCGGGGCCATGATGGCTTTCCTTTTCTGTGGCCTCACCATGAACGCGGTCGGCCGCGCCGCAGCCCAAATGGTGAACGAAGTGCGCCGCCAATTCCGCGAAATCGCCGGTATCCTGGAAGGGGAAACTGAACCGGACTACGCCCGCTGTGTGGAGATCTCCACCATCGGCGCCCAAAAGGAGATGCTGTTTCCATCCCTCCTCGTGATTTTCGTTCCGGTCCTGATCGGGATCCTCTTTGGGGTTCCCGCGGTGATCGGACTATTGGCCGGCGGCCTTTCCTCCGGGTTTTCTCTCGCTATCTTCATGGCCAACTCGGGCGGAGCCTGGGACAACGCCAAGAAATATATCGAAGAGGGAAATTTCGGCGGTAAAGGTTCCGAGGCTCACAAGGCCGCCGTCATCGGCGACACAGTGGGGGATCCCTTCAAGGACACCTCGGGCCCCAGTCTGAACATTCTGATCAAACTCATGTCCATGGTGGCCATCGTCATGGCAGGGGTCACGGTGGCCTACAGCCTTTCCTGATCCGGCCGCTTTTTCAAACCGCCCCGAGGCGGGAGCCCTTCGACATGGCGCCCGCAGCCCCGCCGGAGCCCGAGGAAAGTAAAATTGCATTCCTTTGAAAAGAGGCTGGAAAAATGGTATCGGATAAACTAGAAATTTTCCGGAATTCTTATGTGGTTCCGGCGCAATATTCTTACAATTCTCGCTGTCTGCTTCGCTCTTGGGGGAGTGGGAACCATCTTCTTCTACCATTACTTCCTGTCTGGGCTGGGAGAGAGGTTGCGCCATCTTCAAAATGATATCCTGCCCTGGGAGGGGGATTTAAAGATCCTGGGGTTTCGATTGGAAGAACTCGACCTCCATCGGACTTTCGGTTTTGGCCTGGTCGGTATGCAATGCGATGTAGGCATGAGCGAGACCGGTCCGCCCGTGCGCATCACCGCGCAATACCTGGGATGGCGGTGGCTGGGCCTGCCCAACGGAAGGCTTAAAACCATGGCCCGCAATCTCCGGTTGGCCTCGGGTAGTCCGGCCAAGCCCCTTTTGAACAACCGCTACAGGATGCGCCGCATCGAGGTGCATTCCATGGAATACGAAACGCATGTCTCCATGTTCGATTTGAAGGATTCCCTGGGTCGGGTCTACCATGACTTCAAGAAGATTTTCCAACGGGGAGAAAGCACGGCGCCCATGCATCTCCGGGGAACGATGTATTTTGAATTCAAGATCGGGGAAAGGGCCTTTCAACTGCAGCAGCGATTTCGGACCCGGACGTCCGATGGCATTTCGCGCATCGTGCTGAACCGGGAAGATTTGGAGCATGTGGGGCCGAAGTTTGCCGACCGTCTCTCCAGCGGAGATCTCGATCTGGTGGCCAATCATCCGTTAAAGGCTCCCAGACTTTTTGATATCCAGCGCCAGGCCGAGGAAAAGTCCAAGGCCATACGCTGGTCCGAAATCGACTTTCCCGAGGACGCCTACCGCCATGTATTATGGAGTTACCTGCTGACCCTCGAATACGGCGCCGAATTTGCCCATGTGGTAACCAATGCCCATGAAATCGGATCCTACAATACAGACGAAGAGAAGACCAAAGACCGGCAGAATAACCGTGTCGGCATCCTTTATGCCCAGGAAGGTGTTCGGGAGGATAACCTACTTGCCAGAGTGCTGTCCGACCCGCGGATCCGCCGTTAGACCCGCATTTCTCACAAAATTCGTAGCGAGCGAACGAAGATCGAGTACTGGTGTGGGCTTCGCGCTGATGAGCGGGTGAAGCTGGGTCGACACCCTGCAAAGTCGCCTGCTTCTGTGCGGAGCACGGGCGGGCGAATCCAACGAAGTCCGCACCAGTGCCGAGATTCCGGAGCGCAGTAGAAGATTTGTGAGACATGCGGGTTAAACACTCCGCCGGGCCTTCAAAGCTTGAACTCCTCCAAAAGGATCCTCTATTTTTCAGATTGCCCTCAACTGCTTTGGAAACGCGGACCGAGGCCACGACATACCATGCAAGGTTCTAAAACACGACAACCCAAACGGAACAGAGGTCCCTTGGCGGACCACCCGTTTGCCAAACTGGGCCTGAATTACCGCGTCGTCCGCGCCGTGATCAAGTCCGGCTATACCGAGCCGACCTCCATTCAGAGTCAGGCCATTCCAAGGATTTTGCGAGGGAAGGATGTTATCGGATCTTCCCAGACCGGCACGGGCAAAACTGCCGCTTTCGCTTTGCCCATCATTTCCAAATTGGGCAAACACGGCAAATTTCGCTGCCTCGTCCTGGAACCCACCCGGGAGTTGGCCGACCAGGTCAACAAGTCATTTCAAAGATACGGAAGGTTCACCAACCTTCGTAGCGCCCTTATTCAGGGAGGGGTGGGATATTCCCGACAGTGCCAGGCCCTGGCCAAGGGGTGCGACGTCATCGTGGCTACCCCAGGTCGTCTTCTCGATCACTTTCAACAAAGGAACCTCCATTTCCGGGATATCCAAATCGTCGTGCTCGACGAAGTGGACCGAATGCTGGACATGGGGTTTCTGCCCGATGTCAGAAGGATCGTAAAATTGACTCCGCGCAAACGGCAGACCCTTTTCTTTTCCGCCACCATTCCCTCGGCCATCGAGGGCTTGGCCCGGTGGACTCTGAAAAACCCCTACACCGTGAACATCGGGCGACGCCGCAGCGCCGCCGAAACCGTGACCCATCAACTCTATCCGGTGGCGCGCAGCCAAAAAATCGACATGCTCATCCGATTGCTGGAAGATGCCGACTACGAGAGTGTCCTCATCTTCACCGAAACCAAATTGGACGCGGAAGTTTTGGCCCGGAAAATGGAGACTCGGAACTACGCCGTTCATACCCTCCATTCCGATCGATCCCAACGCGAACGGAAGCTTGCCCTGGACGGCTTCCAGAAGGGGACATTCGAGATCCTCGTAGCCACCGACGTAGCCGGTCGCGGACTGGATATTTCCGGAATCTCGCACGTGGTCAATTTCGACGTACCCAGAAACCCCGAGAACTACGTCCACAGAATAGGTCGGACCGGACGAGCCAATGCGGAGGGAGATGCCCTGACCCTGTTCAGTTCGGATGAAATCGCCGAAGTCAAGGCCATCGAAGCCTTTATCGACCAGGAGATCAAGCGCGTCAAGCTGGACAATTTCGACTATGCTTTTACCACCCTCTTTCGAGAAAAACCCCAGTCCAGACCCGTTCGAAGGGGCAGAAACCGGGGATACGTTCCGGCCGACACCCTGCCCATCGACATCAACAAACGACGACGCTAGTCCCTCCTCGCTGCCTGACCCGCATGTCCGGAGAGGATGGACCGACAAAATTTCACATGGAGGAAGCGATGAACCGCGAAGACAAACCCCGGCTTGCGCATCTCAAGCCAAAAAATTCCGGACCCTTCGTCATGAAGGTCACCCTCTATACCATCCTTATCGTAGCCCTCCTTTGGGTAGGAATCAGGGTGTTTCTTGCCACCGCGGGTGATGGTTGAGAGACGTCAGGTCTTTTCTTCTTCGTTACCCGAGCGCCATCCAATTGTAACCGAAAACCCATTGAGCCGGCAGGAGGAATGGACAAGGGTAAACCCCCGTCCATGCGTGTCCTCCTGACTTCCCACGGGTCGACCGGTGACCTCTATCCGGTCATCGCCTATGGAAGGGCTCTCGCACAAGCCGGGCACTCCGTAACCTTTGCTTCCGCCCCGCTTTTCCAAAGGGAAATAAAGCGGGCAAATCTGGACTACTTTTACCTTCCTCCGGATTGGGAACAGGAAATCTTCACGGAATTCATGAGAAGATTGCACCGGGCACGCCACCCCATCAAACAGTTGAGAGAAATTTACCGGGGAGCCCTCCCTTTTTTGGGCGAGCTTATCGACCGCCTCGAGGAAGCGCTGGAAACCCACGACGTCTTATGCGGTTCCTATTTGTTTCCCCACTACCGGGCCCTGGCCGAGCGCAAGGGCAAACCGTTTGCCTCCATTGCACTCTGCCACAACACCATACCATCGCGAGATTATCCGCCGGAGCCGGCCCTTGCACTGCGGGGTTTTCCCAAATCCCTCCAGGCCCGTTGGAACATTGGCCTGTGGCGGCTGGTAAATTTCGTGGTGGATAAAGCGATCAATCGAACCATCGGAGACATCCTCGAGGAAAAGCGCCTCCCGGCCACTCGCAATTTTATCATGAAACCCGCCGACCTGGTCCTGGTGGCGGTCTCTCCATCCCTCATGGCAGGCCGAGGCTCCGTGCACCGCCGGTTTCAATTCACAGGCTATCTGCGGTGGCAGGCCGAAGCCTGCCCAGCCGAGGAAAAGCGCATTGTAAATTTTTACGGCGAGGAGCCCGTCCCGGTCCTCACCTTTGGGAGCGTGGCCTTTGATGACACGACCTCGATCATGAGAAGATTTGAGCGGAATTGGCCGGCGGGAAAAAAGATAATCATCCAAACCGGTTGGTCCGGCCTATCGGTGGAGATGGAAAGACCCGACATCCTGATGGTGGGAAAAATGTCACATGACCAGCTATTCGGCCACGCCTCCTGCGTCGTCCACCACGGCGGCGCCGGAACCACGGCTTCGGCCTTGTCGGCGGGAAAACCGCACATCATCGTTCCGCACATTGCCGACCAGAATTTCTGGGGTTCCGAAATGGAGCGGCTCGGCACGGGAGTTGTCCTGCCCAGGGACCGTTGGCCGGAAAAGCTGCCCGGCGCCGTTCGGTTGATGGAAACCCGAGGCCAATTTCGGGAAAAGGCATGGGAGGTCCGGGACGTCATAGCTCGGGAAGATGGCGCCAAACGCGCCATCGATCTTCTGCAAGCCCACGTAGAAGCCCACAAATTGAATCGCCGGATTTGACAAGGGGGAATTACTGGGCGTAACCTGCTCTCTAATCGAGCATGAAAACTTTCCTTCTCATAGCATTCCTGGCGCTTGTTTCGGCATTGTATTTTTCCGGTTGCGGGGAAACGGTGGAAGCGATCGTGGAGCCGGTTCCGGAGGTATCGGCAACCCAGGTTGGAAAATACAAATTTGAATATTTCCACAAGGCTCCGGAAGACCGGCCCTATGTCGTTGTAGCGGTCGTAACCGCCAAAACCTCCAATTTGGACAAGGCCAAGGATACCTTTCGCAAACACTCCAAACCCTTCAAGGCCCAAGCCGCGGTCAATTTGCGAGCCGTAAAAGTTGGCAACTACCGCGGATTATCGGTCCATAATTGGCAGGCCGACCTGGTTATCTGGCAATAACGCCTGTATCTCGAAATTGACTCTCGCAAAGAGCGCAAAGCAACGCAAAGAGAGAGTGATGGAGTGATGGAGTGATGGAGTGATGGAGTGATGGAGTGATGGAGTGATGGAGTGATGGAGTGATGGAGAGTTTTCCTCTGTGCCTTTTCATTCCTAATTTCTAATTCCTATTTCGCGCCCTTGGGCGCTTCCCCTCGCCCCTCTGTGCTCTCTGTGGCCTCTGTGGTTAATTCTCTCCCTCTTTCCATTTTATTGGGGCACCGCTACAGGGAAACCTCGTTCTGCACAATCTGATCGAGGGTTTGCCGTTTTCGGATGAGGGCAATTTCCCCGGATTCCCGCAACAGGGCCTCGGGAGCCTCGGGGAAGGAATTGTAATTCTTGGCCTGCATGGCGGCACAGTAGGCCCCGGCGCCGTCTATGACCAGCAGATCGCCAATTTCGGCCCGGACAAGTGACCGTTCCTTCAAACGGACAGGGTCCGAGGGATCAGGGGTCAGAAGATCTCCCGATTCGCAGCAATGGCCCACCACAATGACCGATTCCATTTCTTGGCCCGATTCGTTGGCGAGGGGCACCACCGTCATTGGCTGTTGGGCCGCATAAAGGGTGGGCCGGAGGATGTCGGACATTCCCGCATCCAGTTTCAGGAAGACGTGTCCCTCGTCTCCGGTGGTAGTTTTGTCCTCAACGGAGGCCAACAGACACCCGGCATTTGCCACCAGGAAGGTGCCCGGTTCGATTTCAAGGTGTAGTTTGCGCCCCGTCCGCCGGGCAAAATCCTCCAGCGCCGCCTTTATAGGGACGCCCACCTCCGCGAGGTCTGTCCCAACCTCTTCCCGCATTCTTCCAACTTTGAAGCCGCCTCCCAGATTCAAGTGGGTCGCGGCGGGAAAACCTTCCACCTGCCCCAAGGTCAAAAGAGCGGATTTTTGCCACACGGCCGGATCACTGCCCGAACCGATATGGGTGTGTATACGGAAAACTTCCAGGTCGAACCGGCCTATGATTTCCTTGGCCTCGGGCAACCCTTCGTGCCAAATGCCAAAACTGGAGGACGGTCCCCCCACGTTGGTCTTGTGGCTGCTGCCGGATCCCAATCCGGGATTGATGCGCAATCCCACCCGGCTTCCGGGCAGAGCCTCCCCCAACGCCCTCAACTGCTTGAGGGAACAAGCGTTTATACTGATTCCTGCCCGGACGAGGTCGACAAAATCTCTCGGAAACTCCTGGGCGCTCAAACTGATGTGTTGTGCCGGAATACCGGCCCGCATGGCCCGACGCGCCTCAAAACCGCTGCTGGCGTCCATTTCCAGCCCCATTTGATGAAATACCTGCAGTATGGCCGCATTCGAGCACGCTTTCATGGCATAGCGCGCGGTGAAACCAAATGGCCTGGGAAAATCCAGGACCTTCCGGGCGCTACGCTTCAGACCGGCCTCATCGTAAACATAGACCGGGGTGCCGAAACGTCTGGCGATGTCCTTACATTGCGATGCGGTTAGAAAGCGCGGTTCAGACATAAGGGGCCCCAGTTTTTCAATTCGCGCCAAGGGGTCGATAAAAAAGTAGCCCGGTGCATGAAAGGGCCGGGCCACCGGTATTATGCCGGCGTGTAAAATTTAACGATAGATAAAAATTTCCCCCTGGCCTACACCTTCGCCGAACAGGAGCATGGTGTAACTGCCGGGAGACAGGGTCAGCACTTCGGCAGCCTCATTATCGTCAGATGGCGGTATGGTCGATAATTCAATCAAATCCGCATTGGGAGAATCCATCCAATTGTCGTTTTCCGCAATCATGGCTCCTCCACTTCCCACATCGTGAATGGAGATGCGGGGGTCGGCCAGGGGATTGGCTATCCCGTGGGCGCCGAGGCTGGGACCCTTTCCTATGAAAAGAACCGTTTGCGGCTCGTTTCCACGCAAAATGAAACCCACGTTCATTTCCTCGCCGGCGCCGGTTCCAACAAGGCCGCGCGTGGATACATTGATGAATTCTGCGTCGAGCTTGTTATCCTCAGCCATAGTCGCCATGTAACCCTGCTGGTCCAGGTAGGTCCATCCTTTGGCCCAATTGAAAGTTCCGAAGGCGCCTTTCCAATCTACCTCTGTGAAGAAGTCTTCGTGGCCTTCCGGAATATCGATCATGGTTGCGGTATCCCATACCGGGCTCATCACGTCGGTGACCCGTGGATCGACTTGAACGAGGGCGCCGAAGTCCGGGTTGCTATCAGGGTCCCCAGCGATATCGCGATCGATGGCGTCGACCACAATGGCGTCTCCGATGATAGTGTTGCTGTTATCGACGCCGTTGAGCATTCCCAATTCCTGGGTCGAGCCGTTATTGGCCAGGGAAGCCGCCGTGCCATCGTAGTCGCCAAACAATCCAAATACGTTGCCTCCGCTGGCCAGGTTTCCAGCATCGTACTGGTCTTCGGTTTGGGAATCATCGATACGAATCGCGTAATCCCTGAAGTCGTCGAAAACACTGTTGTAGTACTTTCCTCCCGTATTGTCCTTCATTCTCCAGGCGGCGTTGTTTTCTTGGGGATTGTTTCCATTCGCGCCAGAGCCGATGTAGGTGGCATTGAGAATCACCGGAATGGCGTAGGGTTCCAGCGTTTTGTCGTCGCCGTCGCCGCCGTCCATTTCAGCGCCGTAATTGGAGCCGTCGAACACGTCCTTCTGCAGGGCGAACCAAAATTGGCCGCGTCCCCGGTAGCCCTGGTCCCAATCGAAGGACTCGTCTTCATTGAATGCCATGACCATGTATTTCATATCCACGGTTCCGCCAAACATTTCCACCCCGTCGTCCTGATTGTTGAAAACCTCGACGAATCTTATGGTGGTGCCGCTGCCCACGGCGCCCAGAGTCAGGCCGTTGATTTCCTCGTCCTGAGCAAACTCGAATCCTCCATACCGGATGGAAACAAAGGTCAGAACTCCGGAATCGTCCTCATCATTATTTCCACCGTACCTGATGTTTTCGTCATCTCCTCCCGAAGGAAAGCCCTCCACTTCGAAGGCGCCAGTGGTGGAACCGCCGATGGCCGGATTGTCCGGGGTATTGAGAATGGCATTTCCCAGGATGATCAATCCGCCCCAGTAGCCGCTATCCTCAAGGGTGATTTCACGCGTTCCGCCGCCTGCCATCGGGACCCCGTCGCGTTCTTCCAATGCGGTGAAGTGGATGGGTGCGGAAGGTGTGCCTTGCGCCATGATTTTGCACCCGCGGGTTATGACGAGGGAACCGAAAGTACCTTCGGCGACGTCTTCGGTAGCGTAAACATAGGTTCCCGGCTCAATAGTGAGCTCAGCGCCATCGTTCACGAAGACGGGCTTTTTCAATATGTAGGCGTTGTCGGCTGTCCAGGTAATGTCTGTGGTGATATTTTCAGTGACCTGGACATCCGCAGCATTGGCCCCGACCGGAACGAAGGCAAATGCGAGTAGTCTAATCAGTTTTTTCATATGAATCGGTTTCAGGATAATTAATTTTCTATTTGTTGAAGAAATAGGGGTTAGTATTTGTAGGATCCGCTCAGGCTGAAGGAGAGACCCGTCTTGTAGAATTCGTAGTAGGGCCTGGCCTCGGTTCCCTTGTAAAACAGTTCGGTGGCCTCATCGAGCAGGTTTTTGGCGGATAATTTGGCGGATAATTTTCCCCACGTTTTTTGCACGTTGGCATCCAGAGATTGCTTATCCGCCTCGAAGATACTGGGGGTTTCGTCGCCGATAAAACGCAGTGTCTCCCCCACGTAGTTGTAAAACAGATTGGCCGCCCAACCGGTGTCCTGATTGTCGTATCCCAGGTTGAGGTTGGCGATCCAATCCGGCTGCGCTTCGAATACCGTGCCCGAATTACTGCTGGAACCTTCCGACAGGGGAGACAGTTCCGAGTTGATAAAGGTGAGGTTTCCCCCTAACGACCAATGGGTGGCCAGGGATTTTCTCGCTTCAAATTCCATACCGGCAATTTCACCGGTTTCGGTATTGGTCCATGAATAGAAGGGACGTGAATTTACCCCGCTGAGGACGGTTTGTACGATGGGCTTGGAGAAATCCTTGTAGTAGATTCCGGCGGCCAGGAGATTACCTTCGGCAAAAAACCACTCCCAACGCGCATCGAAATTATCCGTGAGGGTAATTTCCAGATCGGGATTGCCTGAAATGATTTCTCCACTCTGTGCATCTTCCAGACGGAAAGGGGAAAACTCGCGGAAGGTTGGCCGGGCCAGGGTTTTCCCGTAAGCGAAGCGGAGGTTCACATCCCCGTCAGGTCCCAGCGGACGCACGACATGGAAGGCCGGCAGCCACTCGGAGCTTTCGATGGAGCCGTTTCTGCCCCGCAGCGATGCGTTGACGAACTCATCGATGGTGGCCACGTCCATGTTGGTTCCTTCGTGACGAGCCCCGATGATGAAGCGCAGGCCGGTGGTCAACTCAAAATCGGTCATCAGGTAAAAGGCTTCGATACCCTCGGAACCGGTGTAGGATTTGGCGTTGCCCGAGGTTCTACTCAGTTCGTTGTATTCGAGCTGCCCGCGGGATCGGTATCTGAACGGCGGACCCAAGGGAAAGGTTTGATCGATCCACTGATTGTCCTCGAAGTTTTCGAAATAATTGATGCGGGATTCGGGGACGTTGCTGAGTATCCCCAAATAGCCCCTGGCGGAAAAAAACCGGCCCAGTGAATCGCGAGTGGCCTCCGATAGAAAAGCGCCCACTTTGATCTCGGCCGTGTTGAGGGACTCGAAATTCAAGGGAATAATGAAATCGACCGTAAAGTTTTCCTTTTCGTCATTGAGGAAGTCATAGGACTTGAAGGGAAACCGGGGGTTCTCGGTAATAAAAAGCCGGTCAAACGACCCGTCCGGATAGAGGTACTTGATGGCGGTAAAGGATCGCTCATCCGGGTTGTCCTCGGAAGTTTCCGAAAAACTGGCCGTCCATTTCAATTCGGCGTCGTTCAGGCCGGGGAAGAAATGTTTGCCCATCAACTGGTGCAGGCTCAGTTCTTTCTCGGTGTGCTTGAGCCGGGTGGTGGTGAGAAATTCTTTCCCCTCTGTGCGGCCCTCGGGCAGGTTTCTTTGCCGGACGGGGTTTCCGGGTTCATTGACCGAGGTAACATTTTCAAAGCCGTCATCCCCGAATTGGACGATGTCATTGCTCTTGGAGTTCAAGACGTAGTTGTAGGCGATCTCGTGGTCGGGATTGGGTAGCAGGGCTATATTGGCCAGGACGCCGTAGCTGATTTCCTCGTCCGAATCGGTTCGGTCGAATCCGTTTTGGGGAGACAGGTTGTCCGGCCTGCCGATCCATCTCTCCACCCGCTTGTTCTCCACCAGGGAAAAGCCATGCGACCGGGTGAAATTGAAAAAGTAACCCAGCCTTCCCTCTGATCCGACATCGATGGAATCCCCGGTGGAAAGGGCGAAAGAAAGGTCCGGGTTGGCAGTTTTTAGTACGGGATACCAACCGGAGGCATGGAGTGATCGAAACAGGGTTCTGGCCTCCTCCGAGGTTTCAAAGCGGGTGGCCAATCCATATTCCCCAGGGGTCGGGGGTATGATATCGGGCAGGGCGTCACCGGTAGATCCCAGGAAATCCATGTCGCGGCCTGGTATGCCCAGGATGTCATTCCCGGTGGCTTCGTTATAACCCAGGCCCAGCGATACATTGAAAACCAGTTCCTCTGGAAACGATTTGGTGGCGATATCCACCGACCCTCCCGTAAAATCGCCCGGTTTGTCCGGGGTGAAGGTCTTGGTGGTCACGATTTTTTCCAACAGGTCGGCGGGAATGATATCCAATTGAACGGTTTTCTTTGCCGGATCGTTGCTGGGGAGAACCGCCCCGTTCATCAGTGTGTTGGAATAGCGGTCGCCCAATCCGCGGATGACGGCGAATTTTCCATCCACGATGTTGGCGCCCACCATTTTCGACATGGCCTCGGCCGCATCATTGGCGCCGGCTCGACTCATGAACTCGGCTCCCAGGGAATCGCTCACCGCGGCCGCTTTCTGCCGGTCGGCCAAAAGTGCGATATTCTGGGCCATGACCTCGATGGCGGTAATTTCAAATACCCTCAATTCGAAATCGGCCGAAGTGGCCGTCAAGGGAACGTCCAGCGCAAACCCTTCGCCCTCCCGAATGGTCACTTCGGAAACGCGGGAGGTCTGATAATTTTCTTTTTCGAAGGTTACGGTGTGACTGCCGGCGGGAAGGTCGGAAACGCGATAGCGCCCTTCCAAATCCGTGAATACGGGCGGTATTTCCACTCCCTCGATCTTGACGCTGACCCCCCTCAAACCGTCGGCAAAATCAATGTCGATTACCCTCCCGGTAAGGGTCCCGGTTTCAGCATCGGCCGAGAGGTCCGGGGAGGGATCGTCCTGTCCCAGAAGTCCTACACCCAGAAGGAGGAAGTGCATGAGAATTGCATGAAGTGCAAAATAACCTGGCCGCATGATTCCTGAAATTGGATACAGTCTGAGCATTTTAGACGCCGTCGGATATGCGGGTTGAAAATGGTAAAAACAAACCAATTTGCCCCTTGTTTCTGAATTGTTACTGGCGTCACTTCAGCGTAACGGTTGCAACCGGTTCTTTACACTCCGGGAGGGGTTGGCTTGCTCCTTCTCGAGTTCCCGAAATGGCCCGAATTTCGGGGTAATTCCAGCTTTCCGCCTTCCTTGGACCAAAGCTGAATGCAGGGTTTTACCGATTGCCTTTCCCTATCCCTACCCTATTCAATTGCCCCCCGAAATGGACGAAACCGGCTCCAGTCTCCCACCTTCCGAACCCGATCCATCCCCTGCCGACAGCGGAGCGTTCCGGCGGTGCGGGGAGGAATTCAGCCGCGACCGGAAAGTTTCCGCACCGCCTTATCCTCAACTATGACCGGACCTGGCGATTTACCAATGATCAATTTCCTTCCAAGCCGCATTAGGAAATAAGCCCAAAGCCGCATGCCCACGGATAGAACCGATAATACCCAGGCAGCCCTGCTGAACATGGCGGATTCATTGGAAGAGGAAATGAGGGAATTGCGAAGGTATATGCACCGGCACCCCGAACCCAGTGGAGAGGAATACCGGACAACTGCCAAGATTGCCCAGGTTCTCGTGAAAAGGGGAATCCGTTTTCGCATCGCTCCCAACAAGCGGGGTCTGATTGTCGACTCCCTGTATCAGAATGCCGTTCGCCGCATTGCCCTGCGGGCGGATATGGACGCCTTGCGCTTGCAGGATGCAAAGACCGTCGACTACCGGTCCTCAGAGCATAACGTCATGCACGCTTGCGGCCACGACGCCCACACCGCCATGTTGTTGGGCGCGGTCAAGGCCCTGGATGCGTTTGATGAACAACACCCGGGATTACTCACCTGGAGGGCGATCTTTCAGCCGGCGGAGGAAACCGCCGCCGGGGCCAAGGAGATGCTGGAAATCGGCGCCATGGAATCGGTCGACGCCGTGGTCGCCTTGCACGTCGATCCCACGCTCCAGGTGGGCAAAGCTGCCACCCGCGAAGGGGTTCTTACCGCCATATGTGAAGAATTCAAAATAGACATCGAGGGGAAAGGCGGGCACGGAGCCCGGCCCCAGCAAACCATCGATCCCATTGCGGCCGGGGCACGCCTGCTCAATGCCCTCTACCGGGAGTTCCCTCCCATCTGCGACCCCGAAGATCCAGTGGCATTTTCCGTAGGTGTTTTTCAGGCCGGGGCCAGCCCCAATGTAATTCCGGAAACCTGCCAACTTCGCGGCTCTATTCGCACCACCCGGCCCGGCGCTTCGGAGCGAGTCAATGACCGCATCCGCGAAATTCTGGCCGAGACGGAATCCGCCACCGGGGCAACCCTTCGATATGCCCGAACCTTTCTCTTGCCCAGCGTAATAAACCACCCCGAAACCACGCGGATCTGCCGTCGGGCCGGGGAAATGGTTCTGGGGTGCGGCCAAGTGGAGGATTTGAAGGCGCCCAGTATGGGGGGCGAGGATTTTTCCCACTATCAAACGGAAGCGCCGGTCTGCCTGATGCGGCTGGGTGTGGGCAATCCCGGGGAACCCGAAAAAGTCCTCCATTCACCTCATTTCGATTTGGATGAAAGGGCCTTGCCACTCGGTTCCAAAATACTTGCCTTATCCACCTTCAAACTTTCCATCCACACCTGAACCGTGACTGCGACACTGCATTTCAAGGGAAACGATGCGCCAACTCTCGGGGTGGAGCTCGAGCTCCAACTGGTCGACGCCCAATCCATGGCCCTGAAAAGTGGAATCACCCAGATTATGGATACCATAGGGCCGGTACAGGATGATTGGATCAAGCCGGAGTTGATGCAATGTTACACCGAAATCAATACCTCCATTTGCCATACCGTGGCCGAAGTCGAGGAGGATCTGACCCGAAAACTCGAAATTCTCAACCAAGCGGCGGCGGCCAACGGCATGCGCCTGTACTGGGGCGGGACGCACCCCTTTTCGGTCTGGAGCGAACAAGAGATCACCCCCATTGAACGCTACCACCTGCTGGTCCAAAAAATGCAGGATACGGCCCGGAGAATTCTGACCTTTGGCATGCATGTGCACGTCGGGGTCGATACCGGGGACAAAGCCATCATGCTGGTGGACCGTTTGCTCCGCTACCTCCCCCCGCTGCTGTCCCTCTCGGCCAATTCCCCCTTCTGGTGCGACCGGAATACCGGTTTGCATTCCTACCGGAGCAAAATCATGGAAACCCTTCCCGTAGCCGGGTTGCCTCCCCTCATGAGGAATTGGAGCGAATACCTATGGGTCGTCAATCATTCCCTGGAAACCGGGTTTATCAATACTACCCGGGAAATTTGGTGGGACGTACGCCCTCATCCCATTTTTGGCACGGTGGAGGTTCGCGTCTGCGACATGCCTCAAACTCTGGAGGAGGTGGTAGGAATTACCGCCTTTATTCAATGCCTGGTGGCCAGGCTCTCGGAAAATATCGACGAGGGGGTATACCAGCACGATACCCATCCGGTCATGGTAAAGCAGAACATGTGGAAGGCTTGTCGTTACGGCCTCACCTCCACCCTGGTTGATCCCACCACCCACCAGGCCATCGAGGCGCGGGAACTGATCGACCAATTGGTGGAGTTCCTCCTGCCCACCTCGGAAATCCTGAACTGCCGCAAGGAACTGGAAGGCGTTTTGAAGCTGACCCGAAAACCGAACGGGGCGGAACGCCAACGCCAAGTCTACCAAAAAACCGGAGACATGAAACGTGTTGTCCAAACCCTGGTAGAGGAAAATCCCGTCACCGGCCGTGGATAGCCATTAGGAATCGGCCCCTCCCTCCACACTCAATCGTGATCCTGATCTTGATCTTGATCTTGATCGAAAAATGCCAACTCCCGAAATATGGATGGTTCGATCACGAACACGATAAACCTCAACATCCCAGCCTCCAGCATCTATTTTCTCATTCCCAATTCTGTTCATCCTGTAAAAGTTGTCCTGCCGTAGCCTCTTGACCTGCGCTGTGCCGTGCGAAGCCTTTAGGCGAAGCATGGTAGCGTTGCGAAGCACGGTTTGGGCGAAGCAGGATCCAAGTTCATTTCACCATCACTCCACACCTCCATTACACCCTCTCCCAATTCCTAATTCCCAATTCCTAATTCTTCTCCCCCTCTCGGTGCGTTGCTTGGCGCTCTTTGCGAGAGTCTATTTCTGGATGCTCGATGCTGGATGCTGGTTCGTGACCTTGGCTCCTCTGTGGCTAATTTTCCAATCCGTGCCCATCCATGAAATCCGTGGTTAAAAACCCTTCTGGATTAGCTCTCGAAAAGATCGCCAAGTTCGTTAAGATTTCGTGTGCCTTTGTGCCTTTGTGCCTTTGTGCCTTTGTGCCTTTGTGCCTTTGTGCCTTTTGTGGTTAATCCTCCCCAATTCCTAATTCCTAATTCCTAATTCGCGCCCTTGGGCGCTCCCCCTCTCTTTGCGTTGCTTGGCGCTCTTTGCGAGAGTCCATTCTCAATCCTGTCCATCTTGTGCATCCATGTTTTATTTGTTTTTGTTGTCAGGGCCACACCATCCGTGCTCATCCGTGTAATCCGTGGTCAATTCTCTCTCCTTCCCTTTTGCGCCTTTTGTGCTTTTTGTGGCTAATTTCAATTCTCCCTCTCTCTGTGCTCTCGGTGTTCTCTGTGGTTATACTAGAACTCGGCGCTTCCCGGGGTCCTGGCAAAGGGAATGACGTCCCGAATATTGGACGCGCCGGTGACCAACATCAGCATTCTTTCGAATCCCAGACCAAATCCGCTGTGGGGAACCGTTCCATAACGCCGGAGATCCCGGTACCACCAGTATTCCTCCTTTGAAATGCCATGGCGGTCCATATTGCGGTCCAGGAAATCGGCCCGCTCTTCCCGCTGGCTGCCGCCGACGATTTCCCCGATTCCAGCCACCAGGACGTCCATCGCGGCCACGGTTTTGCCGTCATCATTGAGGCGCATGTAAAAGGGCTTTATCTCCCGGGGATAGTTGTAAACCGTGACCGGACCCTTGAAATGATCTTCGGTCAGGTATCGCTCGTGCTCCGCCTGCAGGTTGCTGCCGAATTCGACCGGATACTGAAACTTCCTGCCGCTGGCCCGGAGCAATTTCACCGCTTCGCCATAGCCGAGCCGGGTGAAGGACCGGCTTTCGATCGACTCCAATCTTTGGATGAGGCCCCGGTCTACGAAACGATTGAAAAATTTCAACTCGGTCCTGCAGGTTTCCAGGGTATCCCGCACGAGATACTGGACAAAGGATTCAGCCAGGTCCATGCACCCCGCCAATTGGCAAAATGCCATCTCCGGTTCAATCATCCAGAACTCGCTGGCATGTCGACTGGTATTGGAATTCTCCGCGCGAAAGGTCGGGCCGAAGGTGTATATGTTCTTCAGAGCAGTGGCAAAGATTTCACCTTCCAATTGCCCGCTGACGGTCAGGTAGGTGGGCTTGCCAAAAAATTCCTTGCGGGGCTCCCCTTCGCCGTCACCACCCCGGCCCGAGGGAGGCTGGGTCGTTACGCGAAACAATTCTCCGGCTCCTTCGCAATCGCTGGCCGTGATTATGGGGTGTGTGCACGTAGAGGAAATCGCGTTCCTGAAAAAATCGATGGATGGCGTAAGCCAGGCGGCTCCTCACCCGAAATACACAACCGAACAGGTTGGACCGGGGACGAAGGTGGGCAATTTCGCGAAGGAATTCCAGGGAATGGCCCTTTTTTTGCAGGGGATAGTTCGGCCCTGCTTCGCCTATGACGGCGAGGGATTGGGCCACGACCTCCCAGGCTTGGCCCCTGCCCTGGGACGGAGCCAATTTTCCTGCAACAGCGACGGCGGCGCCGGTGTTTGCATTCTCAATCTGCTCAAAATCGGGCAGAGTGGCGTCGACAATTACCTGTAGATTCTCCAGGCAGGAGCCATCGTTGATTTCCAGAAAGGAAAAGGTCTTGGCGTCGCGTCGCGTCCGCACCCAGCCCTGCACCAATACTTCATCCACGGGCGCGTCACTGGCCAATAAATACTTGATGAGAGATGCCTGCATGCCAAAGGGTCAAACGCGAATGCTGCTCAGTTAAGCAAATTTACCAAGATATATCGAATCAATCCCAAGGAAGGTTGGACAGGATTTGGATATTTCGTGAGCTTGGCCAACATCCCCCTCTTACCTTCAGCGCCTCTCCATCACTCCACCCTTGAGGGGGAGTCGGCAAGACAAGGGCGGCCAGCCCGCAGTCGCGCCGGTGGGGGGCGGGCGTCCAACCCATAATCTCTGGTCAATTCTCCCTGTCACTCCACCCGCCAACCGGTAATTGAAAAAATAGCCACAAAAGAACGCAAAAGGCACAAAAACACACTTTCCCATCTCAGCATCTCTATTCAATTCCCCCACTCCATCATTCCACCATTCCATCTCCCCTCTCTCCATCACTCCCTCTCCCAATTCCCAATTCCCAATTCCTAATTCCTAATTCGCGCCCTTGGGCGCATTCTCCATCCGTGAAATCCGTGGTTGGATAGCGCCCCTGGATTTTCTCTCGCCAAGACGCTAAGAGCGCAAAGATTGGGATAAGGGAGAGAGATCAAGATCAAGATTGAGGGCCATCGGTGTCATCCGTGGTTATTCCCAAAGAATCGCGGCGTAAAGCCGCTCCCACAGCTATCGCCAAAGGCTACTCCAGGCATTAAATTGCGTTGCTTTGCGCTCTTTGCGAGAGCCTATCCCAAATCCTGTCCATCCTGTGCATCCATGTTTTTTTGTGTATTTAGTCAGGGCCACACCATCCGTGTTAATCCGTGGTCAATTCCCAATTCCTAATTCTCCTCTCCTCTCTGTGCTCTCTGTGTTCTCTGTGGTTAATTCAAGCCATTTGCGTGACCCCTTCGGCCCGCTTGATCGACTTCACGGAGTTGTCCTTATGGACCAGCACGACACTGGGGGTGAAGCGGTCCGCTTCATGTTCGGAAAACTGGGCGTAACTTGCAATGATCACTTCGTCCCCGGGAACAACTTTGCGGGCGGCGGCGCCGTTGAGAGCGATCTGCCCAGGTCCACCCAGTATGACGTAGGTGGAGAAGCGCTCGCCGTTGTTGCAGTTGTAGATATCCACGCGCTCGAACTCGCGCAGATGGGCCGCTTGCAACAATGCGGTATCAATGGAAATCGATCCTTCATAAGTGAGGTCGGCCTCCGTGACCGTGGCACAGTGGATCTTCGATTTGAGCAAGGTGATTTTCATGATGAATCGGTCAATTATTGAGGTGATAGGCCAGGTAGAGCCCATTCAGAACCAGGTTGGGGTAGATGGCGTCAAAGAGATTTTCCCCGGCAAAGAGGCGGGCGAATCCACCCGTCCCCAACAGAACGGAGGCTTCTCCCCCAAAGGCTTCCCGGGCAAAGCGCCCGGCCAATTCCCTGACCGCCCCTACCTGACCGTAAAACAATCCCGACTGGATACTTTCCACGGTGGATCTTCCCACGGCACAGGTGGGCCCCACAATTTCCACCGAGGGCAACTTTTCGGTTTTCGTTTCCAGGGATTCCATGGATATGGCGATTCCGGGCAGAATGGCTCCTCCCAGGTATTCGCGGTTGGCGGTTATGGCGTCGAAAGTGGTGGCGGTTCCAAAATCGACCGCAATTATATTGACGTGGGGATGCAGGTCCGCCGCCGCAATGGCGATGGCTATTCGGTCGGCCCCCACTTCTAGGGGATTGCGATAATTGATTTTCAAACCCGTCCGCACTCCGGCCCGAAGGATAAACGGTTCGGCGTTAAAATACTGGTAACAGGCATTGCGAATGGAATGCAGGAGGGACGGAACTACCGAACACAGGGCGATATTCCGGACGACCTCCGGTTCAACCCCGTTTTCTCGAAGAATGGTGCGAAGAAACAGCCCCATTTCGTCAGTGGAAATGCGGACTTCAGAAGTTTTCCTGAAAAATATTTTCAGGTCGTTCCCCTGAAAGACTCCCCCGTGGATGGTGGTGTTGCCGATGTCGAGACAGAGTAGCATAATGCTCTTACGGCTTGGCCAGGGAAGTAACCAAAAGGGACTCGACCGATTGGATGAGAGCATCCTTGGTGGTCACGCGTTCGGTCAGAGCGGCGCCCCGATAGAGTGAGGCCACATGCTTTCCATTTTCGGGATCCACCTCGGATAGATCGTTGTGCACCACGAAATCGGCCGATGAATGCCGGAGGAGATCGAGCACGGCCCGCTCACCCTCTTTTTCGGAGGCGTTTTGGGTGAGCTTGAAAGCCACCACCAGCACGCTCCGGTTCAGACTGTAGTGGCGAAGGCGGTCCACGATCTTGTGGTTCGGGGCCAGGTTCAGGGATATTTCATGCCCGGAGGAAAGTTTCCCGACCGCAGTCGGGGTGACCTTCCGGCCATCGATCAGGATATGATCCACGGTATAATCGCTGACCGCGGCCAGATGGATGACTGCGTCGTAATGAGCCCTCCCCAGGATTCCCTTCAACTGGTTATCCAGGTCGTTGAAGGAGGTGAAATCTGCCACTTCGACGGGCTGTTCGGGGGCAATGGCACGCTCGGCCTTGAGCAAGGTGACTTCATCGCCCCTTTTAAAAAAGTAGTCGGCGAAGCGAGCTCCCGTTTGTCCGCTGGAACTGTTGGTTATGGACCGGACCCCATCAATGGGTTCCTCCGTCCCGCCGGACGTTATCAGCAGGCGCAACGGTTTTCTATCGGGTCGTTTCAGATTAGCGAAGTAATGCTCAACCGATTCCCACACCAAATCGGGTTCCAGCAGTTTACCCTGACCCTTGTCCCCGCAGGCAAGTCTTCCCTTGCCGGTGGGAAGGATGTGAACCCCCCAGGAATCGAGTTTCCGGAGGGACTCCCGCGTGGCCGGATGGTCATACATGGCTGTATTCATAGCCGGGGCCGCAAAATAGGGCTTGGTAAAATCGTGGGCCAGAAACAGGCTGCCCAGCAAATCGTCCCCCAAGCCGTGGGCCAGTTTATTGAGGGTATTGGCCGTAGCGGGGCATAACAGAGAAAAATCGGCCCACTTGACCAAGTCGATATGCGCCATCTGTTTGCCGGGTTCGAAGAGGTCGTTGTAAACCGGTTTTCCGGTCAGACCCTCCAGGGTAGAAGCTCCCACAAACTTCAGGGCGGCGGCCGAAGCAACCGTTTGCACCTCCTTCCCTTCCTGAACCCAACGGGAAATGAGGTTGCAGGCCTTGTAACAGGCAATCGACCCGGAGAGCTTGAATAAAATCTTCGCCTTCATGTCTCACCATAGGGAATTTGAATTCTTGGAGGGGTAATCATAGGCACAAAGGCAATGAGAGATCGATAACCAGTGCCCGGCATCCAACCACCGAGCGAAGGAGACTCCTTGCAAATCAATATCTCATCCGTGTCAATCCGTGCCCATCCGTGGTCAAGCTTTTCATAGGCCGATTCCAACCGTCCTAGCCCCAAGTTTCGATGAACCTCGATCGCGAAACCGATCACCTTTTGGTTTAATGGATCGTTATCTTCCATCTCTGTGTCCTCTGTGCTCTCTGTGGTGATTTATTTAATGGATGGCACACTATAGGGGAACATTGTCTATCAATCTCACTTCGTCGACCACCACGGCGCCAAATCGCCGCCCCTTTATTTCTTCGACGTACTCCACTTTGAATCCTTCCGAAATCAGTCGGGTCCTGGCTTCATCGGCGGAAGGCATTTCGCCTAAATACCGAGGAAAGGCGGCGGCCCGGGACCGGCCTTCCCCGGTCAATAGAGCATTGCGGGAGCTCAGGGCCAATCCGTCCGACTCGCGCACGGTGGCCACGGGAACGATCTCCACGTCCAGAAACATGGCTTGAACCATGCCTTGGATAAGCCGGAGTTGCTGGTAGTCCTTTTCTCCAAAATAGGCTCGGGCGGGCCTTATGATATTGAGAAGCTTTAATACGACCGTCAGCACACCGTCGAAGTGCCCCGGCCGGTGTTCCCCCTCCATCATTTTGGAGTGCCGGCTTTCAGAGACGCGATAGGCATAGCCGTCAGGATACATGGCTTCCCCGGCAGGCGAGAAAATAAAGGTCGGCTCCGGCCCCTTCCGCCACCGCACGATCGCGGTCCCAGGATTTGGGATAGCGCTTCAGATCGGCGGGTTCGTTAAATTGAGTCGGGTTGACGAATATGCTGACCACGACAATATCGTTGGCTCTCCGGGCCGCGCGCACCAGCGCGAGGTGCCCCCCGTGCAGGGCGCCCATGGTTGGCACCAGGCCCACCGACAACCCCTCCGACACGAAATGTCGCCGATGGGGGTCCCAGTCGCGGATGCGTTGAATGACGGAGATCATACGAAACTTTCCTCCTGCACGGGGAATGCGCCCGCCTTCACATCGAGGTGGTAATGCTCCAGCGCGTTCCGCATCTGAGTGTATCCATCCAGGTAACGGCGGACAAACTTTGGTTTGAAGGAGGGGTCCATCCCCAGGAGGTCCTGCATGACAAGCACTTGGCCGGAGGTATCGGGACCCGAACCTATGCCGATGGTCGGAATGGCGAGCAACCGGGTGATTTCCCCGGCCAGCGGGGCCGGGATGCACTCCAGCACCAGGGCGAAACAGCCGGCCCTTTCCAGAGACAGGGCATCGTCCATCATCCGCCGGGCCGCTTCCTCCCCCTTTCCCTGCACTTTGAATCCACCCAATTGGTTGACCGACTGAGGCGTAAGACCCAGGTGGCCCATGACGGGAACTCCCGACTCTACCACATGGGCGATATGGCTCAGGTGCCCTGCCGCACCTTCCACTTTCACGGCGTGGGCCCCCGCTTTCATGAGTTGTTCCACCGCATCCATTAACGGCTTCAAGCCCTTGCGGTGGGCGAGAAAGGGAACGTCTCCAATAAGGAATTTACCTGGCGCTCCCCTGGCCACCGCCCTGGTATGCAAAGCCATGGTTTCGACTTCCATGAAAACCGTGCTGGGCTGACCGTGCATAACCATGGCGCAACTGTCCCCGATGAGAATGCAATCGATGGGGGTGGATTGGATGATTTTGGCGGACCACGCATCGTAGCAGGTAATCATGGAGATCTTCTCCCCCTGGCTCCCGCATGCGCCCGAATTCGAGAATGCTCTTCACCGCGCCCTCCTTTCCCGGTTCCCGGTTGAACGAATGACCAGGGCAAGGGACGATTCAAATACAAGGCGATGAGCTTCCCCATCAGGTACTCGTCTCATGGATCAAGTCCTCGGTTGAAAGTGAAAGATAACTATATTTTGGCGGGTCGCGGTCGAGTCCGCGCCCAAATTGAACTGCCTGAATACAACTGGTTATTAATATATTTCAACCCAAAATGTAAAAAGCTTCGGCCCTTTCTCCATCTCTCCCCCTCTGTGCCCTCTGTGTGCTCTGTGGTTGATCTCTTCTCCAAGTCGTTGTTTTTTCGATCACGATCAAGATCAAGATTGAGGGCCATCCGTGCCCATCCGTGAAATCCGAGGTTAATTCTCCTTCACTCCATCATTCCCTTCTCCCCGCGCCCTTGGGCGCATTCTCCCCTTCACTCCATTACTCCCTCTCCCAATTCCTGATTCTTCTCCCCCTCTCTTTGCGAGAGTCCATTCTCAATCCTGTCCATCTTGTGCATCCATGTTTTATTTGTTTTTGTTGTCAAGGCCACCCCATCCGTGCTCATCCGTGTAATCCGTGGTCAATTCTCTCTCCTTCCCTTTTGAGTCTTTTGTGCTTTTTGTGGTTAATCCCCCCTAATTCCTAATTCGCGCCCTTGGGCGCTTCCCCCCATTTTGTCGAATAGGGCATGCCAGGCCAGGGTGGCGCACTTGATGCGGGCGGGGTACTTTCTCACGCCGGCCAGGGCGGCCAGATCTCCCAGTTCTTCGGGGAATTCCTTGTCCCCGTCGGCCTGGGTGAGATGCCCCCGGAGAAGTTGGAACAGTTCTTGGGCTTCCGCTACGGATTTCCCTTTGAGAATCCGGGTCATCATCGAGGCCGAGGCCTGGGAAATAGCGCACCCGCGAGCCTGGAAGGATATGGCTTCAATGGCCCCTGACCCCATTTTCCAGTAGACGGTCACCTCGTCGCCACACAGCGGGTTGTTGCCTTCTCCCTTGGCCGTAAAGTCGATCAGGGAACCGTAGTTTCTGGGATACTTGTTGTGATCGAGGATAATTTCCTGATAGAGCTCGGTAAGTTCGGACATCAGCCAAAGAGCAGTTTGATTTTTTTCAGTGAAGCGGTCAACTTCTCCGCTTCTTCCCTCGTATTGTAGTAGGCGAAAGAAGCTCTGGCCGTAGCGGAAATGCCATAATGCCGGTGCAGCGGTTGAGTGCAATGATGCCCGGCTCGGATGGCAATTCCATCCGCATCCAGAACCGTGGCGATGTCGTGGGGATGGACGCCCTCCAAGGTAAAAGAAATGAGGCTCACCTTATCGGAACCCCGACCATATATTTTCAGCCCTTCGATATCGGATAGTAATCCGGTGGCATACTGCAACAAATCATGCTCGTACTCCAACAAGGCCAAACGGTCCATTCCATTCAGGTAGTCGATTGCCGCACCCAAGGCCACGGCGCCGCCAATATTTGGCGTGCCGGCTTCGAAACGGCCCGGCGGTCGCTTGTAGGTGGTTTTCTCAAAAGTAACCTTGCTGATCATGTCTCCACCCCCCTGAAAAGGCGGCATGCTTTGCAGCCGGTCATATTTGCCGTAAACTACCCCCGCCCCCGTGGTACTAAATAACTTGTGGCCGGAAAAGACGTAAAAATCGCAATCGAGGTCCTGCACATCGACCGGAAAATGCCCGACCGCCTGGGCCCCATCCAGCAAGACTATCGCGCCGCAGGCATGCGCTTTGTCCACCATCGCCTTCACCGGATTGACCGTACCCAAGGCATTGGAGGCATGCGCCAGCGAAACTATTTTGGTTCTTTCACTCAATAAGGCTGTAAACGCCTCCATGTCCAACTCCCCGGAATCCGTAACCGGAATGATCCGCAGTTTGGCCCCGGTCCTCTCGCACACCAACTGCCAGGGAACAATGTTGGCATGGTGCTCCATGGTGGTCAGGAGAATTTCATCCCCCTCTCCCAGGAAAGGAAGCCCATAGGATTGGGCAATCAGGTTGATTCCCTCCGTGGTGCCCCGAACAAAAATAATTTCCTCGCTTCGGGCCGCATTCAAGAACCCGGCCACGGTTTCGCGGGCCAGTTCGTAAGCATCGGTGGCCCGTTCCGCCAAATAGTGCACCCCGCGGTGAATATTGGCGTTAGACTCCTTGTAGTGCTTTTCCAAGGCGCTGAGAACAGCGGCGGGTTTTTGGGTGGTGGCGGCATTGTCCAGGTAGACCAGGGGCAGCCCCCCGACCCGCGTATGGAGAATGGGAAAGTCCCTGCGTATACTTGCGACATCTATGGTCGTAGTCATGGGGCGACACCTTGCTGAGAATGAGTCTCGTTTCAAATAAAAAGTTCCCCAATGTCAAATCGGGCGAGTGCGGCGGGAAGGTATCCGGGATTTGAAACTTCATTTCGAACCATCGCAGAAGGGGGTTTATCCCCCGATTGCTTGGCGCTCTTTGCGAGAGTCTATTTCTGGATGCTGGATGCTCGATGCTGGTTCGTGATCTTGGCCCCTCTGTGTTTTTTGTGCTTTTTGTGGTTAATCCCTCTCCCTCTCCCCAATTCCTCATTCCTCATTCCTAATTCCTAATTGGCGCCCCCGGCGCCCATCCGTGCCCATCCATGAAATCCGTGGTTAAAAAAACCCTTCTGGATTAGCTCTCGAAAAGATCGCCAAGTTCGTTAAGATTTCGTGTGCCTTTGTGCCTTTGTGCCTTTGTGCCTTTGTGCCTTTGTGCCTTTGTGCCATTTGTAGTTAATCCTCTCTCCCTTCCTCTGTGTCCTCTGTGGTTAACCTCTCCCCATCACTCCATCACTCCATCACTCCATCTCTCCCCTCTCCCCCCAATTCATCAATGAAAGGTTGGGCCTCTTCCGGAGAGGAAAACTCCCCATCCAATTGCCGTTCAAAAAGCGCATCCAAAATAGTTTTGAATTGCGGTCCCGGTTCCAGGCCCTTTTCCAGAAGGTGGCGTCCCAGAACGATGGGCCGTGGGGCCTGTGACGCCAGGCTTTCTTCCCCGGCTACGGCTTCGAGTTCCAGCAGACCCGGGGAGGGCCCGGGGGGACGGGGAGGCCGACCCGCCTGGTCGGCCCGAATAACGGCAAACAATTCGGCCAATGAACCGGGGCGCAACTTCCGGGCCAGGCGCCGGACTTGGGCGCGACTGGGTTTTTCCTGGATTTGGATGGCCGCCATATGGCAACTCACCAGCGCCCGCACCCGCGGAATCAAGCCTAGGGGGGGAGCGCCGATCGACTGCAGAAAGGACTCGGCCAAAGGAGGGCCGGCTTGATCATGCCCCGGACTGACCCACCGCATTGTTCCCTCTTTTTCTTTTTGGACTGTGGTGGAAGGCTTGCCGAAATCATGGGCCAAGGTGGCGAACATGAGGGCGAGGCGTCCCGATTTATCCGCATTTTGATAAGTCTCCAGTCCCACCATGGCGTCGAGGCAGTGACAGGTGTGAACAAAAACGTCCCCCTCGGGATGCCAGAGCGGGTCTTGGGGGCAATTAACCAGGTCGTTCAACTCGGGGTAGTGGGTCATCCAACCCGTCTCTTTGAGAAATTTCAGGCCCAAAGAGGGGCAGGCCGAGCGCGTGGCCCATTTCTCCCACTCCATCCAAACCCGCTCCACCGGCAATTCGTGGTAGGCGCGTTTTATTCCCCGGCAGAGTTCGATGGTTTCCTCGGCCGCGGTCAAGTGGAACCGCGAGCAGAATTGAAACCCTCTCAGAACGCGCAACGGATCTTCCACAAACGCTTTACTGGTGTGTCTCAGAATACGGGATTCGAGATCTTTTCTGCCGTTGAAGGGATCCAGGATGACCCCGTCTTTCCAGTCGTAGGCCATGGAATTGATGGTGAAATCCCTGCGGGCGGCTGCCCGTTTCTGGTCTAGGGAACCCAAGCGTCGCACGACAAATCCCTTGTGGCCCGGGTCTGTTTTCCGCTCCAGGCGCGGCATTGAAAAGTCGATTTCCCCCGGTTCGACCCGCAGTTTGGCCACCCCGAAAGCCTTGCCCACTTCGTTCACCTTCCCCAGCCGGTTCAACACCGCCATCAATTCTTTCCAGGAAACGTCGAAGACCTCGACGTCGAGGTCTTCCGGCTCGCGCTCCAGCAACCAATCGCGCACCGCTCCCCCCGATATGCGGGGAGTTCCCACTTCCGCCACCGCATCCAGAACTATCCGGACGGGTTCGGAAACCGGAAATTTACCTTTCTTTGGTTCTTGCAAGGGAAGCCTTGGAAACGTTGAGGCCAGCCAGACAGAGGCTGCCCCATCCGGCCAGAAACAATATGCCGCCCAGGGGGGTAACGGCCCCAAGCCAGGAGAAACCACTCAGGCAGAGCAGGTAGAGGGTTCCTGAAAATAGGACGGATCCGCTCAACCAAAACCAACCGGCGAGCTCGATCAGAACGTCGGAGGCCCGGGGGTGGGAACGGAATCCAATTACGAGCAGGGCAACGCTGTGGACCAGGAGGTAAAACGTGGCCGTTTCCCATGTTTCCACCCGGTCGACCCTTTGCAAAAACGTTTTCAACCCATGGGCCCCAAAAGCGCCCAGAAAAACGCCCGAAAAACCCAGAATGCCGGAAAACTTGATAAACCTGTGCACGGTGCGGTAGAAAAATTTGCCTCGAAAAAGGATGTCAGGATGGTGCAGACGGAATGTTATTCCAACTCCATTGTCAAAGTATTGGCCCGGGCTCGTTCAGTGACCTTTCTATGCCATGCCCAAGGAAAAAATGAGCAGTTGGGAATAGTCGGCACGCTATATGCTAAATTTGCCCTTGTCATGAAAAAAAAACTGTGCCTTATTGGCCAAACATTAATCCTTATTCCACCGAACCGGTTCTTTGCCGGTGTTGCATCGGGCTGACAACCCCGCATTAGCCGGACAGAATCAAACGAACCTGAAAACACATTTTTTTGCTATGAAAAAATTAATCGCTATACTAACCATTCTGGCAGCGCTTTCATCCTTGAGGGCTGCGGACATTAACGGATCCGTTTCCGTAGGCTATGAGTCTCAGTACATCTTCCGCGGATTCAAGCTGGCGGACGAATCCATGGTAGCCTCGGTCGACCTCGAATTCGACAGCGCCTATCTCGGCTTATGGACCAACCAGCCCATAGTGGGTGGCTACGACAATGAATTCGACTTTTACGGAGGTTTTGGCTTCGACGTGGGTGAAGGCATCTCCATGGATGTCGGGGGAACCGTTTACTACTACCCTGAAACGGGGCCCAACTCCGACACCTTTGAACTCTTCACCGGCTTCGTATTCGAAACGGAATTGTCCCCCTCGGTATACGTCTATTACGATCTGGATCTGGAAGCCTTGACCCTGGAAGGTTCCGTAGGACACAGTTTCGAATTGGATGACAATGCCAGCTTCGACGTTGCCGCCTTTATGGGTTGGGTGGATGTAGAAGGGGCAAGCTACTCCTACTTCGGAGCATCTGCCGACGTGGTTTACAGTATAAGCGACAACAGCTCCGGTTATATCGGCCTTCGCGCCACCGACGGATCGAATGGTCCTGACGGTGAGATTTGGGGAGGAGCAGGCCTGACCGTCGGATTCTGATCGGACGACAAATTTACTCAAAAAGCCTGTCCCTCCCGGACAGGCTTTTTATTTTTCATTCGCCTCCCTTCCATAGTTGACAAAGCGATGACGACCCTGCATTTTCCCTCATTTTTCTCAAAACACATGAAAACCACCCTGGCAAGGAAAGAGACCGTGCAACGGAAGTGGTACGTAGTGGACGCAACCGGCCAAACTCTGGGTCGGCTGGCCGTCAGGATAGCCGACACCTTGCGCGGCCGGGGCAAACCGATCTACACTCCACATGTTGACACCGGAGATTTCGTCATCGTTACCAATGCGGATAAGGTTGTGGTGACCGGAAGGAAGGAAGACCAAAAGCAATACATGTTTTACACCGGTTGGGTGGGTAATGAAAAGTATCGGAACCTGGCCGATTTCAGGGCCAGAAGGCCGAACTTCATCCTCCACCACGCCGTTAAGGGTATGCTGCCCAAAAACAACCTGGGTCGCCTGATGTTGCGCAAATTGAAAATCTATTCCGGACCGGAACACCCCCACAAAGCCCAAGAGCCCATCCCGCTCCAACCTCTTTGATATGAGCGCCCAGGAAATATTTCTCGGAACCGGCCGCCGCAAGACTGCCACGGCGCGGGTTCGCCTCCACAAAGGGGCGGGCAATATCACGGTAAACGACAGGGAACTGAATGCCTATTTCTGTCTGGATCAGGCGGTTAGAACAGTTGAAGGACCCTTTCAAACGGTGGACCTGAAGGACAAGTTTGACGTCGTGGCCAAAGTCCGTGGCGGAGGTGTGAATGGTCAGGCGGGAGCCTGTGCCCTGGGAATTTCCAGAGCCCTTCTCAAATATGACCAGGAATTGAGAACGCCCCTGAAAAAAGCCGGTCATCTGCGTCGGGATCCCCGCCGACGCGAGCGAAAAAAGGCAGGCCAGCCCGGCGCCCGGAAACGCTTCCAGTTTTCCAAGCGCTAGAATCCCGGGACCAGCGAGTTCTCTCTTTTTTCGCCCGTTGGGGTCATTCCTCGGAATCTTGACCAAGCTTGCGCAGTCAATTGATTCAAGGTTCGACCTCCTCCTCTGAGACCTGCCATTCAGAATTGACCCCTTTCCCGCGACACATGAAGGACTTCCTGATTCCCAATTTATCCGTCAATACCTTATTCAACCCATAAACAACAAAACTTTCCAATGAATATCGGCATAGTAGGCGCTTCCGGTTATTCGGGAGAAGTTCTCCTCACCCTGCTGTTGGGGCATCCCCATATCGAGGTGACAGCCGCAACCTCGCGCACCAGGCACGGGCAGAAAGTCCAGCAGGTGTTCCCCGCCTTGAAAAATCGGGCGGGCGAATTGTCATTTACGGCTTCAGACCCCCGCGAGTTGGCACAAAATCCGCATATCGACCTGGTTTTTCTGGCCCTGCCGCACGGGGTGGCGAGCGAATATGCCATCCCCCTGTGCCGGGCGGGAAAAAAAGTCGTCGACTTGAGCGCCGACTACCGGCTTTCCTCGGCTGCACTCTACCGGCAATACTACGGACGCCCCCACCCGCATCCCGACTGGCTGTCCAAATCTTCCTACGTTATACCGGAAGTTGCCGGAGAGGCTTGGAAAGGGCGCCGCCTCATCGCCGCGCCGGGGTGTTATCCAACCAGCATTCTGATACCGCTGATACCGCTTCTTCGGGACGGTATCCTTCCCCATGAAGGCATCGTGATCAATTCCATGAGCGGGATAAGTGGAGCCGGAAGAAAGGTGGCCGGAGATTTCATTTTTTGTGAGAGAAACGAAAGCGCAAAGGCCTATGGATTAGCCAACCATCGGCATATCCCGGAAATTGAGGAGCAACTCGGATCCGCCGCCGGGGGGTCCGTCCTGATTCAGTTTACCCCTCACCTCGCTCCCATGAACCGGGGCATCGCCACGACCATAACGGTCCCGAAATCCGGAGCCGTAACCGAAGCTGTCTACCAAAGCTGGCAAAAGGCATATGCAGCCAAGCCTTTTGTCGGACTGCTCGATTCGGGAATTACTCCCGATACCAAGCATGTGATCTACACCAACCGGATCGATGTCTCCGCCACTTGGGATGAGAGGACGGATCATCTCATCATCACCTCAGCTCTGGACAATCTGACCAAAGGGGCGGCCGGTCAGGCCATCCAAATCATGAACCATTGGCTCGGGTTCGAGGAAACAGCGGGGCTTTTGTAAGGCTATCATGAAAACCATCCCCACCCCTTCCGAAGCTGAAATCATTGCCAAAGCCGAGGTATTATTGGAAGCCCTGCCCTACATTCAGGAGTTTCGCGGAAGCATTTTCGTGATCAAGTACGGTGGAAGTTTCATGGATGACCCCGATCCCGCGGTCAGAACCCGGGTTGCAACCGACATCGTGTTTCTCGCCTCGGTGGGCATTCAGGTAGTGGTAGTGCATGGAGGCGGGAAGGCCATTTCAGCGGCCATGACGGAAGCTGGAATAAAACCCGTATTTATCGACGGCTTGCGCTACACGGATGAAAAAACGATTTCCATCGTAGAAAAGACCCTGAACCATTCGGTAAATTTGGATATCTGCCAAATCCTTCAGGCCAAAAAGGGCAAACCGTTGGCCCTGGCCGGGCAAAAGCTCTTTTCCTGCCGGAAACTGGGCAGGAACCACCGCGGACGGGAAATCGATATCGGTTTCGTAGGGGAGATCCGATATGTGAAAACCCACCTCATCAAACGGGCCATTTCCCAGGGATACACCCCCGTTATTTCGCCGCTGGGCGGGGACGACGAAAAAAACCTCTACAACATAAACGCCGATGTAGCGGCGGCACACGCGGCCTCTTCCCTGCGGGCTCGGCGGCTGGTTTACCTGACGGATGTGCCCGGACTCCTGAGGGACCCCGGGGATGGCCAATCCATCATCTCCCACCTGAGGAAAAGTGAAGTCACTCGACTGAAAAGAGACGGAGTCATTGGGAAAGGGATGCTCCCCAAGGTCGATTCGGCCATCAATGCGCTGCAGGAAGGGGTTCATCGGGTCCACTTCGTTCCCGGAAACCTCCCCCACAGCATACTGCTTGAAATCTTCACCGATAAAGGGGTGGGAACGGAAATCGTCCATTAGCCTCAAACCCCCAAAAAAGTGCGCCTGGAAAACAAAATAGAAACCTTATATCACCGGTATTGGTTGAACAATTACGCCGCTCCCAATCTCACCCTGATCAAGGGGGAAGGGGAGAAAGTGTGGGACGATCGAGGGAATGAATACCTTGATTTCACTTCGGGAGTAGCAACCAATTCCATCGGGCATTGCCATCCGAATCTGGTAGCGGCAATCGGGAGACAGGCCGAAAAGATCATCCACGCGAGCAACCTGTTTCGGAACGAAGCCCAGGCCAAACTGGCCGAGGCCCTGGTCGAGAGAATCGCCCCCGGACGTTTATTTTTCTGTAACAGTGGAACCGAAGCGAGCGAAACCCTCCTCAAGCTCTCCCGTTTGTTCGGTGTGAAAAAAAAGGGAGCGGGAACAAACCCCTTCAAGGTGATCGTTTCCAGCAACGCCTTTCACGGAAGGACCTTCGGAGGCATGAGCGCCACCCCACAACCCAAGATCCAAAATAGTTTCAAGCCACTCCTGCCAAATTTTCCGGTCGCTCAATTTAACGACAGCGATAGTTTTGCCGCCTTGATTGACCGGGATACGGCGGCAATCCTGATCGAACCCATCCAGGGAGAGGGGGGGATTCACGTGGCCAAAAAAGAGTTCCTCCGGGATTTGAGAACCCTTTGCACCGATAACGGGATACTCCTGCTCATGGATGAAGTGCAGAGCGGTACGGGGAGAACGGGCGCCTTCCTGGCCCATGAATTCGCCGGGATTACCCCCGATGCCATCGGAATGGCCAAGGGGCTGGGAGGGGGATTTCCCATTGGCGCCGTCTGGATATCCGATGCCTACGCCGATCTCTTTACCCCTGGCAGTCACGGCAGCACCTTTGGCGGGAACCCGTTGGCATGCGCCGCCGCCCTTGCCGTTTTGCAAACCATCGAGGAAGAGAACCTCCTGTCGCGTGTGAAAAAATTGAGCGCCCCGTGGATTGAGCAGCTCGTGGACCTGCAAAAGCGGCACGAACTCATTGTGGAAATACGGGGAAGGGGATTTCTCGTCGGGCTCGAGCTGAAAGAGGATCCCGGCGAACTTCGCAAGCTGCTCCAGCAGGCCGGCCTTCTCACCGTGGCGGCCAGCGGTAACGTTTTGCGCCTGCTCCCACCCCTGACCGTTTCAGAAGCATCCCTGGGGCAATCGATTCTGACACTGGACACCGCCTTGACCACTTACGGGAAGGCCACGGCCCCGAAACCTTAAGCCTTACGCATTCATGAAACACTTTCTGAAATCAACCGACCTGAAGGATTTCGAAGTCGAAAAAGTTTTTGCCCTCTCCCAACAGTTCAAGAAAACCCGGGGAGAAGGAGAGCTGTCCGTTTTGGGGAATCAATCCTGGGGCATGATTTTTTTCAAGACCAGCACCCGCACCAGGATATCCTTCCGGGTGGGCATTCAGGAGTTGGGCGGCCATCCCGTCCACATCAATCAGGATGAGATTCAACTCAGCCGAGGAGAGAGCATCGAAGACACCGCCCGGGTTCTATCCCGCTACCTGCACGGCCTCATCATCCGTTGTTACGAACACACACTTCTGGAGCAATTCGCCTCCCTTGGCAGCATTCCCGTGGTCAACGCCCTCTCCGATTTCCTGCACCCATGTCAGGTTTATTCAGACGCCTTTACCCTGCTGGAACGTTGGTCGGACGGTAAGCGCTTCCTCAATGCATTGAAGGGCAGAAAAATTGCCTTTTTTGGCGACGCGGCCAGCAACATGGCCAATTCCTGGGTGCTGGGAGGATCGCTCTTCGGAATGGAAGTCGCCCTGGCCGGGCCGAGCCAATACGCGCCGGGACCCGAAATCGAGGCCGTCCTCGAATCTTCCGGATACGCCCCGACCTACACCTTTCATACCGATCCGATGGAAGCCGCCGAAAACGCCGATGTTATCTACACCGACGTCTGGGTGAGCATGGGCAAAGAGAGCGAAGCCTCCGACCGCCTTGACATCATGTCTCCCTACCAGGTCAACGCATCCATAATGGCCCGAGCCAAACCGGAGGCCCTGTTCATGCATTGTTTGCCGGCCCACCCGGGTTTCGAGGTAACGCAAGAGGTCATGGACAGCCGGGCTTCAATTGTGTTTGATCAGGCGGAAAATCGGTTGCATACCCAAAAGGCCATCCTGGCCGTGCTGGCCGAAACCAATAAGCATTAAACCATCCCGCATTTACCATGAAAATCGTCTTAGCCTATTCCGGGGGTTTGGATACCTCCGTGCTGGTGCGGTGGTTAAAAGATCACTACAATGCCGAGATCATCACCTTCGCCGCTGATTTGGGTCAGGGGGAGGAACTGGAGGGCTTGGAAGATAAGGCCACCGCGACGGGAGCAAGCGCCCATTTCAGCACGGATCTGGTGGAGGAATTTGCCCGCGATTTTGTTTTTCCCATCCTGCGGGCCAACGCGGTTTACGAAGGCCAATACCTTCTCGGAACTTCCATAGCCCGTCCCCTCATCGCCAAAGCTCAAATCGATATTGCACGGACTGCCCAGGCCGATTCCCTGGCCCACGGAGCCACCGGAAAAGGCAACGACCAGGTCAGATTCGAACTCACTTACGCCGCCCTGGCGCCCGACCTGAAAGTGATTTCACCCTGGCGCATGAAAATTTTCCGGCAAGCGTTTCCAGGTCGGCGGGAGATGATCGAGTTCTGCACAAAACATCAAATCGACGTGGAGGCCACGGCTTCCAGGCCCTACTCGATGGACCGCAACTTGTTACACATTTCCTATGAGGCGGGCATACTGGAAGACCCCTGGTTCGATCCCACCGTTCCGGAAAACAAATCCATGTTCAAACTTACGGTCGATCCCCAGGATGCCCCGGACTCTCCCGAGTACGTCGAACTGACCTTTGAGCGAGGCGATTGCACCCAGGTCAACGGCGAAGCCCTCTCGCCCGCCCAAATCCTCCGCAAACTGAATCGACTGGCGGGCAAACACGGCATCGGCCGCGTCGATTTGGTGGAAAATCGCTTCGTCGGCATGAAGAGCCGAGGCGTTTATGAAACCCCGGGAGGCACCGTTCTATGGCAGGCTCACCGCCAGATGGAAACCCTGACCATGGACCGGGACCTCATGCATTTGCGGGACAGCCTGATTCCCAAATACGCCGAGTTGGTCTACTACGGATTCTGGTATTCGCCCGAGCGGGAAGCCCTGCAGGCCCTGATCGACAAAAGTCAGGAAACCGTTTCCGGAACGGTCAGGCTCAAACTCTACAAGGGCAATGTCATCACCGTAGGACGCAAATCCCCCATCTCCCTCTACGACCAGAACGTGGCCTCCATGGAAGGAGTGGAAAGCGATTACAATCCCGACGATGCAACCGGTTTTATTCGCTTGCAGGGTCTCCGGTTGCGTGCCCGCCACCGGGCCCAAGGCGGTGAGAGGAAGTAAGGGACTACCCAAAAAATCAACGTTTGACGCCATTCTCCAACCCCCCTTGAATGCTCCTCCTCATGGGCCTGGATGGCGGAATTGGCAGACGCGCCGGACTCAAAATCCGGTTCCCTTTGGGAGTGAGGGTTCGACTCCCTCTCCAGGCACCAGTTTTAGAAGATATCAGATATCAGAGGAAAGATATCAGTGGGAAGAGGAGGAAAGATGTCAGATGTCAGAGGAAAGATATCAGTGGGAAGGTTGAGGATCGCCAAGGGCCATTGAAACTCCACTCTGAATGCTAATCTCCCCTCCCTCTGATATCTGAACTCTGATATCTGATATCTTTTTAAGTGTTCAGGGGGAAGTTTGAGGATCGCCAAGGGCCGTTGAAAATCCACTCTGAATGCTGGTCTCCCCTCCCTCTGAACTCTGATATCTGATATCTGATATCTTTAAAAAATGAAGTTCGAGGATCTTGAAGTCTGGAAACGATCTGCGCGAATGAGTGCGGATATCTACAAGGCATTGGCTGATTTAAAGGATTATGGCTTCAAGGACCAACTCTGTCGTTCCGGGCTATCCGTTCCGAGCAATATCGCGGAAGGAATGGAAAGGGAATCACAGAAGGAATTTTTGCAGTTCCTTCGGTACGCAAAAGCTTCTTGTGGCGAGCTTCGAACTCAAGTCTACATTGGGCAGGAAATAGGCTACATCGAGAAGCCAATGGCACAGGCATGGATCCAGGAATCGAAAGAAATCTCCTCCATGCTGGTAGGATTGATGAAGTCCATTCGGTCCCGACTGGGGGAAAGAGGAAAGATATCAGAGGAAAGAGTTCAGGGGGAAGAAGGGGAAAGGGGAAAGATATCAGAGGAAAGAGTTCAGGGGGAAGAAGGGGAAAGAGGAAAGATATCAGAGGAAAGAGTTCAGGGGGAAGTTTGAGAATCGCCAAGTGCCATGGAAAATTTACTCTGAATGCTGATCTCCCCTCCCTCTGCACTCTTTTTTAAGATATCAGATATCAGAGGAAAGAGTTCAGGGGGAAGTTTGAGGATCGCCAAGGGCCACTGAATTCGCACTTTAAACTCTTTTCTCTGATATCTGATATCTTTTTAAGTGTTCAGGGGGAAGTTTGAGGATCGCCAAGGGCCACTGAATTCGCACTTTAAACTCTTTTCTCTGATATCTGATATCTTTTTAAGTGTTCAGGGGGAAGAAGGGGAAAGAGGAAAGATATCAGAGGAAAGAGTTCAGTGGGAAGTTTGAGGATCGCCAAGGGCCACTGAAACTCCACTCTGAATGCTGATCTCCCCTCCCTCTGAACTCTGATATCTGATATCTGATATCTGATATCTTTTTAAGTGTTCAGGGGGAGGTTTGAGAATCGCCAAGGGCCATGGAAACTCCACTCTGAATGCTGATCTCCCCTCCCTCTGCACTCTGATATCTGATATCTGATATCTTTTTAAGTGTTCAGGGGGAAGTTTGAGGATCGCCAAGGGCCATGGAAAATTTACTCTGAATGCTGATCTCCCCTCCCTCTGCACTCTGCACTCTGATATCTGATATCTTTTTTCTGCACTCTGATATCTGATATCTTTCCTCTTTCTCCTTCCCAGAATGACGGGCCAGAATAAACATTTATCCCGGTTCGGGTTCAGCTTCAATCGCGGCGGCGCTCATACTTCTCGCACCATGATGCTGGAGGATCTGGAAGCTTTATTGACCTGTGTCGACCGACCCAAGGCGGATAAGAGGGATTATCGTCGGGCAATCAAGGATGAAAACTGTTTGGGCAAACGATCCGGAAAAAACCGCATGCTTACCGGTTATCACCTTGTCTACCTTTACTCGCTCGACCGCAAAAAAATTCTGTTTCGGTCCCTTCTCTACTTTTGGGACCGTGATAACGATGGCCGGCCATTACTGGCCCTACTCTGCGCCTATGCTCGGGACTCCATTTTGCGTTCTTCAGCATCGTTCATTCTTAGGTTTCCCCAAGGCGCAACGATTACTCGCGAGTCGCTCGAGGAGTTTATCGACAGCCAAGAGCTTGGCCGCTTCAGCAAGGCGACGCTGAAATCCACAGCTCAGAACATAAATTCGACCTGGACCAAATCCGGCCACCTTCAAGGACGCGTCAGGAAGGTGCGCGCCCGCGCCCATCCATCCGCCGGAAGCGTCTCCTACGCTTTGCTCCTTGGCTACCTCACAGGCGTGCGGGGACAGGCGCTATTTCAAACGGAATACGCCAAGTTGCTTGATTGCACCTTCGACAAGGCCATTGAGCTTGCCGAACAGGCCTCCCGCAGAGGGTGGATCGTTTTCAAGCGTGTGGGAGACGTCATTGAGGTCCTGTTCCCGAAACTCATAAATCAGGAAGAAATGGAGTGGCTCCGTGAGCAGAATTAAACGGCTTATTCAATCCTATGAAAACTACATCTCGGTCCCGTGGCGTGATGACGCAGCTCCCGCACAACGGGTGATCTTCTGCATCTACAATGAAAATGAAGAACGCCGGTTGCGGGCCAAAGTCGAGGAATTTGAACTCTCAACGAAAGAAGCCGGCCACGAATGGGCCCTATTCGACCTGACCGATACTTTTGCCAATTGGCTCGCCTCGCAAAAGTACGCCAAGAGTTACTTCCAAAAGCCCCATTTGCTCTCCACCCTGCTGCCGAAATACCTCGTTTTCGTCACTGATGAGTTCGAGACCTTCCTCCACGAGAATCACGCCGGAGAAAATTCCGTCGTGGCAATCCAAGGTGTCGGGTCGCTCTTCGGCTTTCTGAAAGTAAAAGAGGTCGTTGACAAATTGGCTCCCATGGTCGCCGGAAGGCTGCTCATCTTCTTCCCGGGCAGCTACGAAAACAACAACTACAGGCTGCTGGATGGCTATGACGGTTGGAATTATCTCGCCGTGCCGATTACCGCGGACAAAGAGTATTGAACGAAGGGTTGTCCATGAATAATCGCGAAATTTACCAAAAAGACCCTGCCACTTTCAAACTGGTCAACGAAGGTGTGGCGAGCGTTAACGATGAAAGGACCAGCCAAGCCCTGAAGGTGCTCCGCTACGAACTGGATACATTCGTCTGTGACGGCCAATACGAAAAGGGGATGTCACTCATCCTCGAGACCTACCTGAAAAACATCGATCATGCGCAGCAACCTGCCGTATGGGTCAGTGGTTTTTTCGGGTCAGGCAAATCCCACCTCGTCAAAATGCTGCGCGCGCTTTGGGATAACACGGTTTTCGATGATGGAGCCACGGCTCGCGGCATTGCCAGCCTGCCGCAAGAAATTTGCGACCATTTGAAGGAGTTGAGCGTCCTAGGCAAGCGTCATGGAGGCTTGCACGCCGCCTCCGGCACACTAGGGGCTGCTGCCAGCGGCAGCGTCCGACTGGCCCTCCTGCGCGTTATTTTCAAATCCGCCGGCTTGCCTGAGCAATACCCGGTTGCCCGTTTCGTCATGTGGCTCAAGCGCGACCGCATCTATGACCGTGTCCGTGTCCTTGTTGAGCAGAACGGCTACGACTGGGACGAAGAGGTGGACAACTTTATCGTGGCGGAGGGCCTTCATGAGGCCCTGGTGCAGGCCAAACCCAAGCTCTTTTCATCTCCCGCATCCTGCGCCGATATCCTTCACGATCTCTACTCCAACGTTCAGGACATTTCCAGCGATGACATGGTCAAGTCCATACATCAGGCTTTGACCAAGAATGGCAAATTCCCGCTGACTTTAGTGGCGCTCGACGAGGTGCAACAGTACATCGGCGAAGATAACCAACGCTCCTTGGACGTGCAGGAGGCGGTGGAAGCCTGCTGCAAGAACATTGGCGGCAAATTGCTCTTCATAGGCACCGGTCAGACGGCCGTGACCGGCACCAGCAACCTGAAAAAGCTGGAGGGGCGGTTTACCATTCGTGTGGAACTCTCCGATGCCGATGTCGATGCGGTAATTCGTCAGGTCATTCTGGCCAAGAAGCCGGAAGCGAAGTCTCCCATCGAGCAGACCATGCAAAATAACCTGGGAGAGATTTCCCGGCATCTGGCAGATACTGGCATCGGTCACAGACAAGACGACGTTCCTCATTTTCCCCAGGACTACCCCATCCTGCCCGTGCGCCGCCGTTTCTGGGAAAGTACCCTCCGGGTCCTGGATCAGACCGGGACCGACAGCCAACTCCGCAACCAGCTCAGCATGGTTCACAAGGTCATCCGGACCAACCTGAGTGAACCTTTGGGCCACGTCGTGCCGGCCGACTATCTCTATTTCGACTCCGCCGACAAATTGCTCCAAACGAACATTCTGCCCCGCAAGGTGCACGAAAGGACGATGATCTGGAGCAAGGGTACGGAAGAAGAACAGATCATGGCCCGCGCCTGCGGCCTGGTATTCCTGATCAACAAGCTCGGCAGCCAAAGCAAGGAGATCGGCATCCGGGCCACTATTGATACCCTCGCCGATCTCCTGGTCGAAAACCTTTCTCACGGCAGTGGCAGCTTGCGTGGCAAATTGCCCAACCTGCTCGACAAATGCGATTTGTTGATGAAGGTCGGCGATGAATACCGTATTCAGACCGAGGAGAGCGCGGCATGGAGCGACGAATTCCTCAGTCAACGCTCTACCCTGTCCAACGAAGCGCACCGCATCGAGGCGGAACGCGACGATCGCATTCGCAAGTTATTTGGCGAGAGGGTGGGCAAATTGTCCCTGGCCCAGGGCAACTCGAAGGTCAGTCGTGCCATCTTTCCGGTGTTTGATTCCCAGCTTCCCAGCGACGCCGACCAGCGCATTTACGCATGGGTTCGCCACGGATGGAGTATTGACGAGAACTCGGTGCAGGCCGACTCAAGGCAAGCGGGCAATCAGTCACCGACGGTATTTGTGTTCATTCCCAAGCGCTCGGCCGATGACCTTCGCCACCAACTCATCAACTACAAGGCCGCCAGCGCCACGCTGGATAAGCGCGGTGGTCCCAATACTCCAGAAGGAAAAGAGGCACGCGCCGCCATGGAGACCACCGAGCAGACGGCCGAAGGCAGGATCCGCGCACTGCTTAAGGATGCTTTTTCCGGAGCCCGCGTCTTTCAGGGCGGCGGCAACGAAATCCTCGGCAACGATCTGCAAGAGATGGTCAGGGAGGCCTCCGAAAACGCGCTGCAACGGCTCTACCCTCAGTTTCAAACCGCTGACCACGTGGGCTGGTCTAAGGTTTACGAAAGGGCCAAAAAAGGCGCTCCCGATGCGCTCAAGGCCGTAAACCATGAAGGCGAACCCGCCAGGAACCCGGTGTGCAAAGCTATTCTCGGTTTCATCGGCGGCGGCAAAAATGGCGTGGAAATCCGCGCCCGGTTCGAGTCTTCACCCTACGGATGGTCAGGTGACGCCGTGGACGGCGGTTTGCAGGCGCTTTTGGTGGCCGGGCTGATCCGGGCTCAAAACGAACGCGGCCAAACCCTCGACCCGAAGGATCTGAAGCGCAAATCCATTGGCAAAGTGATGTTCAAAGTGGAAGCCGTTACGGTCACCACCCACCAACGCATCGGGATTCGCAAATTGCTGTGGAAAATTGGGCTTTCGGCTACGTCGGGAAAAGAATCAGACTATGTGAAGGAGTTCCTGGAGAAATTGCTGAACCTCGCCGACCGGGCTGGCGGCGATGCCCCGAAACCGGCCCGTCCGGACACCGCGTCCCTCCACGAAATCCGCCTCACAGCCGGGAATGAGCAACTGCTCGCCCTCTACAACCAAAGGGATGAACTGGCCAGCAGCATCGAAAACTGGACGGACCTCGCCCAACGCATCGCCAAGCGTTTGCCCAACTGGAAAATATTGACGCGCCTGAAGGACCACGCCTCCGGGCTCCAGGATTCCAATGCCATCCAAGCCCAGGTGAATACCATTGAACAGCAGCGCCAGCTTCTCGAGGAACCGGACCTTATTGAGACCCTGATCAAAAACCTGACCCAACTGCTGCGCGATGAAGTCAACAAACGCGATAGTGAATACTCCAACCTTCACACGGAGGGACTTGACCGCTTGGAAGATGACAGTAACTGGAAGCAACTGGAACCTGAGCAACGTTACCAACTCATGTCTGCCCAGTTTTTGCATAAGGCCGCCCGACCCAAGGTGAAGGTGCAATTGACCAGCGATGTGCTGGAAACCCTGGACAACTGCAGTTTGTCGAAGTTTACGGCCCTCGTTGATGCGCTGCCTAGCCGCTTCTACAATGTCGCGGTTGGCGCCGCCAAATTGTGCGAGCCCAAAATTCAGTTTGTCAATGTGCCCCGCTGCACCCTGAAAACGGCCAAGGAAATCGATGCATGGGCGGAAGAAGTAAAGGACCGACTCAAGACCGCCCTGGCCAAAGGTCCCGTATCAGTTAAGTAGAGGACCGCCATTGGCCATTGAAACTGATCTCTGCACTCTTTTTTAAGATATCAGAGGAAAGAGGAAAGAGTTCAGTGGGAAGGGGGAAGAGGAAAGATATCAGAGGAAAGAGTTCAGGGGGAAGTTTGAGGATCGCGACTGGCCTTTGGAATCGCACATTGAAACTGATCTCTGCACTCTGATATCTGATATCTTTTTCCTGAATGAACCTCCAGGGCGAGGCAAATATGCCCGACATGAGTTCAAGAAATGACACCTTCAATGCTCGTTTTAATGCTCGCCAGCATTAAAATGTGCATTAAAACGATTTAATGCTGAATGTAATGCATATGCGCATTAGATCGAACATTGGACGGCTTGAATGCTCGTTTCAATGCTCGCCAGCATTCGTTTCAGCATTCCAGCAATTCAATGCTCGCCAGCATCGAATAGGAATTGAACATGCAACCACTGAATCTTTTAGATATCAGAGGAAAGAGGGGGGAAGAGGGGAAAGATGTCAGAGGAAAGAGGAAAGTGTTCAGAGGGAAGGTTGAGAATTGCCAAGGGCCGTTGAAAATCCACTCTGAATGCTGATCTCCCCTCCCTCTGATATCTGAACACTGCACTCTGCACTCTTTTTCTAGATATCAGAGGAAAGAGGAAAGAGTTCAGGGGGAGGTTTGAGGATCGCGACTGGCCTTTGAAATCGCACATTGAAACTGATCTCTGCACTCTGTTATCTGAACTCTGATATCTGATATCTTTTTCCTGAATGAACCTCCAGGGCGAGGCCAACATGCGCGATATGAATTCAAGAAATGATACCGTTATTTTTCGCCAGCATTAAAACGATTCAATGCTCGCCAGCATTCGTTTCAGCATTCCAGCAATTCTATGCTCGTTTCAATGCTCGCCAGCATTCGTTTCAGCATTCCAGCAATTCTATGCTCGTTTCAATGCTCGCCAGCATTGATTTCAGCATTCCAGTAATTCTATGCGAGAACTGAGAGCATTTATCCGTTTCAATGCTCGCCAGCATCGAATAGGAATTGAACATGCAACCACTGAAACTGCACACTGAACTCTGATATCTGATATCTGATATCTTTTCTAATAGAACATGCAGCCGCTGGACAAAACACTCCGCAACAAGCTGGAAAAAACGATCAAGGAAGCCCGCGAGGCAGCCGAGGACGCCGCTCGGGTTGCCTTGGAACATCTCGGGGTGGGTGAAGCCGCGCCTTTTCCCCACCTCAGTGAAGAGGACCGGGATCTGCGTCGCAGACTCCGGGTGCACGGACGGCAATTGGGCGACCTACGCCATGCCAAGACCGGGGTTCAGGAGATCGACCGTTTGATCGAAGAAATCGCTTACGAGCACTGGCACCGTATGCTCTTTGCCCGCTTCCTGGCCGAGAACAATCTGTTGATGTATCCCGACCCGGATGGCCCGATACAGGTATCCCTCGAAGACTGTGAAGACCTCGCTGCCGATGAAGGCGCGGCCAACGGTTGGGAGTTGGCCGCTCGTTTCGCCACCAGTATGCTACCACAGATCTTCCGGCTCGACTCCCCGGTTTTCCGATTGGTCCTGCCGCCGGAGTACCAGCAAAAACTGGAGCGTCTGGTGGGCGATCTGCCGCTGGACGTGTTCACCGCCTCCGACAGCCTCGGCTGGGTCTATCAATTCTGGCAGGCCAAAAAGAAAGACGAGGTCAATGCTTCCGAGGTCAAGATCGGTGCACGTGAGTTGCCCGCCGTGACCCAGCTCTTTACCGAGCCTTACATGGTCAGCTTCCTGCTCGACAATTCCCTGGGTGCTTGGTGGGCGTCAAGACGGCTAACCGAATCCGACCTCCGGAACGCCGACAGCGAAGAGGAACTGCGCCGGAAAGCGTCCATTCCGGGTGTTCCGTTGGAATATCTACGCTTTGTGCGGCAGGAGGATGGCGCCTGGACACCGGCGGCCGGAACCTTTGACAGTTGGCCGGAGCAACTGGCCGACCTGAAGACCCTCGACCCCTGCTGCGGCTCCGGCCACTTCCTGGTGGCGGCCTTAATGATGTTGGCGCCGATGCGGATGGAGCGCGACGGTCTCTCGGCCAAAGAGGCAGTGGACGCGGTGCTGCGGGAAAACATCCATGGCCTGGAATTGGATCAGCGCTGCGTGGAACTGGCCGCCTTCGCCCTGGCCCTGACCGCTTGGAAATACCCAGGCACTGACGGCTACCGCATTTTGCCGGGATTGAATATCGCCTGTTCCGGCTTGTCCATCAGTGTACACAAGGAGGAATGGAAGCAGTTGGCCATGGGCAAGCACAACCTTCGGATCGCAATGGACCAATTGCACGACACCTTCAAGGACGCGCCGGTTCTGGGAAGTCTGCTAAATCCAGCAAAAACGGACGCCGCCAAGCTGGTGCAGTGGGATGATCTCTCCAATGCGTTGGAAAAGGCGTTGAAGCGGGAGCAAGCCGAAGAGCAACGGGAGGTCGCAGTAGTTGCTCAGGGGCTGGCCAAGGCCGCAACCCTGCTTACCGAGCGCTATCAATGGGTGATTACCAACGTGCCTTATCTTGCCAGAGGTAAGCAACATGAGCGGTTGCGCAATTTCTGCCAAAGACACTTTTCTGCCGGAAAAAATGATCTGGCGACCGTATTTCTCGAACGCTGCCTGGAACTCTGCACCGAAGGAGGCACCTCCAGCATCGTGTTGCCGCAAAATTGGCTCTTCTTGACCAGTTACAAAAAATTCCGGGAGAAGCTGCTGAAAAACGATACTTGGCATCTGATTGCCCGTTTGGGGCCGCAAGCGTTTCAAACACCTATGTGGGATTTTAACGTCCAACTAATCACCCTAAGCCGAGGCAACTCAATAAGAGAAGCAGGTGGGCTGTTTGGCGATGGAGAAGATGGCAAACTGATTCGTGGTGTGGATGTTTCCGAACCACGCAACGCCGCCGAAAAAGCCGGGCAGTTGCTGACAGCTGAAGTCAAAAGCGTCAATCAGGCAAAGCAATTGGAGAATCCGGATGCAAGAGTGGCGTTTGATGAAGTTTCAGGTGAGCTGTTAAGCCAATATTCCGATGGACTGAATGGAATGCATGGAGCTGATTCATTCCATTTTCGTTTCAACTTTTGGGAAGTTACGGAGCGCGCAACATGGCACTATTTTCAGTGTACCCACGCACAGACAGATCATTATGGTGGAAAGCAGAATGTCTTTTATTGGGCTGAGGATGGAAAATGCCACAGAGATAATCCAAAGGCCTATGTTAAAGGCGAAGGCGTTTGGGGAAAACCCGGTGTTGTGGTAAGCATGATGAGATATTTGCCAGTAACTCTCTACTCCGGTGATAAGTTCGATATCAGTTGCACGCCTGTCATCCCCCACAATCCTGCGAACCTCCCCGCCATCTGGTGCTTCTGCTCCTCACCTAAATACAACGAAGCAGTACGGCAAATTGACCAAAGCCTGAAAGTCACCAACGCCACGCTGGTCAAGGTTCCCTTCGATCTTGATCACTGGACCAAAGTCGCTGCTGAGAACTACCCCAACGGCCTGCCCAAACCCTACACCGATGATCCCACCCAATGGATTTTCCATGGCCACCCTTGTGGATCGGTTGTCTGGGATGAAAACAAAAAGTGGACCGCTCACGGCCCGTTGCGTACAGATGACACCGTGCTTCAGGTCGCCGTAGCTCGCCTCCTCGGCTACCACTGGCCTGCCGAGCTGGATGGCAGCATGGAATTGGCCGACGAACAGCGCGAATGGGTCCATCGATGCGAGGCCCTGGCGCGCTTTGCCGATGAGGACGGTATCGTTTGCATCTCGCCTGTACGGGGCGAGGCTTCTGGGGCCGACCGCTTACATAATCTGCTGGCCGCCGCCTATGGGGATGCCTGGTCCAACGACACCCTGGCTGCACTATTGAAAAGCGCTGGTCACGCAGGAAAAACACTGGAGACCTGGCTGCGGGATAAGTTCTTCGCCCAACATTGTGAACTGTTCAAAAACCGCCCCTTCATCTGGCATATCTGGGATGGCCTGCGCGACGGCTTCGCTGCCTTGGTCAATTACCTCAAGCTCGACGTCAAGCTGATGGAGACCCTGACTTACACCTATTTGGGCGACTGGATCAGCCGTCAAAAGCAAGACATCGCCAATGGCGTGGACGGAGCCCAAGAGCGCCTAGCCGCCGCCGAGGCTCTCAAGAAAAAACTGGAGCTGATCCTCGAAGGCGAAGCACCCTACGACATCTTCGTTCGCTGGAAGCCGCTGGAAAAGCAACCCATCGGCTGGAATCCCGACCTCAACGATGGCGTACGCCTCAACATCCGACCATTCCTGACCGTGCCCGATGTCCGGATGAAAGGCGCTGGCGTCCTTCGGTGCAAACCAACTATCAAATGGAACAAGGACCGCGGTAAAGACGTTGAATCCGCACCCTGGTTCCACCTGTTCAAAGGCGACCGCATCAACGACCACCACTTGACGCTTTCCGAGAAACGCGCCGCACGGGAGGCCGCCGGATGAACACAGCCGACAAGATCGCAAATTGGGTTCAAAAGAAACCCTTGATCTTGATCCGCTTCGATGAGGTGTTTTCTGAATCTCTGCATAATTCGCGGCAGGGTTTCGAGCACCTTACAATGGTAAAGCCTCACTCGACACTCCGCGCTATCAAGCTTCCAACGCTTTGTTTGCTGGAGATAAAAGAAGGCGATGCAACCAAATGCTATATGGCCACCGCCATCCGAAAAAGGAGAGTAAGTACCTTCGAATCTTGTCTAACCATCAAAAAGCTGCGTCCTTTGCAGCCTGATTCTCTTCAGTCCATAAAAGAGTTGATCACTGACTCGCGGATGAAGCGCTTGTTGGTTGATCGACTACCTGATGAGGGAGACATTATCGGACTCTCGCCCAAACTTAGCACTCATTTGGTCGAAATCCTGGCGGCAAGTACCGAAAATAAAGGGGATTATAAATTTAACTTGGCAAATTAGTTAACTGATTTTTCACATATTCCTCAATGTAATTCAGGATAATAAGTTCTAATCCACCCTTGGAATTACAGACTACATTCTGAATATTTGAGTTAAAAAATAATCCAGGAATATTCTGAATTTGAGAAAATTCCATATTAACGGCAACCAAAATTTGTTCGCTTTTTAAATCCTTGCGAACAAATAAATTTAGTGACACGGATGATGAAGTGGCAAAAGGACTATAATCTCCACAATCAGCCCAATTCTCGTCCAATGTTTGCCCATACATTTTTTCCGCATAAATGATCCCGCTGTCCTTTTCGATGGTTTTAATGGAAACTCCTTTTTCGGTAAAATAACTCATAACTGCAGCCCAAACCATATTCATCGAACCATCAAAAGTCCGTTGAGATTCAAATGAATATTGCTCTGGAACAGTTGTACATCCGAATAATATTAGAGTTATGGGAAGAATTAAATTAATAAGATTTTTCATATTTATTTTTGGATTTATTTATTCAGTATTTTTCCGCGACACACCTCGGGTTCATTTTCAAGTCTTACTGGATAGAAAGCCCACCTATTCACCCTGATTTCGGTCGCGAACCGAATCATAATAGGTTGTTATATTTGGTGGGCAACCCGACAAATCGAGTTCTATCCAGCTTTGACTTGAAAGGGACAGAATCGGCAAAATTCTGGATTTTGGTAAACTTTTTCCTTTACTAAGTAAATTTTTATCTCTAATAATTTCTTTTACATGTCCACGTTTTGTGGATATAAAGAGTTAATAACCAAAGAGATATAAATGCCAGCGGGGCGAAATTCTGAACTAACCACATTTGAATTAAATTGAGCTGTTCGTGCATTGGAAAATAATATAAATGGGTAACTACTCAGGTTCCCAGCGAGGGTGCTGGATCCTCAGGATAATGAAAGATTAATAATCAGGGGACAAGCCAGCGCGGTCAAATATCTTTGCAAGAGCCTTCCAAGCTCCCACTCCCTGTTTCTGCTCGGTTGAGACATATGAACGGATACGAGCAAAGATCTGAGCGTTTTGAGGGGTTCTGAAACCACCTGATATTTTCTGTTTAACTTTTACCATACGAATGTCCCGCTCGGCCTGATTGTTGCTGAAGGGTATCTCCGGGTCCCAGATAAAAGCCAATATTTGGTCCCGGTATTTATCCATGCGCTCAAGAAGATTTCTCGATTTTGTTTTCTTGGGACGGCCTCGTTTCTTTTTGGCTCCCGGCGGATCCTTTATCTGCGGGTTCTCCCGATAACCTTCTGCAATAATTTTGCCATATCGAACATGCCAGCCATGTTTGCTTTTGTGGCCCATTTCTTTCTTGTGGACCTTACCGTAATCATAGGCCTCCTGTAGAAGTTTTTTCATCTTGGCAGCCCACTGTTGCTGGAGTTGTTCTTGGGCAAAAACCAGTTCCCGTATCAGATGAGGATTGCACAGGGAATGCTGGCAGTTTTTCAAACGAAAATAAGTCGCCCAGCAATCGTGAACCAGCCGCCCGGCAAACTTTTCCAATATGCCGAAGTCCTGTAGGGCTTGATAGCCGCGCTTGGGGTGGATCCCCAAAAAAGTATAGCGCTTGTTGCACACAGTATGTAGCCAATGATTTTTCGAATTCACCTTCAGCCCGGTTTCATCGGCATGGACAATGGCGCAGTTTCTCAACTTTTGCTTTACCTGCCTTTCAAATCCTTCCAAGCGCTCATAACACCGTTGACGAGCCTTTAATATGGTATCTTCACTGACACAATAACCGTATAAATCCGCGCATATCCGGCTTATTCGATTCAATGGAACGAGTTGGTAATCATTCAAATACACCAACCAACTCTGGAATCGTTTTCCATATTGCACTGGAGCGCTCACACCCTCGGGAACTTCCGCTGTCACGATACGGCCCGAGCAGTTGCGGTACTGATAGATCCAATGTTCGGTTACGATTAATTTCGGCTCCGGAAGATCGAACACCTGGCGCTTGATGATCTTCACGATGTCCTTATCAGTGAAACACTCTGCGCTTTGCGGACAACGCGATAAGGTGTGTTTTATGATCCGGTCCGGATGGGAACTGAATTGCAATGTCTTGCCTCTGTGGCCGGGCTGACCACCGCTTTTACGTTGGCCTTTTTTACGCAGGCTTTTTGGCTTGGGCTTAGGGTAACCATCACTGCTGGGCGGCTTTGAACTGTTGCGGCTATTTTTGGCAAGTTTCTGCTCCAGTACTTCGACGCGCTCCATCAGGTCCAAAAGGAGTTCGACAACTGCCTCAGGATCCTTTTGGATTAACTCTAAAAGCGCCTGCTTTTTGGACTCCCGGTCTCGCATTCATAAGTCTATGACAGATATAAAAAAAATTGTACAGTTTTTTTTATATTTTTTATATTTTTTCTGGAATCCTCCTCCTTTATTCTGCCTACTAAACCACCTGAGTAGTTACATAAATGGTAGATTTAATCGGTTAAATCAGTACATGAATTCATTGGAGAAAGGGATTGCTTCTATTTTCAATGTCGAAAAAAAGTGGTTCGATAAATAAACGAATTGAAAAATGAGAACATATAGGATATGGTATACAACCTCCCAACAAAATAATTATACCGATATAAATGCTAAAGGATTCACTTATTCGGATGTCATGAAAACATTTGATTTCTATGACAATCAAGGCAATACCGTATTAGTAGTTCCAATAGAACGCCTTATTTATTTTAAAGATAAAACAGTAGAGTAACCATGTAAAACCAACGTGGTCCACGGCTGTACCCAAAATAAGAAAATATGACTACAAAAGAAATAAATCTCTTGGCCAATTCAATTGGAGATGTCCTAGAATCAAGGATTCGTGAAATTGTAAGGGAAGAAATCCGATCTGATGTTGAAAAAAAATCATGGAAATATTGCTTTTTTACCTATTAATATTTCTAAAAATCGAAATTGAAAAAGGATGCGATGATTAAGGATGTAAAATTTATTTTTCCATAAAATGAAACCATTAATAGCAAAAATGATGAATAAAAAAATTCGAGTACTAATATATCGTGAAGATGGCTGGTGGATTGCTCAGTGTCTGGAGTATGATATCCGAGCACAGGCTGAAAATATCCATCGATTGCGTGAAAACATCATCATAGCCATAGACGAAACCAGAAAATATTCCATAGAACAACATGGAGAATCTTTTGCTTATGTAGATTCTGCGCCAAAGAAATTTTTCCAATTATGGAAAGATAGAGCTGGTTCAGTTAAAATGCGAAAAAATCAGAACTCAGCCATTCCTGAAAATCCAAATATTTCCTTGGCCCTTGCCTGCTGACTTTTATGCCACCTTATCCTTTTGGAGGTCATCCGCGTTTTTCTGAGTATCTCACGTGGGCTCAAAATCATGGATGTGAAGTCGAACAAAAAATGACAGGTGATAGATGGTTAGTGAAGGTGGTTAGGCCAGATAAAAAAAGAAGTGTAATTGAAGTTGATATCCCCCTAAATTCATTTCTAGTGCCTACCCAAGTTTGGTATTACGATCGCGCTTTAGGGCTTAAATCACCTTGGGCTTCTATAAATCCAGAAGACTCCTAAAATGAACCCGATGCTAAATCCCCAACGCGACCTAAAAGGGGCAACCCCTGAAACCCTGGCCCGTGCCCTACTTAGGCCGCGCCATATTCGAAAGCCCGTTAGGAGCCGTAAGATCACGGTAAAGAAGGTTCCGGCCTATAAGTCCGGCAACCGTTGAACTCATTTGCTCAAGGGTCCCTGATTCCCGCATATTGTGCTTGGCCACAAATTCCTGAATATACCGATCCATGTGCTTGGGGCTTAATTTGTGAAATGTGCCCTTATAGGCTCGTTTCAGCATAGACCAAAATGTTTCAATGCCATTGGTATGGGCTTTACCGTTTACGTATTCACCAATTGAGTGCTTCACGGTTTCATCCGTAAATGGCAAACTGGTATAAGCGGTTGCATCATCGGTATATACCTCCGCCGTGGAATCGGTATGTCTAATAATATGGCTTTGAAGGGTTAAGGTATCAGTATATTCAACTGGCTGTGCCCTTACCTTATTGCTTTCACGGTCCTTTATTCCGGTTACAGCAATTTTTCCAACTGCGCCTCGGCCTTTTAAAGTTTTGCGCTTTTTGGAGGACATATTTTTTCTTTTTCCTCCAAAATATGTTTCATCGGATTCTACCGGGCCGCTAAATCCATCATCAGAATCATGAACCCCTGCCTCTCTAATTCTGTGAAACATAAACCAAGCAGTCGGTTGGGAAACGCCAATATCCCGGTGAAGCTTCATGCTGGAAACCGATTTAAGACTGGTTAAACACAAATAAATGGCAATCGCCCATTTTCTCAGAGGAACATTGGATCGAGCAATGGCTGTCCCGGTCCGAACACTAAAATAACTGCGGCAAATACCACACCAATAAGGCATTGGCTTGGCTTTTGGAACCTTATTTGTATTTTGACTTCCACATTTTGAACACCATCTACCATTTGGCCAAACTATTTTCTCAAACCAAGTTGTAGCTGATTCTTCATCTGGAAACATATCCATCAATTGAATGAGGCTAATCCCTTGTCTGTAAAATTTTCCTGGTGCATCCTTAATCATGGTTTAACTATAACAATTAACAAAGTTTTGTCAGGTTAGATTTATAATCCCCAATTTTTAAGGCGTTAAGTGATTCAATCCGTTAAAAACTACCCAGTATCACAGCTCTTCGATATCGAAGTGCCAGTCGTTTACAAAATTCCTCGTTACCAACGGGAATACACTTGGAGCAAACCCCATTGGGAAAACCTGTTCGACGATATACTTGAGAACAATCCTGGCTATTTCCTTGGGTCGATCATCTGCATTAGCCATTCGACTGATGCGCTTTCCCCCACGAAACTGGAGGTGGTTGATGGACAACAGCGTCTGACTACGCTCTCATTACTCTTTGCCTCGGTTTATGATACACTAAGGAGCCATAAAACTGAATTGGATGAAGATCAGTTCACCGCGCTGATCAACCTGAAGCGCAAGCTGGTCCTCAAAAAAGGAGTCGATCAGATTCGCCTTATCCCGCAAATTCAGAATAATAACAACGCTGATTTCCGTGCTGTTCTCAGCGAGATTGAGATCATCAGTGAATGTGATAAGCCCTCCTACGCTGGCAATAGGAAGATCTTTCGTGCCTATCGGTATTTTCAGAATCGCATAAATCAGATTACCAATGGCCGCAGCAACCGACTGGGTACTATTTTCGAATTCCTAGACAAGGTAAGTCATGCGTGTCTGGTCAAAATTGAGGTAAAAAGTCATGCCGATGCTTACACCCTATTCGAGTCTTTAAACAATCGAGGCATGCCCCTTACGGCAATCGATCTGATCAAGAACAAGCTATTGGCTCGTCTGGAATCCAAGGAGCCAGGCAGGGTGGATCTCTATTTTGGGGACTGGAATCGCCTCTTGGGTTATCTGGGCGACGACTATGCCATCCAGGAACGTTTCTTCCGTCAGTATTACAACGCTTTCAGGGATCACCTCAAAATGGTCCACCAAGTTCCAGTCGCCACTCGGTCCAACCTGATTCAAATCTATGAAAAGCTCATCACCTATGACGCGAAGGATTGCCTGAGGAAGATCAAAGACGCCGGACGGCATTATTCGCGATTACTTTCTCGCAATCAGGATGACGAGCAAAGTGGTTTAGAGAAAAGGATAAGGGATTTGGAGCGGATTCAGGGTGCCCCGTCCTACTTGCTGATGTTGTATTTGCTTGTACGAAAAGATGATCTCGAGCTTACGAATACCCACCTGACGTCAATAGTCGAACTGCTCGTCCGCTTTTTCGTTCGCCGTAACCTGACCGATACCCCTCCCACCCGAGATCTTACCCGCCATTTCATGACAGTAATCGACAATGTCAGGGAGCTACGTGCTGACACGATTCCTCTGTCAATTGAACAGCAACTTGTTTCCGTCTCTGCTTCGAATGACACATTTCAACGATATCTGGAAGGACCGATTTATGAGGAAAACACAGCGGTTACCCGGTTCATTCTCTGCGCCCTGGCCGAGCAGGACACGACCAAGGAGAATCGGGTCGATCTGTGGCGTAAGGAAAAAAGGAGGTTCGTGTGGACCATCGAGCATATCTTTCCGCAAGGAGAAAAAATCCCTCAGCCTTGGATAGACATGATCGCCGATGGCGATGAGGAGAAAGCTAAGGAGCTTCAACAGGAACATGTCCACAAATTGGGCAACCTCACGATTTCTGGATTCAACAGCGCTCTTGGCAATAAGAGTTTTGAGGACAAGCGGGATCGTATGGACCGCAAAGGTCGAGCTGTCGGCTACAACAATGGACTCAAGCTCAATGAGGACTTGGCCGCCGCCACAACCTGGAGGGTTGATCAGATAAAATCGAGAACGGAAAAGTTCGTTCAGAAGGTCTTCCAACTGTTTAATCTGCGAGGAAATGACGATTGAGGGCGCTTGATTATCCCCTGAAAGAAGTTCGTGATGCCGATAGCTACAACTCCCTGATTCAGGTGGCTCCGGCCTGTATTCTGTGGCCGGACCGCTGTTGGAAGTGGGAGACATCAATACCCGTTCTCCAGGCCGAACTTCCTGAACTTATGACCCTTGCAGAGAAACGCGCTACGCAACAAAATGAGGCGCAAACATGAATGAGAATCAACTATCTCAAATCAAGCTACATGGCTTCAAGTCCATACGTGAGTGTGATCTGGAATTGAAAGAGCTGAATGTTCTGATTGGGCCCAATGGGGCAGGCAAATCCAATTTCATCAACTTTTTTCATCTAATCCAACAGATGCTGGAGGGCAACCTACAGCGTTACGTGAGCAGGCAAGGCGGGCCGGATGCGTTACTGCATTTTGGCCGGAAGAATACGGAAGATCTGAGTGCGGAACTCTATTTTGGACTTAACGGCTACAAGTTCAAGCTGGAACCGACCCAGGACAATCGGATGATGTTTGCTGAGGAAAATTTCTATTGGAATCCTGTTGGAGACTTGCCTATCAGATCCGGACACTTTGAATCCGCAGTAGAGTCGCAGATGGGACGAACGCTCTCCTCCGACTTCATCGTGCCAGCAATGAAAAGTTGGCGCGTTTATCATTTTCACGACACCAGCGAAAGCGCATTGGTAAAACAGCGGCATGGCATCAACGATAATCTTTATCTGCGCCCGGATGCCCGAAATTTGGCCGCATTTCTCTCGCTGATCCAATTGCAGCATCATACAGACTACAACCGAATTGTAAAAACGGTTCGCTTGGTGGCTCCGTTTTTCGGAGACTTTCTACTTCGGCCCCAACCAGGCAGAGAAGATCAAATTGAACTGGAGTGGACGGAGAAGGGAGGGGATGTGCCTTTCAAGGCGCATCTCCTTTCTGACGGCACCCTGCGTTTTATCTGCTTGGCCACCCTATTATTGCAGCCGAAAGCATTGCAGCCGGAAACCATACTTATCGATGAGCCGGAACTTGGCTTGCACCCGTTTGCAATCCATCTGCTCGCATCCCTATTGCGCTCCACTTCCAAGAAACGCCAGATCATTGTTTCGACTCAATCGACCGACTTCCTCAATGAGTTCTCGTCGAATGATGTCATTGTGGCTGATCGCACCGAGGGGTATACTCATCTTCAAAGGCTCGACTCCAAGGCATTGGCAAGTTGGCTTGATGAATATTCATTGGGGGAACTCTGGCAGAAAAACCTATTGGGCGGAAGGCCGGCGAATCCGCGCCCTGGCCCCACAAGTTCAATGACAACCGTATTCAACTCCCCCACCTGAACTTGGCCGAAAAACGCGCCGCACGGGAGCACAACCATGATTAATCGAATTGATCTCAAAAATTTTGGGCCACTTTCAAATTTCCATTGGCGGAACCTTGGTCCCATCAATCTGATTGTCGGCGGCACCGGCGCCGGGAAGACGTTTCTTCTGAAAGCCATCTATTGCACCATGCGGACACTGGAGCAGTACAAACGAGGAGATGACCAGAGACCAGCCGCCGAGATTCTCAGGGAAAAGCTTTATTGGACATACCAGCCAGACAAGATTGGTGATCTGGTGACCAAAGGGGCCGACGGCGCCTTGTCTTCCACGGTGCAATTTGACCGGCGAGACTTCACTTACAGCTTTGGGAAGAATACGACAATACGGATTTCATCGCCGGAAAACCATGTTCCACCGCTGACAAGCAATTCCATATTCCTTCCGACGAAAGAAGTCCTGTCTCTACATCAGATAATTCTTAAATCCCGCGAACAGGATAGGACCTTTGGCTTTGACGACACCTATCTCGATCTTGCCAGAGCGCTACGCCAAGGCGAATCTGGCCCTCCCGCTTTTTTCCAACCGCACGATAACCATCTCGATTTTGTCGGAGAGCCGGACTGGGATTATACTGAGTTTTCCAAATCGCGAGAGAGCTTGGAAGGCATGCTTGGCGGACGCGTCGAATACGATGAAACATCCGGTCGATGGCAGTTTGAAACGGGAAATCAGAAGTTCCCCATCGGCGTAACATCCGAGGGAATCAAGAAGATTGCCATTCTCGATACCTTGCTGGGTAATCGGTATCTCGATACCAACTCAATTGTATTGATTGACGAACCGGAGTCAGCGCTGCACCCCGTAGCGATTTCGGATCTTCTGGATATCGTAGCCGTGCTTGCTGAGCTAGGCATCCAGTTCTTTCTGGCCAGCGACTCCTACTTTGTCGTGAAGAAGCTGTATTTGATTGCACAAAAGAAGAGTCTTTCCATCCCGGTAATTTCGCCGCATGACGACCAATGGACTCCGGAAAACCTCAAGAACGGGATGCCGGAAAATTCAATTATTGATGAGTCAATCCGACTCTACATGGAAGAGGTGGATTTAGTACTTAGATGACCACTCAGCCGATTATCGAATCCGGAATGACCTTCGGCCCTTATCCGGAAGGTCGATGTTTCTACATTGAGAAAAGCAATTGCTATGCAGCTATTCGGGATTATGTCAAAATGGCGGAATTTCTGCTGTTGCGCACCAATAGAAAAAACCCGGATATTTTGGTCGTCGAGGCCAAATCCAGTACGCCTCGCCCTGGAACGGAACCAAACTTCAAGAATTTCATCGCTGATATTCGGGAAAAACTCATCAATGCCTTTTCACTTGGATGGGCATCAATCTTGAAACGGCACCCAAAAGCCGAAGCGGAATTACCCGAAGGTTTCAAAACCCTCAACCTGTCACAGGTTAATGTGAAGTTAATTTTGGTGGTAAACGGCCATCCGATTGAATGGCTGCCACCTCTTCACGATGCCTTGAAGATTGCGCTACGTTCAACCGTTAAATCCTGGGCCTTTCCTCCGGCCTCAGTTGCTGTAATCAACGATGCGCTGGCGCGGAATTATGGTTTGATATTTTCCCCGAACAAAGGCGACGCATGAGGGCGCTTGATTTTCTCCTGAAAGAAGTTCGTGGTGCGGATACCTACAACTCCGAGGTTCAGGTGGCTCCGGCCTGCATACTGTGGCCGGACCGCGATCGGCAGTGGGTGGCCGCCATGCCCGTTCTTCAACCTGAATTGCCGGAACTATTGGTCCTGGGCGATTATGTGCCCCAAAAGAGTACTGGGCCCGCCATTTGGCTACGTTATGTGATTGCCGGTCAGGGCCCCGGTGTCTCTCTGCCCAAGGGCCCTACCCCAATCCTTTATCTTCCGGGGGTCAGCCGCCAGGACCTGCGGGCTATCGAAAGCTGCCCGGATCACCTCAAGCCACTCGCCGAACTTCAATACCGGGGCGTGATTTGGTCCCAAAACAATGGCAAGGACTGGACGATCATGGCCTATCTGAAATCAGATCAGGGCGGGCTTGGGTTGGACGTGGCCCAGGACAAAGAGACCAAGAACGCCATACAGCTCGCATTGAATCGGTTGTTTGACGAGGATATCTCCTTACTGAAAGGCAAGCGCCTGGATAAGGACTACTTCAACACCCTTTTGGCGAGTGACAGGGATCGCGGCCTGCTGCAATGGCTCGATCAGGAGGATGCATTCCAGGCGAAACGGGATGAGAACGAATGGAAAGCCTTTGTAGAGGTCTGCAAATCCCAACTGGCCTTCGACCCCAAAAACGAAGGCGTTTTGGCCGGAGCTGCTCTGCTGGCAAACCACAAAGGCCCGTGGAAAGCCGTTTGGGAACGGTATTGTGAGGCGCCCAAGCGCTATGCCAACATTCCAGCCCTAATAAGAAAGTGTCAGCCGCCGGAATTCGATCTGTTTACAGATGAGAAAGTGGCGGAGGGCTGGCCTCAGTGGAATGACGACCAGGAGGAAATCCTTCGCCGGGATCTTATGGCCCTTACCAAAGTGCCCGCGCACAAAGCGAGGACCGCAATTCCGGATTTGGAAAGCCAGCATGGTCCCAGGCGATCTTTAGTCTGGGCCAAACTGGACGGCGCCCCCTTGGCCCGCGCTTTGGAACACTTGGCGACCATTGCCGAGATCACAAAAAGCGGCCTTGCCGCAGGTTCGGTGGCCGACCTCGTGGAGGGCTATATCAGTCAGGGATGGCGAGTTGATGATGGAGTGATGCGGGCTTTGGCCCAGGTCGAAAGACAATCTGACTCTGAAGCCGTGACCAAGGCTATCCGATCGGTTTACCGGCCATGGATGGAAGCATCAGCCCGCCACCTTCAGAAGTTGGTTGATGGCGCATCTTACCCGGGAGGTAGCTGCCTGACGGCAAGAGCAACACATTTCAGCCCCGGCGACTGTGTTCTGTTCATCGACGGACTCCGTTTCGATGCCGGAAAGCGCTTGGTTGAAGCCTTGGAGGCAGGTGGGTTTGAGGTCTCCGAAGAGCTGACCTGGGCGGCCTTGCCTAGCGTAACGGCTACGGGCAAACCGGCGGTCACCCCGGTGAGGAAAAAGATTCGGGGTAAGGATGACAGCCCCGATTTCGAGCCTTCGGTAGCGGAAACCGGTCAGTCATTACAGAGCGGTTACCACCTTAAGAAGTTATTGAAGGAAGGGGGATGGACCATCCTTGAAAGCTCTGATGATGGGGATGGTCAAGGCATGGCCTGGTGTGAATTTGGAGATATCGACCGCGAAGGTCACCACCGTGGGTGGAAACTGGCCAAGCATATCGATGCTCTGATTCGGGATATCAATTACCGTGTCAAGGGACTCTTGGCAGCGGGTTGGAAGCGCGTTCGGGTTGTGACGGACCATGGCTGGTTGTTGCTGCCCGGGGGATTGCCAAAAATCGACCTCCCCAGCGCCTTGGCGGATCACAAATGGGGGCGTTGCGCCTCATTGAAGCCCGGGGCCTCTACCGATGAGCGGCTATATCCATGGTACTGGAATCCGGACCAGCATTTTGCCCTGGCTGATGGCGTGAGCTGCTTCAAGAATGGCCAAGAGTATGCCCACGGGGGCTTGAGCCTGCAAGAATGCCTGACGTTGCAATTGACGGTAAGGCAAGGCAAATCTCCCCAGGCAGGGGCAACCGTCGAATTTACTGACGTGGTGTGGAAGAGGCTGCGCTGCGTCGTCGCCGTGGATGGAGATTTCTCGGGGTTATCACTCGATATTCGTAGACAAGCAGGAAATTCATCTTCCAGTGTGGTCCTCGGCGTAAAGCCCCTGAAAGACAATGGAATGGCCTCGGTGGTCGTCGAGGACGAGGATTTGGAGGGAAGTGAAGCGACAGTGGTATTGATTGATAGCAATGAATCGCTGGTTAAGCAAATCGCCACGGTAATAGGTGGAGGTAAATCATGATTGAAATGGACCAAATCGACAATAAAGCGGCCTCCTCCTTGGATGGGTATCTGGTCCGGAAGGATCTGGTCCGGACGTTCAGCCGCCAGTTTCCGGTGCCGACGTATGTTGTCGAGTTTCTGCTCGGTCGCTACTGCGCCAGCACCGATCAGGACGAGATCGATGAGGGTCTCGAGATCGTCCAAAGACAACTCAAATCACGAACGGTCAAGGCCGGGGAGGAAGAACTCTTCAAGGCTCAGGCCAGGGAAAATGGCGAGGTCAAAATCATCGACCTCATCACCGCTCGCCTGGATGCTAAATCCGACTCCTACATCGCAAAGCTACCCAGCTTGCAACTGACCGATGTCCGCATTGACCCGGAACTGGTCAATGAACACGAGCGGATGCTGACGGGTGGTTTTTATGCCGAAATCAACCTGAACTACGATGCCGCTATCGCACAGGAGAACAAGGGAAGACCGTTCGGGGTGAAGTCGCTCCGGGCAATTCAGCTATCCAATCGGGATGTGCTCGATATCCTGGCCGAGGCCCGCAAGTCGTTCAACACCGAGGAGTGGAAGGAGTTCTTGCTGCGCTCCATCGGAATTGAGCCGAATGCTTTGTCGGTGCGCCAACGCGATGCTTTGATGCTACGAATGGTTCCGTTTGTCGAGCGCAACTACAACCTGGTGGAATTGGGTCCCAGGGGAACCGGCAAGAGCCATTTATTCCAGCAGGTTTCTCCGTATGCGCATCTGATTTCCGGAGGCAAGGCAACGGTCGCCCAGATGTTCGTCAACAATGCAACGGGCCAGCGCGGTTTGGTCTGCCAATACGATGTGGTCTGCTTCGATGAGGTGTCCGGCGTCTCCTTCGACCGGAAGGATGGCGTGAACATCTTGAAGGGATACATGGAGTCCGGTGAATTCAGCCGCGGCAAGGAAAGCATTCGCGCCGATGGCAGCATCGCCCTGGTGGGCAACTTCGATGTGGACGTTGAACACCAGCAACGTATCGGGCACCTTTTTGGTCCCATGCCGCGCGAGATGAAAGACGACACTGCTTTCATGGACCGAATTCACTCTTTTCTGCCTGGTTGGGATGTCCCCAAAATCAGCAAGGAGTTGTTGACGAACCATTTTGGTCTGGTAAGCGATTTATTGTCCGAGTGTTGGAGTCAGCTTCGCAATCAAAGCCGGGTAAGCGCGCTGCAGAATCGGGTGTTCTTCGGTGGGGCGCTATCGGGGCGCGATACCAACGCGGTCAACAAAACCGTGAGTGGATTACTCAAGCTCCTCTATCCCGGTGAGGATGAAGTAACCGAGGAGGACATCGAGTGGGCCGTCCATATCGCCATGGAGGCAAGACGGCGGGTTAAAGAACAACAGAAACGCATCGGCGCGGCGGAATTCCGTAATACCCACTTCAGCTACGTGATGGGCGCCGATGGCGTGGAGAAGTTTGTCTCGACGCCGGAACTGCAGAGCGAAAACAGCATTGGCAGCGATCCCTGGAGCCGGGTCAGGTGTGGTCCATCTCGCCAGGTGGCGGTGAAGAACACGCGGGACTCTACCGCATCGAGATCAATGAAGGCCGGGGTTCCGGTGTCAAAATCCTCAACAAACCCGTGCCTCCCGCCTTCAGGGAAAGCATGAGTTACGCCGAACAAAACCTCTACGCCCGGTCCATGCAACTGGTCGGCGACAAAGACCCTCGACACCACGAATTCACCGTGCAACTCCGAGCCTTCGATGCATCCAAGACCGGCGCGAAACTCGGCGTGGCATCACTCATTGCCCTCTCTACGGCTCTCTTGAAGAAAAGTGTTCGTGGTGGTCTCATCATCGTGGGGGAGATCAATCTGGGTGGGTCTATAGAACCCATTCACAACCCCGTCACAATTGCCGAGATTGCCGTTGAGAAAGGCGCCTCGGCCCTCTTGATTCCGGTCGCCTGCCGCCGACAACTTTTCGATCTGTCCGATGATATGGCCACGAAGATCGACATTCAGTTTTTTTCCGATGCCAGGGATGCCCTTCTGAAGGCGATGGTGGAGTGACGAATATGAGAATTCCTGAATCCATTTTCCTTGGGAAATTTTTTTGATTTGACCCCCTTCTCCCGCCATCCAGACTCTCCCCCTTTATTTTCTGATTCGGGCCGTAGCGCAGCTTGGTAGCGCACTTGCATGGGGTGCAAGGGGTCAGGAGTTCAAATCTCCTCGGCCCGACCAAATTCTCAATGGAACTGCGTGCGCAGAAGAAAGAGGAAAGGAGAAAGGGGAAAGAGGAAAGATATCAGTGGAAAGAGTTCAGGGGGAAGGGGAAAGATGTCAGGGGGAGGTTTGAGGATCGCCTATGGCCATTGAAACTCCACTCTGAATGCTGATCTCCCCTCCCTCTGATATCTGCACTCTGATATCTGATATCTTTTTAAGAGTTCAGGGGGAGGTTTGAGAATCGCCAAGGGCCACTGAATTCGCACTCTAAACTCTTTTCTCTGCACTCTGATATCTGATATCTGATATCTTTTCACTCCACTCTGAATGCTGATCTCCTCTCCCTCTGATATCTGAACACTGATATCTGATATCTTTTTAAGTGTTCAGGGGGAGGTTTGAGGATCGCGAATGGTCATTGGAATCGCACTCTAAACTCTTTTCTCTGCACTCTGATATCTGATATCTGATATCTTTTCACTCCACTCTGAATGCTGATCTCCTCTCCCTCTGATATCTGAACACTGCACTCTGCACTCTTTTTTAGATATCTTAAAAAAATGAAGTTCGAGGATCTTGAAGTCTGGAAAAGATCTGCGCGAATGAGTGCGGATATCTACAAGGGATTGGCTGATTTAAAGGATTATGGCTTCAAGGACCAACTCTGTCGTTCCGGGCTATCCGTTCCGAGCAATATCGCGGAAGGAATGGAAAGGGAATCACAGAAGGAATTTTTGCAGTTCCTTCGGTACGCAAAAGCTTCTTGTGGCGAGCTTCGAACTCAAGTCTACATTGGGCAGGAAATAGGCTACATCGAGAAACCAATGGCTCAGGCATGGATCCAGGAATCGAAAGAAATCTCCTCCATGCTGGTAGGATTGATGAAGTCCGTTCGATCGCGACTGGGAGAAAGATATCAGATATCAGAGGAAAGAGTTCAGGGGGAAGGGGAAAGATATCAGAGTTCAGAGGAAAGAGTTCAGGGGGAAGGGGAAAGAGGAAAGAGTTCAGAGGAAAGGTTGAGGATCGCCAAGGGCCGTTGAAAATCCACACTGCTCTCTGATATCTGATATCTGAACTCTGATATCTGAACACTGATATCTGATATCTTTTCACTCCACTCTGAATGCTGATCTCCCCTCCCTCTGATATCTGAACTCTGAACTCTTTCCTCTTTTCACTGCACTCTGATATCTGATATCTTTTATCTGATATCTTTTATGAAACGTGTTGTTCTCATTCTTTCGGGCTGCGGCGTGTACGATGGAGCGGAAATTCATGAATCGGTTTTGACCCTCCTGGCACTGGACAAGGCGGGCGCCGATGTGACGGTTGCGGCTCCCGACATAAATCAGTTTCACGTGGTGAACCATCAAACGGGAGAAGTGATGCAAGATGAATCCCGCAACGTCCTGGTGGAATCCGCCCGCATTGCCCGGGGTCCGGTAGAGAAGGTGGCGGACTTGCAGATGGGAGACTACGATGCGGCCGTTTTACCTGGGGGTTACGGCGCGGCCAAGAACCTGAGTTCCTTTGCCGTGGATGGCGCCGGGTGCAGCGTGGAAAAAAGCGTGGCCGATTTTCTCCGAAAGTTTCACGAAGCGGGCCGACCCATCGGATTTGCCTGCATATCGCCGGCCATCGCAGCCAGGATTTTTGGCGGGGAGGGGGTCCACCTGACCGTGGGGAATGATGAGGATACCGCGACCGCCCTTGAAGCAAGCGGAGCCAAGCACGTCAATTGCCCGGTGGAAGCCTTTGTAATCGATGAAGATTTGAAGATCGTTTCCACCCCTGCCTATATGCTCGGACCCAGGATTTCCGACGTGGAAACCGGCATAACCCGGTGGATAAATGCTGTCCTGGACCTGGCCGGATAAGCGCTGTTTTTATTGTTTTGCCTCTGCTCGGAACAAGGCGCAGGGTTCCCAGATTCGATAGAGTATGCATCCCCATTATCGTCCCAACATCCCCTATCCCGAAGCGCCGGAAATCCTGCAAAAGCGCAGTTTGCTAACGCGAGATCTGGAAGACATCGAGGGGGCGTTAAAAGATGTTTACCACTGGATGTATCTGGCCCGCCGGACCGATGACAGGTTGTGGGATTTGTTTCGCCAGGGATTGGTCTACGGCACCTTGGCCGGGGGCCAGGGCAACGAGGGACTGGCCGCCCCCATCGGTCTTTTGCTGGACCGGGAGATTGACGTGGTTTGTTTTTCTCACCGCAATCTGGCGTCCCATTTGATCTGGAGTGATCATCTCTGCGACCACCTGTGTCAGTACATGGCCAATTCCGGAAGCCCCACCCTCGGTCGCGAAGGCAATGTGCATCACGGCGATCCGCTCAACCGCAGCTTGCCCATCATCAGTCATCTGGGGCCCATAATTGCCAGTGTCCTGGGGTCTATCGATTCCCAGAGACGTTTGGGTCACAACGCCCTGGGAGTAGGATTTATCGGGGACGGGGCATCCAGCACCGGGGATATCCACGAGACCATGAACATGGCCTCCGTATTAAATATCCCCATGGTCTTTATCATCGAAAACAACGAGTACGCATACTCCACCCCCATCAGTGAACAATATGTGGTCGAGTCCCTGGCCAGCCGGGCCACCGGTTACGGCATGGATTATATCATCCTGGAGATTTCCCGAACGGAAGAAATTCTCACCGCATTCTATCGGATTTTTGCCGAAGTTCGGCGGTCGGGCAAACCCACCGTGGTGGAAGTCAAAACCCTGCGCCTGCAGGGCCACGCCGCTTACGACACCTGCCATTACCTGACGGAGGATATTATGGAAAGTTGGACCCGGAGAGACGCCAATCCCATCCTGCGGGAAAGGTTGATCCGGTCATTGGGCTCCGAAGCCATTGTCGAGGCCGAAAGAGAAATCGATGCTTTTTTAGATGCCTGTGTCCAGGTATCCATGGCTCAACCTCCCATCCCGGAACAGGACCTGGAACGAGAAGCGTTCTCCCATTCCTTTACTCCCGTCCAATGGAAAAGAAAGGATGCCGTTGTCAGGAATCTGACTTTCGCCCAGCCTTGAACCATGCCCATAATATGATCCTGGAGGACTCCGAGGTTTCCATCATCCTGGGCCAGGACATCGCCACCTATGGAGGCGCCTTCAAGGTGACCGATGGCCTTTTCGATGCGTTTGGCCGGGGGAGGGTTTTGAACACCCCTCTGGCGGAATCGGCCACCGTAGGATACGGAATCGGTCTGGCTTTCAATGGTCACCGGCCCATCATTGAATTTCAGTTTGCCGATTTTGCCACCGACGCCACCACCCAAATTTGCCTGAACGCGGGAACCTTTTATTTCCGCTCCGGGGCCAAGCTTCCCATGGTGCTGCGCTTCCCCTGCGGGGGGGGGCTCACTTTCGGGTCGTTCCATTCCCAGGAACTGGAGGCGCTCTATATCCATTTTCCCGGCCTCAAGGTTCTGTATCCCAGTACCGTGCAGGATGCATTCGACGCCATGCTGGCCGCTTATGAGGCGGATGATCCGGTATTGTTGTTTGAGCATAAGGGCCTCTACCGCGGATTGCGGGGCGACATTGCTTTGCACGGCGACCACCACCGGGTTTGGAAATCGCGCCTGATCCGGGAAGGTCATTTCGCTACTTTCGTGACCTACGGGAAGATGGTCGGGACCTGCGAAAAGATCTGCGCCTACCTGGAGGATGAATTCGAATACCCATTGGAACTGATCGACCTGCGCGCATTGAAACCGGTCGACCTCGATCCCATTCGGGAATCGATCCGCAAAACGGGTCGGCTCATCGTCGCGCACGAGGCCCGCCTCAATTCAGGCTTTGGCGCTCAACTCGTCAGCCAGATGATGGAAGAACTTTTTTTTGAAATGGAAGCCCCGCCACTGCGCATAGGTGCCCTCGACACCCCTGTCCCCTTCGCCCGGTCCCTCGAGGAAATGTACCTTCCCACGGAGGATTCCATTACGGGGGAAATCATCGATTGGTTGGAGCAATTTGGTTGAGTCATGAGAGAAAATCGTTCACACCGCACCCCCCCATCCGAATTGGAGTGGCGTAAAATCAAGCTGCTGGCCCTCGACGTGGACGGCGTGCTCACGGATGGAACGATCTTCATGGGTCCGGATGGATTCGAACTGAAACAATTTTCGGTCCTGGATGGTCTGGGGCTGGTATGCTTGAGAAAGGCCGGTGTGATCCTCGCCGTCATTTCAGGTCGCCTGTCCCCCGCCACCACCTCCCGCATGACCGAACTGTGCTTCCACCACATCATCCAGGGGAGGAGGAACAAAGGCGAAGCCCTGGAGGAACTGGCGGGCCAATTGAAATTGGCTCCAGAGGAGATTTGCTATGTAGGGGACGACGTGATCGACGTGTCCGCCATACGGTATGCAGGCATTGGGGTTACCGTGGCGGATGGATCTCCACCGGCTTTGCAATGGGCCGACTGGACCACCGACAAGGGTGGTGGCAAGGGGGCGGTTCGCGAGGTGTGCGACCGAATACTTGAAAGTCGGAACGATAGCGTATTAACTCTATCCCACAAATCCTGATGCACCCCAAAATCCGCTTCCCGGGCAAATCGTGGTTCGCTTTGGTTCCCCTGGCCTTGGCCAGCGGAATTTACCTCAGTTCGCAAATCGTGCCCGATGCTCCCGTGGAAGGGTTCAGGGTCACCATGTTCAACGATCTGGGTTATAAGATTTGGTTCCTGACCGGAAATTCCGCCGCCCACCGGGAGGAGGGGCAAGTCGACATGAAGGGTTTGGATTTGGAGGTTTATACGGGGGAGGAACAAAACCAACTGGATTTCCGCATGGTTGGAGACAACGCCACTTATCTCAGCCACAACAAATTGTTGTTCGGAGACCGGGGGGTCAAAGTGGTTTCCGAAGCCTTTACCATAGAAGGGGAAAAATGGAGGTATGACCAGGAAGCCCGCCGCATTCGGGTGAGTGAGAATGTAAAAGTAGTTTTAGACTACGAAATGGAACCCTTTTTCAAATGAGGATATTGTTTATTCCTCTCCTGGCCCTTTTGGGTCTGCCCCCCTTGGCCCGGGCACAAGAGAACGGGGTGACGACCGGTACGGTGATAACGGGAGATGACCTGGAAATGTTGAGTAGGGATGAAAAGTCCGAATTTCACATCACCGGCCGGGTTCAAGTGATCGGCACCAACCTCCGCCTGACCTGCGATGAGCTGCATATTACCTCCGTCAAGCGAGGTGATCCCAGCGATACCATTGGCAAGATTGGGAAGGTGACGGAGATCATTGCCATCGGTAACGTGCACGTGGTACAAAAAGGTCGTTCCGCTTCGGGAGGCCGGGCCGAATTCTTTCCCGAAGAGGGGAAAGTGCTGTTGACCGAAAGTCCCGTGGTAACGGATGCCCAGGGAACGGTTTCGGGAACGGAAATTGAATGGTTTCACGGTCAGCGCCGCGCTTTGGTTCGAGGGGGTGAACACCGGGTGAAGGTTACCCTTCCCCATTTACCGGATTTGGGTCCCGGTCCCGAGGTTTCCGATGAAGCGGCGGCCGACCAAGCCGAATCCAATGACCGGAATTGAGGGGAAATGGCCGCAGCGGTAACAATTTCCACCCGCGACCTGGAGAAGAGTTACTCTGGCCGCAAAGTAGTGGACAAAGTGAACATCCAGGTGTCTTCGGGCGAGGTAGTGGGATTGCTCGGTCCCAATGGCGCAGGGAAAACCACCACCTTTTACATGATCGTCGGCCTGGTGCCGGTATCGCGTGGCAGGGTGTTGATAAGCGATGTCGATGTTACGCGCTACTCCATGCACCGGCGCTCCCGGCTGGGCATCGGTTATCTCCCCCAGGAACCTTCCGTCTTCAGGAACCTGTCCGTTTACGATAACATAAAGGCCATCGTCGACACCTTGCCCATCAAAAGAAAATTGCGCAAAGAGAGGATCGACCATCACCTTGATGAACTGGGGCTCACCCATCTTTCCAAACAGAAAGCCTACACCCTGAGCGGAGGTGAGCGACGCAGGCTGGAAATTTCCCGGGCTCTGGTCACGGAACCCAAGTTTCTTCTCATGGACGAACCGTTTAGCGGAGTGGACCCCATCAACGTGGCCGAAGTTCAAAAAATTGTCCTCGAATTGAGCAAACGAGGAATCGGAATCCTGATCACCGACCACAACGTGCGCGAAACTTTGAGGATTGTAAATCGTGCCTATCTCCTCCATAACGGACAAGTCCTTCGAGAAGGAACGAGCGATTTTTTAACTAATGACGAAGTGAGCCGGGAATTTTATCTGGGTGAAAATTTCAACCTTTGAGGACCGCCGATGAATCTCCGAGCAAAACCCAAACTGGTCCAAGGAATCACAGTCGAGACCTTCTATGAGGAGTTTAAAGATCCCTTGCAGCTCACTCTGGTGGCTGGAAAGGAGGGGCTGCAAACGGTCATCAAGGAGAAGAGTATCAACCGGCCCGGCATAGCCATGACCGGTTTCCTCACTTGTTTTGGGGCCGAGCGATTGCAATTGTTCGGGGGAGGTGAGATGGCCTATTTGGAGACGCTGAGCCGGGCCGAGCAGAAGAATATGCTGGTGCAGTTTGCCAAACTGAAAATCCCCTGCATGGCCGTCTCCCGAAACCTGAAACCGACCCCCATCATGGTGGATACGGCGAACCGTTACGGCATTACCTTGTTCCGGTCGCCCATCGCCTCCAATCAGTTCGTTACAACCGCCACGGTCCTGCTCGAGCACGCCTTCGCGCCTCAGGTAACCGAACACGGCACCATGCTCGACATAAGGGGAATCGGCACCCTTTTGAGGGGCAAAAGCGGAATCGGCAAAAGCGAATGCGCAGTGGCCCTTATCGAACGTGGACACAGCCTGGTGGCGGATGACCTCATCTACGTAAAACTGATAAACGAAACCGAACTCATCGGCCAAAGCTCCGAGCTCAATCGGGGCTATATGGAATGCCGGGGGATCGGCATTATCAACGTGGCCGAATTGTTCGGTATCCGCAACGTGCGGTTGGAAAAACGCATCGATCTGGTCGTCTCCTTTCGGGAGTGGTCGGCCGAACACGAAGAGGAGCGCACCGGGTTGGAACAAAGTTTCTTTAACATCCTCGGCATCGATGTGCCACACATCGAATTCCATATTCGCCCCGGGCGGGATCTGGCCCGCCTTGTCGAGGTTGCCGCCATGGTGATGGCAGCCCGGATTATGGGTCACGACTCGGCCCAGGAATTCAACCAACGGCTCATCGCTCACATGGCTCAACAAGCCGGTTCGTAATATTTTCAGTGTTAATAAATGGGTTCGACCCCAAAAATTGCCGACCCAAACGGGAGCTTCAGACCGGGCTCCAAACACGGGTCCGATTTTCTAAGCCTCTTGTAATGACAAGCTTCCGGCTTTGAAAAATTTCCCGGTCAATTGCAACAAATTTTCTCAGATAAGTTACTGGCAAACCGACGTTAATAAGTTGTGGAAAAGTTCGTCTTGAAAATGGGAAGAAAAATCCAATCCTCACTCATCAATGGGGGCAGCATCCCAGGGCTGAAACTTTCAAGATTGTTTTTGCTCCCCTGTTTTTTTAAAATTTGATCTGCACTTTTCCTATAACCTGCTACCAATCAATAATTTAAGCAAAGCACCATCCTCTTCCTGGTAGTTCAATCTTCCTAACTGAATGCAAAATGACGCCTTAATTGCCTCGGACTCACACGTACGCTCTCTACCATACCATACCGCCCGCGGGATCCTCGCGCCTTGTGAATAATTGCGAGTCGATTTGGAAATTATGGCACAATTTTCCAAAGTTGAGATCTTATGGGATGTCGTAAAACCCTTACTGAAAGAGAAATTCGAGGGCGATATCTACGACATGTGGTTCAAGCCCATGCTCTGTCTGCGGCAAACCGATACCAGCGTCGTCCTGAGCGTGCCCGATAATTTTTCCT
>CBDCNU010000026.1:0-298080 GCA_965219475.1 Opitutales bacterium | reverse complement strand
GACTCTGCCAAGGGGTCCTCCAGATAGCGCTCCACGGCGCGGCGAAGCGGGCGAGCCCCATATTTTTCGTCGTACCCCTTGTCGATGAGAACTCCTTTGCCTCGGCCGACATGGACATGTTGATATCGTGTCGTTGCAACCGTTTAATGACTTCCCTCAATTCGATATCGACAATTTTGACCAGATCTTCCCGCCTCAAGGAGTGGAATACCACCAACTCATTGATCCGATTGAGGAACTCCGGTTTGAAAATGCGTTTCGACTCTTCAAGGATTTTTTCCTTGATCCATTCGAAGCTGTTGGCCTGCCTGGTCAATTTCCCAAAACCGAGGGATGTCTCCCTTTGGATGAGCCTGGCGCCGACGTTGGAGGTCATGATGATAATCGTATTGCGAAAATCCACCACCCCGGCCCAGGCTGTCGGTCAGCCGTCCGTCTTCCAACACTTGGAGCAGGAGTTGTATGACATCGGGGTGGGCTTTTTCGATTTCGTCAAAAAGCACCACGGCATAGGGCTTGCGCCGCACCGCTTCGGATAATTGGCCGCCCTCCTCGTGCCCCACGTAACCGGGGGGCGATCCGATCAAACGGGACACGGTGAACTTTTCCATGTACTCGGACATGTCAATTTGGACGATGGCGTCCGGTTTGCCGAACATCTTTTCAGCCAAGGTTTTTGCCAAGTGTGTTTTACCCACCCCGGTGGGACCGAGGAACATGAAGGATCCGATGGGACGCCGTGGATCTTTCAAGTCGGCTCGTGACCGTCGCAGCGCCTTGGCCACCACCTCGGTGGCCGGGTTTTGCCCAATCACCACTTCCTGCAGATCCTTCTCCAGTTCGAGCAGTTTCTGCGTTTCCTTTTTCTCCATGCGGGTCAAGGGAATTCCGGTCCAATTCGAGACCACCTTGAGCATGTCGTCCTCGTCCACCACAATCTTCATGTGCTTGCGGCTTTCCCTCCACTCCTCCAGCAGCATCTCGCGCTTATGGCGGAGCTGTTTCTCCTTGTCACGATACTTGGCAGCCTCTTCAAAACGCTGTTCACTGATGGCCTCCTCCTTTTTTCCGCAAACTTCATCGATTTCCTTTTGCAACCGGTCGATTTCGGGCGGCCGGTTCAGGCTGGCGATGCGGCACCGTGAACCGGCCTCATCGAGGACATCGATGGCCTTATCGGGCAGATAACGACTCGTTATGTAACGGTCAGACAGTTTTACGGCCCGCAGGAGGGCTCCATCCGTATAGGTCACGTTGTGGTGCTCCTCGTATTTGCCGCGAATGCCATGCAGGATCTTGATGGTATCCTCAACCGATGGGGCGTCCACCTTTATGCTCTGGAATCTCCTATCCAGAGCTGAATCCTTCTCGATGAACTTCCGGTGTTCCGCCAGGGTGGTAGCTCCAATGCATTGCAGTTCTCCCCGCGACAAGGAGGGTTTGAAAATATTGGAGGCATCCATGGCGCCCTCGGCTGCGCCGGCGCCGACTATGGTATGCAACTCATCGATAAAGAGGAGGATATTTTTACTGCGCTTGATCTCGTCCATTACCGCCTTGATGCGCTCCTCGAACTGACCGCGGTACTTGGTTCCGGCAACCATGAGGGCCAAATCCAGGGTAACGAGCCGATTATCCCCCAAAAGTTCCGGAACCAGCCCGTTGACAATCTCCTGGGCCAGACCTTCCACAATGGCCGTTTTCCCCACCCCGGCCTCCCCGATCAACACGGGGTTGTTTTTAGTCCGACGGCATAAAATTTGAATGACACGGCGAATCTCACGCTTGCGGCCGATCACGGGGTCGAGTTCGTTTTTGCGGGCCATTTCCGTCAGGTCGCGGCCAAATGCCTTCAAAGCGGGGGTTTTGATTTCCTTCTTTACTTCACCGCCGGATTGCCGGGGAACCCCTGAGGTTTGTTCCACACCGCTCCCGGCGTAATTGGGATCCAATTCACTGAGGATTTCACGGCGAGCCCGCTCGATATCGACGTTCAGAGACCTCAGCACCTGAGCGGCAACCCCCTCTCCTTCCCGCAATAATCCGAGCAGGATGTGCTCTGTGCCCACATAGCTGTGGTTCAGGTTCTTGGCCTCTTTACTGGCCAGAGCCAGCACTTTTTTCACCCGCGGAGTAAAGGGTATATTGCCGGTGGGTTTGGCTTTCTGTCCCATTCCGACCTGTTTTTCCACCGCGCTTCGCACCGTGACCAAATCCAGGCCCATGTTCTGCAGAACATTGACCGCAACCCCTTGACCGAGGTTGATCAACCCAAGCAACAAGTGCTCGGTTCCCACGAAATTATGGTGAAAGCGGTCCGCTTCCTTCCGGGCCAAGGCCAAAACCTGCTGGGCTCTGGGAGTGAAATTATTCATGGGTCCCATGGAATATTTTCCGCTGGAGGTTGAAGGGTCTCATTTACAGTTATAAATGATCAAAAGCAGGTTGGGGAATTTTGGAAAACTTCTGTCGCAATAAAGAAGCCCTTATAACATCCCCGCTTGGTCGGTTCAATTTCTTTATTTTTCTTGAATTGAATGTGACCTGGTTGACATTCAATAAACAAAGGGTCCACCAGGTCGCGAAATTCATCCCGGATGGAGCCGATGTCGATGGCGAGCCGTATGAGCGATAGCCGATTCATGGCTTCCGAAGAGCTGATGAGGCGCCCGTATCTCAATACGCCATAAGCCCGTCCTATTTTGTCCATTAGCTTGGGACTGTCCTTTTCGAGGACTTTTTCCCGGGCGTCTTCCTCCCGCTCCATGATGGTGGACATAACGCTGCGGAGTCGCTGGAGAATTTCTGCTTCGGTCTCCCCCAAAGTTTGTTGATTGGAGATTTGGAAAAAACTGCCGCTGGCATCCGAACCTTCTCCAAATATCCCCCGCACCGTAATGCCCAACTGGTTAACGGCACGCACCACTTTGTCCATCTGCCCCGAAATGACCAGACCGGGCAGGTGCAACATGGCCGATGCCCTGAGACCAGTGCCCACGTTGGTGGGGCAAGCCGTGAGATAACCCAACTCCTTGGAATAGGCGTAATTGAGGGATTGCTCGATCACGTTGTCTACGGCATCGATGTAGTTCCAGGCCCGCTTCAGGTGAAGACCGTTTCTCAAGACCTGAATCCTGAGATGATCCTCCTCGTTAATCATTATGGAGCAGGCCTGATTCTTGGAAATGGAAATAATCACACCCGCCCCTTCCGGCTCACAGCTCAACTCCCGACTGATCAAATGTCGCTCCAGCAATATCTGCCGATGGAGTTCTGACAGATCTTCGAGGCGCCCTCCCTTTGGACTCTTTATTCTTGGGAACGCGCATGACCACGTCCAAACATTGTCCCAACACTTCCTCTCTTTGTGCCTTTTTGGCCCCAACCGGGAAAGGGATAGTGAGCCAAATTTCTGGCCAACCGAATGCGGGTGCTCATGACAATGGGGCGTCGGGACCCCGCCCTATGGGTCATTTCACCCATACTTTCCACTAAGGCACTAATGGACATGAGCTCCTTCATCCTCCTCGATTTGCTGATTGATCGCGTCCCTGATCCGAGCCGCATCTTCAAACCGTTCTTCCGCGATGGCTTTTTTCAAACTGGCGTTGAGGTCATCCAGTTTCTGCTTTTGCTCCTCCCGGATCAGGGTATGGTGCGGGATTTTTCCATCGTGAGCCATACCCATGTGCATGTGGGCCAGCATGGGCATGATCATGGGCCTCAAATTTTTGTAACAGCTTGGGCATCCGAGTCTTCCGAGTTTTTTGTAATCCGCGGGAGTAAAGCCGCAAACTTCGCATTTCAGGTGGATGGGTTCATTTCCCAAGCGCTCGTTTTCCAAATTGCCGGTCAGCAAATCGCCCAGGGAAAATCCATTGGGATCGGTCACACCCTTCTCCTTGGCACATGTTTCACAAAGGTCGGCCTTGTGGATTTTTCCATCCATGATCTGGGTGAGATGGACCGTGGCCGACTTGCTGCAAATGTAGCACTGTGTGGGTTCGGACATTAGATAGGATTCCCCTGGCAGGGGTTCACTCGGGTAAGGTTAAGGCTTTTTTCTTCAAGCACAACATGTTCCCATCGATTTTTTTTCAACTAACAAGAACGAGTATTATGGGCTGGGCAAGCGTACATGCTTGGGAGGGACATTTCTCCAACCCTGATTTAATAAACCTATATTATAGAAATGTTCCCTCTTTCGCAACCTTAGATCTGAAAGCTGCGAGAAATCGGCCGGTCACCTCACCGGGCTTGCCGGAACCTATTTTTCGACCGTCCACCTCCACCACGGGCACCACTTCAGCCGCCGTCCCGGTCAGGAAACACTCGTCCGACACCCAAATGTCATATCGGGTGAGGTTTTCCTCTTTCAAGGGAACGTTCAACTCCGCCGCAATCTCGATGACCACCCGGCGGGTAATGCCCTTTAAAGCTCCGGCATGGGAGGGAGGGGTCGACAACCTTCCTCTTTGCAAAACAAAGACGTTGTCCCCGGTGCACTCAGCCACGTAGCCCAGTTCATTGAGCATCAAAGCTTCAATGTAACCCAGGCGATCGGCTTCCATCTTGGCAATGATGTTGTTCAGGTAATTCAACGACTTGATCCCCGGAGAAAGGGCCGCCGCGCTCGTCCGACGGGTCGGCCCGGTAATTATCCTGAGTCCTTTTTCGTAATATTCGTCCGGGTAGAGACGCAAATGATCCGCGATGATGATCAGACTGGGTTTGATGCAAGTTTTGGGAGACAATCCCAAATTACCCACCCCGCGGGTAACCACCACCCGGATGTATCCGTCGGTCAACCCGTTTACCCGGCAGGCTTGGCATATCCAGTCGCTTAATTGCCGGCGCGACCAGGGCAGGTCGAGAAGTATGGCCTTAGCGGAGCATTCCAGCCGCTCCAGGTGCTCTTCCAACTTGAAGACACACCCTTGGTAGAGGCGGATGCCCTCAAATATTCCATCCCCGTACAAGAGGCCGTGGTCAAAGACCGAAACCTTTGCCTCTTCCGAATCTACAAATTCGCCATCTAAAAATACTTTCACCATTGCGGACCGACATCCAACACGGGGAGAGCTTTCCTGGGCAAGTATTATTTATTCCCCGCCGGGGTCAGTATCGGTAATACTCCGGCTTGAACGGACCGGCCACGGGAAGGCCCATGTATTCGGCCTGATGCGGTTTCAAGCGGGTCAGCTTGACGCCCAGTTGTTCCAAATGAAGCCGGGCCACCCTTTCGTCCAACTCCTTGGGCAATAGGTAGACTCTGTTTTCATACCTGCCTGAATTCCGGAAAAGTTCGATCTGGGCCAGCACCTGGTTGGAGAAACTGGCGCTCATGACAAAACTGGGATGCCCGGTGGCGCAACCCAGATTGAGCAGCCGGCCTTCCGCCAGCAGAATGATGCGCTTTCCATCCGGGTAGACCACCTGATCGACCTGTGCCCTGACGTTTTCGACTTTCAAGGCAGGATCGTCGAATAAAGCGGCCACGTCGATTTCCAGGTCGAAGTGGCCGATATTGCCGACAATGGCCATGTCCTTCATGGCGTCCACGTGCTCGCGCCGGATGACGTCGCGACAGCCCGTGGCGGTAATGAAAATATCCCCGACGGGAGCCATTTCCTCCATGGTGGTAACTTCAAAACCTTCCATGGAGGCCTGCAGAGCACAAATGGGATCGATTTCAGTAATGACCACCCGGGCCCCCAGCCCCTTCAGGGACTGAGCGCATCCCTTTCCCACGCCGCCGTAACCAGCTACCACGGCCACTTTTCCGGCTATCATGATATCGGTAGCCCGCTTCAGCCCATCGACCAGACTTTCACGGCAACCGTAGACATTATCGAATTTGGATTTTGTGCAGGAATCGTTCACGTTCAGGGCCGGACAACCCAACTCCCCGCGTTCCTCCATTTGATAAAGGCGATGCACCCCAGTGGTCGTCTCCTCGGACAATCCGTGAAGCCCCTTCAATAATTCCGGGTAATCCCGGTGCACGATGACGGTCAAATCACCCCCGTCATCCAGAAGCAGGTTAGGAGTGGAGCCATCGGGCCAGACCAGGGTTTGTTCAATGCACCAGTCGTATTCCCGCTCAGTTTCCCCCTTCCAGGCAAATACCGGGGTTCCGGCGGCGGCAACGGCGGCGGCGGCCGGATCCTCCGTGGAAAAGATATTGCAGGAAGACCAACGAACCGAGGCGCCCAGATCCTGTAAGGTTTCAATCAAAACGGCCGTTTGCGTGGTCATGTGCAGACAACCGGGCTATTCGCGCCCCATTCAGTGGTTTTTGGGGTCCGAACTCCCCGACGTAGCGCCATCAGACCCGGCATTTCGGGTTCCGCCATGTCGATGATTTTCCGCCCCGCTTGGGCCAGGGATATGTCCTTAACTTTATAATCCTGTAGAGTCCTGATTGGGGTATTCATCTCAATTTCATTTGATATGCTTTAAAATGGCCTCGGTTTTATTGACCTCTTCCCAGGGCAGGTCCGCTTTGCCAAAGTGACCATAGTGGGTGGTTTTACGATAGATCGGCCGCAGTAAATCCAATTGTAAAATGATATCGGCGGGCTTGAAACTGAAGGCTTTCTCCACCGCCTTCTGAATGGCCCTATCCGGGACTTTTCCGGTCCCAAAGGTTTCCACGTGCAAACTGACCGGATCGGGATGGCCGATGGCATAGGCCACTTGTATTTCCACGCTATCGGCCAACTCCGCCGCTACTATGTTCTTGGCCACCCAACGCATCATATAGGAACCGGAACGGTCTACCTTGGAAGGATCCTTGCCGGAAAACGCGCCTCCGCCATGTCGGCCCCATCCGCCATAGGTATCCACCATCAACTTTCGTCCGGTCAGCCCGGTATCGGCCCCGGGACCTCCCTCCACAAAGCGACCCGTGGGATTGATCCAATACTGCGTGTTTCCGTTCAACAGGTGGTTCGGCAAAACTACCTCTATGACCTTTTCCCGGATGAAGTCGCAAATATGGCTGTGGGTAACATCTTCAGTATGTTGAGTGGATACCACCACCGCGGCTATGGACTTTACTTGACCCCCCTCATAAGTCACCGATACCTGGGATTTGCCATCCGGACGCAACCATTCCCCCTCCTCACTGCGGCGAATTTCGGCCAACTTCCGGCTCAATCGATGGGAATACATGACCGGGGCCGGCATGAGCTCCCTGGTCTCCCTGCAGGCATATCCAAACATGATTCCCTGGTCGCCGGCCCCCTGCTCTTCCGTTCCCTTTCCCTCCGCGCCTACCGAATCCACCCCTTGGGCAATATCCGGGGACTGACGGGTCAACAGGTTGGAAATAGTTACTTTGTCGGCGTGAAAAACATCGCTTTCATTGACGTATCCAATATCGCGAATGGCCTGCCGGACTAACTCATCATAATCGGGAGCAGCTCCCGTCGTTATCTCCCCGGCCAGGATTACGCGATCGGACTTTACCAGGGTCTCGCAGGCCACCCGGCTCTTGGGATCGCCCTTCAAACACGCGTCCAGAACGCTGTCGGAAATATAATCGGCCACCTTGTCCGGGTGCCCGTCGCCCACCGATTCCGATGAAAAGATGTAATCACTCCTCATAAAAGGGTAAAAAGAGCGATATTCCCCCCTTTCTGCAAGCAATATATCAACATATCACGATATCTTGATGCGTTCCCCGTAATTCCCGTCGGGGTCATCTTGTCCAGCCATAGCCCTTGGGCGACGGCTGATCTTTGCAACCGTGCGTCGCAATATTCCTTTGCAACGGCGTGTCGTCTTGACGAAGCCGCAATCCTTCATTTCAAACCATTGTAGGAGCGGCTTTACGCCGCGATTGCTTCGGGGCTGTTTCGCGGGATCGCGGCGTAAAGCCGCTCCTACAGCTTAAAACCAATTATTCCGGAGCCTTTCCCCCGGCTCCCGGGCTAATACCGGCTGATCAACAACCCCCGCATCAAGCTCATTTCTTTGGGCAGGTGGTCGAACAACTTCAGGAACAGTTCCTCGTGGCTCAGGGTTTGAGCCTTCATATTCTCGCTATCGACGGCCATGAGTTCTTCCCACTCGCTCTCTTGAAAAATCGAGGCCACGCCAATCGAGGTCCTCGTAACGGGGCATCCAGCCGAGTGATCCCTCAAAGGCGCCGACGTTTCCAGTCGTCCTTTCTACGATCCAGCGAAGCACGCGCATGTTTTCACCGAATCCCGGCCACAACCATTCTCCATCGGGACCCTTACGGAACCAATTGACGTGAAAAATCCTGGGCGGCTCCTTCAACTTTTTCCCCATGTTCAACCAATGCTGGAAGTAATCCCCCATGTGGTAACCGATGAAGGGAAGCATGGCCATGGGATCCTGGCGAAGTTTTCCAACCGTGCCCTCGGCCGCGGCGGTCAACTCCGAGCCCATGGTGGCGCCGAGGTATACTCCATGGGTCCAGTTGAAGGCCTGGAATACCAGAGGAATGTCGTTCATGCGGCGTCCGCCAAATATGAAGGCGGAAATTTTTACCCCTTTGGGATCTTCCCAAGCCGGGTCGATGGTGGGACACAAGCGCGCCTGAGCGGTAAAACGCGCATTGGGATGAGATGAAGGTGTGGGACTATCTGGAGTCCAGTCTTTGCCCTTCCAGTCGATCAAATGATCGGGAACTTCTTCGGTCATTCCCTCCCACCAGACGTCTCCATCGTCGGTAAGGGCGCAATTGGTAAATATGGCATCTCTGGAAAGGGAACCCATGGCATTGCCATTGGTGAGATCGGACGTTCCCGGAGCCACGCCGAAAAATCCCGCTTCCGGATTGATGGCATAGAGATGGCCATCCTCCCCCGGTTTGATCCAGGCGATATCGTCTCCGATGGTGGTCACCTGCCAACCCTCCATCTCGGCCGGTGGATTGAGCATGGCAAAGTTGGTTTTGCCGCAGGCGCTGGGAAATGCGGCAGCCACGTAGGTTTTATTTCCACTGGGATCCTCCACTCCCAGGATCAACATGTGTTCGGCCATCCAGCCTTCATCGCGGGCCATGGCGGAGGCGATGCGAAGGGCATAGCACTTTTACCCAACAAGGCGTTCCCCCCGTAACCACTGCCGTAGGACCAGATCATGCGGTCGTCCGGAAAATGAACGATATAGGTATTCTCCGGATCACAGGGCCACTTGACATCGTCTTCGGGTTTGAGAATCGGAGTGCCGACGGAATGAAGGCAAGGAACAAAGAATCCGTCGTCCCCAGAACATCCAGGACGGCGCTTCCCATTCGGGTCATGATCCGCATATTGCAAACCACGTAGGCCGAGTCGGAAATTTCGACCCCGATTTGGGAAATGGGCGATCCGATGGGACCCATGCTGAAGGGAATGACATACATGGTGCGGCCCCGCATGCACCCGTCATACAATTTCAACATTTTTTCCTTCATCACGGCCGGGTCTTCCCAATTGTTGGTGGGTCCGGCCTCTTCCGGGGTGCTGGAACAAATAAAAGTTCTGCTTTCCAACCGGGCCACATCCTTCGGGTCCGACTGGAAAAGATAACTGTTTGGCCTCAGTTCCTCGTTCAACTTGACCCCCACCCCGGCTTCAACCATCTGGGTCATCAGGGTGTCGTACTCTTCTTCGGAGCCATCGGCCCAGTAAACCGAGTCGGGTTTACACAATTCCACGGTCTCTTCGACCCACTTCAGCAAGCGCTTATGCGCGGTTGGAGCATCCATATCCATAATCTGATTTTCAAATGAGGTTCTCATTCAAATTTGGCATAACCCAAAAGTCTGCAAGCCATTTCTGAACCTTTTTTCCTTTTCCATTTCTCAGGCCCCGGCGGGGTCATTCCTTGCCAATCTGACGAAGCCTGAGGAGTCAACCTATTCGAGGTTGGCCCCCTTTTCCAGGCCAAAAAATAGCCCCGGAAGTTGCACTTCCGAGGCTACATAGGGATGGGTTTCGGGAGGAAAAAATGCTAATCCATGAAATCAATTATGGAGGCCCCAAAATCAGAGCATCTGACCTCTTTAGCACCGTCCATCAATCGTGCCAAGTCATAAGTTACAATTTTATTTTTTATGCAGCCCTCTATTCCCTCAATTATCAGGTCTGCCGCTTCATTCCAGCCGAGGTAGCGGAACATCATTTCACCGGAAAGTATGACCGAACCGGGATTAACCTTGTCTTGTCCGGCATACTTCGGGGCCGTTCCATGGGTAGCTTCCGAAAATGGCCCAACACGGATTGGTAATTGATATTCCCCCCCCGGGGCGATACCGATGCCCCCAACCTGGGCTGCCAACGCGTCGGAGATGTAATCGCCATTCAGGTTCAGGGTGGCGATTACATCGTATTCGGCCGGTCGGGTCAGAATTTGCTGCAGAAAGGCGTCAGCTATGACGTCCTTGATCACAATGCCATTTTCCAATTGGCGCCATGGGCCTCCGTCGAGCAATTGGGCCCCGAATTGCTTCTCCGCCACCTCGTAGCCCCAATCCCTGAAGGCCCCCTCCGTATACTTCATGATGTTTCCCTTGTGCACCAAGGTCACACTCTTGCGATCGTTTTCGATGGCGTAAGTGATGGCCGCTTCTACCAGCCTGCAAGTCCCTTCAATGGAAACCGGCTTTATGGCAAAACCGGCCGAGTCGGGAAACCTCACCTTTCGGAAACGATCGGGGAAATGCCTTTTTAACAGCCCCTTGAACATTTCCACATTCTCGCTCCCCTCGGCAAATTCGATACCGGCATAAATGTCCTCCGTGTTTTCGCGAAATATCACCATGTCGACCGCTTCCGGTTTCCTTACGGGACTGGCCACCCCAGGGAAATAGCGGACCGGGCGTTGGCAGGTGTAAAGGTCGAGTTCCTGGCGCAATGCCACATTGAGAGACCGAATTCCTCCGCCAACCGGTGTGGTGAGCGGCCCCTTGATACCCACGCGATAATGGCGAAATGCATCGAGAGTGTCATCCGGCAACCAACTGCCGGTCCGATGGAAAGCTTTCTCCCCTGCCAGCGCCTCGAACCATTTGATTTTGCGTTTGCCGCCGTAAGCTTTCTCCACCGCCGCATCGAATACCCGCTGCGCTGCCGCCCAGATGTCGGGGCCGATCCCGTCTCCCTCGATATAGGGTAGGACGGGTTGGTCCGGCACCTCCAATCGACCATCGCTTATGGTAATTATTTCTTCTTCGGGAGAGGCTAATTTCCTTATGGGACATAGGGGTCTATCGATAAAAAGCCATAAACCATAACATCCCGTTTCGGCTTGGCAAGGAAAGGGTAAAATATTTCCTGCACTACCCCGTTGGGTTCAGGAATTAGTGACTAGTGGTTAGTGGCGAGAGATAAAGGAGGGCGGACATTCCCTGTCTGCGTGCGGTGACGCACAGGCAGGCTGTCCGCCATTGCCCTTTCTTTGCGTTCTCTGCGGAAGTCATTTTCTCTCTCCTTCCTTTTTGCGCCTTTTGTGGCTAAACTTTCCTCCATATCCTGTCCATCCCAGTAATCCTGATCTTGATCGTGATCTTGATCCTGATCTCTCTCCCCATTCCTAATTCCTAATTCGCGCCCTTGGGCGCTTCCCCCTCTCTCCCATTTCTTTGCGTAGCTTCGCGCTCCTTGCGAGAGTCAAATTTAGCTTTCGATCACGATCAGGATCAGGGAGGATTAAATGGCGGACAGCCTGCCTGTGCGTCACCGCACGCAGACAGGGAATGTCCGCCCTCCGTTATGCTTCCAGCCTTTCGATCACGATCACGATCAAAATCAAGATTGAGACCCCATCCGTGCTTATCCATCACTCCACCCTTGAGGGGGAGTCGGCAAGACAAGGGCGCCAGCCCACAGTCGCGCCGGTGGGGGGCGGGCGCCAGCCCTTCATCCGTGGTTATCCCCTTTCCCCACTCTGTGCCTTTGTGCCTCCCAATTCCTCATTCCTAATTCCTAATTGGCGCCCCCTGGCGCCTCCTCCCCCTCATGAAATCACCCGAAAAATTGTTGCGGGCGTTGCTACCTGAACTGGTGGAGTTTCGTCGCGATATCCACCAGCACCCCGAACCCGGCTATTCCGAATACCGCACGTCCGGAAAAGTAGCGGAACGGTTGAAAGAAACGGGAAAATTTCAGATTTCCACCGGGATCGCCCAAACCGGTCTCATCGCCACCCTTTGCGCCGATAAGCCCGGGAGAGGCGTGGCTTTCCGGGCCGACATGGATTGCCTGCCCATCACCGAAGAATCGGACAAGCCCCATGTCTCGCAAAACCCGGGATACATGCACGCCTGCGGCCACGACGGCCACACCACCTGTCTGCTGGGAGCCGCCCTGTTGTTGGCCCGATTGGAAGATCGGTTGCGAGGCCCGGTAAAATTTATTTTTCAGCCCGCTGAGGAAGAAGGCGCCGGGGGAAAAGCCATGGCCGAGGCCGGGGCGCTGAAGGATCCCGAGGTCGATATGATTTTTGGGCTGCACGGTTGGCCCAAACTGGAATTGGGCGCCATCGCCTACCGTTCCGGGCCCATGACAGCCAACGCCGATCGGTTCGATATACAGGTCCGCGGCCGAGGAGGGCATGCCGCCTTTCCCCACGATGCGGTCGATCCCATCCCCATCTGCAGTCAGGTGGTGACGGCATTGCAATCCCTTACCACCCCCACCCTTTCGGGGGCAGACCGGACCGTAGTCACCGTTACCAGAATTTCGGCTGGAACCGCCTACAACATAATCCCCGACACGGTAACCTTGTCCGGAACTATCAGAACCTTAACCCGAAAATCCCAACGGCTGGTCTTCGACCGAATCGAATCCCTGGCCATCGAGACGGCCCAATCCATGGGGGGAACCGCTCGAGTCGAGATCCGCCGCGGCTACCCCGCCCTGGTCAATCATCCCAAAGCGGTGCAATACCTGGTCGACACCCTCGCCAATTCGACCGAATTCGAACCCGTTTTACACCCCATGGAACCAACCATGGTCGGAGAAGATTTCGCTTATTTCGCCTTGGAAAAACCGGCCTGCTTCTTTGCCTTGGGTCTGACTCCGAAGGGAGAGAGTAACCCCCCTCTACTGCACCAGGCCCATTTCGATTTCAACGACGACGCCCTGCCCATAGGAGCCTTATGCTTCGCCGAACTCGCCCTCAATTTTTGGGAAGGCGGCCTTTAAATAAATCACCAATAGAGAACGCAAAGTTGGAAGAAAACGATCCATAAACCAAAAGGTGATCGGTTGCGCAATTGAGGGGTGGATTGGGCCTACCTTTTTGAGTCTTTCGTGCCTTTTGTGGCTATTTTTCCATGCGTGGTTCATAAAATACAACGCTTCGCTTGATGTCTTCCTGCTTCGCCCAAGGGCTACGGCAGGACAAGCCGGCAATAGGATGGAGCTGTGCTCCAACAGGAAAATAGAAGAGTTGCTTAGATGCCTGGGGACGGAGTTTCTGAGAAAAAGGCGCCAAGGGTAAGAGGGCATCTCCAAATCCAAGTACCTCGCAAAATTAATCCTGCTCAGTGCAACGGATCCTGTTCCGGCAAAGCCGGACCTGTCCTGCCGTAGCCCTTGGGCGAAGCAGGATCAAGCGACCAAAGGAAGTGTTGTTAGAATATGTATTTCGAGGAAAATATGGTCACTACATGAAGTGTTCCTTTTCCCTCTCAGTACCTTGGCACCTCAGAATCTCAGAATCTTTATTCCATTCCTCATTCCTCATTCCTAATTCACTGAAGGCTTTCAGCGCTCCCCCCTCTGTGCCCTTCTATCTCGGCATCTTCCAAGGATTGACCACGTTGACACCCAAAGCGTGAAAATCCTTGGCGTTGCGGGTTGCGATGGCCAGATCATTTGCTTTTGCTGTTCCTGCAATCAGCGAGTCTCCCAGGTCTAGGGCACGCCCAAAACCTCGCGCTTCCGCACGAAATTGGGCGGCCCACTCCGCCCTGATCCGGTTCAAGGTAAGGATGCGGTCTTCATACTCAGCAACCACTCCCCGCAGAGCGATCCCAAGACTGTCCCGCCGTCGTCCTTGCGGCATGCGCCGCAATCCAAATTCCAGTTCATGGATCACAATCACCGACAGCCATAAGTCGTCTTGCTCGGTAAGAAAGGTGACGACCCGTTGGTGAGGCGATCTCCGGATGACTTCTGAAACAACATTGGTATCCAGAAGATAGCCATTCATTCGTCTTCTTCGTCGATGAAGGGGATTTTCCGATTTGAATTGCGGTCCGGGGTCTCAAGCTCGACCCCACGCGGCATATTTTCCACGAGCCACTGCCCTAGCGGTTTGCGGGGTGAGGCTTTCCGTTGCCAAGCGCCGGCGGGGACCACGATGAAAGCCTTCCGGACGCCAATCCGTTGCGGACCTTCCTCCTCGGCTAGACGCAGAATTTGGGACAACCGCGCCTTGGCCTCAGCCACGGTCCAAATGCGATCGGATTTGGCATTCTTGGCGCTCCTGGTTGCTCTCATCGGTTAATAATGGTCCAATGTGGACTATGTTAACGCATCGATCAAGGGGAAAAGAGTGGTCATTGGTCATGCAATACCATTTCCCATCCGTACCTTACCCCCCTCATCCGTGTAATCCTGATTGTGATCTCTCCCCCTCGTTCCCAATTCTTCCAAGTCTTTGCGTTCTTGGCGAGAGTCCATTCCTGGTTTCTAATTCGTGAGCTTGCCGAACATCTCCCCATTCAGCCTTTCCTTGTCACGCCGTAGGCCTTCGGCGAAGGCGGATGTGCCTTTCTCCCTCCTAACCCGCATATCTCACAAATCTTCTACTGCGCTCCGGAATCCCGGCACTGATGCGGACTTCGTTGGATTCGCGACTTTGCAGGGTGTCGACCCAGCTTCACCCGCTCATCGGCGCGAAACCCACACCAGCACTCGATCTCCGTTCGCTCGCGACGAATTTTGTGAGACATGCGGGCTAATTCCTAATTCGCTGAAGACTTTCAGCGCTTCCCCCCTTCCCTTTTGAGTGTTTTGTGCTTTTTGTGGCTATTTTCCCATCAGTGCTCATCCGTGTAACCTGTCCTGCCGTAGCCTATGGGCGAAGCGGGATCCGTGGTTAATCCTCTTCCCCATTCTTCCCTTCTCAGTGTTCTCTATGACCTCTGTGGTTATTTCCTATCCCCTGATTTTTCACATCAAGATGAACCGCTGTCATTCAATTCACAGCGGCTGAATTTCATCTCGGATGGAATATTCGGAAGAATTTCGCTTCAAATGTTTTCGACCTCATCCTAGAGTGTAGCTGTTCTTTTATGAAGCGGTTCGTCCTCAACACCCTGCTAACCACTTTCATGCTGCTCTGTGTGGGCGCTTTGGTTATCATGGTCATTGAACTCTACGAGACCCGTAACCAACTGACTTACCTGCAAACCCGCCATGCCGATAAACGCGAACTAAAGCGGCAAATTGAGCAGGACCTGCCCCAAAAGGACGAATACCTGGGTAAATTATACAACGATCCGGTATTCCTCGAACGAGTAGTGCGGGAAAGACTGGGTTATGTTAAACCCGAAGAATGGATTTTTCGTTTTCTCGAGCCTGAAGAAGTGAAGAACGGGGATTGATCCCGGCACATCCTCTCATAACCGAATTTGAGGGGGAAGAAGTACAGTTTGGTGGTAAGGGTAAAAGACGTCAGGTCTTGACTCTTGGCAAAATCGGTAGACCGCAGAATCGAGGTGGAATGAATCGAGGCTGACGGATAATCCGACCAACTAACCCAGCAGCCACCGGTCTCCTAGTGTGGTGTCCCGGAAATTCATTCACACAAACGGCTGGGTGTTATTCTGTAACAGCCAGATAGAAGGTTAACTGTAACCACTCAGGTATCTTGAGCAATCGTCCGCATGAATGTTTATATCGTATCACGAAACTGTAGGAGGGGCTTTACGCCCCGATCCTCCAAAAGGCCCCACCGCAATCGGGGGATAAACCCCCTCCTACAGTTCTTTCAATCACCATCGCATGAAAATTTGTGAGAAATGCAGGTTAGGCTTTGGATACCTGAGTAGTTACGCCTTTTTCTATTTTTTCGATCAGAATTGAGATTGGGGTTAAATGGCGGACAGGAATGTCCGCCCTCCGTTATTCTTTCCTCTTTGCGTTGCTTTGCGCTCTCTGCGAGAGTCAAATCCTCCCTCCTCTCCTTTTGAGTCTTTTGTGGTTTTTGTGGTTAATCCCTCCTATTTCCTAATTCTAAATAGGCGCGCCCCGGCGCGCCTATGGCGCTCCTACAACTTGAAATCGCTACGGTATTGTTTGAAGGAATTTCCGGGACATGACACTAGCCCGCATTTCTCACAAAATTCGTCGTGAGCGAACGAAGATCGAGTGCTGGTGTGGGCTTCGGGCAGAGGCGCGGATGAAGCTGGGTCGACACCCTGCAAAGTCGCGAATCCAGCGGAGTCCGCACCAGTGCCGGCATGTCCTGCCGTAGCCTTTAGGCGAAGCAGGATATTTCGGAGCGCAGTAGAAAATTTGTGAAAAATGCGGGATTAACACCGGTTTCCTGACAGCGGTCCGACAGGAGGCTGTATTTTTGACTATAATTGCCGAACTTGGGCTAAGCCGTCGGCCTATTTCGGTACATGCGGCGGCGTTTCTCCCGCATCCGCACAGTGGCCTCGTCCGAGCCGTCGTGGAAGGAACCAAACCAGCGGTCCCAAGGTGCGTCGACGGTGCCGTAATTGCACTCGAAAAAGCGGTGGTGCAGTTGGTGGTGAAAGTCTGCGGCGTCGACCACACTGGTATCTTTGACCAGCAACTTCTCAAAACCGGCGTGGGAAAACGCCGGACCCAGGCACCTGCTGTAAAGGTGTACCAGCAAAATGACGGGATGGGACGGCAGGACAAAGTGTATAAGCACTGAGGATACGTAGATGGCGTGCTCGACCGGGTGCATCGCCATCCCCGACCAGGGGCCGATATGGATGTTGCGGTGGTGCAAGCGATGCACGGTCTTGTACAACGGCGGCCAATGCAGCAGCCGGTGAATCAGGAAAAAGTGCGACGAAAGGAGCACGGGCATGACAAGCAGCCACAGCACGAAAACCAAGGGATGATCGATGAACGCGAAGCTGGGAATCGTGCCGTTGGCCAAGCCCCAGAAATAGAGCGCCTCGTAAGCACTCCAGACCGTCATCCCGCTGGCCAAAGACCAGAACATGTTGTCCCAAACCTGATTGCGAAATGAAAATTTCCGGGTCTTGTCAAACTTTTCGCGGCCATCGTATTTGAGGCGCTTGCCTTGCAGGCGGAACGTGAACAGGTAGAGGTGAAGGCCGCCCGCAACCACCAGCATGAACAGAAAGTTGCGCAAAAAGATCAGCCCGATCCAATCCGCCGAGAGCGACCGCATCACGGAAAGATCCGGGACCCAATACCGGTAGACCAACGCAGCCATAATGAGAAAGAGCACGTTCCGCGTTACCGTCACCCAACGCTTAGTCAGCGCAATCACGAAGGCCTTGGGATTCGGCGGCCAATCGAACAGCGGGGAGAAAACCACGGGCGTGGTGTGGTTCCAGGATTCCTTTCCTTTCGAGGTTTTCCGAGCTTTTCCCTTCATACCGGTTTCAAAATTTCAAGTAGGCCACACCATTGAATACACTCTCCGCAAAAAACGCATTCCGATAACGTTCAGCCTGAAAACCTCTTGGAAAAGACGAAAGGGGTCAATCCCGAACTAAAACCGGCCGCAAAACTCAGTCAGGCGGTTGATTCCCTTTTCGATGATGGTGTCGGAAGTGGCGTAACTGAGGCGGATGTAGGCATCAGCTCCAAATCCGCTGCCGGGGACGACCGCCACCCTGCTCTCCTCCAGCAGGCGCGCGGCAAAATCATCGGAAGTCAGTCCAAAGGAGGAAACATTGGGGAAGAGGTAAAAGGCCCCTTGCGCCCGCAAGCAGCTTACCCCCGCTATGGCCTGAAGGCCCTCCAGCAAAAACAGGCGGCGGCGGTCAAAAGCGACGAGCATTTCATCGATGGCGGCCCGCGCCTTTTCCGGATGTTCCAGGGCGGCCAAGGCGCCCCATTGGGCGAACGTGGTGGCATTGGAGCTGGTCTGGCTTTGCAGGCTGGATATGGCTTTGGCAATAGCAGCCGGGGCGTGCAGCACCCCGAGCCGCCAACCGGTCATGGAAAATGTTTTGCTGAATCCACTGACCGTAATGGTGAGATCGGCGGCTTCCTTACTGAAGGATGCCGGTGAATCGTGTTTGAGGCCGTCATAATAGAGGTACTCATAGATTTCATCGGACATGGCATAAATCCCATTGCGCACGACCACCTCCATCACGGCTTCAAGTTCATCCCGTGAATAAACGGCGCCGGTGGGATTGGAAGGAGAATTCAATATCAGCATGCGGGTGCGGAGAGTAATGGCATCCTTCAATTGTTCCGGGGTTATTTTAAATCCCTGGTCATCCCCCGCTATGATTATTTTGGGAGTGGCTCCGGCCAACTTGACCATTTCCGGATAGCTCACCCAGTAAGGCGCCGGGATAATTACCTCATCTCCGGGACCGCAAGTGGCGAGAATGGCCAGATAGAGGGAGAATTTTCCCCCGGGAGAGACGACCACCTCATTGGCGGCGGCGGTCTCGATGTGGTTAAAGGAGCGAAACTTTTCTGCCAAAGCGGAGCGAAGCGGGGGAATGCCGGGTGTGGCCGCATATTTGGTTTTGCCCTCATCCAATGCGGCCTTACAGGCCTCCTTGATGAAATCCGGTGTATCGAAGTCAGGCTCTCCAGCCCCAAAACCGGCAATATCCTGGCCGGCAGCGATCATTTCCTTGACCCGGGTATCCACCGCCAAGGTGGGAGAGGGAGAGACGTTTTTTGCCCAAGTGGATAGTGTCATAATAATTTGAATCTAATTTCGTGTCGAAATACTGAGATGATCCATCTGAGTAACTTTGCCCCTCGCCTTCAAGTAAAAGGAACGAAAATTTTTCCGGCCCTCGATTCCCCGCCTGCGGCCATTCTCTCTTCAGCGAATCTCGCTATAGAAAGCGGAGGGAATTTCGGGGGCAAGGGTTGGAAGTTCGCCCCGGCTCAAGGGATGGTTAAAGAACTCCAGGCCCATGGCGGCATCCGTGATCCTGAACCTGGTTTTATCGCGGCTTTTCTCGTCCATGAAATCAATGGTTTTGGGCAACCAAATCCCATCGACCTTTTTCAGGTCCAGTAGTCGAAAGGTTTTAACCGTATTTCCCTCCCCGTCCACGTACTCGGCCTTGAGCATGGCGTTGAACGCTTCATCCAGAAAAACCAATACACCACTGAGGTCGGCCATCTTTCCTCGAAAATCCTCCGGGGCCAGCATGAAAAAGGAATGGGCAATCCGGCCGCGAATTTTGGTTACCCCATCGTACTCCCAATCATCCCAGTAGATGTAGGGCATCATTAGATCAAAAGGCGTAACCAGGAACCCTTCCGCCGTCTCCCGGAGCCAATCCAATTCCGGCAACCGACTCCATTGCGGGTCTTGGGAATTACGAGTGGAAATGAACCCTTCCGGACCGTTGCGCAGGTAGAACTCATGAGCAGATGGGTCGTTTATCTTCAGAAGCGAAACGGGGCCCTCGGGTAAATTGCTGCCCCAGAGCGTTCCGGTCACTTTATCGGGTTCTCCCCTTCTCGGGATAAACTGCAGTTCAAACCGGGTACTGTAGTCCCCATCAATCCAGAGGTTGCGAAATACCTTCAGCCGCTCCCGGCCCTCCTCCAAATCGATTTCCCGCAGCAGTTCCACTCTCGGCCTGCGCTGCGAACCCTGTGCCCAAATTTGTGAGCAGGTGAGGCCGACCAAACAAGCGGCCAAGACAAGATGTTTCCAGTGGATGAGTTTCAAGACCCGAAAATCCACTTCAGGGTTGTTCAACTCCTTCTTCGGAAGTCGATACCCCGGCCTCAGCCGCTTCCCCTGCGTTTCCTTCCTCAGCCGGGCCTGAAACCTCCTGGCCGGCCGATTCCGAATTGATTTCGGGCAAAGACGGCTCCAGAGTGGAACCGGTTGGGGCGGTGGCTGGAGCAACCCCTCCCTCTTCGACCTCTATCACTTCGCTCAAAAGTCCCTCCCTGCCAGTGGCTTGGCTGTCCTCGACAATGGTCAAATTTCCCAGGTAGAGGGCGAAGGTCAGGATAAAAAACCCGATGACGCTATAGATGGTGGTCTTGTTGAGCACATTGCTGGATTCCGCCCCTAGCGCCGCCTCCATGGAACCGCCTCCCAAGGCCGCTCCCAAACCTCCATCGGCCCTGGGCTTTTGCACCAACACCAGTAAGAGGGTAAATAAACACAACAACAACAAGAGGAAGCTGAATATGGCGATTGTGATTGGCATCCCGGAGATCTTTAGAAAAACGGGCTAATTTGCCGGCCTGGCCCTCACTGTGCAAGGAAAAACCTCAACCCTTCAGGATTCGATCCCCATCTCCTCCAGTATCCGGGCCAAATCATCGTTGCCAAAATATTCGATGATAATTCTACCCTTTTTGGCGGTGTGCCTGAGAACTACACGGGTCTTGTACCGTCGGGATATTTTGCCCTCCAATTCGGATAACGCGGCCTCTTCGGCCGGAGATTTTGCCGCCCCCGCCTTAGCCGCGGTCTGACCACGGCTTTCCCGGACCTGCTTGGCCAAACGTTCCGTCTCCCGCACGCTGGATCCCTGCTCCACGATGCGCCGGGCCAACACAGTGCGCTGGGTTTCATCCTCGATGCCCAGCAGCACTTTGGCATGACCCCGCGACAAATGGCCCTTCCGAATATAACCCTGCACTTCCTTATCCAACTGAAGCAGCCTCAAGGCGTTGGCGATGGTGGCGCGGCCCTTGCCCACCCGTTCGCCAACCTGCTCCTGGGTCAGGTCGAAATCGCGCAGAAGGCTGGCAAATCCAATCGCCTCCTCGATGGGATTCAATCCCTCCCGTTGCAGGTTTTCGATAAGACTGATAGCGGCAGATGAGGCATCGCTGGCTTCCACGACGCGGGCCGGAATGGTTTTCAAATTCAATTGCCGACAGGCCTTCCAGCGGCGCTCCCCCGCAATCAGTTGATAGGTTGCCCCATCCTTCCGCACCACAATGGGCTGCAACAAGCCTTCGGAGCGTATACTGTCGGCCAACTCCGCCAAATGGGCTTCATTAAACTCCCGGCGGGGCTGGAAGGGATTCGGTTCAATCGCATCGATACTCAAATCCCGGTACTCGGGGTTCCCGGCCGGCCTGACGCCATCCTCCAGTACTTCGATGAAGGAAGGGGCTTTTTTGAGGACTGGCTCGGCCTCGGTTTTCTCCAAGATACCGGGGCTTGCCACACCTTCGGCAATCAAACTACCCAGTCCTCTTCCCAGTCCACCTGTCTTTTTGGCCATCTGACTGAAATTAGTTGGGGTTGTCCACCGGAATAAAAAGCTCTTTCCCTACCATCAGTCGATCCGGATTTGGAATCTTGTTTGCATTGATAATATAGGAGATCTTGGAACCCGACTCCTTGGCAATCTTGGAAATGGTGTCCCCTGTCTGAACTTTATAATAGATGCCCGATTTCGGGTAGTTGTCGGAAAACTCCACCACCTTCAGCGTAGCCGGAGCACCCCCTGAGCCGGCCAGGGATTGAAGAGATTTTTCCGTTTCACTGGCCAAGGCCCGAATTTGCGCACTGACTTGTGAAATGATCTGCTCCTTATTCGCCTTGTTCAACCGGTTGAATTCGCTCCGCAGGGAAACCAGTTCCTGGTTGAAAAATTTTTCCGAAATAAATCCGCTGCCGGAGTTTTTTTGCTCGAGAGCCTTAAGACGGATCTGCAGGGAATTGCTCGCCCGGAACAACCGCTCCAGTTCCAGGCGAATTTCCCCCAATTGTTGCTTGAGCATGGCCATATCCTGAGTGAGGCCGGCCGTCTGGCTCCTGACCGGAATCCGTTGCGGCTGGGATAAGTTTTGAGCCCCGGGAGTAAGCGCAGGAAGGAATAGGTTAAGTACAATAACAGGGATAACGAGTTGGGATTTCATATTGGATATTTTGGGGTTGGGAAGATGGGTTGAAAGGAACCCGGAGGAAAGATTAACACGTTTTGTTATCGAGTTGAAAGAATCTTTTCTGGGAAAAGGGTTTTTTGGAGACAAGCGGATACATTTTTCCCCCGGCAAAGCGGTCCCCCGGCAGTAAAGGGAAGCCCCGGGCAAATTCATTTACCGGCAATAACCTGCCGCCGGGCTTCTGCAACGATTTAAGGATGAGAATTCCATCGCCCGTGGCCACTTCAAGGCCCTCCGCCCTCAGCGCCAGCACTTGGCCGAAATTCCCCGGCGTCTTTCCGCTACGGTGGGTAGCGTGCCCTATTTTCAAGACTGTGTCCCCCAGGCGGGCAAAACATCCGGGCCAGGGATTGAGTCCCATTATGCGCCCGGCCAATTGAGCAGCCGGTTTGGCAAAGTCGAGTTGGCCATCTTTTTTTAACATCATCCGGCAATAGGTAGCCTCACTTTCCGATTGCGGGGACTCCGCACAACTACCCTTGGACAGGCCCTCCAGATTCCGCTCCAATAAAACAGGGCTCGCCTCCGACAATTTCTCGAGCAGAGATCCCCCAGTGTCCTCTTCGTCGATGGGGACAACCTCCTGGTCTATGATGGGACCGGCATCCAATTGCAACACCAGGCGCATCAGGGAAATCCCCGTCACCCGTTCTCCGGAAACAATGGCGGACTCCACCGGAGAAGCTCCTCGCAATTTGGGCAAGAGCGAGAGGTGCAAGTTATAGATCCCCAAGGGCGGCACGTCTAAAACGGGCTGAGGCAATATATGCCCGTAGGCCATGACCAGGATCAGGTCCGGATTCAACTCCTTCAGCAGCGAAATAGCGCCCGCCGTAAAGGAGGCTGGTTGTTGAACGGCGATGCCGCGCTCCAAGGCCCAGGACTTGACCCGGGAGGGCCGGATCTTTTTCCCCCGTCCATGCGGTCGGTCCGGTTGGGTATAAACGGCCCGAATCGGTAAATCATTCCGCCTTCCCCAAAGCAACTCCAGCGACGGGAAGGCGAGGGAATCAGATCCCATAAATACCATCGAAATGCCGGAATGGGAACTCATGACAGGGGTCAAATCGAAAGCCTGTACCGGTTGTTTACGGTCTTTTGAAAGATTTGAAGGGCTTTTTTCCCACCAAATTAAACAAAACCGGGCAACCCCCAAGGTCGAATACCCTGATCAGGTTCGATTGCAGGAAACGACGGTAGGTAGCATCCAGCCTCCCCTCATTATTACAAAACAATCTGAACTTGATGGGCCGGTGAGAGATTTGAACGGCGTAATAAATTTTGAAGCGTATCTTCTTTATGTGCCGGGGAGGGTTGCGCCGCATCAATTTATTGAGCACGGTGTTGAGGCGGCCCGTCGGTATTTCGGTGAACAGCCTCTTGTAGATCAGGGCCGATTGGGGCGGTATTTCATCGATTCTCAACCCCTCCAACGCCGAAACGAATAATACAGGAGCATCCGGCAGAAAAAATATTTCCTTGCGTAGCGACTTTTCAAACTTATCGCGAAATTCCTCCAAATCCCTGTACCCGGGCAAGGGAGCCTCTTTAAACCGCTTCACCGCAAAATCCCACTTGTTGACCAGGACGATAATGCCCTTCCCTTTTCCTAGGATGTGCCCGGCTATCAATTTGTCCTGTTTGGTGACCCCATCGAGGGCGTCCAGAACCAGGAACACCACGTCGCTTCGGGCGATGGTGTCCTCCACCCGCAAGGAGGAGAAATACTCGATCGGATCGGATACCTTCGCCCTGCGCCGCAGTCCAGCCGTGTCGATCAAGCTGAACTTCAACCGGTCTCCGCTATCGGTCCGGAAATCGAGATCCTGGCTTACGGAATCCCGGGTCGTTCCCGGGATTTCGCTCACGATCATGCGCTTTTCCCGCAGCAGCGCATTGCACAAGGACGACTTTCCCACGTTGGGGCGGCCGACAAAGGAAATGCGAATGCGGCCCCTCCACCCCTGAGACGCATCCGGTGAAGCGGATCCCAATTCCTCTCCCATGAGTTGCCGCAACCGGTTTATCCCCCGGCGGTGCTCTGCCGATGTAAAGACAACCCCGTTGAGGCCCAGTTTATTAAACTCGTGGATCTTGTCCTCGTGCTCGGGCCCATCGATTTTGTTCACCACGACCCAGGACGGCTTACCGCTCGATCTCAGGCGCTCGGCCAGGATTTCATCCAAAGGGGTCATTCCCTCCAGTCCGTCAGCCACAAGCAATACCAGTTCGACGGCTTGGAGAGCAAATTCCACCTGCTGTTCCGTGGCACGTTGCAAGCGCCGGGGAGTCATCTCCGGTTTGATCCCGATGCCCCCTGTATCCAGAAGCATATGACCGGAATCAAGGGCGAAGCTGACCACGTCGCGCGTCACCCCCGGCCGGTCGTGCACGATGGACAATCGGCGGCCCGCAAGGGCATTGAACAAACAACTCTTGCCCACGTTGGGACGCCCCACCAACGCTACACTCTTCTGCCCGAACTCCATGAAAAAAGGCGCTTGTGTAACAACTCCCCCACCATAAACCAACCAAAAACCAAAGGGGCGCCACCCGGGTTCGGGATAAATCAGGAATGGAGGAGGGAGAAAGGCGTGGATGAAGAGGATGTGGAAGTTCGCCAAGCTCACGAACCAGAATCCAGGATCTGGAAACCAGAATCCAGGATCCAGGAATTAGGAGCGGCATAGGCGCGCCGGGGCGCGCCAATTAGGAATTAGGAATTGGAGAAAAGGAGAGAGATCAAGATCACGATTATGGGGATGCAAATGCGCCCATTGCTCCGATCAACCGATTCAAACATCTGGCTTTTACGCCAACGGCGTTAAACTCCGGAGCCCAGCGTCGCGCTGTGCCTCGCGAAGCCTCTTGACCTGCGTAGCGTTGCGAAGCACGGTTTAAGCAAAGCATGGTAGCGCACGCTGGGGTAGCGCACGCTGGGGTACCGACCGCCCATATGATTGAACCCCGACGGGGTTCCACAAATTATTTCCAAAATGCCTTGGGATTGATTCATTGTGGAACCCCGTTGGGGTTCTTTGTTTTTGTCCATTTCAACCCAGTGTGCGCTGTGCGACACTGGGCTTTGGAGTGGAACGGATCCTGTTCCGGCGAAGGCGGATGTGCTCTCTGTATCCTGTGGTAACCAAGCGCCATTCGGGGCAATTCCGACAGGGCGGGATGGTCAGAGTTCCTGCACGAACTCATCGATCAATTGACACGCTTTCAGTAGGTCCCCGTAGCCGGTCGAATAGTTGCAGCGAATAAAGCCCTCCCCGCTCTCTCCGAAGGCATTTCCCGGGACCGTGGCCACCCGCTTGGCCTCGAATAATTTCAAGGCAAACGATTTGGAGTCCAGCCCGGTGGAACGAATGGATGGAAAGGCATAGAAAGTTCCGTTGGGTAAATGGCAGTTCAGGCCTGATTGATTCATTTTGCGCACGATCAGGTCCCGCCTCCTGCGGTATTGATCCTTCATCCGGGCCACGGCTTCAGCGCCATTCTGCAGGGCTTCAATGGCGGCCTCCTGACTGAGGATAGGGGCGCACAACATACTGTATTGGTGCACTTTCATCATCGCCTCGGTCAGCTCGCTCCGGGCGCAGGCAAATCCAATGCGAAAACCGGTCATGGCAAACGCCTTGGAACAACCGTGCAGTAAAATCGTTCGATCGCGCATGCCGGGCAAGCTGGCGATGGAAGTGTGTTTCCCTGCAAAGGTGAGTTCCCCGTAGATTTCATCGCTGATCACGAGCAGGTCTTTTTCCTGGGCAAAACGGGCCACTTCCCGCAATTGCGCGATTGAAACCGTTCCCCCGGTGGGGTTGGTGGGAAAGTTCAACACCAGGGCTTTCACCCCCGGCTCCCAGTAATTCCACAATTGTCTCGGATCCAAGGCAAAATTGTCCTCTTCCCGGGTCGGCACTTTCACCCCGACCCCATGGGCCATGGAAATGCTGGGATGATAGGATACGTAACACGGTTCATGATACATGACCTTGTCACCCGGATTGATAATGGCCCTCAGAGCAATGTCCAGGGCCTCGGAAACGCCGACCGTTACCAGAATCTGGCGTTCCGGATGATACTCCACGCGGAATTCCCTGGCCAGATAGCTCGCAATTACCCGGCGCAACTTGAGCAATCCGAGATTCGAGGTATAGCTGGTTTTGCCCCGCTCCAAAGCATAGATGGCGGCTTCCCGGATGTGCCAAGGGGTCGCAAACCCGGGTTCCCCCACACCGAGGGAAATGACATCGTCCGCCCCTTGCACCAATTCAAAAAATTCGCGAATGCCGGATCGGGGCATATCGCGTATATGTCGGGCCACGAATGAGCGTTGCCTCGTTGGCGTCTTCACGGACTGATCTTCGGTTTTTCGGGATCTTCCCTGGCTCCGGGCAAGAGGAAGCCCTGTTCCTTGTAGGCTCGCAGCATGAAGTGGGTAGCGGTGGAAAGCACCCCGTCGATGGTGGCCAATCGCTCCGACACAAAACCGGCCACCGCTTTGAGGTGATGCCCTTTTACAAAAACCAGCAAGTCGTAAGCGCCCGACATGAGGTAACAGCTTTCCACTTCGTCAAAGCGGCTGATACGTTCCGAGAGCCGATCGAAACCACCCTCCCGTTCCGGCTTGATTTTTACTTCTATGGCGGCTCGAACCCAATCATCAATCTCCTTGGCGGGGTTGAAAACGGGACGCCATCCGAGCAGAATATTCTGCTCCTTGAGTTCGGCCAAACGGGCCTCCACTTCCTCGACGGAATAGTTCAATACCTCGGCCATCTGGCTGGTGTTGAAGGGCTCTCCCTCAATTAATAATTGCAGGATCTTTTCCATAAAAGCCGGTGATCCTAAGGAACCTGAGGGGGAGTGCACGAAAAATTTAAGCGCTTCCTCAGGGCGATTCGGCCTTGAGAAGTTCGAGGGCGCCCATCAATTGGGAATCGAGGATGGGCTCGAAGCCATACTTTTCAACAAAGGCTTCTTCCCCGAGAATTTCCAGGTAACGGCGCTGCAGCATGAGTTGGCGCATCTCCTCGTCCGTCTGGGCAATTTGCAAATCGGGCTCGAGCCCCCGTTTGTGGATGACCCGGCCGGCCGGCGTAAAATACATGGCGGTGGTCAGGCGCATGGCATCGCCATTGTCGTATTGGAAAATAGTCTGGACCGAGCCCTTGCCAAAGGTCTGCATCCCAACCAACTTGGCCCGTCCGATGTCCTGGAGGGCGCCGGCCACAATTTCGGATGCGCTGGCGCTACCCTTGTTTACCAGAATCGCCAGGGGGAAATCACCATGGCGTTTCGGACTGGAAGCGCGGTAATGTTTATTGGCGGAAGCTTCCTTTCCCTCGGTGTAAACAACCGTCTCCCCAGGCTCGAAAAATTCGCCCGCCACCTCGACGGCCGAGCGCAGCACCCCGCCCGCATTGTTGCGCAGGTCCAGAATCAGGCCCTCCAACCCATGACGATCCAATTTATCCAACGCTTCGCGAAATTCATGGCCCGTTTTTAAACCAAATTTCGTAATCCTGAGGTAGCCGATGCCAGGCTCGATCATGTGCGCCTGGCGCACGCTATCTACCTGGATCACACTGCGGACCACTTCCAAGTCCATCTCCCCGCCCGATCCTTGTCGAACAATGGAAAATGCCACCTTGCTGCCGGGTCGTCCTCGCAGGCGCTCTACCACGTCCCGATACCGGGCGCCCTTCATGGATTCACCTTCTATGCGGATGATCCGATCCCCTGGAAGCAATCCAGCCAACTCACCCGGGCTCCCCTCGATCGGAGCAACTACCGTTACCCAGCCTTCCGACCATTCCACCTCAATGCCTATTCCGCCGTATCGTTGCTCCGTGTCGATTTCAAATTCGCGGGCCTCCCGCCGGGGCAGGTATTGGGAATTTTCGTCCAGCGATTGCAACAGGTGGTCGATCGCATCGGCAGTCAAATCACCGGTATCCACCTCGTCCGCCCGCACAAAATGCTTGGATACCAACTGAAGGGTTTCCTTGAATCGGCCGGCTTCACGACCGTGCCGCCCGGAAAAAAGATCCCCCAAAATCGACCCCAGGGAAAGGACCAGGCCCAGTGAACCCATTCCCGCAAAAAGCGCTATTGCAACAAATCCTCGCTTCATAACTTTTTCAGACTCCGCCAATGGGTCTCATTAAACTATAAAGATATCCTACGGTGAAAACGCGACCCCAGCATCCGGACTCTCGGAAACTCCTGAAATTTTTGCAACAGGCGAGTGCGCCCCGGGGATATCTCAATTATTGCGACTATATCCAAGCCGCCCTCTACCATCCCCAATGGGGGTACTACCAAGGGGATGGAAACAGGGTTGGCCGACATGGGGAAAGCGATTACTACACCTCCCAAAGCCTGGGAATGGTCTTCGCCGAAATGGTCTTGGAAGCGGCCCGGAAGTTGCTCAACCAGGGTTGGAAGGGAACCAATCCGGCGCTGGAAGATTTTACCTTTGCCGAAATAGGTTGTGAACCGGGCCCTAACTGGTTCGCGAAAACGGCCCATCCATTCGGGAAGATGGAGCATTACGGGGTGAATGATCCCCTTCATCTATCCGGGCCCTGCGTGGTGTTTTCCAATGAACTTTTCGACGCTCAGCCCTTCTACAGGACAGTTTTCATGGATGGAGCATGGCGCGAACTTGGTGTGGCTGTATCGGCTGATGGTCTCGATGAAATTGTTCTGGAAGGTTTCTCCCCCGCCGTGGAGGGAATTCGCCACCGTCTTCCTCCAGTGGCGGTGGAGGGTTATCAACTGGATCTTCCCCTGCCTTCCGTGGACCTGTTGCATCAAATCGCCCAACCCCGCTGGTCCGGTTTGTTCATAACGCTGGACTATGGCAAATCCTGGGAAGAATTGATCCACCAATCACCCGGGGGCAGCGGGCGCGCCTATAGTCGACACCGGCAAAGCCCGAATCTCCTGGTGGAGCCGGGACGGCAAGACATTACTTGCCACATTTGCTGGACCTGGCTGATGGATGAACTGGAAAGATCCGGTTTCAAAAGGATCCACCTGGAAAGTCAGGAAGCATTTTTCCTCAAACATACCGGAAAAATCATCGAGCGTATCATCACCACGCGTCCTGGAGCCTTCCAACGGGATCGCCAAACCCTTAAACACCTCCTCCACCCCGCCGCCATGGGGCAGCAATTCCAGGCCCTGTGGGCCCATCGGCCGGAATCCTGATCCAATCCGGCCCCTACGCGCCCCGGTGGCGGATTCCCCATCCCGGCCCAACCTCTTGACGAAGCACAAGGAAATGCGGTATGGATTGAAAACTTTCAAAGACCCCGCCAATGCAATAGCCCCATGTTAGTTGCCGTATTATTACTCACCTGTCTCCTGTGTGCAGTCGCCTTCAAGTACTACGGGAACTTTTTGAACAGGCGCTGTCGCATCGACGACAACAACCCGACTCCGGCCCAGACCCAGGAGGATGGGGTTGATTTTGTCCCCACCAGGGCCGCGGTCGTGTTTGGGCACCACTTTTCTTCCATCGCCGGCACCGGTCCCATCGTGGGCCCGGTCTTTGCCGGCATCTACTTTGGTTGGGGTCCGGCCTGGCTGTGGATTATCCTGGGGTGTATCTTCGTCGGTGGCGTGCACGATTTTGGCAGCACCCTGCTCTCCATTCGCAACAGGGGGAGGACTATCGCCGAGGTCAGCACCCGCTTGATCGGACCCTGGACGGGACGATTGTTCATGGTCTTTGTCTTGGCCGCACTGGTTTACGTTCTGGTCGTCTTTCTGGACCTTACCGCGGAAAACTTCATAGCCAAACCTGCCGTGGCCACCGCCTCGGGCTGGTTTATCCTGACCGCCCTCATCTTCGGTTTCATCTCCTCAAGAACCAGAATACCCTTTGGCATTTCGCTTTTGGTATTTGTCCCGCTGACGTTTTTGGGCCTCTGGTTTGGGCACGCTTTCCCGGCTCCGGAGGCGCAAAAATTTATTTGGATCGTGGTGCTGCTGGCCTACTGCCTGATTGCGGCAGTGATGCCGGTAAATGTTCTGCTCCAACCGCGCGATTTTCTCAGCGCTTTTTTCCTTTACGCCATTTTATTGAGCGGTATCGGAGGCATAGTATTGGGCGTTCCGGCCATTGAAGGTGAATTCTTCAAGGGCTGGATTAACGAAACGGCTACTCCCGCCTATCTGATTCCCGGTTTGTTCATTGTCATAGCCTGTGGAGCCTGCAGCGGGTTTCACTCCATAGTTTCCAGCGGAACGACTTCCAAGCAGATTCAGAAGGAAAGCGACGTGCGCAAAGTCAGTTACGGCGCCATGTTGGTCGAGGGCGTTCTGGCCACCTTGTCCTTGGCCACGGTCATCGTGCTCACCTCCTCCGACATTGCCAAAGTAGGCGGTAACCCAAACCTGGTTTTCGCCGGAGGTTTTGCCAAATTTTTGAGCGCTTTTTCCATTCCTGTCGAAATCGGAATCGAATTTGCCTTGCTCGGATTAACCACCTTCCTCCTGACCACCCTCGATACCTGTACCCGGTTGTGCCGGTTTATTCTGGAGGAACTCCTGGAATGGCGCTCCGAATTGAGCCGCTACCTGGGGACCAGCCTGGTTCTCATTCTTCCGGCAATTTTTGCCCTGCAAACCTTCCATGGCCAACCGGCCTGGAAGGCAGTCTGGCCCATGTTTGGGGCCACCAACCAATTACTGGCGGGCCTGGCTCTGGTTACCGTGGTCGTTTTTCTGCGCAGTCAGAAAATCAAAGCCGGGTTTGCCATTATTCCAGCCGTTATCATGCTGATCATGCCACTCTCCGCGCTGCTTTTCCTCATGAAATCCTTCGGGCTGCAAAGCATCATCGGCATCAGCAGCATCGTCATGTTCGGTTTGGGGTTATTGGTTGCGGTCATGGCCTTCCGCCTCTTGACCGCCAAAGAAGAACCTGCCCGGGAACTCCCCGCTACCCGATAAACGTCCACCCCAGGATGGACCCTGTCGAATACCCCATCGATGGCGAATTGGACCTGCACCAATTCAGGCCCCAGGAGGTCAAGGATCTGGTTCCCGATTACTTGGAGTTATGCCGCAAAAAAGGCATTTACAAAGTTCGGGTGGTACATGGGAAAGGAAGGGGCACTTTGCGCGAAACCGTGCACCATCTGCTGGCCCGAATCCCTTGTGTGGAAAGATTCAGGCTAGCCGGCGAACGCTCCGGGAGTTGGGGAGCCACCTGGGTGTGGCTCAAGCCCGCGTCCAATCACCTTTCGCGGGAAGGCCGGTAGGATAAATAAGTCGACCCTGAAAAAGTTATCATCGATTCGGTGGTTTGGATGGCTTCCTGCTTCGCCCAAGAGCTACGACAGGACAGGCCTATCTGGATTTCCTCTCGCCACCTGTCACGCCGTAATCCATGAAGGCGGAAGCCGCCAAGAACGCCAAAGGCATAGGCACGCCACGGCGCGCTTCCCCCTCTCTCCCATCATTCCCTCTTTCCCGAGTGTCCCATCTTCCACCCGCCAACCCCCAAATCGAAACATTCCTAATTCCTAATTCGCGCCCTTGGGCGCTCAGTACCGCCCCTTACGTATCCAAATGGTGGCCTGGGCCACGCTCCATTGAAATTTTCGGGCGTGTTCCCGAATCAGAAACGGCAAATCCAGTTCGCGAACCAGGACGAAATTTTCCGACAATTCCTCGATCAGACCTCGCAAGGTGGTTTTTCCGGCCCCTTCCCGTTGCAAGCCTCCCAACCAGTTTTTACGCGGGGTGTAGTTTTGCGACCACGTATAGGGAGAAGAGAGAATCAGTTGACCCCCAGGCCTGAGCAATCCCGGAAGCGCCTGCAGGAATTTGCGCGGGTCGGCCAGACGATCTATCAGGTTTGCCCCCAGAACCACATCGAACTGTCCCAGATCTCCCGGCAAATTCATGGCGTCCCCCGGCCTGAAAGTAACCCGGTCCGGATCAATTCCACGGGGAAGGCGCGCCACCAGTTCGGTGAATAATTCCCCCTCATCCTTGCGCCGATAGGTCAAGGCGCCCTTTTCCTTCAGCGTGTTGGCAATTTCAATGAAGCGCTTCGAGGCATCGATGCCGATGACCTGGTGACAGGTGCGGGCCAGCTCAAAGCTGGAACGACCCACCGAGCAACCCAGGTCCAAACCCCTTGCTTTGGGCGGAAGCAACCCCTTGTCCAGACACTCGATTACGCACCGCACAGGGTAGTTCAATGAAGTGGAAGGACCATAAGAATAGGGCAATACCTCAACAGGGGCCCCGTAGTGCAGGAGCAGGTACTCGGAAGCTGCCTGTTCCGTTTCATAATAGGAAACCTCGGACATGAAGCGGGTAATATTTCTAAAGATTACTCGGAAGGGGTTGGTAGGTTCAGATGGATAGACGCGACGGAGGAAGGGGTCAAACCTTGTCCCCCTCACAAAGCCTTCCCGCCCCGGTTGAATTTTGTTGAAGCTCTTCCCATAAGGAGCCATAAGATTAGTAGAATCTACCGCCAATTCCCGTTTTGCCTCCCATGAAAGATTTTCAATCTGAACTCCGAAGACTCCCCGGTTGGGAAATCGTGGTGAAAAACGAGGTTCCCCAATTGAGAAAATCCTACCGGTTTAAAAATTTCGCCCAGGCGCTGGCCTTTACCAACCAGGTGGGGGCGTTGGCGGAAGAATACAACCATCATCCGGAGATTATAACGGAATGGGGGCAAGTGACCCTCTCCTGGTGGACCCACACGGCCAAGGGCCTCACCCAAAATGACTTCGATATGGCGGGAAAAGTCGAGGCCTTGACTTAGGCCTTCCATGCTTGACCATGAATTTCCGGGTTTATCTCGTTTTGGCTACATGTTCCTGTTGGCCGGTTTTTGGACTGCCACCCGGGCAGGTGGAGTTTTTCGAAAACAGGATCCGGCCGGTCCTGGCGGAGAGTTGTTACGAGTGCCATAACAGCGTGACCAAAAGCGAGGCCGGATTGGCCCTGGATTACCGCGACGCCCTTCTGGAGGGAAGCGAGGAGGGCGCGGTGATCGTAGCGGGAAAGCCGGAGGAGAGCGTTATGATTTGGGCCATCCGCCACCAGGATGGGTTCGAAATGCCTGACAATGGACCAAAACTGGAGGACGCGGTAATCGCGGATTTCGAAGAATGGGTGCGAATGGGGGCTCCCGATCCGCGTCTGCGAAAACCTACCCAACTGGACTTGGATAACGCGGTTCCCTGGCCGGAATTGCTGGAAAGGCGCCGCCAATGGTGGTCTTTCCAACCGCTGAAAAGGACTCCCCCGCCCCAGGTGTCCGACCGGGAATGGAACCGGAATCCGATTGACCGTTTTATTTTCTCCGCCCTGCAGAATCAGGGCCTCGTTCCTCAAGACGAGGCGCCTCCCGAAACGCTCGTTCGCCGGTTACATTTGATCCTGACCGGGCTTCCCCCCAAGGCCGATGTGGTGAGAGCCTTTGTCGAGGACCCCTCGGAGGAGGCCTACCAGGCCCTGGTGGACAAGCTGCTCGACTCCTCGGCTTACGGGGAGCATTGGGCCCGCCACTGGATGGACTGGTACCGGTATGCCGAATCCCACGGTAGCGAAGGAGACCCCAAACTCCCCTACGCTTCCACCTACCGCGATTATATCATCCGCGCCCTCAATGCGGATGTTCCCTATGACGATTTGTTGATGGAACATATCGCGGGCGATCTTTTACCCAAGCCGCGGATCAACAGGGACCTTCAATTCAATGAATCGGCCATCGGCCCGGCCCATTTTCGAATGGTGCCCTACGGCTACGGCGTGGTGGATGCCTACCAGGAACAAATCAATTTCACGGAAAACCAGATCGACGTGATATCCAAAGCCATGCTCGGTATCACGGTAGCCTGTGCCCGTTGTCATAACCATAAGTTCGATCCGATCAGCCAGAAGGATTTTTACCGGTTTTACGGCATCATGATCAGCCATCGCCCGGGGAGCCGCAATATTGATATCCCCCAGAAGCAGGCCCTCCATAAACTGACCCTGGCCGGGTTGAAGCCCAATATACGGATGGGCATGGCCAACTACTGGTTGGAACACCTTGATTCAGCAGTGGAAAAACTGGCGGCCTTCTCGTTCCAGGAAACGGAAGAAGATAAGGAGTTGATCGAGGAATTTAAAAAGGCTCCCCATAGACGTCAGAAGGACTTGCCAACCGACCCCGATTTACTCAATCAATTTTTGCTGAAATGGGAGATCGCCAAGGCGGGGAAATACCATCCGTTTGCCCTGGTAAAGCATTGGATAAACAAGCCTGCTGAAGAGTTGGCTGCGGCATGGAGCGACCAAATCAAAAGCCACCAAAAGGACGTCGAGGAATTCGAAGATGCGAAAAAGAATGCTACCTTCTATGCGGATCTGCGCGATCAAAAAACTTTGGATTCCTGGTATGGGGAAGGAAACGGTCTGGGACCCAAGGTCAGTCCGGCTGGTTCTTTCGCGGTCGCCGGGGAAGGATTTTATGCCATCAACGGCATCTATCCCCGAGGTGTTTACAGCCACTTGATTTCCGACAAACACAATGGCACCCTTTCCTCCCCCTATCACGTGGCGGAGGGGAACTGGAGTTTCATGCGGGCATCAGGGCTTAATGGCGCCATCCACATGTCGGTTCGCAATTATCCCCTGGACGAAGGTCTTCTCCACCCCTACGAGACAGCCGAAACCGGGTTTGCCCAGTGGTTTCCCTTGCAAAAATACGAGTTTTGGAATGGGGAACTGGTTCATTATCAGATCTCAACCATCGGGGACAAACCGGTTCAGCACAAAGAAGGGCGTTCCTGGTTCGGCCTGACTGAGGTGATTGCCGGTAAGGTTAAAATGAAAGAACTCGGGGCCCCGCTCTTCACCGTGCTGGATTCCCCCTCCACCGTCACCGATCGAGTCTCTCTCCTCACCGCCTATAAAGGAGCCCTCAGGGAATCTATCCTGGCTTGGAAGAGATCCAACATCAGTGATGCGCAGGCCCAGTTTTTAAGCGCCTTTGTCCGGTTTGATTTCCTTCCCAACAAGTTCGATGCCTTACCGGAAAGGCTGGCCGCCTTGATTTCACAATACCGGGATCTCGAAAGTGAAATTCCCTTTCCGACCAGAGCCCCGGCCATGTTGGAAGGAGATGTGATCGATCAGCCGCTCCTGGTTCGCGGGGAATACAAACAAGCGGCCGAGATCGTTCCCAGGCAGTTTTTGGAAGCCTTTTCCAACCGGCCGTACAGCAAGAATAATTCCGGACGCCTCCAACTGGCCAAAGATATTGTCAGCCCGGCCAACACCCTGAAATCCCGCGTCTTGGTCAATCGCCTTTGGGCCTATGTATTTGGGAGGGGTATCGTCGCCACCACCGACAACTTGGGGCGGCTCGGCAAAAAGCCCACCCACCCGGAACTGCTCGACTACCTGGCCCTGGAATTTGAGAAAAAGGGTAGGTCCATCAAGTCAGCACTCAAGCAGATGGTCAGTAGTCGCGCCTTTCGCTCCGCCAGCATAGCATCCCAAGGTTCTAAAGAAAAGGACCCGGACAACCAATACTTGTCCTATTTCACCCCCAGGCGGCTGGAGGCAGAAGCCATCATGGACTCGGTCAGCAGCATGGCCGGGGACAATTTTCAACGTGGTGTTTACATGAAAGTCAAACGGAATAAGCTCCATCCCTTTTTGGCCACCTTCAATTTTCCCATTCCAACCACCACCGTTAGCCGCCGGGATAGCACCAATGTTCCGGCTCAAGCTCTCAGCATGATGAATGGGGAATTCGTGCAGGAAGCAGCCGAGGATTGGGCCAAAAATATTCAAGAAAGAGTCGATGATGGGCCGATCGAAACCATACTCGAAGTGTTCTTTATCGATGCCTATGCGCGCAGGCCCAGCCAGATAGAGAAAAACCAACTATCGGAATACTACACGAGTATCAATGATCCCGATGAAGCGATAAATAATATTGCCTTTTCCCTGATGAACACTAAGGAGTTTATCTATGTTTACTAGTCATCATAACCGGCGTGAATTCCTCAAGCTGACAGCCCAAGGAATCGGTGGGTTCATGCTGTCGAGCCTGATTAACAACGCTTCCGCCCGCAGCAGCTACACGCCCCGGTTGCACCACCCTGCCAAAGCCAGATCGGTTGTCTTTCTTTACATGTCCGGTGGGGTTTCGCAAGTAGACTCTTTTGATCCCAAACCCCTGTTGAGGGAAATGCACGACCAACCCATGCCGGTTAAGCTGGCGCGAACGCAATTCAACCAGGTGGGCAACATTATGGGGTCCTTCTGGGATCATAAAAAGTACGGTGAGTCGGGGATCGAGATGACCAATCTTTTTCCCAACATCGCCGAACTCGCTGATGACCTCGCCGTGGTTCGATCACTGACGGCAAATTTCAGTGAGCATGCCCAGGGTAATTTCTTCATGCACACCGGCTTTCCCTTTCTGGGTCATCCCAGCGCCGGGTCTTGGGTCACCTATGGATTAGGCACCGAAAACGAAAATTTACCCGGATACATCGTGCTTCAAACGGACACCGCCGGCCCCCCCCATGGCGGGGTCAGCCTATACGGAAACGCTTTTCTCCCGGCCACAACCGGAGGATCTATTTTTAATATTTCCGGCAACAGAACCGTGCCGAACCTTCAACCCTCTCGCCTGAAGCATGAGCAACGCAAGGCATTGAATATTATCAAGAATCTCGATCGCGGTTTCGCCGATCGCACTGCCGCCGGTGACGCGGTGATGGCATCGGTTAAAAATGCCGAAACCGCCTATCTCATGCAGGAAGCAGTTCCCGAGCTTACCGACATTTCCCAAGAATCGGAAAGAACACTGGAAATGTACGGGGCAAACGATCCGCTCGTTTATAAGTCGGAGTACGCCCGCCAATGTCTCATGGCCCGGCGCCTGGTGGAGCGCGGGGTCCGCTTCATCGAATTATCCTGCTGCCCCTATAAAAGCGGTCAGAGGGAAAATCCCTGGGATCAGCACGGCAATATCCTTGAAGGTCACACCGCCATGGCCCTTCAGGTGGACCAGCCCATTGCCGCCTTGATCAAGGACCTGAAACAACGCGGCTTGTTCGACACTACATTGCTCGTTTTCACAGGTGAGTTTGGCCGCAACCCCTTTGCCCAAATCAGTCCCGCCAATGAGGTGGGCCGCGACCATAATCCCCAAGGTTTCAGCGCCTGGTTGGCCGGCGCCGGGGTAACGGGTGGTACCGTCTACGGCGCCACCGATGAATTCGGCTACCACGCGGTGGACAAGGTCTCCAACATTTATGAACTTTGGGCCACGGTGCTTCATTTGCTCGGGGTGGATCACCATGAACTGACCTTCCAGCATGGCGGGCGCAATTTGCGCCTGACCGACGTCCACGGCAAAGTCTGGCAAGAGATCCTGGCCTGACCGCCCCCGCATGGGCAGATCCGCCCTAAGCTACCCGGTTCCGGGGATTTCCCTCCAGATAGGCGATCACATTGTCCACCGCTCCACTGTTCAGAAGATCGACCCCTTCGGGGGTCATGTCGGCGCAATGAGGCGTCAGGATCACGTTTTCGCAGGCGAACAAGGGGTGATCAGCAGGAGGAGGTTCTTCCTCGAAGACATCAATTCCCGCCCCCATCAGGTGTCCCGTGTTGAGGGCATGGGCCAAGGCATCCGTATCCACCACCCCTCCCCGGGCTCCATTGAGAAAAATGCTGTTTCTCTTCATCCTGGCGAATTGATCGATCCCCATCAGACGCCTGCTGTCTTCGGTCAGCCTTACGTGAACACTGATCACATCCGATTCCCTCAACACCTCATCCATGGACTTGAAGGTAACCCCCAAGGCTCCGGCCCGTTCCTCGGATGGATGGAAGGTCCAGGCCAGCGCCTCCATGCCAATGGCACGCCCCAGCCGGGCCATCTCGGCCCCAATGGCTCCAGTCCCGAGAATTCCCAGGGTCTTTCCCCGCAACATGATGTTGTCCATCCGCAGCCATTCACCTCGCCTCAACCGCGCCGTAAAATACGCGGCGCGCTTGGCCACGGCCAACATCAGACCAAACATGTGTTCCGCCACCACCGGAGCCGTCCTCCCCGGCTGATTGCAAATAACCACACCGTGGTATTTTGCCGCCTCCAGATCGAACATGTCGGTTCCAATGGAACAGGAGGTGATCATTTTCAAATCCGGCAATTGGGCAAAGTCTTCCCCACCCCATTTTACGGTTCCACGGGTATTCATGATAATCTCGGCTCCGGCCACCCGGGCAATCTTGTCAGCCCTGTTTTTCGGCCGATCGGTATGCACCACCACGCGACCTCGGCCCTTCAACCTGTCGAGGTGGGAAGAACCTTGAATCTGGGGGGGATCGTCCCCCGGAACCACTATCTTTACCGGATGGGAAATCGCTGTTTTCCGGCCTCGGGGACCGGGTTGGAGTTGGACTGGAGGGGAAGAGGCTCCCCGTTGGTTATTCTAAGGGAATTCTACGCTTTTCAATTGACCCCTATGGGGCCCATTGCCCTGATTGAGGTCAGACTTTTCAGAAAATCAATTCATAAATAGGAGAACAATTGTATGGCTACTACCACTAAAGCACCGGGGGATATTCAAGCTTTCACCGCGGACGATTTTACTGCGCCCGAAGCATTTGAAAAATTTTGTTACAACGGCGGGAAACCACTCGGCGGAGTGATCGGGGGAAAATCGGTCCCCGGTTCGATGAACGCCGTTCTCGACGTCATCAATCCCGGGACCAAGGAGGTCCTGGCCCGGATGTCGGAAATGGGCTATGATGAGGTAAACCTCGCCGTCGAAGCTGGTTACCGCGCCTTCCAGGGTGACTGGAAAAACACAACTATGGAGGAGCGCGCCGCCTTGATCATGAAACTGGTCGAATTGTTCGAGCGGGATAAGGAGGTTTTTCTCGCCTGTGAAATATTGAACGGCGGAAAAGTTTCCGAACTGGCCAGGGGAGACATGTACGCCGTTCGGAGCACGGCCGAGTATTTTATCGGAGTAGCCAGGGAAACTACTTTTGGCGACAGCACCGTCATGCGGGTCAGGCGGGACCTCGACGCCTATACCTACGCTGAGCCGTGGGGCGTCGTCGCCGGGATCATTCCCTGGAATTATCCGGTCGTCCTGACCGCATGGTTCATGATGCCCGCCTTGATAGCCGGGAACTGCGTCCTCATCAAACCCAGCGAAGAAACTCCGCTCAGCGCCCTTTATTTGGCCAAACTGGCCGATGAAGCCGGCTTCCCGCCCGGGGTGATCAACGTGCTGCCGGGACGCGGTGAATTGTCCGGCAAGTTCATCGCCGAGCATCCGGGGGTCCGATTCATCGCCTTTACCGGTTCGCCGGGGGTGGGACAGAGCATCCTCCGGGCAGCAGACAAACACGGCACCCGGGTTAAACGGGAAATGGGCGGAAACGGGTCCGCCATCGTCTGCGCCGATGCCGATCCGGAACGGGTCGCTCGCTTGATCGGCCGCAACGCCAATCAGCATTTCGGGCAAACCTGTAGCACCATCCATCGCGTATTCGCGGAGCGCCCCATATTCGACGATTTTGTGGATGCCTCGGAAGCATTTTTCAAGGGTCTTAAAATTGGGAATCAGGCGGAGAAGGGCACTCAACTCGGACCGGTCATCAATTCCCGGCAACCGCAACGGATTATGCAAGGCATCGAATTGGCCAGGGCCAATGGGGCAGAGCCCATACTCGGAGGAGGTCGCGCCACCGTGCAGGGTTACGACGGTTACTACATGAAACCGACCTTGCTGAGATCAAACACCTGGTCGGATTGCAACCCTGCTGAAATTTTTCACACCTTCGTCAACGTCCAGCCGGTTGATTCGGTGGAGCAGGCGCTCCAGTGTGCCAACAACACCCGCTACGGCTTGGGTTCCAGTGTTTGGACCAAGGATCTGGAACTCGGTCAACGGATCGCCAAGCGTTTCCGGGACGGAACCGGCCAGGTAAACTGCCACAATACGGTTGCCCCCGGAATACCCTACAGCGGTCAAGGCATCTCCGGAGGACCCGGAGCCGGAGTCAATTGTGCTGAAACTTTGCGCGATTATCTCCGGATCAAGGCCATCTTCGTTTCCGATTACCCCGGATAAATTCTCCCTGGCCAGAACAGGAGGTTTAGGCCACAACTTCAATCTTTCCCATGAATCGTTTCTCCACACCGGCAATTTTGCCCGGATTTGCCCTTCTACTGGGACTCGGTTGTTCGCTCCAAGCGAAAGCCACGGATACTATCGGACTCTTCAACGGCCAAAACCTGGACGGTTGGGTCATCGAGAATAACGGCCAATTCTCCGTGGCCGACGGGGTCATCAAACTGGATAAAGAGGTTGGCTGGTTACGGTCCTCCCAGAACTTTGCCGATTTTACCCTGATCGTGGAATTCCGGTTTCTGGAAAAAGGGGCCAACAGCGGCATCTTTGTCCGCACCGGGCCAACCAGTAAAGAGGATGAAAACGGCTGGCCCGACAACGGATATCAGGTGCAGTGTATGGATACGCTCGAAGGCCAGTATCCCCTGGCCCACATGATCCCATACGGAGCGCCGGAATTCGAAAGTGAATCGGACATCGAGACTCTGAAACGTGTCTACCGGCCAGCGGGGAAGTGGCAGACTTACGAAATAACCTGCCGGGGGGAGACCATGGAAATCAGGCTCAATGGCGCCCTCATCACCACCTGCAGGAGCATCAAGAACCTCACCGGACACATCGGAATCCAAGGTGAACACGGTTTGCTGGAATTCCGCAAAATCGAGGTTATTAAGCTGTAGGAGCAGCTTTACGCTGATATCCCACGCAACGGCCTCGAAGCAATCGCGGCGTAAAGCCGCTCCTACAGCATACATTGCCTTTTTTCCAGTTTTTCGATCAGGATCAAGATCACGATCATGATCAGGATTGAGGGCCAACCTGTCCTGCCGTAGCCTTCTGGCGAAGCGGGATCCGTGCCCATCCATCACTCCCCCCTTGAGGGGGAGTCGGCAAGACAAGGGCGCCAGCCCGCAGTCGCGCCGGTGGGGGGCGGGCGCCAGCCCTTCATCCGTGGTTTCCCTTCTTTGTGCCCTTGTGCCTTTGCCCCTCTCTCCCATTTCTCTGCGTTGCTTCGCGCTCTTTGCGAGAGTCAAATTTAGCTTTCGATCACGATCAAGATCAGGGAGGATTAAATGGCGGACAGGAATGTCCGCCCTCCGTTCCCCCACTTTGTGCCTTTTCCTACTTCATGGGCGAGAAATAAGTCGGACGCAAAATCTGGGAAGTCACCCCGCCCTTGACGGTGAGGCTGCCGCCGGCTCTTGCTTCGGAATTGGCCCTGGCCTCCCGCCAATCGGGATCTTCCCGGAACGCGGCAAAGGATGCCTGACGGGCCGCTTTGTCCTTGTGGGCAATAATATAAATCAGGGTATCCGAGGCGCCTTCCTGGTCCGCCCAAGGATGGAAATAGGCCAGGTTTTCCATGCCGTGTTTGGCAAAGAGACCGATCGTATGGACTCTGAAACGCGCATCGAGGTGATGCAGCCGGCCTTTGGTTGCCTTGTAGGTGCGCAACTCGAATAAACGTTCCGGCTCGGATTGCACCCGCTTTATCGGCATGGAGTAGTCCGTGGCCTTGAGGAACAGGCTATCGACTCTCTCGACCAGTTTTCCGCTTGCGGTGGATTCCTTGTAGGCCGCTTTCCACTCCGGATCATTTATAAAGGCCTTCCACATGGATTCCCGGTCGAGGCGACTGGGAAAGGCAATGATATAAATCAAAGCGTTGTCGGGATTATCCTCCGGGACCCAATAACCGATATTTTCGATGCCGTGCTTTTCAAAAATCCGGCAGGTGTGGTCGCCAAACCGAGCCAAAAGGGCCTCCAGCTTACCCTCGTGGGCATAATATGTGCGCAACTCAAACACTCTGGAATCGTGGGCTTCAGTCCTGGCCACCCCTAAGAGGCTCAACCAGATGAGGGATGGAATCAAGATGGAACGGTATTTCATTTGGGTCAGGTTATGCCATTATGGAGGTTGATCAACCGTTTGTTCCGGCCAGCCCCGGGTCGAGGCGGGAATTCGGTCGAGGCCGCGCCGAGGGCCGTGTTTTGAGGCAAAGTATCAAACTTGCCAAATGACCGGGCTAGTCGTCATCCGGTTTCTTGTAGGCGTTGTGACTTTCCTTTTGATGATCACGCAATTTTGCCACCACAGCGACAGCTTTGTCAGTATCATCCGCTTGGAAGGCGGCCTGGAGATCTTCCAGCAACCCGATGAACTCCTTCATGTTCTTTTTGAATCCGGCTACGAAGTCGACTTGCTCCGACTCGGGTTGGTCCCCCGTCCAAGCCGGTTCCAGTTCGAGTGAGGCCTTGGCCCGCTCCAGCATTTGCCCCGCCAAAGCGGCCGAATCAGCGTTCTTGGAAGTATCCCTGATCTGACGCCGCAAACGGCGAAACACCCGGCTGATTTCTTCCATATTGCCGCTCAGTTCGGTGCCTTCCTCGGAAGCATGATCTTCATGGGAAGCGGCCTTCAAAACGGTGAAATTCAAGCCGCCCGAAAGGATAAACAGTGATAAAAGCGTGGAGATTAGACGTATTTTCATAAATGAGATAGATTTAGTGATGGGAATAATTGGACCCCTTATCGCCTGGGCATCTTACAAGGCATTTGCATCGGTTTCACCGGTTCGGATGCGGACAGCGGATTCCACGGGGATAACAAACACCTTTCCATCGCCGATTTTCCCGGTATTGGCCACTTTGACGATAACGTTGACCGCCTCTTCAACCTGAGAATCCTCCACCACGATATCCAGCATGGTTTTGGGGAGAAAATCCACCGTGTATTCGCTGCCTCGATAGATCTCGGTATGCCCCTTCTGCCGACCGAAGCCCTTTACTTCCGTTACGGTCATTCCTGCTATGCCTATCTCGGAAAGAGCTTCTTTCACCTCTTCGGATTTGAACGGTTTGACGATTGCTTTTATTAATTTCATACGAACTTTGGGGTATTAAATTTTACAGTTGTGGTCTAGTGGGCCTACCTATTCCAGGGTGTAGGCGGTTTCTCCGTGCTCGGCCTGATCCAAACCGGTTTGAATATCTTCGTCGGACACGCGGAGACCTGTTACAGCCCTGCATATCACCACGACCACAAAGGTTCCCAAGGCAGACCAGGCCAGTGCGAAACCGATTCCCTTCAGTTGGATGATCAACTGCGCCACCATGTTGTCCACCCCTGTGCCTCCGAAAGCGGCGGTACCGAAGATGGCCACCGTTATGGTGCCGAGGGTGCCGCCGACACCGTGGACCGCACATACGTCCAAGGAATCGTCGATCCCCAGCTTTTCCTTAATGAATCCACACATGATGTAGCAGAGAAAACCGGCCAGAAATCCGATACAAATTGCTCCGACGGGACCGACGTTTCCGGAAGCAGGGGTAATGGTGGCCAACCCGGCCACCATGCCGGTTACGATACCGACCAATCCGGGTTTCCCTGTTTTTATCCATTCCACGATCATCCAGGTCAAACTGGCCACTGCCGCCGAAATATGGGTGACCAGCATGGTCATACCCGCGGCCGAACCGGCGCTCACCTGGCTGCCCGCATTAAAGCCGAACCATCCGACCCAAAGCATGCAGGCCCCGACCATTACCAAAGCCGGATTATGCGGGGGATGGAGCCTCTTGGGAAATTCCGCCCGGGGGCCCAGCATCTTGGCCAGAACCAGCGCGGAAATTCCCGCCGTGGCATGCACTACGATTCCCCCGGCCAAATCGAGCACCCCATCATTCATCATCCAACCGCCGCCCCATACCCAATGGGCCACCGGGACATAAACGACAAGGAGCCAAAGAGCGGTAAACAGGAGAACCGCGCTGAATTTCATGCGCTCAACGAAGGCCCCGACAATGAGGGCCGGAGTAATGATGGCGAAGGTCATCTGAAACATGACAAACACGGTCTCCGGAAACGTGCCGCCGTTGAGCTCATCGACCGTGATACCCCTGAGAAAAAGATGCTCGAGATCGCCAATCCAGGCATTGCCTCCGGAAAATGCCAAGCTGTACAGCCCAACTACCCAAAGCAGGGAGGCCAGGCAGGCGATGGCAAAACAATGCATCAACACCGACAATATGTTTTTGGACCGGACCAGCCCCCCATAGAACAGAGCCAGACCGGGTAGAGTCATGAACAGTACCAGGGCAGTTGCGGTCAGCATCCATGCTGTATCTCCCGTATCCAAGGCATCCGCACCATGGCTCATGCCAAAGGACAAGGTCGGAAACAGCGTAAAAAACAGAAAACAGGGAAGTGATTGAAATAAGCGGCGGATATAGATCATGATTCGAGTAGAGTTAGCACAACGCAAAAGATCTCTCAAGCTAAGGCAGACGGAAACACCCCCTCAAGAACTTTTTCAAATCCAAGTCCGGATTCGAGAACCAAAGACCTCTTAAAGATGAATCGGGAGAATGGGAATCGCTCCTGCTTTTTTGCTTTCCACCGCATCGGAATGCCCTAAGGGTAGGTGATCTAACTCCTCTCCAATTCAAGCCATGAATTCTACCGTTTATCACCGTTTTCTCGCGGGAGCTTTGGCCCCGCTTTTTACCATCTCCCTTTGCGCCTCGGATATTGTCGCTCCGGACGCCGAGGTCACCGAAATAGCCAGCGGCTACTCCTTTACCGAAGGCGGCGCCCGCGACAGCGAAGGAAACGTCTATTTTACCGATATTCCCAATAACCGGGTGCATTTTTGGGATGTCCAAAGCAATACGGTCTCCTTGTTTCTGGAAGACTCCCAGGGGGCGAACGGTTGCTGGATCGATGAAGAGGGAAACCTGATTGTGGCCCAGGGACGAGGGCGACAAATCTCCAAAATTAATGCAGACGGAAAGCGCGAAGTCCTGGTAGACAATTATATGGGAAAGAAATTCAATAGCCCGAACGATCTGTGGATAGACGAGGACGGCGGCATTTATTTCTCCGACCCCCGCTACGGCCAAAACCGCGAAGACATGGAATTGGATGGAGAACAGGTCTTCTATCTGTCCCCCGACGGGAAAAACCTGACCCAGGTCACCGATGATCTGGTCAGGCCCAACGGCTTGATCGGTTCGCTCGATGGGAAAATCCTCTACATCGCCGATCACGGCGGCGGCAAGACCTATGCCTACGACATGGGGGAAAATGGCTCCTTGACGAATAAGCGATTGTACGCACCGGAAGGCTCGGACGGGGTGACGATCGACGAAAAAGGAAACATTTACCTGACCACTGATGCAGTGAAAGTCTACCGGCCCGATGGTTCCTTCCTGCAGGAAATCAAAGTGCCGAAGCGTCCGAGCAATGTTTGTTTTGGAGGAAAAAATGGCAAAACCCTGTTTATCACGGCCCGTCAGTCAGTTTACTCCCTGGCCATGCAAGTGCACGGTCCCACCCCCAACTGATCACTCTGTGCCTTGGCATCCTCGTGCCTTTCCCCCGTCTTTCGATCATGATCACGATCACGATTAGGGCCAGGATCAGGAATTAATTGAGCTGCGATCCCAGGAACGTCTTCAAAGCAATCGCGGCGTAAAGCCACTCCTACAGCTTCCTTTTGCCTTTCGATCACGATCACGACCCATCCATCACTCCCCCCTTGCGGGGGAGTCGGCAAGATAAGGGCGCCAGCGCCCGCAGTCGCGCCGGTGGGGGGTGGGCGTCAGCCCTCCATCCGTGCCCATCCCTGTAACCTGTCCTGCGCTGTGCCGTGCGAAGCCTTTAGGCGAAGCATGGTAGCCTTCTGGCGAAGCGGGACCCGTGGTTCATTCCTCCCCATTCCATCACTCCATCATTCCACCATTCCATCTCTCCCCCATTCCTAATTCGCGCCCTTGGGCGCTTCCCCCTCTCTCCCCTGCGTTCTCGGTGGTTCATTCAAGAAACCGGGACTTCAATTCGGGCGGGACCAGGGGGCACACCCCAGGCGGTTTCCTGAAAAGCTTTCGCCGGGCTGCCGCTATGCCACGATAGACGAGATCCCGTATGGGTTGGGGCAGCAACCGCATGATGCGACCCGTTCCGGCCCAAATCGGGTTCAGCCGGAGCAAGGTGTAGATGACCGCATCGGAAAAAAACAGCTTTTCAGATTCCGGGGTAAGGAGGACGATGCTATCGGGAAAGGCATCCGCTTCCTCAGCCGAAAACGAATTCCTGAACGTGGCCCCGGTCAATGGAGCAAATTGAAAGCGTCCTTCCGCGTCGCGCTCGGCCACAAATTTCACCCAGACATGGCAAAAACCACAATTACCGTCGAAAAAGATTATGGGGTTTTGCGGCATTTGATCCATTCAAACTGAAGTAGGCATCGGTCATTTCAAACCCAAATTCAACCCGTGCTGCTCCCCGAGTTTGCAGAACCAACCTGCATTTTTTCATTGCCAACTCCGGAGAGTCTTTAAAGGTCTAAATTTTGATTAATCAAAATGTGTATTAAGGTCAATCAAAATATCCCGGCGGCGGACCTGCGGCTACAAGCGATAAATTGCAGCGCATCCTAGCGTTCCTTCATTCCCAGTCACCCCAAAACCATCCTTCTTTCTTGAGGAGATCCCGCCCCATCATGCGCTTCTTCCCTGGAGTATCCGGAAACTGGCTCCGGGCAACCCGATCCTTTTTTATCGGCTTAGCCCTGGTCCCCTGCCTCATCTTTTCCAGCTTGTATGCGCAGCCCGGTCCAACTTCCCACTTACCTGATCTGCCGGAACACGGCCCGGCAATTGTTCCCGCTGAAACCTTCTCCTTGAATTTTGCCTGGGACAGCAGATACGTGTCGGAAGGCCGCGACAACCTCGAGGATGGCGGAATCGCATCCATTACTATCGATATGCATAGACCATCTCCTCTCCCTTTCATGGGCGAATGGTACTTTTCCAGTTGGGTCGCCGAGAGTATTGAAACACCCTACACCGAGCTGAACCTTTCACTGGGTTCCAGTTTCTCCGTTGGGGAAGTGGATGTAGCTACCGGCTATACCTGGTTGCATTTCAAAGGCCCCGATGCTTCCGACAATGAATTCGATCTTCAACTGGGATTTGGGTTGTTTGACCAGATCGACTTTTCCTCCGCCTTCGTTTATTCCACCGAAGCCAAGGGAACCTTTATCGAGTTGGTTGCCTCAACCGACATTGTAAGGGAAAGATTTGTCCTTACTCCCTATATCCTGTTGGGCATCAACCGCGGGTATATTCCCGAGGAACCGGAAACCTTTAACAATCTGCAATTCGGCCTCACCGCTACAACAACGCTATTCGATGAAATGGAAGCAGCCTTCTACGTCGCCGCCACGACCGGCCTGGAAGATATTTTCTGGACCGGAGCGAGCGTATCCTTTGGAAGCTTTCCCCATGCTCTCCCCCAAGATCCAACCCGCAGGCAGCATTAGCCCGCATATTGCATGAATTTTTACTGCGCTACGCATTTTGTGTTTTTGTGGCTATTTTTTTCATCCGTGTCATCCGTGGTAAATTTCTCCTCCCCATCTCCGCGTCCTTAGCGAGATTCAATTCCTAATTCCTATCCCGCATTTTTCACAAAATTCGTAGCGAGCGAACGAAGACCGAGCGCTGGCGTCGGGGTCATGCCTTGTAATCTTGACGCAGCTTGCGGAGTCAACCGATTCAAGGCTTGACCCCTTCCTCCGCCTTTAATTTGCGCTCCTGGCCGCCTTTCTCCCTCCGTATCCTCTGTGTTCTCTGTGGTGGTTTATTTGAAGGACGTCACATTAGAGAACTTGACGTAGTCGGCCACTCGGCCATCTTCTATCCGTCCACTTTTACAGGAGAGATGCCGGAGTGGTCGAACGGGCATGACTGGAAATCATGTGTAGGGGTAACTCTACCGAGGGTTCGAATCCCTCTCTCTCCGCCACAAGGGCGCCCAAGGACGCCAATTAGGAATTAGGAATTGAGAGAAGGCACAGATCGTTGTAGATTCCTTTAACCGCAAACACCCAATTTTCAATTCCTGATTCCTCTCGTCTTTGCGTCCTTAGCGCTCTTTGCGAGAGTCCATTCCTTCTACCTCAGAATCTCAGAAACTCCTCTCCTCCTTCTCTGCCCTCATCTGCGTCCTCTCAGGTTCCTCTCTTCCCATTCCATCATTCCATTACTCCACCATTCCACATTCCATCACTCCATCATTCCATCTCTCCACCATTCCTAATTCGCGCCCTTGGGCGCTTCCCCCCTACCCTTTTGAGTCTTTTGTGCTTTTTGTGGCTATTTTTCCGATCCGTGCCTATCCGTGAAATCCGTGGTTGATATTCTCCACACCTTAGTGCCGATATTCATTTAAAAGGCTCTCCGGGTCTGATAGGGGTATGATACATGAAAGCCCTTCTGATAGCGACCAGCCTGGTTTTTGCAGTATGTGCCCGGGCACAGAGCACTTACTTCGTGGACGCTGTTGCGGGCAATGACTCCAATGAGGGAACTACCGAACAATCCGCCATTCAATCCCTTCAGAAAGTCAATCAGTTGGCACTGGAACCCGGTGATGCCTTGTTATTCAAAAGAGGTGGCAAATGGACGGGCACATTAAGGCCTCGAGGTTCGGGTAGCGAAGGGAAACGCATTTCAATTGGGGCCTATGGCCAGGGGACTGCACCGATATTCGACGCTGAAGGTGAAAAGAAGGAATCCGATTTCATGTCCGCGAGTATCGTGCTTTATAATCAGCAACATTGGGAAATCCGCGACCTCGAAGTAAGGAATTTCGAAAGGGGAAACCCGGGGGAGCCGGGCAGAAAAGCTGGTATTCTGATTTTGGCCAAAGACATAGGTACATTGCACGACTTCATCTTCGAGGACTTGAAGATTTCGGATGTAAACGGGTCATTGAAGACCCGGGAGAATGGAGGGATCTTTTTTAGGGTCATTGCCGATGAGGTTCCGGAAAAACGGGTCCCGACGAATTTTGACGGGGTGCACATCAACCGCTGCTATTTTATGAATGTCGACCGAGTCGGTTTTTCCAACCAATCCTTTTGGAGACGGCGCGACCAGCATTCAACTTTTGGGCAGACTTATTCGGAGGGAAGGGTGAACAATTGGTACCCGAACCACCGAATTGTGGTTGAAAACTGTAAATTTGAAAATGTGGGGGGAAATGGTCTGGTAGTCCGGGCGGCGGAATCCCCCGTCGTCCAAAGCAACTTGTTCGTGCGTTGCAGCCTGAAAACAACTGGAAATGCCTCCTACCCCTATAACTGCAACAATGCAATATGGCAATTCAACGAAGCCTGTTACACGGTTTACAACCAAGGCGATATCGATGCCAGCGGCTTCGATAGCGATTACCTCTGTAAAAACACTCTTTTCCAATACAATTACAGCCATCACAACGACTGGGGAGGATTGCTGGTATGTTCCTGGGGACAGGTGAAGGGATCCTTCAACCACGGCACCCGGGTGAGGGAAAACGTATTTCAGGATGAGAGGCATCACATGATACGTTTTTCCGGAAATATCACAGCTACTGAGATAACCAGGAACCTTTTCATTGCGGACGAGCAAATCGGCAACGTCATGCTTTGGTACAAGGAATGGGGCGGCACTTGGCCGGATAAAACCATTCTAAAACATAATATATTTGTAAACCGGGGATCGATGCCTTTTTTGCGGCTGGGCGAAACCACCCACAATGCGATTTCCGAGAATATTCTGGTCGGAAATTCCTTCCCCGATTTCAACGAATTCAAAGCGGTTCAGCCCATGGAGAAGTTCGATTCCCTCGTTGAAAAGATAGGAAGAATCGGAACTCGCGAGGACCATTCCGTATCCAGAGCCCGCGAAGTGATCGGGCTCATGCGGGAAGCGGCAAATTCGGTTTGGTCCCAAGAAAAGTAGGCTGCAAGGAAATGGCCAAACCGGAATGGTGCTTAGTTAAGCGGGGTTTGGAATGTTCAATCATCCCGGAGAAGGAAGAGGTCAAGACGGAAAAAGTGATGCCTTACAGGGTCGGTCCGTCGGGACCCCTTCCTCCGTACTCAAATTTGAGCCCAGCCGATTAATTTTGCCTTTTGGGTTCCAGAGTGTATTATATTTTTCCGCTCAAATCAAACGGAAGGTTAAACATGAACACCAATTCTTTACCAATAATTCAAAGGGCCCTTACCGGTCTGTTCTTCATCGCTCTTATTACATTTGTTCCCAGCGCCTTCGCTCAGACCGAAGCTGAAGATGAGGACATTTATGAACTTTCCCCATTTATTATTCCGGCATCCGATAATGAAGGCTGGACCGCTGGATCAACCTTGATCGGGACACGAACCCGCACCTCCCTTTCGGAGTTGCCTATCAGTGTAGACGCGATAACCACTGATTTCATGGACGATCTGGGCCTCACCTCTTTGGTCGAGGCGGCCGAGTGGGCCGCAGGCCTGGATGCGAGAACCACCCTTGAGACAGCCAACGACACCAATTTGACCTCCTTCCGCGGCTTGGAGACCGGTGGCCGGGAAAACGCCCAGTCCTCACGGAACTTTTTCCTGTGGTATCCCCCTTCGGACACCTACAACATCGAGCGGATCGACTTCAACAAGGGGTCGAATTCACTGATGTTCGGTGACGCATCCCCGGGCGGGGTGGCGACCACCTACACCAAACGAGCTTACATGGGCGAGAACTTTGGCAGCCTGACCGCCCGATACGGAAGCTATGACAGTTACCGGGCAATGCTGGATTACAACTATGGATTTTCCGACAACTTTGCCCTGCGAGTTAACCTGGTCAACCGAGCGATCCGTCAGTTCGTTGATTTTTGGAATGATGAACTGCAAGGAGGTCACATCGCCGGGACTTACCAGCCCTTCGAGAACACCCTCATCCGCTTTGAGGCGGAAAAGCTGGAATTTTTCCGAACCCGCGGCAGCAACCGTATTCGCGTAAACCAGCGGGCTGGGGATGACGGGGGCTTCGCTGCCACCAGTACCAGCCGTCAAGTGCTCACTTCGGATGGGGATTATTACGATGTGCGAACCGAAATGTTCTATGAATCAGACGGAGCAGGCGGTTTCAACGAGCCCTATTTTCTCGACCGCAGAAGTGGTCCGACCGGGGATGACCTCTCCCTTGCCGACGGGCTAATCGCTGAAGTACGTCGAAGGGATTCCCCCAGCCCGGTTTTCCGGACCCTTGGACCCATAGACCCGAGCCTGAACACCAAGGGCGATTTCAGCTTTCTCGACCGCGACGTAAATGACCACACCCTTTGGGTGGAACAAAAAATTGGAGATCTCTACCTGGAATTCGCATACAATCACCAGGACCAGGAGCAAAGGCGCGAAGAAACCGGGCCTTCCGACACCCTCAATGTCGATTGGGATGGCCGGATTTTCAATCGCGGTGATTTCGCTTACCGATTGTATGGGAATGAGACGAATATCGTGCGCGTCACCGCAGTTTATCCTTTGGAAACCAAGTGGTTTTCTCAATACCTTGTAGCCAATGCCGGCTATCAGGATGACCTTGCGGAAAGTCTTCGCTTCCGCTTGGTCAACAAGGCAAAGGCCTTTGATCCCGAAACGGGAGAATACGACGTGACGGAGGACCTGGAAGGCCGACACAGAATCCGGTTCCGCAATTATCTCGACCCGGAAACTTTGGATAATTCGACCCCTTTGAGCGATCTCGACAATTGGCCGAATGTTCCGGGAATATTCGAGCCAATTTTTGTGGACTACACCACGGCAAACAATCCATTCGCTGACAAGCGCTACACCAGAACGACATCCATATCCGCTTCGGGAGAATATTTTAATGGAAAGCTCCGTTCCCTGTTCGGGCTCCGAAAGGATGATTTCGAACTCAAGCGCTATCAACTCATTGCCGGCTCCAGGCAGGAACTGGTGGATGAATACGGCGAACTGGCCTGGTGGGGACAGGATGTTTACCTGGGATTACCGGATGAGGCCCCCGAACAGTATGCCTATGTGCCGGATCTGGATCAGGAGGACACGACCTACTCTGCTGGTCTCCTCTATAAATTAACCAATGAAATCAACCTGTATGCCAACAATTCCACCTCTTTCCGCTGGCAGGGCACCACGGACTTTCTCGGCCGAGCCCTTGGACCACAGACCGGCGAAACCAAGGAATTCGGTTTAAAGGCCAACCTGTTCAATAACCTTTTGGTCTTGGATGCGGCCGTCTATGAAGTTGAACGGGCAAATGTCACCTTCACCCTGGGATCAAGCGCTCCTTCTGCCGATGAACTGGAACTGCTGGCTAATGACATAACCATTTCAATCGAGCCGGATGGAACCTTGGTTTACGTTCCGGCTGAGCCTGGTAGTCCCGGTTTTGTGGAGATTAACAGAGGGTTCAATAACGAGCATCGCAGAATCACGGCGGGAGAGACGACAAAGGGTTACGAATTCACCGCGCATCTACGGCGTTGGAACGGCCTTCAGGTCCGATTAACCGGCGGTTATGTCGATATCGAAAGTACCCGGGCCATTGCTGAATATGCGGCGGTTATGGAAGCTGCCTTGGGCCGGGAGGCCGAACGCGCGGCCATCATTGCCCAATCCTGGCCTAACGACCCGAACTACGACCCTAATGGACTTCCCGACATTGAGGAGGATTTAAGGGAAGCTTTGCAGGATGGCCGGGAGATCGTTGAAGCCAATTCCGGAACGGGCCGCATTGAGGGCCTCCGAGCAAGGCCTTGGCGTCTATCCTGGGTATTGGATTATGAGATGCCCGAGGGCTTTTTCCTCCCCAACATGCGCGTCCTCCTCACTGGCCGCTACGGCGACAATTACCTCTTGGACGTGAATGACGGTATCGATTGGATCGGTGGATCAGAACACAGAGTCAATCTCGGACTCCAATACAGGACAATATTGTTTGATTTGCCCACCACCTTCCAGGCGAATATCCGCAATCTTACCGATTTCGAGAATGATAAAATAAAAAAATCGGGAGGATTTGTCGACCAGTTCACTGACGAACCCACCTACGTCTACCGCAACGTCACACCTACTTATTTCGATTTCTCAATAAACGTAAAATTCTAGCCCATACCCCGCCCGGGAAAAGCCATGTGAGATATGAGGATCAGGATTTTTTGCTTATGGTTGGCCTCCACTTGCCTCTTTGCGTCCAATGATATAAGCGCTACGGACTATTACTTGGATGCATTGGAGGGCCAGGACGGTTTTTCCGGAACCAGCCCTACCAGGGCTTGGAATTCCCTTGAGCGAGCAAGTGAGCATCTCTTCCAACCGGGAGATCGCCTCCTGCTTCGTTCGGGACAATTCTGGCGAGGCGCTCTGTTACTCAAAGGATCCGGAACTGCAGCCCAGCCCATCACCATCCGCAACTACGGCGATGGAGAGCGCCCGGTCCTACACGGAGACGGCAAAACCAACCACGATGCCACCCATACCAAACTGATCAGTTGCACGATCCGGTTATTTAACCAAGAGCACTGGGTAATCGAAAATCTGGAAATTACCAACTACAACCCGGAGGAGGAAGGAGGCTTGTCTTTGGAGGAATGGGAAGCCAGAAATATCCGGGACTTCGCGCAGGCTGAATTGCCCGAACGGGTACCAGGGGGACTGTTTCCCAAGGCCGGCATCCTCGTGCAAGCGATGACCCCGCCCCAAAATGGGGTATTGTCGGGATTTCGTTTTTACAATTTGAAAATCCACGGAATCAACGGAGACCTGTCCGACAAGGACAACGGAGGAATATTCTTCAAAGCCTATGATGATGGTAGCGGGCAATCCGTTCGATTCGACGATGTTCTGTTCGAGAACAATGAGATTCACGACGTGGACCGGACCGGCATCTCAAACCGCTCCGATTTTGACGATCGCACCCTACACCAAAACCTCAATTGGGAACCCAATCGAAACTGGGTGCTCCGAGGCAACGTGTTTCGCCGAACCGGCGCCAATGCCTTGATCGTCCGAGTTGCCGTAGCTCCCTTGATGGAGCACAACCTCTTCGATTTCTGCGCCATTAAAGGTTCGGGAAATGCCGCCTTCAATTTTAACACAGACAAAGCGCTTTGGCAGTTCAACGAATTTCGTTTTACCAAGGCTAATCAGGGGGATGAAGATGCAGGCGGCGTTGATAGCGATTACCGCTCCAAGAATACCATCATCCAGTATAACCATATACATGACAATGATTTCGGAATGCTGGTGACGGGAGGGCCCGGACGCTTCAACGACGGCACCATCGTCCGATACAATCTCATCGTGAATGATGGAGGGGTGGCGCGCAAAGGGACGGATGGGAAGTTTGTAATTCGAGTTTCCGGATCCGCCACCAATACGCTCTTTTTCAAAAACACCATTATCGTGGGTGAGGATCAAATCGACACGAAAATTATCTTGCACAAAGCCTGGCAAACCTGGGCGGCGGATACGCTCTATCAGGAAAATATCTTTGTAAATCTGGGAGAGGACAACCTTGTCGTCATGGGAAAAAGCACCGGCAATCGATTTCTGGACAACCAATATTTTGGAAAACCAGTGATATTACCCACCACGGGCAATTGAAGAGCGGTAATTTCAAAGGGAAGCAGTTGTTATTGAACAAGGTTCGACTCAGCTAACCACCTTCCAATACCGTTGCAACCCGCTTGCAGTGAAAAGGGATATCGTCAACAACCCATGACGCTAAACATGGGTGTCCACCTTTGATCTGAAACCATGGCGACAGTTGGCTCTTTGAGACCTCTGATAGGGCTTCAGGGAAGTCGGCTTTCTCGGGAATACAAAAACTTCCCCAATGACTGCGGAATCGAATATAAAGTAACATTAAATGCGTTTAAGGCTTGCTTTTGTCTGGGTGTGTGCAAAAAAAATTTATGCCTGACACACCAGAAATCCATACGCTTTTAGATAAGCTGATTGCGCCGCTGAAGTCGCTCATACTCAGTAGCCCCAAACGAAGAAACTGCCCGGTTCTCGAGGATGAAGATTGGATTAAGGCGGGGTTGCTCCGCGTCTTATCCAACGAAATAAGTTCGCGTGGTTTCCTTCAGCAGTTGGCCGATCAACTGCAAACAATAATTGCTCGTAGTAGTTTTTTCAAAACGCTTCGCAGCGCTCGCCGATTGGCTTTTTGCCAACACCTCAATGAAGCTTTTGCTCAAGGCTACAAGAGTCCCAAATCTGATCGATTATCTGATTTTGCCAGTCTGGCGAAGTATGATATCTACGCTGGAGACGGGCACTACCGAGCCGCTGCCACTCACGATAAAAGGACCGGCGACAAGAAGTATGCGGTGGGTCATTTTTATGCCCTCAATCTGCGAAATGACATGTTGACCCACTTGGACAGTATGGTGGAAGAGCCTGGACGCAAAAAGGAGCACGACATGCATTTACTAAAACGCATGAGTATCCAGCAACTGCGCCAGGGAGCGGCCAAGGGCAGGAAAGTGCTCTACGTCTGGGATAAGGCTGGAATTGATTTTTCCCAATGGTTCAAATGGAAACAAGGAAGCGGCATTTACTTTTTGAGTCCGGAGAAAAAAAACATGAAACTCAGACCCATGGGGCCGTGCGGATTTGATCTCAATAGCTCGATTAATGCCGGAGTAGTGGCTGATCAGTTGGTGGGAACCGATAGTGGCGTGATGATGCGACGTGTCCGTTATCAATGTCCGGATAGCGGCAAAGTGTTTCATTTTGTGAGCAGTGTCATGGATGTGGATCCCGGACTGATAGCCCACTTGTATAAAATGCGCTGGAAAATCGAAAAGACCTTCGATGAGTTAAAAACAAAACTGACAGAGAAAAAAGCCTGGGCAAGCTCTACGGTGGCCCGCAACACACAAGCCAACTTTACCTGCCTGGCTCATAACCTCATGGTGGTTCTGGAAGAAGAACTGGCCGAGGACGACGAAGTCTATGACAATGGCGAACTGATCCGCCGCAAGAATCGCTACAAACAATTAACCCAAAGGGTAAAGAGTAAAGGCAAACAGTTGCCCTTGGCCCAACAAGCCGTTCCCCGGGCCACACAACGCACCCAAAAGTTCATTCGTTGGTTACGTAACCACTGTTGGATTCAAGCTCCCTGGTGGCAGGCTCAGAACGCTTTAAAACGAATATACGCGACTTCTTAATCAATAAAGGTGGACACCCATGACGCTAAACAACAGGGTCCGTCCCTTTTTTGGTTCCTGGAAAATGGAGGTGGCAGGATTAACCCGAAAGCATACAAGTTGTAAAACACATGGCTGGCGAATAGGCTCAACATGGCCCATCCCAGCCGAATCAAGATGGCCATATGGCATGGATAATTCTATTTTCACGTTTGACCCGGTCGCGGTAGAACCGCCGGTTACCCGGCGGCCCCCGCACAGATCCCTGCGGGCGGGACTACCGCACAAGGCTCCTGCCTCAGGTCGTAACGTTCAAACGATATTCAGGATAGGGGTGCATGACACGCAGTTTTGGCATCCTTACCGTTTGACGTATCCGTTCCAACGCACTTTGCAGCCTTTTCCGGCTCAGGGTCCGGTGACTGGTTTGCTGGCTCGGATTGCCTTTGGCCAACCCCCTTTTCTCCGCCGCCTCCGCCGCCGGGCTTCTCTGCCCAACTTTGTTCGCCGGTTTCTTCGATACTATGGAGTTGTCCGACTTCTCAGGATCGTTCATCGCATGCTTGTTCCCTTGGGATTCCACGCGCGGACCCACCGCACGCCACTGCGGCGGGCCGACACTGAGATCTCCCGGCTTCCGCGTGAGTAGTGTCGCCACATGCCTTGGTTCTTCGACCGCGCAGGAGCCGTGCACATCTCGTCTTGGCGGCGTGCACGGTGTTGCCTTCCCTTTACCATTAGAAGGTCGGCCCCCTGAAGGATAACTTGATTTCGCGGCTCTATAGCCCGGCCTGTGGGTTCCCCTGTCAACGCTTCAAATGTGCCCTCACGAGCACACTCACATGACTCGGGGTCAGTGTGATTGACTATTTCTTCACTGTAAGACTCTTTCATTCTCTACTTCTCACCGGCTTGGCCGGCGCTATCAATGGCGCCTAGTTAAGCCATTTTCCGAACATATGACTACCTCGGATAAGTTAGGGGTCAAGTCGTGGAAAAGTTATGCCTTACAGGGTCAGTTGCCTTGTAAAAGTGTATGAAGTACAACGGAATACAGTTTTCAAGGCCTGACCCTTTTCTTGTAGAAGGCATCACTTTTCCACGTCTTGACCCCGGCTGCCCCCCTCAATAACCCCCCTTAACTAAGTGCCATTGACCACTGACCCTTTGGGCCTTCCCGGCCATGGTCACAATCCGTGGAAGCCTTGAAACTCATTCAATACCAAACATCAAGCGCTGTTCCTCCCCCTTCCCCTTTTGCCCGCCCTGACGTCTCTTGCTTCAGCCATTCTGATTCTTAAGGAATTCAAACACAATATGCAAAGCCTTGACCCGATTAGCAAAGGCTTGGAGTTTCCATTTAACTGATCGAGTGGAAGCATTCCTGGCAAGACGAATACCTGAAGTGGGTATGCGATTTTGCCAATGCGCACGGCGGGACCATCTCTATAGGAAAAGACGATGAGGGATCGATTGTCCATTTAGAGGACTCCAAAAAGCTTTTGGTCGATATTCCTGGTAAGATCCGGCAGCAGCTGGGCTTGACCCTGGATGTGAACCTCCATGAGACCGAGGAAGGAGACTATCTGGAGATTCAGGTTCCACCTCAATCGGTTCCTGTTTCTTTGCGTGGTCGCTTCTATTATCGCTCCGGGAGTACTAAAACGGAATTATCCGGCCTTAGTCTGAACGAATTTCTGCTCAAAAAAACAGGGACCTCTTGGGATGCCTCTATTGAAGAACGAGCTTCTTTCGAGGATATCGATCCTGCGAGTATGGATCACTTTTTGAAGGACGCCTCTAAAACTGGCCGGTTACCTCATTCTGATAATATGGAACCGCCCGATCTCCTTGATAAGCTCCGGCTGCGACGAGGAAATCAACTTACAGTGGCGGCGTTGATTCTTTTCGGAAAAGATCCGGCTCGTTTCCTTCCGGGCATGAGTGTCCGCATCGGCAGTTTTGGAACGAGTGATTCTGATTTACGGTTTCAGGAAGTGGTAGAAGGAAACCTAATCGGTTGCCTGCGGGACACTGTTGATCAACTCCTAGGTAAGTTTCTAATTAGTCGGCCCTGAAAACTCCATAATTTGTTGTTATACAACATTTTATTGTTGCCAATACCCCTTTTATTTGACAAGGTAATTGTGCAATTCAGCCCAAAACCTGGTCAAACTTATGAAGCTCTCTGGTGTTTTTCGGCAATTGAACTGGGCCACGATCTCCCCAGAAAAAGGAATCCCTTATGTTTTGGTTGTCCACCTTGGACAATAATGCCTTTTTCAGGGTCGACTAATTAAGCCTATTACCTTTAAAGGCATTCAGAGAGTAGAAGAACCGCCTTATCCTATCGATGCCCTTCGAGAAGTGCTTCTCAATGCCTTGGTCCATCGCCGGTATCAGTCGGGTGTGCACGTGCAGATTCGGGTCTATCCAGATCGCCTTGTTTGTTGGAATGATGGTCCCTTACCAGAAGAAATTTCCATGGATGAGCTATTGGGAGTCCATGCCTCACACCCTCGAAATCCTCTTATTGCCGATGCCTGTTTCAAGGCCGGTTACATAGATACTTGGGGCTGCGGTATTTCCAAGATTACTGAAGCCTGCCAGCAAGCCGGGCTGCCCAATCCTAGCTTTGAAGAGGCGGAAAATGGCATTCGGGTCACGCTCTTTTCAGCTTCTACGCCGAAAGTTACCCCGCAAGATGGCGCCAAGTTGGCACTAAGTCGGGACCAAGTTGGGACTAAGTTGGGACCAAGTCTCCATTCTCCGTAAATGCCTAAACCCCAGTGGTATCAGAGATCTCATGATAATAGCCGGACGGACCAACAGGACCAAATTCCGGGACCAAGTGCTCAAGCCATTGCTGGAAACCAATCTAGTGGAGATGACCATTCCCGATAAACCTACCAGTCGTCACCAGAAATACCGGCTCACTGGTAATGGTAGAGCCATATTGGAACAATTGGAAGAGAATGGAGGCTCCTCATGAAATTATCCATGTCTCAGCTCAAAGCGATTCCTTGATATCAAAGAGACCTTAACCAGGGCGACCGCCGCAACATGATGGCAATGAGGCCGGGATAAATCTATTTTCTACGTTTGATCCCTTTTGTGCCTAAATTCGCCTGAGAAGCCGGTCATAATCGTGGTGCGGACCAATCCAGAACCACACTATGTCGCCTCCTTCCAAAACGCCGAGGGCGCGATAGTCGATACTCACCCGCACCGAATACACTGGACGCCGTTGACTCACCCGCTTGAAGTCCAAGCTGGGGTGATTGGGGTTCGACGCAAAAAAACGGTAGGATTCGCGGGCCTGCCGCTGCACGTGATCTGGAAGGCGCCGATAGGCATCCCAGAAAGCGCTCTGCGTAAACGAACGCACGTCTATAAATCTTCCGCAATTAGAGGCCGAGTTCGCCCGGCGCGATGTTCCGACAGGGCCTCATCGGACAAGCGCTCCAATAGCTCTTCCGACTCGGGCTTGGCAAACAATTCAATCCATTGCCGCTCCGACTCCAGTTCAGCCAGCAGGAAGCGGGCGAACTTGTCCTGTTCCGTATCCGGGAGTTCGGAAACTCTCTCAATGGCTTGCTGAAGAAGCTTGGTCATTTGGTTTTCTCCTCTATCATCAAACTCATTTGCTGTCCAATCAAAACACCGTTCTATTTCACGCCGAACAGCACCTGCCCAAGAGGGGACAGTGGTCAATTGTCAACTTATTCGATCACCTCGCCCATGGTTTTCACGAATGATTTCTTCGCCCCTTCGGTCCCGAACACATTCACTCGATAGTTGCCTCGGTTTATCACATGATGAAGACCTTCGCTCGATTCAAGATGCTGCATTCTCACTCACCATGGTCTATCCTTCCATCCGCGACGCGGCACACCGGTCGGTTAAAAACTTCACGACGATTAAACGGAAACGGAAGCCAGTGTATCCCCCGCAATCACCGCATGTGCATACGCAGTGCAGGCGTGGATGTCATCCAACTCGAGGTCCGGGTAAGTCGTCCAGAATGACCTCTGGCGAAACTCCCTGAGCCAGCAGGCTGAGGATGAGTTCCACCGAGATTCGCATATCTCGGACAATCGGCTTTCCGCCGAAGACATCCGGTCGTGCGGTGATGCGCTTTAGCAGATCGTTTTTCGTTGTCATTGTCATGGTTCTACCTCCTGGGTTTCGTGTTGCAAGTGGGAATTATGGTGAGTCACCGTGGACTGACAACAACCTTGCCCATCCGAGCGTATTGTGGATTCACTGACCTTGCGTGTCTTCGTCTACCTATGAACTGCACGGCCAACTAGCTCCGCCAAACCTGCTCGTTCCATATGGAAAGCCTTAAAGGTTCACCGCTTGATGTTTGGTATCGCATTAATATGACGACTTACGTTGCTCGGATGCCCCATGTTCAGGCGTTGGGCTATCCACGGATTGGTGGCGCTGGTCTCTTTTCCGAGTTCCCGGGCCAGGACGATTTTCCAATTCGCAGATTTCTTGTCCTGGTCGATGTGTTTCTGCGTTTTGCCATGTTTCCTTAGCCAACCCGCTACAAAGTTCTTCGAATCCCATTTCGTTCAGCTCCTTGAGCTCTCCCCATCCCCGGTCTTCGCGGGACAAGATATGGCAGATCGCTCCGGGATACTGAATGCGCGGTTTCCTGGCCATGGTCACAATCCGTGGAAGCCTTGAAACTCAGTCAATACCAAACATCAAGGGCTGACCCTTTTTCCCTTCTTTTCCCTCTTTGCGTTTCTTTGCGCTCTCTGCGAGAGTCAATTTTAGCTTTCGATCACGATCAAGATCAGGATTGAGACCCCATCCGTGCTTATCCGTGAATTCCGTGGTCCATTCTCCCCATTCCTAATTCCTAATTGGCGCGCCTCGGCGCGCCTTCCAATACCCCGCGCATTTTGGGTTCACGCCTCTCAATACTTTCGCAGAGCTTCATCTGCACCCGGGCACGGTTCAGGTTGTGGCCATTGTAATTGGTTTTAAAATATACATCCCCGGCCAGATAATCCGTGAAAAAGCGCAATCCCAATTCGAAGGTGATGAGGCGAATCGAGTCGTAGAGATACCTGCGGTCCCAATCCGTGAGGAAGCTTCCCGCCTGTTCAAGGTAACCCTTCACCAGAGCGGCAAAGGCTTCGACATCGAAAAAAACCTTTCTCAGATCCTTGGCCTCCTCACCGGCCGGATTGCAGGCCGAACGAACACAATCCCCGAAGTCGTATTGAATCAATCCGGGTTTGACCGTGTCGAGGTCGATCATGGCCGTCCCCTTCCCCGTGATATCGTCCACCATGATGTTGGTGATCTTGGGATCACCGTGAATGGAACGCAGTTTCAGTTCGCCCCGTTCACGAGCATCTTCCAAAACGGAGGCAAATCCACGGCGCTCCTCCACAAAGGCTTCCATGCGACGCGCTTCCAGTGAGGCGCCCAGTCGTTTCTTCGCCTCTGCCGTATCCAGGACTTCGTCATAATACTTCAAGTAGCCCGGCGTAATGTGAAAACCGGGGAGCGTATCGGCCAAGCGATGCGGCGGGTACTCGGAAATAATCTTTTGAAAATGCCCCAGCACGTATCCCGTCTCGTAAGCGTGCTCGACGTCGATCACGGTTTCGTGAGAGGTGGCCGAAGCAATCATGGACAAGGCCCGCCAGTGTTCTCCCTTTTCATCGACAAAATAATCCTCTCCACCCAAGGTCGGAATGACGCGGGGAAGTTGCCAGATGCGATCGGCCTTATCGGCCTCCTCCTCCAATCGCCGATGACAGAAATCGGTGATGGCTTTCATATTGGCCATGACCAGATCCGGTCGTGGAAAGACGGCCTGATTAATGCGCTGAAGGACAAATTGCCCTTCCGAATAGGAGGTGCGTTTAATCACCCGGTAAGTATCGTTCACGTTGCCGGTATCGATGCTGAGCAAGGCGACAACGCGTCCCGGCACATCAAATTCAGCGGCTATGGTCTCGGGAGTCATGGAGAAGCGCGCCAAAGCGCGCGAATTAGGAATTAGGAATTAGGAATTAGGATTGATAATCGATTACAGGGCAAAGTGGAAGAAGTGATTGGCGGTCAATCGAAAAAGGATTTCCCCTCCAAGATGGGCATCGCCTACAAGGGAGTTCGCGAGACGCATTACTGGCATCAACTGGTTCGCGATTCCAATATTCTGTCCGAAAGCAACCAATTCCCAATTTTTTATTCTTCTCGTCTTTGCGACCTTCCCGCTCTTTGCGAGAGTCAATTTTAGCTTTCGATCACGATCACGATCAGGATTGAGATTGAGACCCCATCCGTGCTCATCCGTGAAATCCGTGGTCCACTCTCCCCTATCCTAAAACAATCTTTGACGTCAAAAAAATGATGCTTATGATGACATTCATGCGTACAACCGTGACCATTGACGACGACCTGGCGGCGCAGGTCGAAGCGTTGCGCAGGCGAGAGGGCCTGAGCTTCAAGGGCGCCCTCAACCACTTGCTGAGGCTCGGTGTGCAGGCAAAGTCGACTCCCTTGAAGTCGAAGCGGTTCCGTACTGCCACGAGAAAGCTGGGCCTGAAGCCGGGAATCGATCCGACACGGCTGAACGCCTTGATCGATGACCTGGAAACCGGCGATTTTGCAGGGGAGGAGCGTTGATCCTTCCGGACGTCAATCTGCTCGTCTATGCAGTCGATGAAAAAAGCTCTTTCCACAGAGCCGCCAATACCTGGCTGGACGACGTGCTGTCATCCGCGAATCCCGTGGGCCTGTGCTACCCGACAATGCTCGGGTTCGTCCGATTGGTGACCAACCTGCGCGTATTCTCGAACCCGCTCAATCTCGAGGAAGCCGTTAACTACGTCGATCAATGGCTGGAACAACCCAACGTCGGCATCGTTGTACCCACGCCAACCCACTGGCCGCTCGTGAAAGACCTGCTGCATTCCTCCGGCGCCGCGGGCAACCTGACCACGGACGCCCATATCGCCGCCCTGGCCGTGGAGCACGGTTACACCGTCTATTCAAACGATGCGGATTTCGGCCGTTTTCCCAACGTAAAGTGGGTCAACCCGCTGAATCAGAAACCCGTACCGTAGCCCCACTTCCGCAACTCCACGGGAGAAAGGGGCAAAGGCACATGGTGGGGAGAAACTGGGTTTCGGATGCTGGTGGGAAGTTGTAGGAGCGGCTTTACGCCGCGATTGCTTCGAAGCTGTTTCATGGAATCGCGGCGTAAAGCCGCTCCTACAGCTCACATTGCCTTTTCCATTTTTTTCGATCACGATCACGATCAAGGAGAGTTAAATGGCGGACAGCCTGCCTGTGCCTCTCAGCACGCAGACAGGGAATGTCCGCCCTCCGATATTCTTCCCTCTTTGCGTTTCTTTGCGCTCTCTGCGAGAGTCAATTTTAGCTTTCGATCACGATCAAGATCAGGATTGAGACCCCATCCGTGCTTATCCGTGAATTCCGTGGTCCATTCTCCCCATTCCTAATTCCTAATTCCTAATTTGCGGCCTTGGTCGCTTCCCTCCTCTCCTTTGAGTCTTTTGTGCTTTTTGTGGCTATTTCTTCCATCCGTGCTCATTCGGGGTTGTCCGGCGCCGGGTCAACAGTCGACCTAATCGCTCATTTTACCAGCTTGCCACTTGGGGAAAAAGGCTCTATGGGATTGATATCGTCCTACTTTCCTATTTAATTAATCTTGAGATCCATAAGCCATGACACCCAGATTGAACCGATTCGGTTATCACACTATAGGACGCCGCCAATTTCTGCGTGCGGCCGGGGCATTGATCGCCCTTCCATCTTTGGAAAGCATTGCCAAACCGCTGGCCAAGGTGGCAGCCGCCACCCGACCTCGCAACCTCGTTTCAATCGGCACCTACCTGGGTTGGCACCAGAAAGCATTTTTTCCTGAAGAGGTGGGTAAAGGTTATGGACTTCCCCCCATTCTCGAGCCCTTGGCCGACCATCAGGGAGACTTCACCGTTTTCTCGGGCCTCGACCACCGGGCGCCCAACGGCCACGGGGCCTGGAGCAACTTTCTTTGCGGGAACAGCCCGAAAAACTATTCCATGGACCAAATGGTGGCCGACCAGATCGGGCAGAAGTCGCGTTTCCCTTCCGTGCAGCTCACCGCAGGCACGGGCGAGGGCAGCAAAGCGATGAGTTTTACCAAGCAAGGGATCGGTCTTCCCATGATCCAACGGCCGAGTGTGTTCTACAAACAGATGTTCATGTCCGAGGCGGACAAGGAGCGCATGGAATACATGCTTCGCAGCGGAAAAAGTTCTCTCGACCTGGTATTGCAAGACGCCCTGCGCCTGCAAAAATCGCTGCCCCAAAACGACAGCGACAAGCTGGAAGAGTATTTTGATTCCATGCGCTCGGTGGAAAAACGCATGGCCCATCAAATCGCCTCCATTAACGACCCGCTTCCGACCACCGATTACAAACTCCCGGATTCCGATCCGATCACCCCCAACCTCCTGATGGAGGCGGAAACGCTCATGTACGACCTGATGGCCCTGGCCCTGGAAACCGGTTCGAGCCGGGTACTGTCCTTTTTCATAGATGGTTTGGGGCAAGTTTTCTCCTTCGACGGTGAAGCTCTCAAGTCCGGATATCACGGCCTCTCTCACCACGGCAACGACCCTGAAATGATCCGGGATTTGATCGCCATCGAAACGGCCCACATGCACTGCTTCAATGGTTTCCTCAATCAATTGAAGGAAAAGAAGCGTTCCAACGGCAAATCGTTACTGGACGAAACCATCATACTTATGGGAACGGGTATGGGCGACGCCAGCCGTCACTCCAATGCCAATTTACCCACCCTTGTAGCGGGTGGCGGATTCAGGCACGGAAGCCACATTGCTATCGATGCTTCCAAGACCGATGCTCCACTTCTGGGTGACTTGTATATTACTTTGATGCAGAGATTAGGTGTAGAGACGAACGCGTTCTCCAACGCCAACCGCAATTTGAATCACCTGTTTTCCTAATGGGTAACCCGTTTCTTTCTGTTCTGCTGTTCACATGCGCGGCAGCCCAAGGCCTTCGAGCTTCAGAAGGTACGCCTGTTTCGGATACACACTACGATCTCCTCTCAAACTACTGCCTCAATTGCCACGATGAAGTAGAAATGAAAGGGGACATAAACCTCGACCACTACACCGTCGACTGGACCAAAAAAGAGAATCGAGATCTTTGGGAAAATGCACTGCACATGCTTCAGGAAGGCCTTATGCCTCCCGAGGACGAAGATCAGCCAGGCAATGAAGAACGCGCTATCCTCATGTCCTGGCTGGATGAACATCTTCTCGATAACACTCCCGTCGGCGGCACGATACCCCGGCGGCTCAGCGCAGACGAATACCGCTCTACCATCCGAGATCTTTTCGACCTGCCTGATTACGAACTGCCTCTGGGATTTCCCAAGGATTCGGAGTACCATGGTTTTAACAACGTTGGCGAAGGGCTGGTCCTTTCCCCTCCCCTTATGGAGGCCTATGCCAAAGTGGCCGAGGAAATTGCCAATACAGTCTATCCCTCTGCTCAAATAGCTCCTCCATCCACTACCCGAACTGCGGGTCCTGAGGAAATGGTGCTCAGTTTCTCCGCAGCAAAGGTGAAGGACGATGCCTTGCTTCTCGTTTCACGAGGGCAGGAAATTTTTCGCAGTTGCTCCTGGCCGAGTCGCATGGAAATCATGGCGTCCGGGGTCTACCGGATCACGGTTAGCGCCGCCAAGCACAAACCGGTCTCCGATGAGCCTTTGCTACTCGAGATACGTACACGCGAACTCAGTGCCAGCGACCGCTCCAGAGCCGAAATCTTCCGCCTGCTGAAAGTGATGGAGGTGCCATCGACGACGCCAAACACAGTCACCTTCGAGGCCGATCTCTACGAAGGCCAGACCTTGCTCTTCCGCTGGGCCAATGCGGAGATGGACCACGGCTATAACGAGTTCGCTAAACATATGCGCGAGTGGTGGTCACGGGATTCACGCTGGTTGGCAGCCTGGCAACACGCCGTGTTCCCGAATGGGGACTTCAGTGTAAAAAGAGTATCCGTGCTTCGCGGACTTAATGGTTGGAATATCATTACCAAGGCGCTCGCCAATCCCGATTTGGACATGAGCAACGCGACCATGGAAAACGAACTGACTGTCGAACTCCTGAAAATCGCCAATTCCAATTCAGGCATGTTCAACCTTGCCGACGTTTTGTGTCATTACTATTTCACCAACGGTCCTGCCCTGGAATTCCACCATGCAACGATCGAAGGGCCCTTAAAGATCGTGGACGGTCCTCGTGAAATGCTGGCAAAAAAGCTGCAACAGCAATTTACCGGCTACCGCAAGCCAGGCCAATCCGATGAGTCGTTTACGCGAGAAATATTGACCCGTTTTCTACCCAGGGCTTTCCGTCGACCCGTTGATAAGCAAACCATCGAATCTTATCTGAACATCGCGAAACAACATTGGGCGGAAGGGAACTCCTTCGACGACGGCCTGCATTTGCTCATCCGAAACATCCTGATTTCACCACGTTTTCTCTATCGGTCCCTCGATCCCGCCGAAATGGACGACTACGACCTGGCCAGCCGCCTGTCATATTTCCTGGCACAGGCGCCCCCCGACGCACAACTCGTCAAGCTGGCCCATGCCGGCCGATTGTCCGACCCCGAAGTTCTGCGCGGAGAAGCGTTGCGCCTGCTCCCCGATCATCCATCTGATGCCCTGATACAAAGTTTCACCAGTCAGTGGCTGGATACAAAGCTATTGCCTGAAATAATGCCGGATCCCGTTTTCGATTTCAGCGGTGAAGAAATCGCCACGGCCAAAAGCGAAGTGGAGCATTTTTTCGCAGCCATGCTCAGGGACAATCTACCGATGACCGATTTCATCGATCCCGATTTCACCTATACTTCCTTTAAATTTGCCAAAGAGAATTACCATTACGTGGACAACCCCAGTTCAGGAGGCGGCGGCGAATATGAAGAGGAGGACTCCGAAATAGGACGACTTTCCATGCCGCGGGGAGGACGATTCGGAGGATTGCTGGGGCAATCGGCCATCATGATGGCCACCGCCAACGGAGTGGACACCCAACCGGTTCTGCGTGGCGTCTGGGTATTGGAAAACATTCTGGGAAAGCCTCCGGGAGAACCACCGGAGAACGTTCCGGCCCTGACTCCCGATATCCGCGGAGCAAAAACACCGAGGGAAATGCTTGCCGCCCACATGGCTGACAAAGCCTGCTCCTCCTGCCACAGCAGCATCGACCCCTTGGGCCTCATGCTGGAGAACTTCGATCCGGTGGGCAATTGGCGGGAATTATGGCCCAAAGTGAACGCCCCGATCGATTCCACCTGCGTCCTTCCGGATGGCACGCCCATCGATGACATCACCGATTTCAAAGCCTGGCTGGTCGACAACATCGATATGTTCTCCCAATGTCTGGCAGAGAAGCTCATGACCTACGCGACCGGACGGGTTCCCAACTACTCCGAGCGAAATGAGATCGAAGGCATCGTTTACCAAAACCGGAAAAATGGGAACGGTTTCCAGGATCTGTTTCTGGCCCTGGTCACCAGTGATACATTCCGAACGAAATGAGGTTGGGGAAAGGGCACAGGGGCATAAGGGCACAAAGTGGGGAGAGGGATAGGCGCCCAAGGGCGCGAATTAGGAATGGGGAGAGGGGAATGGAACATGGATCCCGCTTCGCCCAAGGGCTACCATGCTTCGCCTAAACCGTGCTTCGCAACGCTATGCAGGTCAAGAGGCTCCGCACGGCACAGCGCAAGACAAGTTGCACAGGATGGACAGGATTGGGAATGGGGAAGGATTAACCACAGAGTCCTCAGAGAACACAGAGATTTGGAAATAAGAATGGTTTGTTTTTGGGTTTTTTGTGCTTTTTGTGGCTAAAAAGATCGCGGGATAAACCCGCTCCTACAGCAAAAAACCAATACTCTACACCAGATTCCTTTTCTTTATTTGCGCCCTCCGCGAGCTTTGCGAGATTCAATCCTGCTATCCCCCCCGCATTCCCGAGAGCCAACCCTCCTCCCGCAAATATCCAAATCGAAGCATTCCTAATTCCTAATGTGGTGTAAAAGAAATTTTATAACATGCCCGTCGGGGTCATGCCGTAGAAAAGTGATGCCTTTTGGAGAAAAAGGGTCCTGTAAGGCATAACTTTTTACGTCTTGACCCCTTCCTTATACTGAAAATGTTCCCCGTTTGTGTGAACGAATTAACGATACACCACACTAATTGGCGCGCCTATCCTGCTACTTTGAAAGGAAGATTTCGCTCTGGGTCACGGCATGGATCAAGGAACGGAATCCATAACCCTCTTGACTTAGAGCTTCCACGGTCCGGTTGATCTCGCGACGGTCGGCGAAGGTAATTTCAGCGCCGGTTGCGTAAGTGATGACCTGTTTCACCATATTTCCGGCTACCTGATCGATGTCGGAGAGTGCAAGCGATTTGAATCCCTCGATATCCTTGAATGACCGGCCATCCGGAAAATGATAACTGGCATCCACAGCTGGTCCGGAATTCCATTTTCCCGTTGGGTTTATGGCCCGGTAGTGTTCCCGCCAACCGCCAATCACGTCGTAATTTTCAAGGGCAAAACCCGGGGGATCGATTTTCTTGTGGCAGGCCATGCAGGATTCAGTCGATCTGTGTTTATCGAGTTGATCCCGGATGGAGGTAACCCCTCGAATATCGGGTTCGATCGCTGGAACCTGATCCGGCGGCGGCAGGATGTGTTGGCCCAATATGCGCTCCATCAGCCAGACTCCGCGGATAATGGGTGAGGTCGTCGTACCATTGGCAGTTACCTTCAACACACTGGCCTGAGTGATGATTCCGCCACGATGGTGTTCCGGATTGAGAGGCACTTTCCGCAATCCGGTTCGGGTTCCGAAATCCATTCCGTAGTGCTTTGCCATGCGCTCATCGAACATGGCGAAATCGGAATCGATCACGTTAGTCACGCTCAGGTTCTCATCGATCATGTGCTGAAGAAACGCCCGCGTCTCATCCAACATGGAATGGAGTAGAATATTATCGAATTCGGGGTAGAGCTTTGCATCGGGCGTAGTAAAATCGATGTCCCTGAGTTCGAGCCAACTGTCGGAAAAGTTCTGCACGAAGGCTTCCGCCTTAGGATCGTTTAACATGCGTTCTACTTGCGCCCGCAAAATAGCGGGTTTGGTCAAGCGGCCCTTCCTGGCATGTTCAAGAAGTTCTTCATCCGGCATCGTGCTCCAGAGAAAATAACTCAGACGGGAAGCGACACTGTAGTCATCCAGCTTTCCAGGATCCTCGGAAAAATAGATAAAGCGGTGAGAAGAAAGTATCGCCCGATAACCGGCCTCAACCGCTTTCACAAGGGAGCCGCTCGATTGAAGCGCTTCCAGGGCAAACTGGAAATAAGGATTTAACTCAGAAGGCTTCACCGCTCGGCGAAAGGCTCGCTCAGCGAACCTTGTCAACAGCGTTTTCAGGTCCCTCTCCGGTCTCTCGCTAACAAGTTCTCCATCCTTAACCGCGAGATTCCCAAATAGTCGCCTCTTGAGTTCAGTCGGCTTTAATCCGGGGAAAATACGCTCTATTTCCAGGCTTTCGACTGCGATACCCGAGGTCCCATCATTCAGGACGGACAGGTCGGCGATCTTTTTTGATGATACCCACTCGATCGTTTTATCGATCGGCTGAATTCCGATTATGTGGTCCTTTCTGATCCAGGCATCGAAGACGAATTCCTTTACCTCCCGGGTGGCCTCGAATTTTCCCACCCAATATACCGCGGGCGCCTTGGCCCGCAGAATACCGGTATGGATTCGCCCCCATACATTGCGGCTTCGAGGCGGGTTGTGGGCTTTTGCTCTCACCTTTAGGCGATACCAACCGGTTGCGGGAACTTCGGTTCCGGCCATCCTGCCATGAAAACCTTGCGTGGTCGGGAAACTGTATACATGGCCGTCGTGGTAAATCCCCTGACGTTCGTTGGCAATTCGCTCCGTCCCGATTCCCAATTCCTTTGGACCATAGAACCGCTTGAAGGGACCCGAGGTCAGGACTTCCATGATCTCGGCATTTCTCGTCTTGGTTCCCTCCAGGTCCAGAGGCAAGTTCATATCCACCCACTCGCCCTCCGTGTAACGGTAGGTCTTGTTTTCATCGGTGTGAAAAAGCTTCTTCCCTTCCCAATGGAAAATGGAGCCAAACTGGGAATCGATTACCGTGGGCTGCATGTCCATGGGTAACGGATCTTCCGCAACTGGCGGTGGATCGATGGCACGGTCGAAGGAATCCTCCAGCATAAGGTCCACTACTCCGAGGTACTTTTGTAGCAAATGATAAGATACCTGTTGTCCATCGGCGATATTGCTGAAGCCATCGATGGTAAGATCTTCCGGAAGCATCTCCAACAGGGGAATCTCAACACCCAGCAGATCGTGAATGGTATTTTCATACTCGACACGATTCAAACGACGCAATTTGACACGCCCTTCCGCCAACAATCGCTCACGAGACACCTCGTGCAAGACCGCTTCAAATTTTTCAAGAAAGGCTGCCCGTTCGGCGGGCTCAACCAGTGATTCCTCCGGTGGCGGCATCTCCCCGTCTCTCACCCGATCGTGCAGAAATGCCCATAAATCCATCGTCGAAGGATCGTTTGGATCAAAGGCGAGGGACTCCAGATCGAGTTCGCCTTTCTTATCCACCGCATTGTGGCATTCGTAACAATTCAAATCGAAGAACTTACTCACCGCGGGAGGAAGCTGAAGCGAATCACCACCGATCCCCCATAAAGGAAGCCCGACCGTTAAAAGCAGCAAAATTGGAACCTGCGTTGGCATGTTGGACAATCGCGGGATAAACCCGTTCCTACTATGGTGTCCTGTTAATTCGTTCACAGAAACGGCTGGGTTTTATTCTGTAACAGCCAGCTAGGATGTTAACTCATTTAATGAAGGCCACACTACAAAGAACTGCAAAGCAGTTCCACTACAAAGCCCAGTGTCGCACAGCGCACACTGGGTTGAAATGGACAAAAACAACGAACCCCAACGGGGTTCCACAATGAATCAATCCCAAGGCATTTTGGAAATAATTTGTGGAACCCCGTTGGGGTTCAATCATAGGGGTGATCGGCGACCCAGCGTGCGCTACGCGACGCTGGGCTATGGAGTTCAACGCCGTTGGCGTAATAGCCGGATGATTGCTTCCAGGCAGTTCCGTGGGATCGCGGCGTAAAGCCGCTCCTACAACTTGAAATCGCTGCGGTATTGTTAGAAGGAATTGCCAGGACACCACACTAAGCCATCTCCAAACCAGTCATCTCACCCGTGCTCGTGGCAAAGCGATCAACCTCCAATCCATGACGGCGCAGAATACTGAAGTAGAGATTGGGGAGCGGATAATTATTGCTTGTATCAAAGGCCAGATGTTGGCCGTGCCTGAACCCACCGCCGGCCAGGAGAACCGGCATGTTCCGGTTGTCGTGGGAACTCGCGTTTCCGAGGTTGGAGGTCAGGAGGACGCTGGTATTATCCAACACGGTTCCGTTCGATTCTTCAGATCCCTTGAGATCGCGCAGGAAATCTCCCCATTTTCGGACCAGCCCGGTTTCTACCAGGGTGAGTTGCTCAATTTTGTCTTCATCGAGCCCGTGGTGACTCAAACTGTGGTACCCCTCATTCACCCCTTCAAGGGGCACGGCCCCTCCCTCCCCGTTGAGGTGCAGGGTGATAAAGCGGGTCGAGTCGGTCTGAAGAGCCAGGAGCATGACGTCGAGCATAAGTCTTTTGCGGTCTATGATCGCATCCCTGTTTTCAATATCGACAGGTGAATTCACGTTCACTTTCGGCTTTGGCCTGAGCGCCCATTCCTGCGCCTCACCCAGGCGCTTTTCGAAATTTCGGACCGAGGTAAAGTACTGGTCCATCTTCTGGAGGTCCCCCGAACTCAGCTTTTTCTCCACCCGTTTCACATCGGCAGCAACCACATCCATGATGCTCCGGCCCTGTTTCAAGCGTTCCACCTGCCGGGCCTTTTCTTCGGGCGTATCGGGTATGAAAAGCTGGTTGAAGACCTTGGAAGGAGACTCCTCCGCCGGAATCATACTTCCCGATTCCGTGTAGGAGGCGCTGGTGGTTCCGTTGATGTTGAGGACGAGGGAGGGGAAGCGCGTGTGATGCCCCTGATGCTTCGCCAAATACTGATCCAAAGAAACAGAGTTCTTAAAGGCGGCATTGCGAGAATAAGGGGCGGCGGAAAGGATACTGCCCTCCGCTTGGTGACCCCCGCTCACGCCAGGATGAGAGGAACCGGTGACAACGGTCATATCTCCGAGCAGGTCCTTTACTTCTGAAAGATAGAGAGAGGGAGTGTATTTTCGACCTGTTTCCTTCGGATTGAGGTTAGGTCCATGTAAACCCAGCGCGAGGGTCACCGCAACAAACCGCCTCGGTGGTTGGTGGGCAATCGAGGATGCAAAGGCCGGCGTCATGGCCTCCAGCCACGGTAACGCCATAAACGCGCCGGCGCCTTTGAGGAAGGTCCGTCGGGATAGCGACTTCGAAAAATTGAAGTATACCTTATGCATTGGACTCAATCGGATAACTCAACCCGACTTGGGGAGGATTTAAAAATATTGAATTGAGATCAAAGCATTGTCAACAAAGCATTTAACGAACAATTGATTATCTGGTAAACAGTTGACTGCCGTCGGTTGGACAGGATGCGGCATAGGCGCGCCAATTAGGAATTAGGAATTAGGAATTAGGAATGCTTCGATTTGGATATTTGCAGGGGGAGGGTTGGCTCTCGGGAAGGCGAGGGATTGCAGGATGGAAGGGAGACAAGCGGCTGGGTGTTATTCTGTAACAGCTGGATAGAAGGTTAACTCATTTAATGAAGGCCACCCTAGCCCGCATGTCTCACAAATCTTCTACTTCGCTCCGGAATATCCTGCTTCGCCTAAAGGCTACGGCAGGACATGCCGGCACTGGTGCGGACTTCGTTGGATTCGCGACTTTGCAGGGTGTCGATCCGGCTTCGCCCAAGGGCTACGGCCGGACAGGCACAGCTTCACCCGCTCATCGGCGCAAAGCCCACACCAGCACTCGATCTTCGTTCGTTCGCTACGAATTTTGTGAGACATGCGGGCTAGAATGAACTGCAAAGCAGTTCCACTCCAAAGCCCAGTGTCGCACAGTGCACACTGGGTTGAAATGGACAAAAAAACGAACCCCAACGGGGTTCCACAACGAATCAATCCCGAGGCATTTTGGAAATAATTTGTGGAACCCCGTTGGGGTTCAATCATAGAGGCGGTCGGTACCCCAGCGTGCGCTACCATGCTTTGCGAAGCACGGTTTAGGCGAAGCATGGTAGCCTTCTGGCGAAGCGGGATCAGTGCCCATCCATCATTCCACCATTCCATCTCTCCCCCTCTCTCCATTCCTAATTCCTAATTCCTAATTCGCGCTCTTGGGCGCTTCTCCCACTCCATCACTCCAAATTCCCCTCTCCATCCAGTCCAATTCTGCCCAGTTAGCCGGTCCGTCGTTTTTTTGGGGAACCCCGGGTGTGCTGCGCCCATCATTAACGTATTTTGTCAACAAGGCCTTCAGTTCTTCTGCGCGCTGCGGGTATTGGGATATCAGGTTGTTTCTTTCTCCCGGATCTTCCCGCAGGTTATAGAGTTGGAAGCGCGGAAGTCCTTCCATGTCCTCTTCCGAGGCCGGAAAAGCCCATCCCCCGGAACCAGGCCAAAGGATCAACTTCCAATCCTCCTGCCGGATGGCAAATCGCCCATTGCTGGAATGATGCACGGTCGCCTCGCGCATTGGCTTTGCATACTCCTCTTCCATGAGAACCGGTAGAAAACTGTAACTGTCCTCAGCCGAATCATCGCTCAGTTCGACTCCGAGAATTTCAGCAGCCGTGGCCATGAAATCCGTTGTGCAGATGACTTCGTCAGACCTACTGCCCTTTCGTATCTTACCCGGCCAACGAACAATAAATGGCACCCGGTGCCCGCCCTCGAATATATCAAACTTCTTTCCTCGATAAATATAACTGCCGTTGTGGCCGGCCAGGGGAAGCTCGTCATCGTCAAAATCAGCCCTGGGCGACTGGCCATTGTCGCTGGTAAAAAATATCAATGTATTCTCCAAAAGCTCATTCCCCAGAATGGCATCCAAAATGCGGCCCACTTCATGGTCCACCTGGAGCACAAAATCCCCGTAGGCGTTAACCTTGCTTTTTCCGATCCATCCCGAAGTCGGAATGATGGGCGCATGCGGGGCCGTGAATGGGACATACAGGAAAAAAGGCGCCTTTTCCCCAGCTCGCTCACCGATGTATTTTATGGACCGATCCGCGATTTCCTCCAGGACATGGACGTGATTGAAATTGTCCGCTTTGGGACCCTTTCGCCAAAAGGCCTTTTCGTCGTAGTTCACTGAGATCTCACCTGGAAGGGCGGTGGGCCGGCCATTTTCCACCCATACGTAAGGCGGTGAGGACAAGGAAGCTGCAATGGTGAATGAATAAATAAAACCATGGTCCTCCGGCCCCTTCTCGATAGGCTGACTGAAATCGATCCGCGGTCGCACATGTTCATCGTATTTGACCTGCTCGTTTCCAACCAAGCGCCAGTTCCACCCAAGGTGCCACTTTCCTATCACGGCGGTGTGGTAACCTTGCTCCTTGAATAATTCTGCAATGGTCGTACGCTCATTGTCGATCAACGGCGGTGAATAACCATTCCCCCCACCACGCTTCAACCTGGACCTCCAGTTATACCGACCGGTCAATATTCCGTAACGGGTTGGTGTACAAATTGAGGCACTGGTGTGGGCATCGGTAAAAATCATTCCTTCCGCGGCCAGTCGATCGATATGAGGGGTTATCCAGGCCGAATCCTCGTTGTAAACCGATACATCGCCGATCCCCAGGTCGTCGGCCAGAATTAGCACCACATTGGGTTTTTCGGCCTTGGAAATCTGAAAAAAAAGTGCGGCCCCGCTAAGCAGTAATGGGAACTTTTTCAAGGTAGCCATAATTGCGGGCCAAATTGAAATAAGCGAAATTCTGAGCCGTTTTTTTGAAATCATTTCGATAATGCCAGAACATGGTTCATCCACCGCCAGGTCCGCGAGCGAAACGCGCTCGGCAGCAAAGGCCACCTGTCGGTATGGGCGGTCTTGGCCAGAGGATGAGGGAAGGATCCAAATATCTCCAATGTGTCGATATTGCTGACGGTAAAGTTGTCCGCGGCGGATAAAACGGACCGGATAAATGCTTCGCTACCGTACCGGTCTCCGTTTTGGCTTACGAGATAAGGCCGCCCTTTCACGCGCTTCAAGCGAACCGCGGCCCCTGCCCGATAGGTTTCCAGGGGTGTCCCCCAAGTCGTGTTTTTCCACTCTTTGATACCGTCAAAATGATCGTGGCTGATAAAGGCGGTCCATAGTCCGGCGATTTCATCATCATGGAGACCCAGGTAATTTACCCCGATGGCTCCCCGCGAAAAACCACAAAGAAAAACAAGCTTCGAATCCCCATTAAACGCTTCGATGATGCGTGGCACATTCACCGTGGCGTACTCCACCGTGGCCAATTCGTCACCCCACCAGGTGATCTGATTGCGCTGGTGATTTTCACTGATGTAAGGCAGGGACACCCAAATGAATTTACCCCCCGACAGCCCGTAGCCAAGCCCGGCATCCTCCACCTGGCCGGTCGAACCCGACCGGGGGAAAAAATTGCCTGTATATTCAAAGATGATGGGAAGCGGATCACCATCCGGCTTCCAATTCCCGGGCAGGTACAAGGTGTGAAAGACTTCCGTTCCGGCATACTCGGGTGGGGTCAGGCAAACCCGTTTGCCGGCGGCCGGCTCCCCTTGGGAGAGTTTTGGGATTTCCAAATGTTCCCCCGCGTCGATATCCAATTGAAGGCCTGAGACATGCGGCCCAATCGACAATGCCAGAATGATGGTTGACTTTTGGAGCAACAAGTGAGCAGACATGATTTCCTACTTTAACAAGATTACACTGCCATCCGAATCGTGGTGAGTGGAGGAGCGAAGGCGCACATCCACCATCCTGCCCACCTTTCGCAGGGTGAAACCCGAATAATAATGACTGTCGACCAACACGATTTTGGGCGATTCCGGAACGCCTTTGCTGTTTAAATTGATATCCGACAGTACCATTTTAAAGGCCTCTCTTCCCACGACTTCATGCCGATGATCAACACCGGAAGCATCCGGTGGTCCTTTGGCTGTATCGAGAGTGGCGAACCCCAGGTCCGCCGGAATTTCGTAACCCAGGTCAACCAGGAGTTCATAAACCATGCCGTCTCCAATCACGACGTCCGGATCGTATTCTCTCATCCACTTGTCCAGGTTAACGGAGTTGATCTCGCTCTTGGGCAGGATCGGAATGCGTCGAGATTTTTGGATCAGGGTCGAGTAGTATAGAAATGAGGAGGCAAAAAGCTTATGGCCAATTCCGCCCCTGGGGTAGGTCATGGCAAAGCCAATTCGCTTGTAACCGAGACTGCAGGTCTGCTCGATGAGTTCGTCCATCATCTGCAGGTAATTTGAACAGGCCCGGTTGACCATCGGATCGATGATGCTATAGCCCGCTGTGGAAATGCAGAAGGCTTCCACATCCAGGACAAGGGTACCTACTCCACTTACCCAAGGCATGGCGATGATTCCCCGAATGCCTCGAGAAACAAGGATGTTCCTCAAGCGCTTCGGACTCGCTTTCAGTTCGGGAAGATAAAATACATCCAGATCGTATCCGCTCTCGCGGGCCTGGGCCGCCAGTCCCTCCATCAACTTGCCTATCACGGGATAGGAAGCTTGCTTGGCTTTGGTGATTTCCGGAACCAGCACAGCGAGTTTGGAAAACTTGCGATCCGAGCGGTTGGTGCGCAAGTGCTCCATCAATTCCGAGATCCGCCCATCCCTTACATATCCCATGCGTTGGGCAATTTCATTGATCTCGGCCCGCTTATTTTTCGAAACTTTTGGACTGTTCCTGAATGCCAGCGAAACAGCCGATACCGATACACCTGCTTCCTTGGCGATGTCCCGCATACTACATCTGTAAGCCGGTTTGCTCAAATCTTATGGGATGTTTTGGAGCTTGCCCCAGGGTTTGATTAAACAGTCCAGGCTAGTGGACAAAACCCTGGAAGGTCAACGGTTGACATCCGGTTTTAGCTGTAGGAGCGAGTTTATCCCGCGATCTTTTTAGCCAATAGAGTAGACGAGGGGGCCAGCCAGTGGGCCAGCCCGCCTCGTCCCTCATCGAACCGAGTATACAGATTTCCAGTTGACGGCTCTCCTGCAAACTTCACCGTTTGACTGTCGAAGGGCGTTCTTCGTCTTACGGTAGAGCTTCCATCACAAAGCAAGGAGGGGGTCCACTGGCTTCCCGGCCATGGGTTTGACCCAGACCCGGGAGTCAGCTTCTTCCGTAGGGGAGAGGTTGCTCTCAAGCGGGCCTCCTTTCTACTGATAGCTGCATGTTTACAGTAGGGTCCCTTTGCTCCACGGGCTTTCACCCGCTTCCCAGCTACTATGGACCCCTCTGAGACCTCGCTCCAGCCGATGGCATGGTTATGCTTTCCCATGCTTCGTTGTCCAAACCCCGATCGGTAGGACACCGGGGAGGCTTCCCGGTTAGCTCGGATTCTCCTTCGGTGCGCGCTTTCATCTATCACCCCGCCCAGCCCCTCAACTGCAATTGACCGTTGCTTGATTGAGAGTTGCAGGCTTCGCCACTTTTGGAAGGTTGGCCACTGGGAGTAGTGTAACGAGGCCGAATCATGTTCGCTTGCGCTAAGGCTCGCACCTTTACGATTTGGGGGTTTCCAACCCCCTTCGCCTGCCATGGAGGCAGACCGCTCTGTTTCGCGTGCTTTGTCACCGCCACACGCCGGGGCGTCGCTACATGTTGAACGATCTATTGACATGGTTCATACGTTGCAATGAACTGGAGAAACCGGCCAGAGCCGGCGTAACCAAAAAGCACAAAAAACCCAAAAACAAACCATTCTTATTTCCAAATCTCTGTATTCTCAGAGGACTCTGTGGTTAATCCTTCCCCATTCCCCATCCTGTCCATCCTGTGCAACTTGTCCTGCGCTGTGCCGTGCGGAGCCTCTTGACCTGCGTAGCGTTGCGAAGCTCGGTTTAGGCGAAGCATGGTAGCCTTTGGGCGAAGCGGGATCCGTGGTCCATTCCCCTCTCCCATTTCTTTGCGTTGCTTCGCGCTCTTTGCGAGAGTCAAATTTAGCTTTCGATCAGGATCACGATCAAGATCAGGATTGAGATTGAGACCCCATCCGTGCTTATCCGTGAAATCCGTGGTCCATTCTCTCCCCTATACTTTTGAGTCTTTTGTGCTTTTTGTGGTTAATTCCGCCCCATTCCTAATTCCTAATTCTCCTCTCCCTTTCCCCACTGTGCGCCTTGAAGAATTCCCCGATCCGGTTGATGGCGGCATGAACTTCCGGGATTCCAGGCACGAGATGGTCGCTGTTATGCCAAGCATGAGGAACATGGTCGTAGGCATCAAACTCCACCGGCACCCCTGCCCGACGCGCTTTTGAGGCGTAGGCCTCGGCATCCCCATACATGGTTTCCAGTTTCCCGACCTGAACCAGGATGGGAGGCAAACCGGAGAGGTCGGAATACACCGGGGAAGCCAGCGGATGCTTTGGATCAGCGCCGTCCAGATATTGTTTGGCCATTCGGTCCAGGTGGTCCTTGGAAATGGAACAGTCTGCGTCGGCGTTGGTGCGGTAGGTAGAGGCGCTTTGAGTCAGATCGGTCCAGGGCGATATGAAAACCGCCGCGGCCGGTTGGCTGAGGCCGGTTTGTTTGAGTTTTGTCAACAGGGAGGCGGTCAAACCTCCTCCCGCCGAGCTCCCCCCGACCACGATTCGTTTCGGCGAAATTCCCTGCCTCAGGAGCCATTGGTAGGCCGTAAAGGTATCGTCGATGGCTGCAGGAAAGGTATGCTCGGGGGCCAACCGGTAATCAACGGTGAAACAGCGGCAGTCACAAGCTGCGCTCAGATTGGAAGCGATCCTTCGGCTGGCTGGTCCCGAACTCCGGCAAAAGCCACCGCCATGCAGAAAGAGGAAAATACTCTCCGATCTCGGAGTTCCGCAAACCACCCACTCTCCGTAGACACCGTCCGCATCGGCAGACGCGACCTTCGTCCCATCTCGCGGTTCAAAACCGCCATCGGAACGCTTACCGCGTAATGCTTCAATGGATTGATTGAAGGTGGGCTTTGTGGCCCACCTGAGCGCGATCAGGGCTTTTAGTTGTTCACTGGCCATACGATTGTCTCTGGGGTGTTAAATGGGGCTCAGCACCGAATTTGCCAAAGGTGGATTTTCTTATAACGCGTTGGGTTTCGTAAATGGAACCACTATGATGCTTTGGGCGCGGTAAAGGGATGCGCACCGGAACTCCGGTTACGCGCGGTTGACAGGTCGGCTCACCGCGCAAAAAACCCTTCCGGTAAGTATCCCAATCGATTCCGCTCAATGGCCAGGCATCGCCTGCGCAGTATTGAAACAACAGTAACCGCCGAGGATGGGGCGACCTGTTGGGAAGGGACCCATGCAAGGTCCGAACATGATGAATGGAAATACCACCAGCTTTGACTTCAACCTTTTCGGCAGCGGTATCATCGAAGCTTTCCTCCGTGACCGCGCCGGCAAAAATTCCGTCCAAATGATGATTGAGAATCGGTCCCTTGTGCGAACCCGGAATGACGAGAAGGCAGCCATTTTCTTCCGTCATGTCATCAATGCAAACCCCGACGGCCAGGAGGTCGTCATTGGTAAATGGATACCAGGCCCAATCCTGATGCCACTCCACCGGGCTGCCAAAACCACCGGATTTCATGTTCAGCTTATTCCCGTTAGTCCAAATGGACGATCCAATCAGCCGTGAAACAATATCGAGAATCTTGTCGTGCTTAAGCGTATCCTGATAGACCTCGTGTAATTCAACCGGGTTCTTGAGTCGGCGCAATTTGGGCTCCTCGGCCCCATGTCCCGGTTCCAAATCGAAGACATTGTCGCTTTCGGTGACCAGGCGCGATTCCTCCACGAACTGGTCCGTCACCCGCCGAAGCGCTTCGACCTCAACTGCGCTCAGTACGTTATCCACCCCAAGGTAACCGTAGCGGTGGTAGGTATCTATCTGTTCCAAACTCAACATAAAAGGTTCGATTGATAAATTTATGGAAATTTCCGGGTTAGAAAACCCTAATTTCACATCTCCCGGCCTATTGGGAAATCGTAGGAACGGCTTTACGCCGCGATCTCATAAAACATCCTCGAAGCAATCGCGGCATAAAGCCAACTCCTACAGCTTCCTTTTGCCTTTCGATCACGATCAAGGCCCATCCATCACTCCCCCCTTGAGGGGGAGTCGGCAAGACAAGGGCGCCAGCCCGCAGTCGCGCCGGTGGGGGGCGGGCGCCAGCCCTTCATCCGTGCTCATCCGTGTCATCCGTGGTTCTCTCCTCCCCATTCCCAATCCTGTCCATCCTGTGCAACTTGTCCTGCGCTGTGCCGTGCGGAGCCTCTTGACCTGCGTAGCGTTGCGAAGCACGGTTTAGGAGAAGCATGGTAGCCTTTGGGCGAAGCGGGATCCATGTTCCATTCCTCTCTCCCCATTCCTAATTCCTAATTCCTAATTCGCGCCCTTGGGCGCTTCTCCCCTCCCCCATTGACAGAAAGCGATCCGTTTGACAGGGTCACCGCCATGCGCAGGTATACCCGCCGCGACTTTCTCACCTCCCTTGGATCGTTAGGAGCAATGGGGACCATCCAACTGGGGTTTGGCCGCGCCTATGCCGCAACCCCCCCATCGGCGGCAGGTCAGCGAATAACACGGTTTGAAGTGATTCCGGTGCGGGTACCCATGCACGAACGGATCCGGGAGGTCTTTGCCGAAGTATACAGAAAGCAGGGAATCAACCGCGATTACTACGACTCGACCCTGGTAAAGCTCTACACGGATGAAGGCTTGGTGGGCCTGGGAGACGCCCTCCTCGACGTGGAGGACTCCCTGGGCAGTGTTCCTCGTGCCGAAGCCATTTGCCAGAAACTCGTGGGTCGTTCCCCATGGGAATTTTTGCTCGATGAGAGCCTGGGTGGCATCCTGATGGCAGTTTATGATTTAATCGGCCAAGCAGCCGGTCTACCGGTTTCGCGCCTCTTCGCAGCGGAGCCGAAAGAGAAGATTGCCCAGGCTTGGTGGTGCCAGTGTTATCCGCCCGACTTGATGGCATCGGAAGCCAAACTGGGCTATGACCGGGGCTTCCGGATTCACAAGGTGAAAGCCCGCCCCTTTGAAGACCCGGTCGCACAGGCAGAAGCGATCACTTCGGCCATCCCCTCGGACGTCCGGATTTGGGTCGACACCAACGGCACTTGGAAAACGGTGGAGTATTCCCTGAAAATGGGCCGACAACTGGCCCGTTTTCCTCAATATTTTGCCGTCGAAACCCCTTGCGAATCTCGCAGCACTGAACCGTTTCGTCAGTTAAAGGGACGATTTCCCTTGGATTTGGCCGAACATATTCCGACAGATCCCATGCCCTTCATCCGTGAGAAACTGGTGCAAGCCCTGGTGGTGGGAGGTCCCATTGGCAGGACCCTCACCCAAAGGGCCCTCATGGCCGAGGTGACCGGAATTCCCCTATGGATTCAACATGGCATTTTTACCGGTGTGGCCCAGGTGTTCCAGGCCCATCAAGCGGCGGCTTTTCCGGGAATCGAGTATGCCGTCAGCATTACTCACGTCATCCAGGACGATTTGATGGTCGAGTCATTCAATATGAAAGATGGCCTTTATGAAGTGCCGACCAAACCGGGTCTTGGGGTCAACTTCGATGAAAATGAAGCGGACAAATATCGGCGAGGGTAAGAGAAGCCTGTTAAAAAAATGGATGAAAGTGGAAATAATATGAACCTTCCGACTGTCTCAGAAGCGGAAAACCTTCTGCGCCAATACGTTCGGGATGGTTACCAACGCTACCACGCCTCTATGGTGGCCAGGGCCATGGAGGGCTATGCGGACCACTTGGGAGAGGATACCCGCCTCTGGTGGACCACTGGGTACTTGCACGACATCGACTTTGAAAAACATCCGGATACTCACCCGGCCGCGTCACTCCGCTGGTTTGCCCGGTGGGGTTATCCGAAAGAGCTGATACACGCCGTGGAAGCCCACGCCTATGGATACAATGGATTCAGCGCCCTGCCTCGTACCAAACTTGCCGGCGGCCTCCTCGCCTGCGACGAAATTTGCGGAATCTTTTATGCCTACCAGAAGATGAATCCCGTGCCTTATGGCCAAATGAAGGTTAAATCGATCCGCAAAAAAATTAAGGACAAGTCCTTCGCGGCCAAGGTCGACCGCTCGACCATCTACCTGGGTTGTGAGAACCTGGGGATTCAAATCAATGAGCACATCGCAAACCTGATCCGCTTTTTGGGGAAGCTTGCCTAGTGTGGTGTCCTGTAAATTTGTTATGCATATACCGCAGCGTTCCTAAATTGTAGGCGCGGCGGAGCGCGCCAATTCGGAATTAGGAGGGATTAACCACAAAAAGCACAAAAGACTCAAAAGGAGAGGAGGGAAGATTTGACTCTCGCAAAGAGCGCGAAGCAACGCAAAGAGGGAAGAAAGGCAGGAAGAATAACGGAGGGCGGACATTCCTGTCCGCCATTTAACCCCAATCTCAATTCTGATCGAAAAAATAGAAAAAGGCAATGTAAGCTGTAGGAGCGGCTTTACGCCGCGACCCCACGAAACAATTGCGGCGAACGGAGGATGCAAATGCGCCCATCTATTGCTCCGATCAACCGATTCAAACACCTGCCCATTACGCCAACGGCGTTCCACTCCAGAGCCCAGCGTCGCGCAACGCACGCTGGGTCACCGATCGCCCCTATGATTGAACCCCAACGGGGTTCGTTGTTTTTGTCCATTTCAACCCAGTGTGCGCCACGCGACACTGGGCTTTGGAGTGGAACTGCTTTGCAGTTCTTTGAAGTGTGGCCTTCATTAATGTGCTTTCCAGTTCTTTGTAGTCGCGGTCCCACGAGACAGCCTCACCGCAATCGCGGCGTAAAGCCGCTCCTACAGCTGAAAACCACCATTTTTCGATCAGGATCAGTATTGAAATGGCGGACATCCTGCCTGTGCCTCACAGCACGCAGACAGGGGGAAATGTCCGCCCTCCTCTCTCTGAACTCTGCACACTGAACTCTTCTCCCTCCACTATCCGGCTGTTTCAGAATAACACCCAGCCCCTTGGGTGATCAAATTAACGGGACACCACACTAGTCCGCCAATGTCACAAAGGGCCGTTCCGTGGCCCACCGATTATAGGTATCCACGTTTCTTTTCACCGCTGCGTAAGCTCGGGGATTTACTTTGTTTCTGCCAATCTGGTATTCCATTTCCGCCGCGTAAACTTGGGGAGTTTCGGGTCCGGGATCATCCGTATGCTTCATCCAGGACTTCAGGCGCTGTCTCAAGGATTTCAACACCCCTTCAAAATCGGGATGGTCGGCCAGATTAATCGTTTCGTGAGGATCCGCCTCGATATCGTAGAGTTCCTCGGCCGGCCGATGGGGCGAAAACAGCAGCTTCTCTTGCAGTTCATTCAACTTTCCTTCCGCGTGCAACTCCCTCAAGCGAATCAATATGGGTTTTGAATCCTTGTAATTGGTCGGTTGAAGGTGCGGACGATCCGGGAAAAAGTTGCGGATGTATTTATACCTGTTGGTGCGAACCGCACGGGTCATGTCCACCGTTTCCCCACAGCGGTCTCTGGCCGCAAATATTGCTTCCTTGGGTTTGTAATCCTCAGCCAAAATGTCATCCCCCTGCATCCAATCGGGAACGGGAAGACCGGCCAGGGCCAGGGAGGTTGAGGCCAGGTCGATGTGTTCCACCAGATCATCGCGAACGAGCCCTGCTTCAATTCCCGGTCCACGGATTATCAAAGGCGTGCGAATTCCCTCATCGTAAACGAACTGCTTGCCGCGGGCATGGCTGATACCGTTATCCCCAAACAGAATGATGATGGTCTTTTCGAGATGGCCTTCAGCCTCCAGTTGATGGAGGATCTCACCCACCAATTGATCCGTGTAACGGACCGTATCCAGGTACTGGGCCCAGTCGTCCAGGATGATGGGATCCCTGGGGTAATAAGGCGGGAGATTCACTTTCTCGGCATCGACCACCGACCCGAGAAGCCTTTCTGCTCCTCCATTCCCCCAAGATTGCGGATGGCGATGCTTGCCCCCAATAATTGAAGCTGAGCAAAGAAAGGTTGGTTAACGCCCCTACCAAAATAATAGGGCCCGTCATACATCGACTCCTCCCATTGGAAATTGTAATCCGTTTTGCCAAGGCCTTCGCTCCTGTTGGGATAGTTGCCATTGGCAGTGAAATACCCGGCTTTCCGAAACAAATGGGGGATGGGAATTACCCTTTCCGGAAGGTGAATTTTTCTTTTTCCCCGCCCGCTCTGATGGTTATGGGCCCCAATAGTGGTTTGATACATCCCCGTAATCAGGGAGGACCGGGCCGTGGAACACACCGGGGCGGTCAAGAAGGCGTTGGTAAAGCGAATTCCCTCGCTGGCGAGTCGATCGATATTCGGGGTTTCAATGACCTCCTCTCCATAACAGGAAAATTCCCAGCCCATGTCATCAATCACCACCCAGAGGATATTGGGACGACCTCGCTCAGTGTCGCTTTGTTTTCGGGCGGACGAAGCTGGGTCGTTTTGTCCAAAAAGCTGGACCGGGAAAAATAAGGCAATGGCCAGAGCCAAATTGCGAAGAAGCTTGGTTTTGCTCATCATGGATTCTGATGTGTAAAGGGTTTCTGGTATTCGTTGTTTAGCGCTAAATTCTCCGCGGCCCATTCCGTTCGGAAGACTTCCACCCCATCATAGAACTCGAGAAGCTCCGTCATCCGGTCTTCATCGAGTATCAGGGCAAGGGTAGCCAGGCCGTCCGCCAAGGCGCAACTGGAAGCCAGCACTGTGGCGGCGGCAATGTCGGCTGTAACGGGCCGCCCGGTTTTTGCATTTAAAATATGGGAGTAGCGTCGACCCCCGGAAACGAAGGTTCTTTGCGAATGCCCGCTAGTAGCTAAACTGCGATTGGTCAGTTCAAAAACCCTGGCCAAATCCTTTTCTCGGCCCTTTGCATCCGGGCGATTGACTCCGACGGTCCAGGGATCCCCATCCATGCGAGATCCTCTGGCGGCAATTTCGCCGCCCAAGTTGATGACAAAATTATCAAGACCCCGATTTTGCAACAACCCGGAAATCAAATCGACCGCATAACCCTTGGCCAAGGCAGAGCAATTGATTTGGAGATCTGCCTGTCGCTTCATTACGGCAGGCCTATCCGGGCTGAGAACAAGTTTATCAAAACCGATCTTTTTCAAGGCTTCATCTATGGCAGCCTGCTCGGGCACGGTGGAGCCGGGTTTGATCCCAAATCCCCAAAGTTCGATCAGTGGGGACACGGTTGGGTCGAGCAATCCGCCCGATCGTTCGAATAGCTCCTGACACAGGTTCAAAACCTGAAAGGCGTAGTCGGGAACGGGGATGAACTCATCTGCCGGAGCCGCGTTGAAAAGATTGACCCAACTGTCCTTGCGCCAATTGGAAAGCTGCTGTTCGAACGCGTCCAGTAAATCCTCAATTTCTCTCCTCAAGTTCCGGGCGGGAACCTTTTCCTCACTCCGGAACTCAATGGTATAGAACGTCCCCATGGCATCGCCCTTGAAATAACCCTCCTCGGTCTGCGGGCCGCAAGCGACGACCAGAAATAAAAGGGTGAAACCGAGGAGAAGGCTAAGGCCTTTCGATTCGCACCAGAATTTTTTCGATGAGTTCACCTGCTGTGGTAAGGTGGCTTGAGTCGTAGTAGATATTGCCGCTTTGCTGGCTGCTGCTTCCGCCGTGGCCGACAAATTCCATCAGATAATATTTCTTGAGTTCGGTCGGATCGATGAAGGCGCTGAGGTAGATGGAAGGCTGCCCCACCCCGGGAAAGGTGTAGCCTTCATTCGTCCCCGGCTGGTCTGCATGGTAGAAATCGTTCGGATCGTTGGGAGCATTTACTTCTACGCTCAGGTAGAAGCCTTCCGGATCTTCATCGATATACCGTTCAATGGAAAAACTATGCTCGGGAGTGGCGCCTGAAAACGTGTCGATACCGCCATCCGGCGCCACTCCGGAGGCCAGGGTAAACTGATGCCTCCAAATGGGCAGTATGTCCACCCTTCGCCTTTCTTGGCCGGCCCACTCGATGGATTCTGCAAAGGCGCTTTCTTCAGAAACGAAAAAGGTCTCAATGAGTGAACCCGAGGACGATTCGGCCCAGACGGCAATTTGGGGACGAGCTCCGGTGAAGGGCGCGGAGAATTCGGCCGCGGGATCAAAGGCGGGACCCCATTCGATTTCCACAAAGACGGAGGCTTCTGCGGAAGCCTGACGTTTCACCTGTATGCGACCGTCCAAAGGGCGAATGGCAGCGCCATCCTCCGGACGAAATATGATTCTGCTGTTTTTTACTTCGTGTCCCAGGGAGAGCAACTGTGGAACGGGCCACCACTCCAGCAGGGAGGCCGATAGCAGATAGGAACAAGTGAGGCCCGGTAACAGGAGCAGTTGAACAGGCTTTGGGCGAGTCCTCGATGCCCTTTTTTTCCGCAGGAGTATTTTCCAGAAGTAATCCATGCGAGATGAGAGGTGAAGCGCGACCAGAACCAGAACCAAAATTCCGAACACGATATGAACCCGGGTCGTAACCAGGCTGAACGGCTCAAAGAAACGCAGTAATCCACTGGTGACAAGAACGCCGAAAGCAAAAAGGAGAGCCAGGTTGACGTAATGCTTCATGCCGCAGGGCTATTGTGGTGTCCTGTTAATTCGTTAACAGAAACGGCTGGGTTTTATTCTGAAACAGCCAGATAGAATGTTAACTTATTTAAAGAATGCCACACGACAAAGAACTGCAAAGCAGTTCCACTCCAAAGCCCAGTGTCGCGTAGCGTACACTGGGTTGGAATGGACAACAAATTTGAACCCCAACGGGGTTCCACAATGAACCAATCCAGAGGCATTTTGGAAATAATTTGTGGAACCCCGTTGGGGTTCGATCATAGGGCGATCGGCGCCCCAGCGTGCGCTTCGCGACGCTGGGCTTTGGAGTTCAACGCCGTTGGCGTAATAAGCCGGACAAACTGGAAAACCAGTCAGGATGGTTCAGCCAAAGTGGACCCGTCGCGATCGACCAAGGCATTCTTCTCTCCCTCATAACCACACAGCCTACGCAGTTCGACGATATGATGCTTGCCTACCTGCCTGGGATCGGCCTCGTACTTCTTGCATAGGGCAGCGGCAAATCCGGTGGCCACACCCATTTGCCCGCAGGTATTCATCACCCGAGGACCACCCAGCCCGATATGCGAACAACTGAAACATCTACCCGCCATTTGCAGATTGGGGACGTCCTTCGAATAGAGTGAACGATAGGGAATGTAGTAGTAGGTATGCTTTATCTTCTGGAAGATGGCCTCGGAGAGGTAGTCTACCGGCAGTCCCAGCAATTTTTCCTGATAATGCACGTCGATCTTGCGCTTTTCCGTGACCACCGCGTCAAAAAATTGCACCGAATCCCTGGCATCCACCCCGGTGTAGATGTGATCACCCACTATCCTGCGGGACTCGCGTTTCCCCACCAGGAATGAAATCCAGTCCAACTCCAAATTCGCATTCTCGCGCCTTTTGATGGCATTGGCATAGGAACCATAGATAGCCCGGAACATGTGGTCGCGGATGGTTTCCGCATCGTGGATTTGGTGAAGATCGTTGTGGGAATACTCCCATTGCCACTCCCCGGCTGTGGCCACGTGGTTTTTCGCCACCGGTTTGGCCCAGGGAACAGCGGGAAATTTTACGCGATGGTTCCTTTCCCCGGTATACCACATGACGCTTGAGCCCATGACACGGTTATCAGGTTTTTCCGGTGACCAGAGATCGCCGTGCTCTTTCCACTCCTCGCCGAACTCATGTTTGGATTCGCGACCATATCGGAATTGGCAACCCGCCATGTAACCGAGCCAGCCATCCCCGGTGCTATCCAAAAACTGGGTCCCGGTAAATCGTTTGAAAGTCCCGTTGGCCGTTTCCACCGCCTTGACGGCATGAATGCGGCCATCCTTCATTTCACAGGACATCATGATATGGCTGAGATAAATATCGACGTTGCTCAAAGCCTTCATATTGGCCATGCGCTTTTTATCCGCCTCCAGAGCCAACGGGTCCGAATTGGGATAGTGAGGGGTATCGATCAGATCGAGGATATCGCTGGCCCGGCCGTGAATACCCTCCGTATGCACGCGAATCTCTCCGCTGGCATTACCTCCCAACACGGGCCGATTGTGAATGAGGGCAATCTTCAGCCCCTGGGAGTCCGCCGCGATGGCTGCGGCACAGCCGGCAATACCTCCACCGACGATGACGAGATCGTAATGCCCCTGATCGACTGCGGAGGAGGGCAAGCCAACTTTTTCACGTCTCCATTTTGGCAGCACTTTCTTATCTACGGGAGGAATGTCGTCGGCATCCTGGGAAAAATACAGGGCAGAGCAACGTCCCTCGAATCCCGTGAGATCTTTCAGCTTTACCGTAGTTGATAGTTGCCCTTCCGGTATTTCCACCGAACCACCAGCCTGCCAGCCCCATTCGGCCTGTGTTCCAAAGGTTTCCGGTAAAGCCTTGTCACCCACCAACACCTGGAACTGTCCCGGCGAATCCCATTCCCCTGGACACCAATCCTTGGTCAGCGCCCAGACATGGTAGGTTCCGGCCGAGGGAAACTGAATCTTGCCGCTGGCGTTGTCGACCAGCTTCCCCAAGCCATGGGCCAGCAGGTAACTGAAGCCAAGATGCAGCTCAAACTGGTTGTCAAGCATCCAACCGCCCAGGTTTTTGAAGTGGGCCGTCTCCACCAGAACGGACTTGCCGTCTCCGGATTTGGCGGTCTTTCCAAATAGGGGGTGCGAAGCTAATAGTGCGCCCGAGGCCAGACTCATCCTGTGGATAAATTCCCTGCGTGTTTGGCTCATATTTCCATCCTCTGTTTTGGTAAATTTATCCGGAAGATCAACAGGTTCAAACAGAAAGTTGCCCGCTCGACTTCAAATGAATTTTAATGAAATAAGCCATGGAAAAACCAGGTTCCAAATTTATTTTGGTCAACCGTTGCCCAAACCCCGAATTTTCTCGTAGGAGCGGGTTTATCCCGCGATTGCTTTGGCTTTTAGGAAATGTGAATTCTTTGAGGGATTAACCACAGAGGACACCGAGAGCACAGAGAGGGGAAGAACGCCAAGATTGGGAGAAGGTGATAGATCACGATCAGGATCAGGATTCAATGGCGGACAGGAATGTCCGCCCTCCTTTATTCTTCCCTCTTTGCGAGAGTCAAATTTAGCTTTCGATCAGGATCAGGATCAAGATCAAGATTGAGGGCCATCCGTGCCCATCTATCACTCCCCCCTTGAGGGGGAGTCGGCAAGACAAGGGCGCCAGCCCTTCATCTGTGGTTAATCCTTCCCCATTCCCAATCCTGTCCATCCATGTTCCATTCCCCTCTCCCCATTCCTAATTTCCTCCCTTCTCCCTCTGGGAGAGGGTGGCGCGAAGTGCCGGGTGAGGGTTGCAACGCATTACCTAATTCGCGCCCTTGGGCGCCTCCCCCCTCCGCAAAAATATAACCATGCCACCGGCGATGGCCAACAAAACCATGGCCGAAGTGACCGGAATTCCCCTATGGATTCAACATGGCATTTTTACCGGTGTGGCCCAGGTGCTCCAAGCCCATCAAGCGGCGGCTTTTCCGGGAATTGAGTACGCCGTTAGCATTACCCACGTCATCCAGGACGATTTGATAGCGGAGTCATTCAAAATGAAAGAAGGGCTATACGAGGTGTCGGCCAAGCCGGGTCTTGGCGTCAACTTCGATGACGATGCCATAGAAAAGTATCGTCGTAGCTGATAAGCGGATCTAGCCCGGATTGAACCTCCCCCGATTTTGTGGACAGGCGGTGGCTTAACAGACAAGGGACGAAGTTTTCTGTCCTCTATGTTCCATTATCAACCTTGCGATAAAGAAATGCGTCGGAAGTAAGCAGTGATATCAACAATGCATTCATGCTCCCGCCACTTTCTTCATAAGCCTTATAGGCATCCTGGAGAACAAGGGCATCATTGATGGTTTCATTTCGTCCCATCCAGTATCGGAATGCATGGCGCACAAACACCTGCTTAACACGCTCACTGCGGGAGAGCTTTTCGATCATCTCCAGTGCATTGTTGACCGGCCCATCCAAGGCAGCATCACCACTGTCGATGATTTCACCTTCCGTATTGACGGGTCTTCCAAGTTCTGTGGTGCGGTAGAGACCAGCGTGGTTATACATTTCAAAGGGCAATCCCAGTGGATCCATTTTCTGGTGGCATTTCCAACAATATCTTTCTCGAGTGACCCGCATGCGATGACGCAGTGAATTTTCAGGCTCATCCGGTAACATCGCATCTACGGTAATTGGCACATCTGCAATGGCTCCGCCCAAAAGGCGCTCGCGAATCCATTTGCCGCGCAAGATGGCGTGATTGTCCATGGCATCAGAGTGAGCTACCAGCCAGTTGGGGTGAGTAAGGATTCCCATGCGCTGGTCAACAGGAAGTGTGGTGAGACGCCTTTCGCTCGTCGACGAAACCGTTTTGTCGCCACCTTTCGGATTGGCGATTTCGTCTAATACATTAAGCCGCACATGGATAGTCTCACCAAGTGTCTTGGTGGATTTTGCTTCTTTATTAAAAACGATGGGAGTGCCTTTAGCTAAAAATTGAACCGCATCGGCAACGACCATACCATCGCTGCCCTCCGCAGAAATTTCGACCGCATCCCATTGGCCGGATTGAAATTCAAAAGAACCCAAAGACTGAAAATAACCGTCCGACCTGCGCTTATTAAAACTACCTGGGTTCAATCTTTGGTCGATACGAAAGGTTGAAAGTTCTCCGTCATTATGACGAACGGCCACGAGCGTTTTGGACGACCGGTTCGCGTGCTGGACAATTGAAATACGTACCTCGTACTTACCTCCCTGGGGAAACTTCACGGGATAAACCACTTTATTACTTGGAGTTTTGGTAAAGAGGTACTCAGAACCCACATGGTTTGTTATACCGTTGGATTCAGACCACCGCCCAATGACTTTTGCATCCGTGTTGTCCACAACAATCCCCGGTAAGTCTTTGGCTTGTAGAGGGGGCAGGGCGTTTTCCTTCTTTTCTTTTACGCTTACAAGCTTATTGCCATTTCGCGCAAAAAGCGGTTTGCCGTTTTCATCCACTATATTGCCGCTTTTACTCATTTCCCTGAAATATGCCTCACTCCTAGGATCTTCTGGCAAAATAGCCCGGTCCGTGGTCAGTAATTCGGCAAGGACATTCTTGTCTTCCTCCAAAATCAATTCAACCAGACGGTCTGTGTTGGTCGTCATATCGACCATGAGGTAACGGTGTGTTTTGCTCTTGTCCAGGCCACCAGCCTTTAACAGGAGGTTGTCATCCTTATCAACTTTTCTGGCGAGGTCGTAATCAAAATACTCTCTAAAGAAACGCAGAATTACAGGTTTGCGAATGCTGTCATCCTTAAGTATGCGAGTGACTTCTCTTTTGACATCCTCCCGGGTCGTCAATCGCCCACCCTCAAGCGCCTGTTTAAGTTTCCTGTCTGGGGCAAGATAAGAAAACGCTGCATTGATGGCCAAAGCCAATTCCTGACCCTGTAACATGACGCGTCCATATTTGTCGGGTTCACCGGCCTTACCCAGTTCCGGGCGAAAGAGTGCGGTTCGGTCGAGGAAGATCGGTGTCAGCCCCAGGATTGCCCCTTCCTCTTTTCCAAGGTCTTCAATGGACTCCTTGACAATTTTGAGATAGGCGGCGGTTTCCTCCGTAGTAGGTGATCGTAGCGTCAAAGCTTCGAGTAGAAAACGAACGGCTGCCATAAGTCGCTCATCACTGACACCGGGTTTCGCCATCAAATCATAGACCGGGTTGATCGGCCGGTTTGAAGTTTTGTGGTAGAAGACACCCTCAGGAGTGCCATGCTTCGTTAAAATCGTTCGGCCTTTGTAGATCGCTTTCCCTTTCAGTTTTTCATCTATATCTCCCACATGATCTACAAATTGAAAAGGTTTGCCTTTGGGGCCGTAGGCCATAAAGCGAATGATGGCTTCCGCATCGTTGGCTATTCGCAAGGTTTCAGAGCTGTTGACTGAATATAGGTAGGGGTAGTTTTGCAGCCCACGCTTTATCTTTGTACTTAACACGGGAGTGATTTTTTCGAGACCGGAATGAAGAGAGAAAGATGTGCCTACCCAGTCAATCGTGTCTTGAATGCCAAGGTAAATATTGGTCCCGAACCTCATTTGTGCGGGGATATGGTCACCACGGGTTCTGACACCGGGTTTTTCTGGGTTGTAGGGACGCTCAATGGTCACGAGTTGGTTGAGCCTGGTGAAGTGCTCCTGTGGATGCAGGCGCCAAATGCGAGCCGGTGAAGATGTCGGTTCCAGGTTCTTTGGTAAATCACCAAACAATAAGTCATGATCCAAAAGATTGCCTTTGGATGGGTGAAGGTGCTCATGATAACCGCCCTTGTCTTTCAGGACTCGCTGCAGTTCTTCCACAATATCTTCAGTCAATTGATAGCGCTCCTGGAGTTGCGGCTGAGTCTTTTTCTTCTTGGGAGGCATTTGTTTCAAAGCAACCTGTTCCAATATGCTTTTCCACAACCGGGCGTTGTCCGCATTGATCCCATTCAAATGTTCAAAGGAAATATCGCCTTTTTGCTCGACGTCATCATGACAGTCCAGGCAGTAGTTCTCTAAAAAGGGTTCGAACCGGGACTCATATGTCGTTGTATCGCCTGCCTCGTGTGTTCCCGCCAAAAGCGAGAAATGCGCCCCGAGAATAAATAGAACGCAAAGCGATTTTCGCAACGTCATCAAAACTTTCTCACCATTATACCAAAAGCTCTCTTAGAGGACCAAAGTGGGAATCGTACTTAACGGCATTGGTTTTATTCATATTGTAACGATCGCAAGGATCTCCAACGGCATCCAGTAAAGTCGCGTAGAGGGCATTGATCGGTCGTGATCCATCGAACTGGACAAAGCGACCGGTTTTGAACCGACCGCTGCAATCCCCAAGAAGGATGAAGGGCCAGGTAGAGCCATTCGTATGTTGTTTGTCAGCGTTATTACTGGTGTAGACAATGAGTGTATTATCCATCATCGTTCCATCCCCTTCAGGTACGGATTCGAGGGATTTCATCAGTTTCACCAGCATGCGGCAGTTATACTGGCGGATTTTATGCCAAATGGGATTTCCTTCCTGATTCATGTGTCCCAGAAAGTGGCCAGTGGTTTCCACTCCAAGGCCCTCCCATGAACCCCAGACGTCTCCCCGTCCCGAGGCGATGGTCAGGGTATTAGTCATACCTGATCTTAAGGAGGCAATACCAATATCCAGAAGGGCGTCATGCCAATCTGTTTCATACTGTGGGGAGAGATACTTTTCGCTATATTCCGGCTTGAACGCTCTGAGTTGATCGGGATAAGCGCTGAGTTTTTGACGCAAATCATTGATATCACTGAAGCCATCAACATAGGATCCATAGCGCACCAAATCGCTTTCAAGCAATTCGCTCTTTCCCTTTGCCGCAATTGATTCCACCTCTTTGAAAATACGGGATTTGACTTCGTATCTCTTTTTCATTTCTCCGTCTGCAATGCTGCCAAACAGCGTTTGGTAGAGATGGTTGGGGTTGCAATGCATGTAAAGTGGTTTCCCCGGTCCGGAAGCGGACAAAGCCGTTACCGCGGGCTGACTTTCCATGCTGGAGAGGTCCCCCATGCCGATGCGAAGATGAGGCAGTATCGTCTCTGGCAACAAATTGCTTATGGTGTAGTCAATTGTTTCTGCGCTGGGAGGCCTATGCTCGCCGCCGGGGTAACCCCCGAGGGCACCGTAATACGCACTATGAGTGGGAGTGGTATGCAGTCCATGCAGGCCATTGACGATGTTAATTTTGTCCAAATAGGGTTCCAGTGGCCTTATCGATTCGGGTAATTTCGCGCCAGATAATGAAGCGCTTTGCTTCATGCCTATTGGGATACAGGTATCTGTATGAAAGCCATTGTTCTGCAAGAAAAAGATCACTCGCCTGGGTATGCCGGAGAGGACTGATTTTTTTTCGCTGGCCCCCAACACTGAAGGAACAAAGGATGGATCCAAAGCCGCGCCTACGCCGCTGGCAATGATCCCTTTAAGCATCGTTCTTCTACTGATCATAAATCTTATCTCCTTTTATTTTCTAAAAGGTCATTATATATCGATTTCTAAAGGAGTAAAGCAAAATGATGTGTACTGGAAAAAGTGGACAGGTACCGGCGCGATTGATACCGTTATCGGCGAAAATCAGCCCGGCTTAAAAACACAAACATGCCACCGGCGATGGCCAACAAAACGATGGCAAGGGTGACCAGAATGCCGGCCTCTGCGCGATTAATCACGGCCAATACCCCCATTACAATGGCCAGCATGGTCAGGCAAATGGCGACCATTCTGCCGGGCAGATTGGAAGATTCAAGCGCAGGCAACTCGGCGAAGGCTTTCCTGGTATCCATGACCCGCTGCCATCCCCTATGCTCGTGTTTTTCCAACAGCTCGAGGAAGACCAGGATAATGAATGGAAAAATGAGGCCCGCAGTAAGGTCTACGATGCGGGAATGAGCGGCAATCCACTCCACCAGGGGTCGGAGCATGGCGATTTCCGTAAGGAATCCATCCCTGGAAACCGATAGGCCGAATTTGATGATGTAAGCGGCAACAAAACCGACGAGGACAGTGCTCCACACCGCCTTCAATCCGATTTTGCGGGAAAACAACCCCCAGATAGTGGGCATCAACATGGGTCCGTACAACAGGGTGTTGATGTCGATTATGAAATTCGTGTACCCGTACTTGGGAATGAGCAATGCACCCGCCATGACAATGCAGCCAAGAATCACCGTCACAACCCGGCCGACAAACACCAGTTGTTTTTCAGAGGCTGCCTGGTTCATTACCCGGTGATACACTTCCGTGGTAAAGGCCCCGGCGAACACGTTGAGACGGGTCGTAGCCATACTGGCCGTGGCCGAAGCCATGGCCGCCACCATCAGACCCATCATCCCGGCCGGCAAGACCAATTGGCAGGCCAGGATGTAGGCCTGCTCCGTATCGACATTCGGATTCAATACCCGGAACACCAGGGGTGGAAGCATCCAGAAAACCGGACATACCAGATACATCACTCCAAACAGGTAGGCGGACTTCTTGGCATCCTTTACCGTCGGCACACAGAGGTAGCGCTGTACAAAGGTCCACTCCGCCCCGATGACGCAAAAGTTTACCGTCATCCAGCCCAAAATAAACCACCAGGAAAAGTCTGCCGCCACCGGGGCGGTAAATCCTTCCGGCGCCTGGGCCAAAAATGTGCCCCACCCGCCAACCTCGATCAGAATCAATGGAACGACAAAAACGACCGAGACCGTGAGAATGATGAATTGCAATACGTCGGTCATCAATACCGCCCAAAGTCCTCCCACAAAGGTAATGAGGATGACGATGACACATAAGGTCACGGAGGTGAAGGTAACGGAAAGATGTCCCGTGGCCGGATCGACCAGAAGGTGACCATCGGGCAAGGGGATCAAAGCGCAGACAATCTTGGAAAGGGCATAGACCGCCCCACCCATGGTAAAGAGGCCCACCGTGCCTTTGAACCAGGTGTAGAATTGCACGATGGATCCGCCAAAACGAAGGTGAAGGAATTCGGAAGCGGAATCGACCCCGAGCTTTCGCCAAAGACCGGCGATAAACCACCCGACGAGCATTGCCGCTACCCCGTAGGCCAGGTTTATGAAAATAGCTACCACCCCGAATTTATAAGCGATGCCTCCCCATACCACGAAGGTGCCGGCCGAGAACATGGTCATGAAACCGGAAAGACCGGAAACCCACCAGGGTGACTGGCCGCCCGCCGAAAACATCTCCTTGGAGTTCTTCATCCGTCCGACAAACACCATGCCGGCCCCTAGGATACCGAGGATATAAAGAACGATAACGATGTAATCTATGCCTTGCATGTCATTGTTTCCTCTAACCCGCATTTCTCAAAAAATGCGTGGCGACCGAACGAAGATCGATTTCCATCCGGGCCGAGATTTCGGAGCGCAGTAATAAATTTGTCAGACATGCGGGTCATGTTCAGCCAATTTTTTCCATCTGGGAGAGGGCGTTTGGGGTGGGCTCGATTCCAATTCCAGGACCGTCCGCAACGCGATACGCACCTTCCCGAGATTCAATACCTCGGGTGATCAATCCCGAGTTTCGATCGAATATGGAAGGTTGATATTCATGCCCGATGACCCCTTCGAGGGCCAAACCGGCCTGAAGACTGGCCGCCAGGAATATGCCTGCGCCAATGGTGGCGTGGGGAAGTATCGCTATCCCCTGGGCATGAGCTGCCTTGCAGATGCGCACAAATTCGGTAATGCCGGTATGTCCCATTTCCGGTTGGACGATCTGCAGGGCATCGGCATCGAAACGGAGCCGGGCCTCATGAACCGTGCGCCACTCCTCTCCCGCACCGACCGGAGTTCGAACCGATTGGGCCACTTTGGCCAACCCCTTGATGTCTTCAGGCTGAACCGGAGCCTCGGCAAACCACAATCCGTGCTTTTCCATGGCCTTGATTTCGGAGATCGCTCCTTCCGCCGAAAATGCCCAATGCAGGTCGCAGGCAATCAGGGCATCCTGTCCCAATGCCGCTCGAAGCGCGGAAACTTCTTCAACAATCCCGTCGTCCGCCACCGCCCCGGCTATCTTGAAGGTGTTGAAGCCCTTTGTCTGCCAGTCCTTGGCATATTCCACTCGCTCCCCCAGGGTTGGTTTTGGCAATCCCGACACATAGCAGGGTAAGGTTTTGCGCAAACGGCCACCCAATTGTTCGGCCATGGATTTACCCGCTTCCCGGGCCGAAACATCCCACAGGGCCATATCCACCGCGGCCAAGGCATCCAGATAAAACCCACCTGTGTAGCCGCGAACGCGCATCAAATCATACAGATCGTCATGGATCTCGGAGGCCTCCGCAGGAGCGCGACCTACGACAAAATCGACCAGGAGGTCGGTGATGATTTCAGTGGTGGCGCGGGGAGCCGCCAATCCGTAGGTTTCACCCCAACCCACCGCACCCGAATCGGTTACAACGCGCACCAGAACCGTTCGGTCCCGGTTCAGATAAACCGTCTTGTTTCCCTTGCGTACAAAGTAGCCCTTGTCATTGACCTCTTCTCCACTTCGCAAGGCTCCCAGATAGGGTTCGTCTCGGGCAACGGTCAGAATGAAGGACTCCACTTTGGCCACGCGGCTCATGCGTCGTCCCGATTCAATAGGGCTATTTCAAAAAGATTCGAAAGAGACTCCAACTGGGCATTTATTTCGGCTTCATCATAGGAATCGAATTCGTCCAGCGGAGCACGAACATAAGCGTTATTGAAGACGCCGCGTTTGGTAAGGACATATTTCGTCAGGCGCATTCGATAAAGTAATTGAATGATGAGCAACGGCAGCGCCCGCATATAAAGGAGCCGGGCTCCCGCTTCATCTCCGACCTGATAGGCATTCCACATTCTTACGTGGATGTCCGTTATCTCGGCAGCGGGCATTGCCGCAATGGCGCCCCGGTTCATTTCGTCGATCATATAGCGTGCCCCACCACCTCCAATGACTCCGGTAAGGTGATTGGGGGCAGACCGTCTCAAGGCGGTGATCCTCGGACCGGAAGGCAAACCCTCCTCCTTGACGTAATGAATGGCGGGCGATGCTTCCACGATTCGAACCAAATCTGCCGCAGTGAGGCCTGCACCCACCGGCGCTGGAGCGTTTTGCAAAATGATTTCCACTCCTTGGGTGTTCTCAATAACCGATTTGCTAAAACGCAGCGCCCCTTCGGCATCCTTCTCAAACATAGGTGGTATCAACACCATTGCAGCCGCTACACCCAGATCGTGGGCTTTCATGATCTTGGAACCGATCTCTTCGGGGCTACCATTACCGCCTCCACAAATAATGGGAACGCGATCTTCCGCCACCCGGCAAACCGTCCCCAGCAGGGAATATTGTTCCTCCCTGGAGATGTGCTCGTATTCACTGGCCACGCCGGGAAAGACCAATCCGCTCGCTCCGGCATCCAGGCAAAATCGCGCCACCCTTTCCATGGCTGATTCATCCACCATCCCTTCCTCATTGAAGGGGGTTGGAAGAACCGGAAGAATGCCCTGAAGTTTGGGTGAACTCATTGAAAAACTAAAAAAACCAATTTTTTACCCTTGAAAAATCCGCAAACCGAACCAAACGAGGTGTCAGGTGTCCGGATTCCAAATACGGAACATTTAAATGGGCGTCTGATGAGCGCTCATGAATCTCAGTTAACGGTTACTTTCCTTAATTCTTTTTCATCAAATTCTATTCCCAGGCCGGGTTTCTCCGGAACCGTGGCAAAACCGGGTTCAAACTCGATCGGTTCCTTGAGAAGCACGTTTCCCCGGGACGGACCGACCTCGGTGGCATTATGAATATTTCCGGCTTCCATGATGACGGCATTGGGTGTCGCCACCGCCAGATGAAGGGACGCGGCCACGTAAGGCGGCATCCCGCTACTGACGTGGGGCGACCAGAGGACGCCAAAGGTATCGGCCAAATCGGCTATCCTCTTACACTCCGTGATTCCGCCTGCACGACCCACATCGGGATTAATTATATCGGCCCCCTGCTTCAAGAAGAGATCGCGGAACTGGAAGCGATTGGCATAGGTTTCGCCTACACACACGGCCGTATCCAAAGCCTCGGCCAATTTCGCATAGCCCCAGGTGTCTTCCGGCATCAGAGCGTCTTCAAACCAGCCTATGTTTCCGAGTTCGTCCAGTTTTCTTCCCACGCTGATGGCCTCATGCAATTTGAAGGCGCCCAGGGAATCGATCATCAGTTGACCTTTGTCCCCGATCGCTTCTGAAACCTTGGCGACCACATCAAATCCCTGGGAAGCGGATTTGTTGAACCCCATCTTTACTGCCGTGAAACCTTCCTCAATGGCTTGCCGAGCATTCTCGGGAGTGCCCGCACCCTGGTAGGTCGGTATTTTATCCCGGTATTTTCCGCCCAGTAGTTGATAAACGGGTAGACCTGTAAATTTTCCCAGTATATCCCACAAGGCAATATCGATAGCGGCAATCGAATCGGTGTAGAAACCGGTGGAATAACCCCTCATCCGCTGACTGGAATAAAGCTTTTCCCAAATGGGCCCGATTCTCCGGGCATCCTCCCCCATGATGATGGGAGCGAACAGGTCGGTGATCAATTTGGCATGGACAGCGGGGGCCAAAGGCGCATGGGCTTCTCCCCAGCCGATAATCCCCTGATCGGTGGTGATTTTTACCAATGTGGTCAGAGAATGCCCTTTCGACCGGGATGGGAAATTGTGGTTCAACCGATTACGAATTCCCACCTGGTCGGTCATGGTACCCAATGGCGGCATCTCAACCGCTTCACTCAAGGGTCCGTCGATCATGGGCGAACTCGTGATGACGGGTTCGACTTTGGTGATCTTCAGCGGGCTGGTGCCACGCTTGCTTCTTTCAACTTTCTGGGCCCCAATCTTCGAAATTGGCACCAATGAGGATGCGGCCAAAAGGCTCCCCCATTTAAGGATTTGCCGGCGCGTTCTCACAGTGAAGCTCATTCTCCATTCTCACCTCTCTCCATGCCCTACCAGCATCCATAATCCAGAATCCAGAATCTCGTCCTTTGCGCTCTTTGCGCCTTTGCCAGAGTCTACTTTCCTCATCCGTGTAATCCGTGGCCCCTCTGTGCCTTCTCTGTGGTTATAATCCCTCATTCGGGCTGCCTCCGCAATCGGAAGGACAGTGTCCGCTCTTGCGACCAAGGTATGGTTGTCCCAGAACTGAGGGAAAAGACCCGACAGATCAAAAGGTAAACGTGCTGGTTAAACGGAAATTGGTTGGATTCATAATCCGTATCTGAGATGGAACATCGTCGCCGGACTTTCGCGTGATGATCAGATCATCGTTATTCAAGGCATTACGGATATTCAGCTGTATTCTCCAATTTACTTTACCGTCAAAAATCTTGCGCGTGTGGTTAATCCAGAGATCGACGTTGGCTTCGTTCGGACCAAAGAGTGGCTGAGTAACATCGGCGACAGCTATTTCATCGAGACCCACCGGCAAATCGGCATCGGATGGGGTTAAAATCCCGTCCCGGAAACCGACACCCACTTCATCCTGCCAGCGATAGGCGCCACCGACGGCCCAACCTTTCAATCTGCTATCATCGTCGAAGCGGTATCTGCTAGCGAGATTGAAACGCCACTCGCGGACTTCATCCAACAGGGCCCCTTCTTTTAAGGTTCGCCTGAGAAGGAGTGACCACTGCGTACGACGAGTCTGATTGTAAATCGTATTAGCCGTAGAGGGCTCTCCCGGATCCGGCATGCCGTTACCATTCAGATCGTCATAATCCTTATACGTGTTCGGTCGCGACAGGAGATCTCCCATGACCAGCCATTGCGGCTCACGAATCTCAAAATACTTTTTAAACGATTTCAATACATTCGTTTTGATGGCCTTCTGTTGCGCTACATTAAAAACCATGGTCCAATTGCTCGTCGGGTTCCAGACACCCTCAACTTCCACACCTTCCGATGAAAAGTCGGATACACCCGTCACGTTCGGATTCCCGCGATCGGAAACCGAAATGGCAGTCCCTGGATCCGGACCTGGATCGACCGGAGTCCATAAAGCTTGACGCATACCCAGAGGAGGCACCGTGTAGACTTCCGCCCACTTGATGTTATTGGGCCATAACCTCGGATCATCCGGTTCCCAGGTTTCATATTCTTCTCGTGGCACCGAAGGATCCCTAGGTTCCTTCTCCTGCAGCGAACTGCGAACACCGTTGTACCACAGACGCTCAAAATTCGGGATGCCTGAGGTACCCGCGGAACGATCGGTCTGGTTTTTCGAAACCGTCTCATACCAATTGACACGAACGTAGAAGGCTTGGTCCGGCAAGTCGATAGAGAACCCGTATTCCTTAGTTGTTCCGGCCGGGCTTGGGTGTGGCTCGTTCAACATAGTAATTCGGCCCGGTGACGGCACAAAGTTCTCCGACTCCCCGTAGTGAGCGCTCAAACCAATACCGAAAGGCCGCCAATTTTCAGGAAGGTGTCCCACCACACCCCAGGTAAAGACGTCGCCTTTGACAGAGTCATCGGGATCCGAAGGAAATTCCAAAGTTTCCGGAAGCGCAATCGCTTCAGCCGTAAATTCAGGACTATCATCCCGCCAGGATTCCGCCTTATCTTCGCGCCAGCCGTAGGTGGCAACAATATTGTCGTCCAGTAAATAACTCTGGGCCACTAACGCAACCGATTCGATCTCCTGCCGATCAATCGATGCGTTGTTAACCGAATTGAGAACCAGGGGCGAACCTTCAACCTTCCGGTAGGCTCCCCTGTGTCCTTCGAAAATAGGATCAGCCGTGCTATCATAGAGAACGGCTGAGATCTCCTGTATCCTGGGATTTGGTCTTGAGGGCCCACGAGTGGCAAGTGTGCCACTGGACGGTATGCCGGTGATCCTGGGACCGAGGTAACGAATGTTCCGCGCTAACCGGTCATAGGAAGCGGTTGAGTAACCCCGTTTCCGATTCGCCTCCAGAATCCGTTCGATTTCTCCAGCGGACTGGATACCATAGGAATCCGATTCTTCGTAGACATCACGAGACTGATTGGAAAAAAGGCCGGTAAACACGTGGTGACCCAGCCAGCTCAATTTATCGTGGTCTCTCAGATCCAGATCGTAATACGCGGTAATTCTGAATGCTTCACGCTCGGAATTGCCGTTTGCAAAATTATCGTTGCCGCGCCTATAAGGTCTACCCACTCTTGGATTTGGAATGAGTATAGGCGTACCGTCTTCTTCTACTTCAAAGAAGTAGCCGAAATATTCGCTCGCATCGACTGAGATATCATTTGACGCTCGTTCCAACCATCCGTCTTTTGAATTCTGTTTATCATAAACGATTTCGACAGCCGAATTCTGGGAAAACCGTTGTTCGAGCGTTATATTAGCCGCGTCGAACGAACTGAAGGAAGTGTTTTCGGTTCCGGTCAGCGTATTGTTCCTGAAATCGAACACCCAATCGTCCTCGTCAGACAACACTGCATTGCTAATCGAGGCATTTACATCTTCCCGGTTCCTCCAGGTGTAATGCAAACGCCTGATACCGTCAGGACCCGGGGTAGCGGGCAACGAATCAAAACCCAAGGTGGCATGCCTGTCTTCGGGGTTTTCGAAAACATACGAAGGACCACGATTGCCTGGAACTATACTCCAGCCGCTGGCGGAGCCTGGATCGGGATTCGTTTGCATTCCATTCTTTACCCAATCAGGGATATTCGAGGAGGGCGTGATAATAGGTGGACGGCTCGCGTCTCTGCTACCGATTTCCATATTGGCGCGAATCGTCGTTGTTTCGGTTGGGGTCACCAGAAACGCGGCGTAGAGACGTCTTTCATCCTCAAAAGAGGGCTTTTGCTTAAACCGGTTCTGGTTATTCAAGCCGATAATTCTCACCGCCATAAAATCATCGAAGATGACCCGGTTGATATCGAGGATTTGGCGATTAGCCCCCCAACTACCGTAACGCAGTTTGATCTCATTTCTTTCCTCGAAGACGGCCTGCTTCAGGTTATTGTTGACGAGGCCGGCGGGACTCCCCAATCCAAAGAGAATCGCGTTCGCGCCTTTGGCAATGGTGACGCGGTCGGTGTTGTATGTATCGAATCCTATATCCGAAAGAAAGTAACCGCGAGTTCGGTCGGGCTCTGCCAGACCGCGTACGCGAGCACGCCCATTGGGATCACGCCGGTCACCGCCCCCGGCTCCAAAGTTTCCATCCGGACCGGATACCTCGGTGTTCGTGGTGAAAAGAAAGAGGTCCTCAATACCTGTGGAGGACGTGTCTTCCAGATAATCCTCCGTGATAATCTGAACGGCTCCCGCCAAATCCTTCAGATCGGATTTGACGCGCGTTCCGGCCAAAGTGTTGGTAGCCGCGTAGCCCGTATCTTCCTCGGCCGTGATGGTGAAAGGAGACAATTGGAAGATATCTTCCTCTTCCTCTTCTTGCGCCAATACTTGAGAAATTCCCGCCGAGAATACCAGCATCAACCCGGTAACCAGGGCCCAAATGTTTTGTTTCAATGGATAGGTGTTCATTTCAAGCTACTCCTTAATTTGCGATTCAGTTAAACTTCCAGTTGTTCGGTTCAATGGGGTTTCATTCCCAGGACCTGCCAGCTTCACAAACCTCGTCGAGAAGGACAAGATGCAGAAAGGTCGACAGTTGACCCTTGCTCCTCAAACAACCCTGAAAAAGTCTTAGTTGCTCCCTGGGGTTGGATGCCCCTTCCGCCAACGCTCAAGGCAGAGGTAGGCTCTGGCGTATTGATATTAACCCGCATTTCTCACAAATTTTCTACTGCACTCTGAAATATCGGCACTGGTGCGGACTTCGTTGGATTCCCCTGCCCGTGCTTCGCACAGTTGCAGGCCGACTTTGCAGGTGTCGACCCAGCTTCATCCGCGCCTCTGCCCGAAGCCCACACCAGCACTCGATCTTCGTTTGCTCGCGACGAATTTTATGAGAAATGCGGGTTAAGTTGTAGGAGCGGCTTTACGCCGCGATTGAGGTGAGGCACAGGCAGACTGTCCGCCATGAACCCCTTCCAATGACCCCGGTTATGAATTCAGCAGAAAATGCCTTTTCTCAAATCACGTATCACCATCAATCCCGAATCCTTCAGGCCCAGCATGGGTCGAGCACCCGAACTCCGGCGTTTTCCAAATTGCCCGCGATGCGTTTCGAATATCCCGTTCACGTAGTCTTTTGAGCCCAGAACCATGCCATCGGTAAAATACCGTACCCGCAGTCTCAATACCTGCGCCAACGGCAGGGTTCCATCCGCTTCCACCACTTTCCTGACCGCTTCGCGGTCCATCGCTTTCTGTCCTTGCCGCGATGTCGTCGACCCCATCAGGAACAAAATCTTGCGATACTCTGACAAGGCGGTCTTCCCCGTCTTCATGGCAAGCGCCCGGCACAGCCCGCCCCGCGCTTTGATGTTCCCTGCCACCGCCTCGGAATAGCCGCAGAAGCGATAGTCCTTGGGATCCTCCACCAGGCCCGCCCGCACCGGGTTCAAATCAATGTAAGCGGCCACCGCACTCAGGCAACCCGCCGCATCCTCCATCAGCACACTCTTGAACCGCTCCGCCCACAAGGTCCCGTAACGCTGGTGAGTACGGTTATACCAGATACTGAAGCGTTGTTTCAACTCCTTCATATACAACGATATGTCACCCATGCGGGCCAGGAGCTTCTCCCGTTCTGCCCGCGCTTCTTCCCCACCCTTTTTCAGAAGCGCTTCCAAGGCTTCCACGCGCCCCTTTTGCCGCCCGTACAATTCGCAAAACCGGGCTAACAGTTCCCGGTCATCGACTATCTGTTTCTCCGGCACCCGCACCAGGACGTGGAAGTGGTTGGTCATGATGCAGTAGGTGATAATTTCCACCCCGCAAAACCGGGCCATATACCACATCTGTTTGCGCAAAACTTCCTTGGCCCTGTTATCCAACAGCATCGCGCCACCCACCACGCGGGTCACGCAATGATACACCGCACTCTGCCCCTTCACCTTCAATCTGGACGATCTCATATTCCCCCACCCTGCTCATCCCCAAGATCAATAAAATAATAGCCTGTCCCTTTTAAATTGCCCCATGGGTGTCCACCTTTATTGATTAAGAAGTCGCGTATATTCGTTTTAAAGCGTTCTGAGCCTGCCACCAGGGAGCTTGAATCCAACAGTGGTTACGTAACCAACGAATGAACTTTTGGGTGCGTTGTGTGGCCCGGGGAACGGCTTGTTGGGCCAAGGGCAACTGTTTGCCTTTACTCTTTACCCTTTGGGTTAATTGTTTGTAGCGATTCTTGCGGCGGATCAGTTCGCCATTGTCATAGACTTCGTCGTCCTCGGCCAGTTCTTCTTCCAGAACCACCATGAGGTTATGAGCCAGGCAGGTAAAGTTGGCTTGTGTGTTGCGGGCCACCGTAGAGCTTGCCCAGGCTTTTTTCTCTGTCAGTTTTGTTTTTAACTCATCGAAGGTCTTTTCGATTTTCCAGCGCATTTTATACAAGTGGGCTATCAGTCCGGGATCCACATCCATGACACTGCTCACAAAATGAAACACTTTGCCGCTATCCGGACATTGATAACGGACACGTCGCATCATCACGCCACTATCGGTTCCCACCAACTGATCAGCCACTACTCCGGCATTAATCGAGCTATTGAGATCAAATCCGCACGGCCCCATGGGTCTGAGTTTCATGTTTTTTTTCTCCAGACTCAAAAAGTAAATGCCGCTTCCTTGTTTCCATTTGAACCATTGGGAAAAATCAATTCCAGCCTTATCCCAGACGTAGAGCACTTTCCTGCCCTTGGCCGCTCCCTGGCGCAGTTGCTGGATACTCATGCGTTTTAGTAAATGCATGTCGTGCTCCTTTTTGCGTCCAGGCTCTTCCACCATACTGTCCAAGTGGGTCAACATGTCATTTCGCAGATTGAGGGCATAAAAATGACCCACCGCATACTTCTTGTCGCCGGTCCTTTTATCGTGAGTGGCAGCGGCTCGGTAGTGCCCGTCTCCAGCGTAGATATCATACTTCGCCAGACTGGCAAAATCAGATAATCGATCAGATTTGGGACTCTTGTAGCCTTGAGCAAAAGCTTCATTGAGGTGTTGGCAAAAAGCCAATCGGCGAGCGCTGCGAAGCGTTTTGAAAAAACTACTACGAGCAATTATTGTTTGCAGTTGATCGGCCAACTGCTGAAGGAAACCACGCGAACTTATTTCGTTGGATAAGACGCGGAGCAACCCCGCCTTAATCCAATCTTCATCCTCGAGAACCGGGCAGTTTCTTCGTTTGGGGCTACTGAGTATGAGCGACTTCAGCGGCGCAATCAGCTTATCTAAAAGCGTATGGATTTCTGGTGTGTCAGGCATAAATTTTTTTTGCACACACCCAGACAAAAGCAAGCCTTAAACGCATTTAATGTTACTTTATATTCGATTCCGCAGTCATTGGGGAAGTTTTTGTATTCCCGAGAAAGCCGACTTCCCTGAAGCCCTATCAGAGGTCTCAAAGAGCCAACTGTCGCCATGGTTTCAGATCAAAGGTGGACACCCATGAATTGCCCTGGCCGTGTACTGGTTCAAATTGTTGGTCGTGTAAGAGGTGGTGTGACTGTTGCGGCTGTGGGTCAGGCGATTGCCCTGATTATCGTAGGTAAAGGCGTGTTTGCGTCCAACCAATTCCTGGTAGGTCCCGCTTATTTTCGACTCCGTCTTGGCTCCGGTCAACTCGTGGCGGTCGTTATAGGTGTAGGTGTCGCGCAACTCCGTGGTGTTGGACCCGTAGGCGTCCTCGATCGTGCCGGTCATGGTCCGGGTGCTAACCCGCCCCAGCGTGTCGTAGCTGTAGGTGAAGTTGACCCGGTCGGTCTGGCTCCACTCGTTCTCGATCGAGCTGATGCGATGGGAGTTGGTTTGCCGGTTGATGTGACGCTCGAAACTGCCGCTTTCCACTTCATTGATCAGATGCGAATTAGCCAGGTAGGAGAGGGTAAAGGTTTGGCTGTGGCCGGTCACCTGGTTCAACCGCCCCGTCACCGCGTCGTAGCCGTAGCCGTCCTGAAGAAGGTAGGCGCTGCCCGCTTTCAGATCGAAGTCGGTCAGGCGGGCCCACAACCCCGCTGCCGGCGCAGCTGTAGATCAATTTGAGATCGTCATCGCTGCTGCCGTAGTCATAGAAATTGCCTAGTTCTTAATCTAGTTGCAGGTCGCTACGGTAGTTGCTGCGATTGATTATAGGATACCATCCGCTGATACGTTTCAAAGGGAGCTTGCGGGCCAAGCAAAATGATAAAAGCAGATATATATGCCGTCACTTAGGGTAATTTGAATATTGGTCTGTGCCTCTATGTTCGCTCTTGTAGACCTCCTGCCACTGTTGATTAAATTCCGCTCTTGAATAAGCTCCTAAAAATACAGGGTACTCGATAATATATCCATCCTTAAAAACAATCGTCACCAATTTCTTGGAAAGATTGAAGTTTAGCGAAGCAACTTCATAATCATGCACATCGGCATCGGATAAAAAGTCCAGGGAAGTAAATAACGGATATCTTCCATTTGGACCAGGCCGTTCCAACTCAAGCACATAGCTTTTCGGTCCTAACGGAATTCCTTTCTCTTTAATTAATCTTACGGTGAAATGACCTTCATGATGTTCTTTTACCACCTCATCTCCGAAAAGCTTGAGAATAACGAGCACCAAAACAAATGCTATCCCAAACGAAACAAGGACCGTTTTTAATCTGCTCCTTCTCTTAACCATTTTTCCATCTTGGTTGTTCAGTAGCTCAAAGTCAATAATACAATAAATGCGCGTCGCTGAATCGAGGAGAAACAAGTGAAATTTCTTCCTAAACCGCTCCCAATATAGGTGAGTCGGGGGTTGCCGGTCAATAAACGGGGGCCGCTTTGACTTCCACTTCTTTGATTCTAATACCGTCTCTTAAATCGATTCTTACAAGCATTTGGAACTCTCCTTTCTTGCCGACACACTTCCCAACAAAAACTGTGTAAGCCTCTATCCATCCCTCTTCTTTATGATCCAATAAAAAACTCCAATTGCCTTTATTGATAAGCTTTGGGTTAAGCACAAGAGACAATTTTTCCTGAGGCTTTTTCAATCTTAAATTGACTGTATTTGTATCTATGTACCTTTCCTTCTGTTTTCTCGGAACAAAGTGCCAAAGTCCCGTTAGAGAATCATTGTTTAAAGAACAGTGCTCGCTAAAAATCTCCGTTTGATCACCTCTTCGATAATGGCGAGATCCAAGCCCACAAGACTTGCCATATCAGAAGTTGTGAACCCCTCCTCTAAACCAGATGAAGCCAGTGTGCTTAGGCCGCTCAGAATGTAATAGGAGAGTATTAATCTCTGCAAAAACTTCAGGAAGGCAAAAAGGGTCGGAAGGCAAAAAGGGTCAGCCCTTGATGTTTGGTATCGCATTAATATGACGACTCACGTTGCTCGGATGCCCCATGTTCAGGCGTTGGGCTATCCACGGATTGGTGGCGCTGGTCTGTTTTCCGAGTTCCCGGGCCAGGACGATTTTCCAATGCGCAGATTTCTTGTCCTCGTCGATGTGTTTTTGCGTTTTGCCATGTTTCCTTAGCCGACCCGCTACAAGTACTTCGAATCCCATTTCGTTCAGCTCCTTGAGCTCTCCCCATCCCCGGTCTTCGCGGGACAAGATATGGTAGATTGCTCCGGGATACTGAATGCGCGGTTTCCTGGCCATGGTCACAATCCGTGGAAGCCTTGAAACTCAGTCAATACCAACCATCAAGGGCTGACCCTTTTTGCCTTTCCCCAGCAAAGTGTTGGGTACGATAGGCACATCGGTTACAAATAATCCGGGCACATAGGTTACACTTCAGGTATTTCTTTTAGGGTTAGATTTGTCCAGCGATTTCCGATTCGCAGGGGCGATGTAGGCCGTAGGCCGGAAGCGCCAAATGCGCACCAAGGCACGCGAATTAGGAATTGAACATGGATAAACAGGATAAACAGGATGGAAGGGAAAAATAGCCACGAAAGAGCGCATAGTAACGCAATGGGAGAAAGGGGGAGAGAGGGGAAGCGCCAAGGCGCGCGAATTGAGGATTAGTCGGTCTGAAAAAGTCATAAATATTTATATATTAATACGTTATTATTGATCTTGCATCAAAAGTTTGACCAGCTGAATGCCAATCTCCCCCAAAACCTTGTCAAACGAGATGGTAGCGTCTTTTGAATTCTTAAGAAGGGTTAACCACAGAGGACTTAGAGGGCACAGAGTTGGAAGAATCAGGAATTTTGGGTCTTGTGCTTTTTGTGGCTAATTTTCCAAGCCGTGCCTGTCTGCGTGCGACGCACAGGCAGGCGCCTCTTCCCAAAGCCCACACCAGCACTCGATCTCCGTTCGCTCGCAACGAATTTTGTGAGAAATGCGGGTTAACTCATTAAATGAAGGCCACACTTCAATGAACTGCAAAGCAGTTCCACTCCAAAGCAGTTCCACTCCAAAGCCCAGTGTCGCACAGCGCACACTGGGTTGAAATGGGCACAAACAACGAACCCCAACGGGGTTCCAGAAATTATTACCAAAATGCTTTGGGATTGGTTCATTGTGGAACCCCGTTGGGGTTCAATCATAGGGGCGGTCGGTATCCCAGCGTGCGCTACGCGACGCTGGGCTCCGGAGTGTAACGCCGTTGGCGTAAAAGCTAGATGGTGGAGTGGTGGAGTGGTGGAGTGATGGTTTTCGGCTGTAGGAGCGGCTTTACGCCGCGATTGTTTCGAGGATGTTCAGTGGGGTTGCGGCATAATGCCACTCCTACAACTTGCGAGAGTTGAATTCAGATTTCGATCAGGGTCAGGATTTAAATGGCGGACAGCCTGCCTGTGCATCACAACACGCAGACAGGGAATGTCCGCCCCCCGTTATTCTTCACTCTTTGCGTTGCTTTGCGCTCTCTGCGAGAGTCAAATCCTCCCTCCTCTCCTTTTGAGTCTTTTGTGCTTTTGGTGGTTAATCCCTCCTATTTCCTAATTCTAAATAGGCGCGCCCCGGCGCGCCTATGCCGCTCCTAAAACTTGATATCGCTGCGGTATTGTTAGAAGGAATTTCCGGGACACCACACTAGTTTGGCGTTCATCGATTGCGTATGAGCCAGAGCGGTATGGCGCATGCAGCGCAAGCGATGCCGATCGTTGAAAAAAGCCAGTTGAATCCGAGATGTTCACCGATGATCCCTAGAACGATTGCTCCAATGAACATGCCGATTTCCATTATCATCGAAACCAACACCGAACCCGTTCCACGCAACTCTCTTGGGAAGGATTCGATGGTTAGGGACGTTACGGAGTGGAACATCAGACTATGCCCCGTTCCAGTGAGCAGGGCGGGCGCGATGATCATCCATGCGTTAGATTCGTCGACCAAAACATAGGAAATCATGCCGACCGTCATGAAAGACGTACCGGTCGACAGGACGTTGCCTGTCCCAATCCGTTCGGGCAAACGCCGCCAAAGCACCCGCAGAGTGAATCCCCATCCAGCATACCCGAGGAAGAAGATGCCGATAACCGAGCGCTGGCCGATGATTAGCGGCGTTTCGTCGACATAGCTGGCTAGGAATACGAAAGGGACGGTCACGCACACTCCGAAAACAAACACGATACTGACAACAGGTCCGGGCCAAAAGCGCTTGACCGTGGAAAAGAATCCCATGAGGGAAGCGGGCGCTGTGCTGGTTCCCATCCTAACCGGTCTCAAGAAGGCTAAGAATATCATCGGAACGATGTTGGCGAAAGCGGCGAAAACGAACAGATTCGTGAAAGCGGAGCGGTCGCGGACGGCTCCTTCGATGTTAGGGCCCAGAAACCAGTCTCCTAGATACGGGCCAAGCAACATGCCAATGAATCCGCCGGCCCCCAAGATTCCAATGGCCTCAGTTCTCCGATGATCCGGAGCGACCTGCGTGATGTACGCCAATGCGCTTGAGAAGACGATCGCCACTCCCGCCAGGATACCAGATCGCGCCAGGTATATCGGCGCTCCGATATCGAATAGAAGCAGGTTGGCTATCGATGAAATCGCGAATACCGCGTTGCCCGTCAGCCAAAGTGTCTTGGCTCCCAGTCGATTGATCCACTGGCCCAGCCAAGGCCGGATGATAAGCCCCAAAACGACACCGGCTCCGTTGATGTATCCGACGTCGCTTAAGTCGCCCCCCAAATGCTCTATCCAACGCGCATAGTGGATGAGCAGCGAGTTCGCGACCACGAAACAGACTTGACTGGCCATGGCCAGGAAGAAGTCGCGATTGTAGAGGCGGATTGAAGGTTCGCTGGTTTTTATTTGAATGCCCGGTTTCCTAGTGTTCTTGGTCTGGGCAAAAGCGTCCTCTAACATGCGCGCCTATGTCCATTCGGGTTACTGATAGGAATTTGCTTTTTAGCGGCGCAGTCACCAAGGTGGGGGTTTAAGGCGGAGGAGTAAAAATTAGCGCCATTGATGGGAAGAATTAATGTTTTTTGCATTTTTGGTGAACGGCGTTTGCGAATGGAAGTGCACTCTTGTCCTAATATTGTCAAAAGTTTGCAAAAACTGCAGAAATTCCTGATGCCGATGTCGTGCGGTGCAACGACTGATAACCTTTCCAGTAGCCACATCCAAAGCGGCAAACAAAGTCAGCGTGCCGTGTCGGATGTAATTGTGGGTGACCCCTTCAAGGTAACCCAAGCCCATCGGCAAAACCGGCTGAGTGCGTTGCAAAGCTTGGCATTGACTTTTCTCGTCAACGCACAAGACCACCGCCTTGGTCGGCGGATTGAGGTAAAGCCCGACGATATCGCGCACTTTCTCAGTGAAGAACGGGTCATTGGACAAGTTGAAGCTCTTGCTGCGATGGGGTTGTAAGCCAAAGGCACGCCACACCCGATGCACCGTCATATGAGAGACCCCGGTTTGCTCGGCCAGCGTGCGAGTGCTCCAATGGGTGGCAGTTTTGGGCTTTCGCCTGAGCGTTTTGTGGATCAGTTCGGCCACCTGCTCGTCGGAAATGCTTCTGGGTCGGCCTGCTGATCGTCCGTCATTAGGTAGATGATGTTGGGGCGATCAGACGCCCAGATCTGATATGCGAATAGAGGCAGTAACGTAAAGGCGATGCTCGAGGCGATACGGCGCGACATGGCCTGAAATTGAGTGAAAAGCGGAGAAATCGAAAGCTTGAAATCGAAGATGCTGAAAATCGGCCACGGGCATTGAACCTTGCTCCGTATGCCGTGCTCTGCATATCCTCGCCCGCCGTTCGATATCCGCAAGTTGGCTATCGAACGGCAAATATTTAAATGAATAGTATGCGCGTATGAAGATTTTAGTGACAGGAGCATCTGGCAGGCTAGGAAGCTGCGTGTGCCGGCTATTGAAGGAGTCGAAAGCGGATTTCGTGGCGGTGGATAAATTTCCTAACGAGAAAGCGGACTACCCCATCGAGTTGGCTGATCTCGCGGATTGGGAGGCCTGTCAGCGGCTATTGAATGGGGTAGATACGCTGGTCCATCTGGCGAATTTCGACAGCGCTCCCAGCGAGACACTGTATAGCGTCAACGTGACGATGAATATGAACCTTTTTCAGGCGGCGGCCAATGCCGATTGCCGACGGATCATATTTGCCAGCTCCATACAAGTTCTCGATGGGCAGCTGCCGACGATGGACCGGTCGAAGCAGGAGAACGTTCTATCCTATATCCCCGTTGATTCCGAAGCGCCACCTGTGCCGCGCAATGCCTACGCCTTGAGCAAACAAGCGGCGGAGAACATGCTATCGTATATCGCGGACACCGAGGGGATTTCCTGCATCGCTTTTCGCTTCCCGCTATTGGTGGATTGGGAATTTATGCGGAAGGTCCAGGAATCGGGCGGTCTGAAACGGGGCAATGCTTATGACCTATTCGCCTATCTGCCGGTGTATTCGGCAGCCGAAGCGGTGGTCAAAGCGACCACTGCCGGGATCGAAGGCTATCACAACTACTTCATCGCCTCGAAAGACAATCTCGAGAAAACGCCTGCATGCGAAATTGCCGCTCAGGAGCTGTCCCACCTGCCCTGCAAAAGGCCCATAGAAGAAATGGATTCGTTGGTGGATTGTTCGAAGGTGGAAGTGGAGCTCGGATGGAGTCAGCCGCAATCGTTGGCGGAGTCTTGCGAAAAGTATCGGGGTGGTGAAAGCGTGCGGCCGTATGATTGAGAAACGTATTTGTGGGGTAGGGAGGACTCGCTGAGTCCTCCTTCTTGAACTCGGCACTGTAACGTTTTCGTGGCATAATAAGTTTCTCCTGTTAAGAGAATCTCGTGTCCACTTTTTCCAGTACACATCAATGTCCCCGCTTGATTATATCGTTATCGTTCTCTTTACCTTAGGCGTGTTGGCTGCCGGGCTCTCGTTTGGGAATTCGGGCAAGAACATGAAGACCTTTTTTGCCGGCGGCGGCGCCATACCGTGGTGGGTTAGCGGCTTATCCCTGTTCATGAGTTTCTTTTCCGCGGGCACCTTCGTGGCTTGGGGTTCGCTGGCATACATGCATGGCGTCGTATCCATCACCATACAGTGGACCATGTGTTTGGCGGGATTCGCGATCGCCGGTTTCATCGCTGCCAGGTGGCGTCGCACGGGTGTATTGACAGGTTCCGAGTTCATCGGGGCTCGGCTGGGAGCGGGTATACAAAAAACGTATACCTACCTTTTCATGGCCATTTCCGTATTCACTTGCGGGGCGTTTCTCTACCCGGTGGCCAAGATCGTGGAGGGAGCCACGGGTTTTCCGTTCGAGTATGTTGTCGTGTTCCTGACTTTGGTAGTCGTGTTGTACACCGCAAAGGGCGGTTTTTGGGCGGTTATCGTTACGGATGTCCTGCAGTTCGTCGTTCTCGCTTCCGCGGTCATCATCATCGTTCCTCTGGCCTTCGACAAGATCGGCGGTGTGAGCGGATTCCTGGAAGGAATGCCGTCGGATTTCTTTTCCCTCACAACGGATGACATCACGCCGCTCTTCTATATCGGATTCGGCGTTTACAATCTGTGCTTCATCGCCGGGAACTGGGCCTATGTGCAGCGCTATACCAGCGTGAAAACGCCGAGGGATGCCCGCAAGGCGGCCATGCTGTTTGGCTGCCTTTATATGTTCAGCCCCGTTATCTGGATGCTGCCCCCGATGATCTACCGGATCTATAATCCCGCCCTCGATATTGCGACCCAGGAAGCGAACCACGCTTACATGTATATGTCGAAAGCCGTTCTCCCCATGGGCATGCTCGGCTTGATGGTCGGGGCTATGGTTTTCGCCACGGCGAGTTCGGTGAATACAACTCTAAACATCCTGTCTGGCGTGTTCACCAACGACGTCTATCGCAATATCAAACCAAACGCGAGCGACCGGGAATTGATCTTCGTAGCCCAGACATCCACGGTTGCTTTCGGGGTCTTCGGCATGATCATCGCCCTGTCCATGGATCGCATGGGCGGCATTTTAAGCGTTATCTGGGCCGTGGGAGCGGTCACCGGAGGGGCCATGTACATCCCCATGCTCTGGGCCTTGTTTTCCAAACGGCACACAGGGATGAGCGTGCTGACCGTGACCTTCATATGCCTCGCAGTTAACTCCTTCTTCAAGTGGAGCGGCGCGTATCCATTAAACCAAGGACAATCGCAAGCTCTAGGCGCTTTGCTTCCGCTCATATTGATGGCGGTATACGAGCTCTATGCGATGAACGCCAAGCCGATATCGCGTCAGTACCTGGATTACGAAGAGGGCCGTCTGCAGAGGGAGCGTAGGGGAGAGGATCCCGAAGCCAATCGCGAGGCCATCGACGAGGCTCGTCGTGAAAATCGCCATGGCATAGGCGTTATCGGATTGGGTGTTTTATCGATCGGCGCCCTGATTGCCATTCTCGGGGCTCTAGCGGACCAGGGAATGGCGCTGGTTTCCGGCATGGGAGTTCTCGTGGCCGTAATCGGGGTCTTGGTCATCAAAATGCGAGGCCCGAGCGTGTCCTAGCGAAATCGATACGACCAACGAGACCAATTGCTATTCCGAAACCCAATCGATACCGTCGAGGACGTGCTCGATGAATTCCTTCTGGCGGAAATTCTCGGCATAGTGCCCCACGTTGATCTCCGCTTTCTGCCGAAAGCAAGCCCAACATCGTACTGATCTATGTCGATGATCTTGGATACGGAGATCTCGGGTGTTACGGCTCGGAGCGGAACGACACGCCTCATGCGGATCAGCTGGCCGCGGATGGCATGCGGTTCACGGACTATTATTCCGCAAGCCCGGTGTGCACCCCGTCGCGGGCGGCGCTGTTGACGGGCGGATACCCGGGTAGAGTGGGATTCGATGCGTTCAATGAGAACCGGACGAGCTGGGTTCTCTTTCCGGGCTTTGCCGAGGGCTTGCATCCAGGGGAGCTGCTGCTTCCCGAGTATTTGAAGCGGCATGGATACGCGACCAGCCATGTGGGGAAGTGGCACCTTGGAGACCAAGTAGAGCACCTGCCAACCCGGTACGGATTTGATTCCTACTACGGGATCCCCTACAGCAACGATATGGCGATCATGCCCCGGCGCCCCAATAGCCCTCCTATGCCTCTGCTGAGAGACGAGGAGGTGATCGCGGAGCAGCCGAAGCAGGCCCCTTTGATACAAAGCTACACCGAAGAAGCCGTGACGTTCATCAGGAAAAACCGGGATCGCCCCTTTTTCCTGTACTTCGCTCACATGCATGTCCACCTCCCTCACTACGTCATGGATCCGTTTCTCAAGGCGTCCCGCAACGGTATTTATGGCGCGGCGGTGGCGGCTGTGGATTGGAGCGCCGGGGTCATCGTGGCCGAGCTCAAGCGGCTGGGGTTGGAGGACAACACGATTGTCGTATTCACTTCCGACAACGGCAGTCGCGTGGATAAGCATGGGGGGAGCAATGGGGCGCTGCGCGGAACGAAGGGCCAAACCTGGGAGGGCGGGATGCGTGTTCCCTGTATCGTCAAATGGCCGGCTCAAATCGAGCCCGGATCGGTTTCCAGCGAACTGGTCACAGCCATGGATTTCTACCCGACCTTCGCCTCCGTTCTGGGGCAGCCCCTGGGCGATGATCCGGTTCGCGATGGCCATGATGTAAGCGCCATTTGGAAAGGCGAACCCGGCGCCCGTTCGCCCTATGACGCCTTTTTCTACTACCTGGTCGATGAGCTTCAGGCTGTTCGTGTAGGGGATTGGAAACTACGTTATCCAATTAAGGAACGACGGCGCGCCGATATTTCCCGGCCCGAATTGTACAATCTAGCAGCCGATTTGTCGGAACAGAATAACGTCGCTGGGCAGCGCCCCAAGATCGTGCGGGATCTCATTCGACGGATGGAGGAGATGGGCGACCGGATTGGAGACGGGCTGCGCGGCAAGCTCGGGGATGAGCGGCGTCCGCATTCGGTTTCCGAGGATCCGCATCCCCTGACCGAGTTCGACCCGGACTACCCTTACATGGAACCCAGTTACCTCCTGGATCAGGCGGGTTGAGCGGGACGAACCTAGACTTCGCGGCGAAGCTAGAACTCGTGTTTCCAAGGGGGATTTTCTACTCGAAAGGTATTAGAGCGCACCTACGCGCGCCGCCCCTAGCGAAATGCCGCTTGAGCAAATGTTGATCTACTCGGCCTGTGACGCCCTTGCCGATATCATATCTCGGTCAGGTTTTCGCGATAGCGCTCCAACTCGTCGAGATTGATTTCGATGCCGAGGCCGGGTCCGGTGGGGACTGCGATTTGCCCGTCCGCTTTGTCGACCGAGACGGGTTCCGTGGTCAGACTCCACGCCGGGCTCTCTTCGGGCAGGTGCAGCTCGAATAGTGCGGGTGGCTGATGAAGCGAAACGGATAGGGGCGGAATGGTCGCCACCCAGTGCATCGAGGCAACGTTGCGGATGGGTCCGCCCCAGGTGTGCGGCACCAGCCGAACGCGGTTGATCGCGCAAGCATGCAAAATCCGTCTGCCGCCGGTGAGGCCGCAATCGATGATGTCCGGCTGCACGATATCGACGACACGTTTGTTGACGTAATTCTCGATGGTCCAATCGACCGGCAGGAATTCACCGCTAGCCAATGGGACGCGCAGGGCGTTCTGCAGCCGCTGGTAGCCATCGATGTCCCACTTGTTGATCGGCTCTTCCCAAAACTCGAGATTGAACGGCTCCAGTTGCCGACCCAGCATGATGGCAGTGCCGTCGTCATAGGCCCCGGGCGTGCCGGAATCGATTCCGAGGTGAATCTCGTCTCCGATGGCCTCGCGAACCGCGGCCACGATGGCCACATCCTCAGTCGGCCCGAATCCCGTCTTAATTTTGGCGGCCCGAAAGCCTAGGTCGTGGACGCAGCGGGAATACTCGTCGACATACCCCTTTAAAATATCGTTCTCCCATGACGGCTTTCGGTATCCGGCCGACGCATACGGCATGACTCGATCGCGGTACTGCTTCCCTAGGACTTGGCTGATGGGCTTCCCCGCGGCTTTGCCCACGAGATCCCAAAGGGCGGTGTCGAGGCCTCCTTGGGAAGGCGCGTTGCGCGGCATGCGATGGTAGGCGACGGATTCCCTTTCGGTGAGCTCGTCGAATATGGCCTCCACCTCGAAGGGAGAGCGGCCGATGACCAGCTCCGGATTGGAGCGAAGGATATCGCCGCCCCAGCGTCCTTCCCCCCAGCCGGTTAAACCGGCGTCGGTGGATACTTCGACGATGCTCCCTCCAAGCCGCGTGATCCCTTGGGGCGTTGACGCGGCTCCGTATCCGAGCGGCTCTGGCGGGGCCATCCTTATTTGGTGTATCTTGATCCCGGTTATTTTGATTTCGGGGATAGGCGTATTGGATGCGGCCAGGAGACTCTGAAGCGAAAGCAGGGGATTGAAGACCAGGCCGGCGGCGCCCAGACCCGAGGTTTTGAGAAAACGACGGCGAATCATATCGGCGAGTGGTTTAGTGGATCGGGTGGACCGAGGCAACGATGAATAGGGGCGCGATAGGATAGACTCCCGATAAAGATCCCGGGCGCTGGCTACATCGCCGCGCTTGAAGGCATTCCAAATGGCGACGTGAATATCGGCAATCTCCGCTGCAGGCATGGCCCCTATGGCGCCTCGATTCATTTCGTCGATCAGATACCGCGCGCCGCCACCGCCGATGACGCCTTTGAGGTGGCTGGGGGCAGCGACTCTCAAAGCTGTGATTTTCGGGCCAGAGGGAAGCGTCTCTTCTTTAAGTTTCTGATATTCTCGTAAGAGCGGCCTTATGCGGCGATTCACTGCCTATTTCATCGTGCCCGGAGAAGAGTGTGGGCTGGCACGGGATTACCCATTGCCAGCCCGCTGCTACTATCAAATAGGCTGTTAAACCAGAACTATGAACTAAAAACTGAACGTGCACGTGAGACGGAAGTTGATCGGGTTCATGATCCGGATTCTAGAGGGAAGACCATCACCAGACATGGCTGTGATGATCAGATCATCGTTATCCAGGGCGTTGCGGATATTCAGTTGAATTCTCCAATCGACCCTATCGTCTAAGATCTTACGCGTATGGCTTACCCAGAGATCGACGTTTTCCTCGGTAGGGCCGAAGAGCGGCTGAGTGACATCGGCAACGGCTAATTCATCCAGGCCCTCTGGCAAACGAGGATCAGCAGCTAGAATTCCGTTCCGGAAACCAACACCTACATCGTCCTGCCAGCGGTAGCTTCCACCGACTGCCCAGCCTCTTAGCATGCTGTCCTGGCTGAATCGGTACCTAGTGATTATATTGAAACGCCACTCGCGAACTTCATCCAAGAGAGCCCCTTCTCGAAGGGTCTGCTGAAGGACGGGCGACCAATGCCAGAAACGAGTACTAGTATAAATGAATTCAGCCGTAGACGGCTCTCCCGGATCCGGGAATCCGTTGCCGTTCAGGTCGTCATAATTCTTGTACGTGGTCGGGAACGACAGAAGATCTCCCATGGCCAGCCACTGCGGCTCGCGGATTTCAAAGTACTTTAGATAGGATTGCAACACGTTGGTTTTGATAGCCTTTTGTTGGGCCACGTTGAACATCAATGTCCAATTCGCTGTTGGGTCCCAGACGCCCTCTATTTCTAAGCCTTCCGATTTAAAGTCGGATACGCCAGTCACGTTTGGATTCGGGCGATCTGAAACCGAAACGACGGGCCCTGGATCCGGGCCTGGATCGACCGGAGTCCATAACGCCTCACGCATACCCAGTGGAGGCACCGTGTAGACTTCCGCCCAGTGGAGATTATTGGGCCATAATCTCGGATCCTTCGAATCCCAGGTTTCATATTCTTCTCGTGGCACCGAAGGATCCCTAGGTTCCTTAAACTGCAGGCTACTGCGAACGCCGTTGTACCAGAGACGTTCAAAATTCGGGAGGTTGTTATGGCCCAAGGACCTATCGGTCTGGTTGGCAGAAACGGTCTCGAACCAATTGAAACGAACATAGAAGTTCTGGTTCGGCATGTCGATCGAGAAGCCGTACTCCGTTGTGTCGCCTGCCGGATCGGGGTGAGGCTCATTCAAGACCGTGATGCGCCCTGGTGAAGGCACGAAGTTCTCGGACACGCCGTAGTGGGCGCTTAATCCGATTCCAAAGGGCCTCCAATTGTCTGGCAGATGGCCAACGACGCCCCAAGTGAAGACGTCGCCTTTGGTCGAGCTATCGGGAGACGATGAAAACGCCAGCGTTTCCGGAAGGGCAATCGCTTCCGCTGTAAAATCATGACTGTCATCCCTCCAGGAATCCGCTTTGTCTTCGCGCCAGCCGTAGGTAGCGACGATACTGTCGATAAACAAGTAACTCTGGACGGTGATGGCCATGGATTCGATTTCCTGCCGGTCGATCGAGGCGCTGTTAATTGCGTCGAGCACTAGAGGCGAACCATCGACCTGACGGTAGGCTCCACCTCTGCCTCTATTAGCCGGTTCATGCGAAGGGTGAATTGTCGGAGCCCTGCTGTCGTAAAGTACGGCTGAGATCTCCTGAATCCTAGGCGTGTTGGCGGTCGTGCGGGAAGCCAGTGTGCCGCTGGACGGCATGCCGGTAATCCTGGGGCCTAGGTAGCGCAGATTCCGTGCCAACCGGTCCCAGGAAGAGGTTGTATAGTTTCGATTCCGATTCGCCTCCAGAATCTGCTCGATTTCTCCAGCGGACACGATCCCATAGGTAGGCGATTGTTCGTAGACTTCGCGAGACTGATCGGAAAACAAGCCGATGAACACGTGACGGCCCATCCAACCCATGCCATCGCTGTCTCTCAAATCGAGTTCGTAGTACGCAGTTGCCCGTATAGCTTCACGTTCGGATGAAGCGTCTGCAAAATGATCCCAGCCGTGCCGGTAAGGCCGGCCCACACGCGGATTAGGAATGAGAATGGGCGTACCGTCCGACTCGGTTTCAAAGAAATAGTTGAAATACTCGCTCGTATCTACGTTGATCACGTTGTTCGCCCTATCGAGCCATCCGTCCTTTTGGTTCTGCTTGTCGTAAACCAGTTCGAAGCCCGCGTTTTCGGATAACCTCTGCTCGAGCGCGATATTCGTGGCGTCGAATGAGCTGTACGACGTGTTTTCCGTACCGGTCAGCGAATTGTTTCGGAAATCGAATACCCACCTATCCTCGTCGGATAATACCGCGTTGCTGATATTGGCACCCGTGGCGTCCTCACGGTTCGACCAAGTGTACATGAAGCGCAAGACGCCATCAGGACCGGGAGTCGCGGGTCCCGTATCATATCCCGTGGAGGCCTGCGTCGCGTCAGGGCTGTCGAAGATATACAAAGGGCCTCGATTCCATCGAACGGTACTCCAGCCACTAGAGCCGCTGGGATCGGAATTCGTCTGCATCCCATTCTCTATCCAATCCGGAATATTCGATTCCGGCGTGATGATGAAGGGACGGCTCGCATCCCGCGTACCAATTTCGGCGTTGACGCGGATCGTCGTTGTATCGGTTGGGGTGACCAGAAAGGCGGCGTAGAGACGTCTTTCATCCTCAAAAGAGGGCTTTTGCTTAAACCGGTTCTGGCTGTTCAAGCCGATAACTCTCAAGGCCATAAAATCATCGAAGATGACCCGGTTGATATCGAGGATTTGGCGATTAGCGCCCCAACTGCCGTAACGCAATTTGATCTCATTTCTTTCCTCAAAGATGGCCTGTTTCAGGTTATTGTTGACCAGGCCGGCGGGACTCCCTAATCCAAAGAGAATCGCGTTCGCACCTTTGGCAATGGTGACGCGGTCGGTGTTGTATGTATCGAATCCTATATCCGAAAGAAAGTAACCGCGAGTTCGGTCGGGCTCTGCCAGACCGCGTACGCGAGCACGCCCATTGGGATCACGCCTGTCACCGCCCCCGGCTCCAAAGTTTCCATCCGGACCGGATACCTCGGTGTTCGTGGTGAAAAGAAAGAGGTCCTCAATACCTGTGGAGGACGTGTCTTCCAGAAAATCCTCCGTGATAATCTGAACGGCTCCCGCCAGGTCCTTCAGATCGGATTTGATGCGCGTTCCAGCCAATGTGTTGGTAGCCGCGATTGCGGTGAGGCACAGGCAGACTGTCCGCCATGAACCCCTTCCAATGTCCCCGGTTATGAATTCAGCAGAAAATGCCTTTTCTCAAATCACGCATCACCATCAACCCCGAATCCTTCAGACCCACCATGGGGCGCGCCCCCGAACTCCGGCGTTTTCCAAATTGCCCGCGATGCGTTTCGAATATCCCGTTCACGTAATCTTTTGAGCCCAGAACCATGCCATCTGTAAAATACCGTACCCGCAGTCTCAATACCTGCGCCAGAGGCAGGGTTCCATCCGCTTCCACCACTTTTCTGACCGCTTCGCGGTCCATCGCTTTCTGGCTTTGCCGCGAAGTCGTAGCCCCCATCAGGAACAGAATCTTGCGATACTCCGACAAGGCAGCCTTACCCGTCTTCATGGCAAGCGCCCGGCACAGCCCGCCTCGCGCTCCGATGTTCCCGGCCACCGCCTCGGAATAGCCGCAGTAGCGATAGTCCTTGGGATCCTCCACCAAGCCCGCCCGCACCGGGTTCAAATCTATGTAAGCGGCCACCGCGCTCAGGCAACTCGCCGCATCCTCGATCAGCACACTCTTGAACCGCTCCGCCCACAAGGTCCCGTAACGTTGGTGAGTGCGGTTATACCAGATACTGAAGCGTTGCTTCAACTCCTTCATATACAACGATATGTCACCCATCCGCGCCAGGAGCTTCTCCCGTTCTGCACGCGCTTCTTCCCCACCCTTTTTCAGAAGCGATTCCAAGGCTTCCACGCGCCCCTTTTGCCGCCCGTACAATTCGCAAAACCGGGCTAACAGTTCCCGGTCATCGACTACCTGTTTCTCCGGCACCCGCACCAGGACGTGGAAGTGGTTGGTCATGATGCAGTAGGTGATAATTTCCACCCCGCAAAACCGGGCCATATACCACATCTGTTTGCGCAAAACTTCCTTGGCCCGGTTATCCAACAGCATCGCGCCACCCACCACGCGGGTCACGCAGTGATACACCGCACTCTGCCCCTTCACCTTCAATCTGGACGATCTCATATCCCCCCAACCCTGCTCATCCCCAAGATCTAGTCAATAACATGGGTGTCCACCTTTATTGATTAAGAAGTCGCGTATATTCGTTTTAAAGCGTTCTGAGCCTGCCACCAGGGAGCTTGAATCCAACAGTGGTTACGTAACCAACGAATGAACTTTTGGGTGCGTTGTGTGGCCCGGGGAACGGCTTGTTGGGCCAAGGGCAACTGTTTGCCTTTACTCTTTACCCTTTGGGTTAATTGTTTGTAGCGATTCTTGCGGCGGATCAGTTCGCCATTGTCATAGACTTCGTCGTCCTCGGCCAGTTCTTCTTCCAGAACCACCATGAGGTTATGAGCCAGGCAGGTAAAGTTGGCTTGTGTGTTGCGGGCCACCGTAGAGCTTGCCCAGGCTTTTTTCTCTGTCAGTTTTGTTTTTAACTCATCGAAGGTCTTTTCGATTTTCCAGCGCATTTTATACAAGTGGGCTATCAGTCCGGGATCCACATCCATGACACTGCTCACAAAATGAAACACTTTGCCGCTATCCGGACATTGATAACGGACACGTCGCATCATCACGCCACTATCGGTTCCCACCAACTGATCAGCCACTACTCCGGCATTAATCGAGCTATTGAGATCAAATCCGCACGGCCCCATGGGTCTGAGTTTCATGTTTTTTTTCTCCAGACTCAAAAAGTAAATGCCGCTTCCTTGTTTCCATTTGAACCATTGGGAAAAATCAATTCCAGCCTTATCCCAGACGTAGAGCACTTTCCTGCCCTTGGCCGCTCCCTGGCGCAGTTGCTGGATACTCATGCGTTTTAGTAAATGCATGTCGTGCTCCTTTTTGCGTCCAGGCTCTTCCACCATACTGTCCAAGTGGGTCAACATGTCATTTCGCAGATTGAGGGCATAAAAATGACCCACCGCATACTTCTTGTCGCCGGTCCTTTTATCGTGAGTGGCAGCGGCTCGGTAGTGCCCGTCTCCAGCGTAGATATCATACTTCGCCAGACTGGCAAAATCAGATAATCGATCAGATTTTGGACTCTTGTAGCCTTGAGCAAAAGCTTCATTGAGGTGTTGGCAAAAAGCCAATCGGCGAGCGCTGCGAAGCGTTTTGAAAAAACTACTACGAGCAATTATTGTTTGCAGTTGATCGGCCAACTGCTGAAGGAAACCACGCGAACTTATTTCGTTGGATAAGACGCGGAGCAACCCCGCCTTAATCCAATCTTCATCCTCGAGAACCGGGCAGTTTCTTCGTTTGGGGCTACTGAGTATGAGCGACTTCAGCGGCGCAATCAGCTTATCTAAAAGCGTATGGATTTCTGGTGTGTCAGGCATAAATTTTTTTTGCACACACCCAGACAAAAGCAAGCCTTAAACGCATTTAATGTTACTTTATATTCGATTCCGCAGTCATTGGGGAAGTTTTTGTATTCCCGAGAAAGCCGACTTCCCTGAAGCCCTATCAGAGGTCTCAAAGAGCCAACTGTCGCCATGGTTTCAGATCAAAGGTGGACACCCATGAGTCAATAAAATAATAGCCTGTCCCTTTTAAATTGCCTCCCTGTCGGATGTGCTGGCGGCGTTCCAGCTCCACTCCACCCCGCCAAAATAGTAGATGTCTCCGTCCGGCGTGTCCTGCCGGATGCGCTCCCGGTCGAAACCGTAGCGAAATTCCGACAACACGGTGGTCCCGTTTTTAACCCGATGAGGCTTGTTGAAGGGGGTCCAGGAGATCGTCTTGCCCGCCCGGCTCGTCATCGACCCGTTGTCATTGTAAGTGTAGCTGTACAGGGTGGTGGCGCTGTTCAGGGGATCCCGGATGGAATCCACCGCGTTGGGTTGGGCGGAGTCGTAGACGTAGCGCCCAACCCCGTACCGGGCCAGAATATTGCCCACCTTGTCATACTGGAGGGATTCTTCCTGCCTGCCGTTGATCCTTACCAGAGAACTCAGATTGATTATCCAGAAGCTGAATCAGGGTTTCTTCTCAACCGCGACCCCTCGAGATTCCAACCATTTGACAATCTTCATTCTCCCCAATTCCACCTTGTGAATCAGCCTCCCAGCATCATTTGCGACTATGTTCGCCAGGGTCCACCCCGCATTATTTTTAATTTTGTAGTCAGCTCCACGCTCCAAAAGAAAAAGTAGCAAATCATATCGGGCACGATTAGCTGCTGTCATTACCGGAGTGCTGCCAAAATCGTTCTGTGCATCGATATTCGCTCCCGCATCCAGTAATATTTCAACCCTTTCTATCCCTTTGATTAGAGCATCGAATATCGGCGTTTGCACAAATGTATTCGTCGAAGAATACGGCGCAACGAGGTTGGGATTTCCTCCATGCTCCAAGGCAACTTTCAGGAATCGGTTGTCTTTATGCCGAACCGCCCAATGCATGATTGTTCCACCATCGCCGTAAATGACATTGGGATCAGCTCCCAACTCCAACAGCTTCTTAAAACCTTTGTAATTGCTCATCGCCCAAAACAGTGGAGTCGCTCCTTGAGTTCCGGACGAATTCACGTCAACACCCGAGTCCACCAATTCTTCAACCGTCTTGACTCTGCCTTTGCCAGCGGCCTTGGCCAAAGCCCTGACTGACTCATCGGGAAACATTGTTTCAAGCGTCATGAAGGCGAGCAATTCTTGGCTTAACCTTTTGCCCCTCTCCTTCTCGGCCGCCGCCAAGCCCTTCCAGTCAATCCAGTCATATTTCTGTCCTGATGAGCATCCAAAGTTCATGAGCAAAACCAAAGCGGCTGTAATGAATAATTGCAATTTTTTCATAGCTATTGTCAGGCTAAGGATTGAGAGCCTCCACGATTGGATTGATTCCATGGAACCCAGTATAGCCAAGTGGGATACGATTGCCAAGAGGATTTGCCGGAGTAAACAGATTCAGAAGCTGTAAAAGGTCCGTTGTACTGTAATAAAAGTTTACTGTGCCGCTTGAACGAGGATTACCTCGTAGTGTATTATTGTGGACACCTGCCGCATTGAATGTGTTGGCGCTACGGCCAGTAACTATTGCCGCAGCCGATGCTAAACCTCCTCCCAGCGAATGACCCGCAAAACGAAGATTGCCATATTCTTCGGAGAGGTTTTTCGCAAGATTCAGGCCCGTTTCGTAATGAGCGGATTTGAATCCGAAAGCCTGCTTCAGGTTGGCCCACCAATTAGCCCATGAACTGAGCTTCGTACCGGCATAAACAAGAACATTGTCGGAACCATTTGAAAAGAGAACTGCTCGAAGGCCATTATCATAAGCGTGCACCGAAACTACGCTATATCCATCTTCACCTGTGTAGCTCGGGTCATTAACTCCCTTGGCAAGCTTGACGTCAGTTGCTGCATTTCCAGTGCTCTGATTACTTGGAACTTCCTTAGTACCCCCATAAGCAAACATCTCCACGAACGCCGCAGATAGCGCTCCGTTGCCGAACTTCCCGCCGCCCAGTTCGGAGGCGGTGCCGCCGATCACGACGGCGGCGAAGAGCCGGGATGACCGGGTGTCGAAGGTGTTTCCGAAGCCCGGACTGCTCATGAGCGAACTGCCCACCGAGCCGAAGAAGCCCCCCAGGAACCCGTCCCCGAAGCTTCCTCCGGCCACATCATGCAATCCTCCCTGACTGAGGCCGTGGGCCAGGGCCCGCCCGAACTCGTTGCCGAAGTCGAAGACGGAGGGATTGTGCCCGAAGTGTTCACCGATGCCATGGGCAATGCCGGCGGCGACTCCTCCCAGCACCGCTCCTTGCAGCACGTCCCCCCAATCGCCCCCGCTGATGGCCGCTTGCAGGCCTCCGATGACCGCTCCCAGCACCACTTTCGCCGTAATCGAGGTGGTAAGATGGCTGAAGGCAAAGCCCAGGATGAGGCCGATAAAATGCCCGCTCGGATCGGTCAGACTGACCGGGTTGTTGCCCACGTAGGCGTAACGGTTCAGACTCTGCGAGGCGGCCAGACCGTCGGCAAAGGGATCGGCCGAAACGAAGCGGGCCAGCACGGGGTCGTAGACCCTCCCGTTCATGTGAATGAGCTCGAAATCGGCGTAGGCCAGGTGTTCGTGTCCGGTGAAGCCGCGCCGCTCCGCCCCCTTGTGGAAGCTGTTGCCGTGGGTCCACACGTCTTGTCGCCGCTGTCCCCACGGACTGTAGCTCAACCGGTCGATCACTTCCCCGAGGTGGTTGGTCACCAACTGGATCGATCCCAGGTGATCGGTGTGAAAGTACCGTGTTTCGCTCGGAGCCAGACTGGCGTCCTTGAGGTGCAGGCCCACCCGCCCGGAGGGGGCGTTGAGGTAGATGCGCGCCTCGGTGTCGGATGTGCTGGCGGCGTTCCAGCTCCACTCCACCCCGCCAAAATAGTAGATGTCTGCGTCCGGCGTGTCCTGCCGGATGCGCTCCCGGTCGAAACCGTAGCGGAATTCCGACAACACGGTGGTCCCGTTTTTGACCTGATGAGGCTTGTTGAAAGTGGTCCAGGTAATCGTCTTGCCCGCCCGGCTCATCATCGACCCGTTGTCATTGTAAGTGTAGCTGTGCAGGGTGGTGGCGTTGTTCAGGGGATCCCGGATGGAATCCACCGCGTTGGGTTGGGTGGCGTCGTAGACGTAGCGCCCAACTCCGTATCGGGCCAGAATATTGCCCACCTTGTCATACTGGAGGGATTCTTCCTGCCTGCCGTTGACATAGGTGTAGAGCAACCGGTTGAGCTGGTCGAAGTAGTGAAATTCCTCCATGCTTTGGGAGGTTCCCCAGCCGGGCCCCGAGGAGCGGGCCGCCAGGTTGCCGATCCGGTCGAAGACGAAGGTGGAGTCCTGGATATGGTTGCTCGCATCCGAACCGTAGGCGGTCCGGATGGATTCCAGGTAACCGTTCTCCTCGGAGTAATGCCGCACCGTCTTGGCCCCGTTGCCCAGGGTGAAGGTGGTATGGTTGCCCCAGGCATCCATGGCGTTGGCCTCCCACACCGTGGTGTAACCGTAGGTAGAGCCGGAGGCGTCCGCGTCCTGCTGAATGCGGTAGACGAAACCGAGGTTGGCGCTGTAGTCCCGCTTGACCAGGTGTTTGGTAACCCCGGCAAAGGCGTAGGCGGTGGTCGTCAGACGCCCATTTGTATCGTAACCGTAGGTCTCCTTGACCGTCTTGGAGTCGGTCGTGGTCTCCCGGCTGGCCAGGTCCCCGTAAACGTTGTAGTTGAAGGTTTTCTTGTGTGAATTATCCGTGTATTTGATCTCCCTGATCCTGCCCTTGCCGTTGGTGGCGGTGTCGTAGGTCCATTGGGTGGTTTTTCCCGTGCCGGTCGTGCTGCTACTGGTCGTATTTGCCGTGTCCACCCGGCGGGTGATGCGCCCCAACGTGTCGTAGCTCAGGGTGGAGGTGTTGCCCTCCGCGTCCCTTTGCCAGATCAGTTCCCCCAGCACGTTGAAACTGTACTTCCACAAACCCATGTTGGGGTCGCTCATCTGCGTCTTTCGGCCGCGAACATCATAGCTCATGGTGGTGGCCTTGTTCAGGGCGTCGGTGGAGGAAATCAGGTTGCCCGCCGCATCGTAGGCGTGGGTGATCTCGCTGCGGTCCGCCGCGCCGGCGGCCAAATGGAAATTGTTCTCCACCTTGATGGTGTTGCCGTTCTCATCGATGGTGGTGCGGGTCTTCTGCCCAAGGGGGTTGATCACGACGCTTTTCAACCCATTGTACTCGAAGTAGGTGACGGCGCCGTCCGCATGGCCCGGGTCGGGGACCACCTGCCACTTGGGGCGGCCCATTTCGTCGAACTCCATGTCGATGATGGGCACGCTACCGGGGCTGCTCCAGGAAAAGCTGCCTGTGCTCTTGAAGGGCTGGGTCACCCGGTAGGCCTGCCCCAGCGGGGTGTACTCGGTTTCCACCCGGGAGATACTCCCGTCGATGAGGACCTCCTGCCTGCTGATCTCCTGACCGGCCTTATTGTAGAACACGATCGATGGAGCCTGTCCGTCGGTCTTGGTTTCCAGGAAATAGACCGCCCCGGCCGGCTTGTAGGTCCCTCCCGCCCAGCCGCGGGTCACCGTGGTGGCCACCTTGCGCGACCCGCCGGTCACCGCGAAGTTGGCGATGGTCTTCACTACCCGGTTGAAGGCGTCGTATTCAAACTTCGTTTCCCGGTTGTTGGCCCCCTTCAGGCGGGTTCGCCGACCCTTCTTCAGGTCGTTCCCGTCGTAATAATAATACTCGGTGTGGCTCTTGGCATTGGTCGAGCTGGTGGCGAAGCGCCCGTAGGAATCGTAGACCGTGGTGATCTGGTTGCGAGTGGTGATGCCGGTGTTTTGACCATTGACCGTGGACCCAGCCCCGCTCAGGGACACCCCGGTGATATTGCCAAACCCGTCGTAGGTGTACGATTTGGTCAACTTCAAGGCCGCATTATCGGGCTCGGTGATCTCATCCTTGAGCAAGTAGCCGTTACCGCTGTCATGGTAATTGTAGGAGGTCTTTCGCGTGATGCTGGTGGAACCGGGCTTTTCATACAGAACCGTGGAGGAATTCAGCCGGCCCAGGCGTTGGTGGATGGCGCTCGTTCCATAGGTGTTGGTGTTGGTAGTACGAAGCGCGTACGAACTGGCCGTGGCGCTGGCGAAATTGCTAACCTTCACCGTGGTGGCGTTGCCCCAATCGTCGTAGAGGGTTTCAGTGACTTTCTTGGGCAGGCTGGTTCCATCCAGGTCCGTCCCGGTAACCTGACTCACCCGGATGTAGGGAAAGACCGTCTTGTTGGAATTGAGGTCCTTCTTGTCAAAGGTGGTTACCTCGGTTTTGGACAGTTGCGATCCGGTTATCGACAGGGTCCCGGACTCCTTGACCATTCCGGTGTAGGGGTAGGTCTGCTGGAAAACGGAGTAGTCGGTTTGGTAGAGAAATCCTCCGATGGGGTGCCAGAAGGCCGGGCGGCGCACCTTCAACTTGGCAAATCCGACCGGACCCCGGAACGGGTCGATGCGAAAACCTTCATAGGAGTAGTAGGTCTCGATCTGCTCGGAAGAGCCATTCTCCACGCTTACGGTCTTCACCGCGTAATAGGGAAACTGCATGGTGACCAGGCCGCTGACCGATCCGCCCTTGGTGTAGAATCCGGCATCCTCGCTACGTATCGAACTGAGGGGGGCATACTCGATCCTGGTGCTCGCTCCCAGCGGGTCGGTAATTTTGGTGAGCGGGGTGGAAAGCACGTAGGGCTTCTTGAACAGGTGGGCGTAGATATCGTCAAAGGAGATCCCGCTGCTATCGCGTTGATAGGCCAGATCCAATTTCCCGTCCCCGTTGAAGTCGCCCGTAACCGTCGAGCCATCCAGAATGGGACCGCGACTGCTCAGGCTGGCGGAAAAATCCTGCGCCGAGGCAAATTCGTTGTCTTTAAACAGGCGGTACTTCCACCGAATGGAGGCGCCCGTCTCCTGGGCGTAGACCAGATCGGTGGCGCCGTTGCCGTCCACGTCCATGAGGGCGAACTCGGTCATCTCCAGATCGCCGGAGCCCACGGAGTGGTTCACGTAGTTGCCGCTTCCCTTGCCCGTGCTCAGGTTGACATACCAGGTCTCCGCCCCCGTGTCGGGGCTGGAGGATTTGACGTAATACAATAAATCGGTCAATCCGTCCCCGTTGAAGTCGGCCGGAATGATGTCGTGGGTATGGGTATCCGGACTGGCCAATTGGTGGATGTGCTTCAGCTCGGTGATAGCGCCGCTGCCGCTGAGCACGAATTTGGAGATGCGGTGACCACTCCAATCGCCACGGCGATGTGTGCTCAATATCTCCGGTATGCCGTCGTCGTCGTATTCCATGGCAATGACCACGTCGCTATTTGACGGAAAAGTGCCGGAGATGGTTCTATGGGCTATCTTTTGGATCGTGCTCCCGTTGACCTCCCACAATTCCCAGCCGTTGGAACGGGTGGTAAATACCTCCTGCCTCCCGTCCTGATCCACATCCATAGTCAGGCTGCCCTCATTGAAGCCGGCCATGGAATCGGTCCCGATCGAGGCCACCGTGCTCCAGGTATTGCTCGAAGTGTTCCACTCCTTGAAGTAGACTTTGTTGCCAAATTTGGCCACCAGGTCGGACCGGCCATCGGCATTGCAGTCCAGGATCTTCATGGCGTCGGTATCGGCGTTGTAGCCGTTCTCCCTTAGGTTCCCGCTGCCGATACGGCTGAAGCCCGTCCCGGTGGAGCTGTAGAGCCAATAAGCCCCGTCATCGCTCACCAGCAAGTCGGTCAAACCGTCACCGTCGAAATCGGCCGCATCCACCCGGTTGTCCTCCGCGTCGTGGGAGTCGTTGTAAAGCAACTGGGTGTCGACCCCAACGTTTTGGGCATAGGTCCCCGGAGATTCCTCCCCGTAGGCAAAGCTGATCGGTTCGGTCGAACTCGTGCCCGATACCTGCGTGACCGATTTCAGCAACGGTTTTTTTGAAACCATATCGGTGTGGTACTTCAGGTCGTAGCGCCAAACCTCGTAGGTTCCGCCCACCGTGTAGTTGACCTTGATCGAACGAACCCGTTTGGTGTGGCGCACCCGACGCCCGAGATAGTAGCCCATGACCTCCTCCGGATTGGTAGCGGAGGTCTCGGTGGCCGCCTCGTAATTTTCGTAGTCGAATTTGACTTCGTAGTAAGGGCTCACGGCTGGGCTGGCGCTGCCGGTGTAGGTGATTTTGTCGAGACGTTGCTCCAGGTCCTGCCCGGTTGTAGAATCGGTGTAATGAAAGTCGATGTAATTGCCGTTGAGGTCCTCGATCCGGTTGACGTGCCAATTGAGCACTTCCACGTTGCGGGGAGCCGCCCCATGTACTTTGGAATCGGAAGTGTTGCCGTAGTAGAAAACGAGTCCGTTTTTGGTTTTCACTTTGAAGTAGGCCGGACCACTTCCCGCCGTGCCCTGCGAGAAGATTCGCGAAAACTCATCGACCAACGTGCGATACTCCGTTCCGTTGGCTCCATAAGTCCCGGAAATGGCCACCAGCAACTTGCCGTTCAGGTAAAACTGGTCGTTGGAGTCATAATCCACCGGATCGGAGGTTGCATTATTGGCCCGGGTGGCCGGACCCCGCGTGATGACAAAGCCCCCCGATAACTGCCAACCCAGGCCAAAGGGCCCGTCCAACGGCTTGGAACTGTCGTAGACCAGGGCCAGTTCCGGCTCCATGCCAGCCGTGCCCTTGGGCAAGGCAAGGGGCAGGGAATATCCCGCTCCCCCCGATTGATTGACGGCAAAGCTGCCCTGCAACACCCCCACTTCGGTTCTTTTGGCGCGATTCTCCTGATTGGCCCAGTATCTGGACAAGGTAGCGGTCTTGAGCGCGTTGTTTCCATTGCCCGCGGTGATGCTGGTGCCCAGGCGGGCCTCCCCCTCGTTGGACCAACCATCCCCATCGTAATCGCGCCCCACCGGATAACGGCTGTGCACGGTCTGGAAATCCTGCTCCACCACGATGGTGTGCGGCGGGGTGTTTTCCCCGAACCACTCCACTCCATCCTCCACCATGCGCCACTGGAAATTGTATTCGCCCGCCGTGCTCGGAGCGGTGATGTTGAAGCTGAAGGTGTGCTCTCTGCCAGCGGAAACGCTGGCCGTGACCGCATCCCTGCTCAATCCCCAAGTGGTGTTGTCCTGCGGATTCCGGCTGCCCAATTTGTGCGGAGTAGTGTCGCTGGACCAGGCCTTGGTCCCGGCGTTCTTCATCACCACCTTGACGTCGTTGTAGGTCTGACCCGGTTCCATGACGTAGGGCAGGTTCTCGTAACGCACGAATTCCGCATCGTTGTAGGTGGCGGTCGCATCGCGCGCTTTCAGGGTGTTCAGCACGTCGCCGTTGGAATCGACCTTTCCGGTATTGTCGTAGGCGCGCAGGTGGATGTTCCAGGTCCCGGCTCTGCGAGGGGTCCACCCATAGGCTCCGTAGGCATCCCCTCCGGACGGGTCGTAGTCGGTACCCACGTAGTTCCAGCCGGTACGACCCGGACCGTTGATGTAGAAATTATAGTGGGAGAGGTCTCCATTGGCATCAGTGGCCCGACCCGTCAGGGTGGTCGTCGCGTCCTGGTCGCTCTGATAAACGATGTCCTCCCCGTTTATGCTCGTGGTCACCGGAGCCACCCCGCTTTGCGCCACGAAGGTGGTCAGGATGTTGCCGTTGGAATCCACCGTGCCGGTCGAGTCGTAGGCGCGAATGCGCACGTGCCAGGTTCCGGCGTTGGGAGGGGTCCACACGTAAGTCCCGGTGGCATCGTATCCGGATGGGCCGTAATCGGTTCCCACAAGGGTCCATTCCCTATAATCCCGATGCGGACCGTAGATGTGGAAGCTGATGTGGGAGAGGTCGCCGTCCCCGTCTATGGCCCGGCCGGTCAGGGTGGTGGCGTTATTCTGGCCCGATACGTAGACCACGTTTTGCGCCGATACCGAAATCGCCCGGGGAGCCTCGCCCCACAGGCAATGACCACCGGCCATCAACCCCGCAAGGCAAACCCCGAGAAAAGTTTTTCCACACCCCCGGCTCATTCCAAGTCGGATGATCCGCCATTGAGGGCGGCAAAGATTTCCGCCCGTTCCTCGATGCTCTGTCGTTTGGAGGGCAACAGCTTGTCTGAAATTTCCTGTTTGCGGTAGGCCTCAAAAAACGCCTCCTTGAAAATGGTCAGGCTACGGGTCGATTTCGGATAGTCCCGGTTCATCAAGGCAATCTGAAATTTGTCGTACCGCTTGTTCTTGAAGACCAGTTTGCAAACCCGTACCACCCCCGCCCAGCGGTTTTCCTCGATCTCGGATAATTGCTTCTTACCAACCTGCAGCGAAACAATGGGTATCCCTTCGATGAGGTGAAGGGTCGGGCTGTCGCTGTAACGAAGGGGATACTGGGCCTTCCAGGCTCGAAAATCGGCCTGCAACTGCTCCCAGGCCGGCCGGTCGATCAAGGTATTCCGGAAGCGCTTGTACTCCTCGTCGGTGAAGTCGTCCCCATTGCGAATGTCGTCCTGCGCCAATGCGGGACAGAGAGCGGCGCAAAGGGGCAAAGCGATGCCCAGGATGGACAGGATTTTCCAAGTCATAAACGGTAACTGTTAAGGATTTTTTGGGATGTCTTGAGAACTGTAATGCCCTCAATTAAATCGAGATTTTATCAGAGAGGATCTGTTTCTGTTTGGTGGGTTAAAGGGGTCTTCAAATTGTTGAGGCGTCCCGTGTTTGATGCCTGAGTGAGGATATTTTTGATAATATTGAGCGATCCGGTTTTCTTGGGCTTTCACGAGCTTTTCGAACCTAAATTTTTCTATCCGTCAAATTTAATTTTTTAAAAAAATCCCCCTCCAGTTTTGTTGAATCGATTAACTAAGAATTGCTAAAACGATTAACTAAATTTCATTTTCTGAGGCGCGGCTTATAGTTAATCGATTAACAATATTTTATAGTGTTGGCAGTACCATCATTTCTCGGGGAGGCAGTGCCGGGAGCCAACTTCCAGGCTAAGCCGTCTGAACAATTTGAGGATCTCCTTCCCGAAAGAAGGTGCTTGCAACCAGCGGTTTAGCTGGAATCAATTGGGACCAACCCAGACGGGGTCAGTGGTGAATGGCGCTTGGTTAAGCGGGGTTATTGAGGGCGCCAGACGGGGTCAGGCTAAGGAAAAGTGATGCCTTATGCAAGAAAAGGGTCCTGTAAGGCATAACTTTTCCACGACTTGACCCCTAACTTATCCGAGGTAGTCATATGTTCGGAAAATGGCTTAACCAAGCGCCATTCGGGTCAGTCCATGAAATGACCCCGACGGTGTGCTTCGCCCTCGCGCTTTCCAAAAAGGTCGATCAATCACGGGATTAGCAATTTACATTCAGACGTCTAAATGTATAGTCTATTCTGAGTTTATAGACGAGGTCGGTTGAGCAAATTTACCATGAAATATTGAATCAATCCCAAGGCATTTCGGACATGATTTGTGGAACCCCGTTGGGGTTCAATCATAGGGACGATCGGTACCCCAGCGTGCGCTACGCGACGCTGGGCTTCGGAGTATAACGCCGTTGGCGTAAAAGCCAGTTGTTTGTATCGGTTGATCGGGACAATAGAAGGGCTCATTTGCATCCCCATAATCGTGATCTTGCTCTCTCTCCTTTTCCCTAATTCCTAATTGGCGCCCTTAGGCGCTTTCCCATCCTGTCTATCCATGTTCAATTCCCCGATCCCACGAAACGGCCTCACCCCAATCGCTGCGTAAAGCCGCTCCTACAGCTTAAAACCACAACTCTTCAGCCATTTTTTCGTTCACGATCAGGATCACGATCAAGATTGAGAGCCAACCTGTCCTGCCGTAGCCCTTGGGGGAAGCGGGATCCGTGAAATAGGTGGTTTCTCCCTCTCCTTTTCCCAATCCGTGTCCATCCGTGAAATCCGTGGTCAATTCTCCCCCTCTGTGCTCTCTGCGCTCTCTGTGGTTAATCCTTTCCCTCCCAATTGGCGCTCTTGGGCGCTTTCCTTCACCAAAATTGTTGAGCAATTTCCGGTTATCCCCAATCATTCCTCCAATAACCGCTTCTTCCCGCATGGATAAAACAATCGGCATACACCTGCTCACGGCATTTTCGGTCGCCCTCGGCCTGACCTGCCTCTACGGATTGATCTACCCTCGCCGATTGGTCGATTGGGTGACGGAATTCTGGAACAGAACCATTTCCCTCTATATCGCGGTCGCGGCACGCCTCATCCTCGGGGCCCTCCTCCTTTGGGTTGCCTCGGAGACCAGATACCCCCTTGGCTTCGCCCTGTTCGGCTACCTCACCCTGGCGGCGGCGGTCCTGATCCCTCTTCTGGGTCGAAAGAAAATCGGCTCGCTCATGCTGTGGTTCAGGGACGCCCCGGGCGTTGCCCTGCGTCTTTGGCTGGTTGTAGGCTTCGCCTTCAGTTGCTTCATCTATTTCGGTTTGTGAAACAACGGTCGGTCGATTTTTTGCGCCACCGAGGGGTTTGTGGAGGTAGGCGCTTTTTTGGTGATTGGTTTCCTGGAAGCCCATGAATGCGGTCACCGCCGGTAGATCGAGCCAGGGAATATTCGTCGTCTGGTCCCTCCTGGGGGATGCTGCGGTCACCTATCTGGCAATGTCTTTCGCCTATTGGCTGCGCTTCGAAACGGCCCTGCAGCACGTGGGTGTCCCGGCAGAAGGGGTATACTATACACTCTATATCCCGCTCCTGTTATTGGGAACGCTCTTCCTCCTGATGACTTTCGGCTATCTGGGCCTTTATGAGGAAAACGAACTCCTCCACCTATACCGAACCCATTCGATTATTATCAAGGGTTGCATCTTCTGGTTCTTTGCCTATCTGGGCATTTCCCTGACCCTGAAAATCGAACCCGACATTTCCAGAATCTTCGCGACCCTGGCCCTTGTTACCTCAATCTTGTTCCTGTCCGCTTGGCGAAAAGGTCTCCACAAATTGCTGACCCGCCGTCCCTTTCTGGCCAAGTTGCAAAAGCGGGTCGCCATTTTGGGAATAAACGACAGAGCGGTCCAGTTATTCAACGCCATGTCCCGGGATGCCAATCATCCGTATTCCCCCATCGGAGTGATTGGCCGAAGGAAGACGGAGGCAAAGCGACCGCCCCTCGATTCCGAAGCTCGGATTCTCGGATTCGACGACCAACTCGAGGATCTCATCGCCGAGCACCGCATCGAGGTTCTGATCATTTGCTCTTCCCACATCAGCCGGGGACAAACCCTGAAATTAGCGAGCATTTGTGAGCGCCTTTACGTTACATTTAAAATTGCACCGGGATCTTTTCAGGTGTTCCTTTCCGGGTTGAACCTGCACACCATTTCCGGAATTCCCATTTTGGGCATAGGGGGCCTGCCGCTGGACAATTTCGGAAACCGGTTGTTGAAGCGTTTTGTAGACGTGACGGGCAGTCTGGCCGGCCTGATCCTATCCATTCCCGTCATGCTGATCCTGGCCATTTTCATCAAGCGGGAAAGCGAAGGTCCTATCATGTACAGACAGGTGCGAACGGGAAAGGGAGGCGAGAGGTTCAAGATTTATAAACTGCGTTCCATGAGAGAAGATGCTGAGGGAAGGGAAGGAGCTCGTTGGGCAATAAAGAACGACCCCAGGCGGACCAGGATAGGGGCTTTTATGCGCAGGACCAATCTCGACGAACTCCCACAATTCTGGAATGTCCTGAAGGGGGAAATGAGCCTGGTAGGTCCTCGCCCGGAGCGTCCCGAATTGATTTCCTCTTTCCAATATGAAATTCAACACTACCAAACCCGCCACTCCATCAAACCCGGCATTACCGGCTGGGCCCAACTCCACGGCCTCCGAGGAAACACCAGCCTGGACCGGAGGATACGGTACGACCTGTTTTACATTGAAAACTGGTCTCTCCGGATTGACGCGCATATCCTGATAATGACCTTCTTCAAACGAATGAACGCCTATTAGCCATTGTGCTTCGTGGGATCCCGTATTTTTCCCGGAATGAGGGCGAGCCTCACAATTGGTAAGCTGTCAGGATATCGGCAATCAGCCTTTCCAACTCCGGATGGTCCCTGACGCTTTCGGCAGGCAAGGAGGAACAAGGGAAAGTCAATCTTACCAGGAGCTGACGTTTTTTAAAATTCAACTCTCCGGACAGGAGTCTTTTGAGATAGCCCCCGAACTCCGGAGATCCCGATCGGCCATGTTTTACAACCCTGTCATCGGCCAAGTGGAAATAGACCAGGGATAAGCCTTCTCCACGATGTGAAAATTCGAGCAGCCACATGGGGATGTCGATGATCCTGTTGGAAATTTCTGATTTCCGGTCGAGGTTCAACCCTTGGCGAGTATAACAAATTTCCGGGGTATGTCCGGCTACTTCCCTTTCCGAGGCAGTTCCCTTTCCCCAAAACGACAGGAAAACCTCAAAACACTCCGACCTGCGTTGGAATCTGAAATTGCGGCAGTAGGAGAATCCCAAAATTTCCTCGGTAACCTCCTCCAGGAATTCATTGGGGCCAATGGGCAACTCCTTCACTTCCCAACCCCAAAGGATTGGCTCGAAATTGAACCTTGTTTCAGGGATTCCCGCATTTTTCAGAGCGAGGATTGCCGTTACCGCTACCGAGGCCAAAAGAACCGAAAAAGCGACGACCAAGCATGGCAACTTAGATCTCATGGTCTAATATGGCATCATAAAGCGACAAATAGTTGGCCAGCATTTGATCGTAGGCAAACTTCCGTCTAAAGGTTTCCCGGGACCTTTTCCCAAATTGCAAAATGAGATCCGGATTTGACAAAAATCGATCCATGCAACGGGCCAGGGCCTGGTAATCTTCAGGCATGAACATATGGCCGGTCCAGCCTTCGCTCACCAGTTCGGGAATTCCGCCAACCCTGGTGGCAATAATGGGCATTCCCGCCCCCATGGCCTCAATGATACTCCTGGGCAACCCTTCCCAATGAGTTGAAAGAATATAGACCCGACCCCGGCGCAGAAAATATTCCACGTCTCTCCGCTGGCCGTAGAAAATTACCTTATCACCGAGGCCCATTTGCTCAACCTTTTGAAGGGCATTATCTCTCAGAGGCCCTTCCCCAATCAGGTGCACGACAAATGAGCGATCCCGCAAAAGGTCGATTGCGGATAACAAGGTATCGAAGTCCTTTTGCGCTTCAAAGCGGGCAATTTGAACAAAATTCAGCTCATTATCATCGCATGAATCTTTCGGTTCTCTTATAACCTTCATTCCATTATGAATGACCAACACTCTGGCCCTGCTCATCAGCCTCTCCGATTCAATCGCCTTCTTCTCATCCTTTGATACACAAACGATTATGGAGGAAAACAGAGTCATCACAATTTCCATTAATTTGTATACCCCAGCCGGTTTCCCACCTTGGAAGAAGGACCAACAGTGTGGAGTGTAAATATTGGTATGCCCCAGGAGATAACACGCTACCCTCACCAACATACCGACCTTGGAGGTGTGGGAGGAAACGATATCCGGTTTCTCGCTGTAGATGCGCCATAATATGTATAAGAAGGCGACAAGGTCTTTGGCAGGTGATACCTTTCGGCTGAGAAACGGCACCGTTTCAACCTCGACCGAAGCATTTTCAAAAAGGGATCGAACCGGCCCATTCCCCCCGATCAGAACCGTCACCTTCATGCCAACTTCCGACAGGCTGTCGCTCAAATCAGCTACATGGACAGCGGCGCCTCCGAGGGCATCGCTCCTGGTCAGGAAAAACAAAACCTTAGGCCTCATAGAGCGATTGTAATTGCCGCAACTTGTCCCTCAGGTCGAAATTTTCCATGACCGATAATCGCGATCGGCGGGCGACAGTTGCCAGGGTTGCGGGATTTGAATCGAGTTCGACCAACCGCTCCACAAAACAGTCAATGCGAGGACACAGATACCCGTTGTCACCGTCCTTTATGATGTCCACCAAACCTCCCACCGGGCGAGCCAATACACAAACTTCAAAGGACATGGCCTCGACGGCAACGAGCCCAAAACCTTCCATTGAACTGGTGACCAACAGCACATCGGAGTCCAGGTAGTAGTCTGGAACGTTGGCCTTGTGGCCGACAAATGAGATTTGTTGATCCAAGCCCTCTGCCCGACACTTCCTTTTCAGGCCATTGCGCAAATATCCGTCCCCGACTATCGTGACCGAAAAGGAGATACCCCTCGCTTGCAGGCGCCGACAAATTTCCAATACCAAAAAGGGATCTTTCTGCCGCACCAGTCGCCCCACAAACAGAATTCGCAAATTCTCCTTTCTTTGCTCTCTATTGATTCCAACAGGAATACGCACTCCGTTGTGAATAATTTTAAATTTGCCTTTTCCTATCCCAACCTTTGATAGCATGCGGTCCCTTACCGCATTCGAGATGAAAATATATTTATGTCGACCGGCAAACCGCTTCTCGATGAGTTTGTATATCCTGTTTGCGATCCAATCCCGAACGACATACCCCTTCCCCATGTTATGGATAGTCGTAAAATACCTGACATTTCTCTTTTTCGTTAAAAATAATAAATTGATATCTGCGGGCAGCAAATGAGAATGAATAACGTCCGGGTCAAATTGTTCAATAATCCGGTTTATACCGTGGAACCCATTCCATCCCAAGGAGGCTTTCGTAATATTGACCGTTGGATCAAAATCGTCGGCAAGTATTCCGTCTCCCCGTAAATATATAACCTCAATTTCATTCTTTTCGGCCAGGCAATTGGACGTTTCCTTCAAGAGTATTTCTGCCCCTCCAATGTCGAGGGAGCTGATTATGTATAGGATCTTCATTGTAGAGAATTGCCAGACTGGCCCCAACCGTCAGACCAAAGATATTGCGCCAAAATCCGGTAAAGGGACTGAAAAAGAAACTGTAGCCCGAATGTACCAGCAGGAATGTAAAGGGGTAAATAAATCTGCCGAGATACTCCTTGCTGAAAATAATCCGCAATCGCTTAATGAACAACAGGCCGATTGGCCCGATAAAATACACGATAGAAAACAGACCTCCCAGAATGCCGTATTCGGCAAGTAATTGCAGAAATATTGAGTGGACTCCCGTAAAATAACTCGAATCCAAGGCGTCGAAATGACGGAATGATTGGGAATAGGATCCGTTGCCGATAAGGGGAGACTCTCGAAATTGTTCTACAGCATCCAAAACCATATCATACCGGGTTTCCGTAGATGCGGTATCGCGAATAATCGTCCCATTTATTTCGGATCGATATTGCAAATAGTTATACACCAACAATGAGGAGGCTACAACCGCCGATCCCAGGATTAAAGCAGTCAGGGTCGGATTCATTCTCCGCTGAAGCCTCCCTAGAATGGGGAGAATTCCCGTGACAATTCCCATCAATATGATCCCTCTGTAGTGATAGTAAACCCCCAGAAATGGGAATATGACGGCATATAATGCGCAACTGATAAGATGATGGGGAGAAAGGAGGGACAGGCTGTTCAAGGCGTAGTAGCCGCCTCCGTATTTCAAGGACTGCCTGATGGAGTAACCGAAAATCTGATGAACGAATAAATTGTAAAGGCTGAAAGAAACTGAAATAATTAAAATCAGGAGCAACCCCTTTTTCAATCCCAGCCGGGATGCCATAAAGAAGCCGATAACGATGGAAAATACATAACCTAGATTTCTGGCTGCTCCTTTAAGGATCTCATAGGGTGTGGGTTCACCCTGAGTGTCGAAAAGGGCAAAGATAAGGACACAAAATATTCCGAATGTCAGATAGGTGAAAATTTTCCTGCCAATCTTCCAAGTAAACAGGAAGCAGAGGGGACCGAGAAACAAGGATGCCAAATCCATTACATACAATCTGGTTGTAATTGTCAGCTCATAACCCATAAACAGGCAAAGGATGCAGAGCATGGCATACTTGAAATTATTTACCCTTTGCATGGCTCATCAGGACCCGGATATGATAAATCACATCAAATAAAACCGGTATTTCATACTCCTTCTTAAGTATTTTCCTATACTCGTCATAGCCCGTTTTTTGATAAGTTCCGGAAATACCGGCCTTCCCCATTTTCACCAAAACCACGGGGATGCTGCGTATTTTGAAATGTCGCATGCAACGTAGTATGTACTCTGAATCGCCGGCGACTTTATAATTTTCCTCGTATGAACCCACCTCTTCGATCAACTGACTCGAAAGAATCAATCCGGGATGGGGAAGATTGCGCTGATTGAGGAATAAACGCCACTTTCCAAATGGCTTTCCCCCACACTTCCCCCTTTCGAAGGTTTCAACGGCACAGGCGTTAATCCGATCATTTCTCAGCTCTTTCGATATCCTGTTGAGAATATTATTTTTCACATACCCATCATTCAGATTGAGAACATGAATATAGTCACCCCGCACCACGGAAATGCCATTGTTTATTCCTTGGTAGAACCCACTATCGGGTTTCCACAGGTAGCGGCTGCCCGTCTCCTTAATCCTATTCTGCAAAGAGACCGCCAAGGGACATTCCGAACCGTCCGCCACTATGTGTTCAACTTCCACCCCTCTCTGGTTTTGGACTTCACGGCAATGCGCGACAATACCGGCCGGGGGATTCCTTACTGAAGTGATGACGGAAATCACCATTTCGATGGACCTTCCCCGAAACCCCTCCGGCCTTTTTCCTCAATAACCCAGTTCTGCCATAACATGATCAAATTCTTTTCTCAGACCCTCCTTCTGCCTTCCATTCAGATAATTCCCTTTCAAATTTTCTGAAGAATCTATGAACCTCAGGTCTCGCCGGGTTCCGGCAGTCGAACTCCACGATCTCCATTGAGCATCTTCCCATTTTTTCATCCGATCCATGGAACAAAGCTGAATGACCTCTTCCAGTTGTCTCCGGTCCGACTCGATTCCCAGAAATTTTGCCAATCTTCCAACCTCCCCAACCGGGTCTTCCCGCATCAGCTCGTAATTCAGGAGGAGAAAGTTCCCGTTATTTTTTCGGGCGTATATCCAACTGGCTACATTTTCCTTCCAACTTCCATAGTCATCCAATTTGCCTTTCAGAAATTTGCTGAAATAGGTATCGAAGTCATCTTCATTATCATAGGCCCCGGTCTTCAAAAGGTACCTGAAATAGGAATTACAAACGGCAAAGGGGCTTCTTACCATGTATACCACATTTCCATACAAATTATTATAGGGCTCATGGGACTTGAATACCCTGGGAGGCTTTTGCCTTTCTATGCGCCAGGAATTCCGCGTGTATATATCAGGGATCAGGTCATCGATTGTTTTAAAGGTGATTTCCCTATTCCGGAAAATCAGATTTGCGGTAATAAACCTCAACCATGTATTGCCGGACCTGGGATAGGATACCAGCCAACAGTCGCCTCTCTTGGGTTCGATACTTCCGGGAGGTTTAAAGTTTAAAAGTCGTTTTAATAAAGATTTCAAAACGTTGGGGATCCAAAATACCGCTCTTTCCCCGAGATGAAAGCCATCCCTCAGGTCAACCGCATTTGCAAATCAAAATTTCTGTAAATGTATCGATAAAGAAGGAGGTTGAACAAAATATAATGAATCAAAAGGGCAACAGGCGCGCCCATGAGGCCCAACCAGTGGGTGAGGACAGCCATGTTGACGGCGAAAATGGCAACCGTTAGTGCTCCCACTTTGGCCACAAATACGGACTCCATCATCAAGATGAGAAATAGACCCGTAAACAAAAAATAAAAATTGACCATGGCGCCCATGAAAAAAATGGAAATGAACAAGTAATCATTACTTTCTATCCCCACCATCGCTTTTGATATGAAGGGCCAACACAGGATAAACAGGACTCCGGCCAAAGCGCACAAAGTGATATTAATCCTCCCGTAACGCTGAAGGATTCGCCGACATCTGTCCATTTCCCCAATCCGTCTCAATATCACGATCCCTGGGGCGACCAAATTGGCTATCGCCTGAGAAATGGTGTTCAACAACTGGATAATCTTTTTCCCGATGGCAATAATCAGGAAGTCGGTTTCCTTGAAAATCATACCCGCAATCCAGATATCGATATTTGCGGACAGGCTGAGCATCTGTTGAGCCAGGATCACATCCTTACTGGATTTGGCGAGCCTGCTGATTTGCCCCTTAAGCCGGTTAAACGATATTTTTCTTCGCGATATCGCCAATAAACTTGAAGCGGCAACGGCATGAACAACAAATAATGCCACAAATACTGAATGCAATTCGATCTCGACCGCCAGCACGGTTGCCAACACCCAAAGAATACAAACGCAGAGGCCATGGTTGTTTGAACTCGTCATCACGGCCAACCCGAACCTTCTTTCTGCCCTGAACCGTTCGGAAATGACCATCTGTATATTTCCGAAAGTGATGATCCCGATGGTGGATAGGGCGGTCAAATAATCGATTTCAAATCCAAAAATCCGGGCAAACCACTCGCTCTTCAAAAATAGGTATAAGACAGTGGAAATTATTAAGCTGAAGGCAGTTACAACAAACAATAATCCTCCAACTCTTTGGGCGATCTTATCCGGTTCCTTTTCCCCGGATATCGAGGAGATCATCTGAAACTCAAGGCCCGCCTGACTCAAGTACTTGGAAAATAGCAGTATGCTGAGCAAGAGGACGTATAAGGAAAGCTGGGATACGGACAAAATGGCGCTCAGCAATCCAATACTGGCGAACCCGAAAACGGATTGTGAGAGTTTGCCTATAAAATAAATCGATTCTTCGAACTTTGGCATTCTTTTGTTCACGAGCCGATTATTCCACCCGCTTCTCAACTTCAGGAGAATTGCATGGGGAAGACAAAGTCAAGGTATCGGTCCTGGCCACTTCAATAAATGATGGGAAATAGGACACGGGGGGACGTTTCGGGTTTGAAACCTCAAATCGCCCATAGGATACCTGATAAATGTCCGGGGATTGGCCATCCAAGCGCTTGCGCAACCACCTGAAGTTCTGGCTTCCTGCCGGCTTGATTTTGCTCCTGCCCTGGATATCAGGGGGGCAGAACCTCATTCTTCAGATAATTGCGTGCGGGGCGGCTGCCTTGGTTTTTATGGGTTCCCTTTGGGTGAAAGGTCCTTCCATTCGGATTCCTTTGATAACCGGCGGATTGCTGACTGTTTACATCCTGGTCCAGATCTGGAATCCGGCATGGATTCAGGTTTGGCATACCGGCCTGCGCATTTGGGATTTAAAACCGGTAGATTTTATTTCGTGGCTTCCCTCCTCCATCCGATCAGATTTTGGGGATGCTTCTCCCGAGCGCTTTCTGGTTTTCTATTGGGTAGCCTTGCTCACGGCATTGGCCTGTTACCGCTCCTTTGGTCGGTCCGGTCAAAAGCTCCTCGTGGCTTTCACGGCCCTGAATGCCGCTTTTATCGGGCTGGTCGGGCTGATCCAAACGGCCCTTGGCAGTCAAACCATTCTGGGTGTCTATCCCGCTGTTGATGAAGGCCAGGGACTCTTTTTTGCCACATTTTTATATAAAAACCATGCGGCCGCGTTTCTCAATCTCGGCCTTGCCGCTTGTTTTGCCTCCTATTTCCATTTCACAAAAAATATCGTCCGCAACCCTTCCACTCCGAGGCCTGTATTTGCCATCTTGGGGCTGATCATACTTGCTGGTGTGATTTTTTCCAAATCCCGGTTCGGCTTTTTGGGTTCGCTGGGAATTTGGGCCATTTTCATGTCGTTGGCGCTGACGGGGATTCATCGATCCGGAATCTCAAAGCGATGGCTTGCCATGGGGGTCGGGGTGACGTCGCTCTTGGCAATTGCGGGAGGAATCTTCCTTCTGAAAAACCCTCAGACCGACCACCTCGATACCCTGAGCCGGGATATAACGGAAGATTTCTCCTTCAAACAACGCAAATCGGGTTATCGAAACGGATGGGCCATGTTTACAGAAAAACCCGTCCTGGGCTGGGGGGCGGGCAACTTCAGGCATGGATTCCGTCGCTTTCAGGATCTGGAGAAGGAGAAGGAGGAAATCGTGCACCCCTGGATGGCCCGCAGAAATCAAAACTTCTTCTGGGAGCACATGCACAATGATTATCTGGAATCCCTTATCGAACTGGGGGTGGTGGGCGCTGTGCTCTTGTTTGCCATTCCCGGATACTTCTTCCGGATCATCCTGAAATCCAAGCGATGGAAGGACCCGGTCATTATCATGCTCCTGGTTGGATTGGGAAGTACGGCGGGGCACGCCCTGGTAGATTTTCCTTTCAGAAATCTGGCGGTCCTGGTGACCTGGTTCAGTTTGCTGGCAATAACGGCGCGGTTGGCCGCCGATGATGGAGAGGAAGCCATAAAGGGTGGTCCTTGACATATCCGGCCCATAGCCGGGCATGGGGTTTTCTCTACCTGGGGAAAGGTCGGTCCAACAAGGTCTCCAGATAACGGCCGTAGGAGGATTTTCCCAGCTTCCCGATGCTCGTCTTCAATGCTTCGGGGGAGATCCACCCCTTGTTTAACGCCACCTCTTCGGGGCAGCCGATTTTCTGGCCCTGGCGTTTTTCGATGATGTGCACGAAATTGCCGGCGTCCAGGAGGGAGTCCATGGTCCCGGCGTCGAGCCAAGCGGTGCCGCGCCCGAGCAATTCCACGAAGAGTTCCCCGCTTTCCAGATATAGCCGGTTGAGGTCGGTAATCTCGAGTTCTCCGCGCTTGGAGGGTTCAAGGGTTTTGGCCCGTTGACAGACATCAGCCGGGAAGAAGTAGATGCCGGGGACGGCAAAGGAGGACCTGGGTCGGACGGGTTTTTCCTCCAGGGAGACCGCTTTTCCCGTCTCATCGAGTTCCACCACGCCATAAGCCTGGGGATTGGATACATGGTATCCGAAGATGGTGGCGGCGTGGCGGCGCTCTGCCGCCGCCTCCAGGGTAAGGGCAAAATCCTGCCCGTAAAACAGGTTGTCTCCCAAAACCAGGACCGCCGGGGAATTATCCAGGAAGTCATCCCCGATGTGGAAGGCCTGGGCCAACCCGCCGGGAAAGGGCTGCTCGGCGTAGTCAAACGACAGTCCCCATTGCGACCCGTTTCCCAACAGTTTTCTGAAGTGGGGCAGATCGTGGGGGGTGGAAATAACCAGTATCTCCCTGATATTGGCCAGCATCAGGGCCCACAACGGATAATAAATCATGGGTTTGTCATAAACCGGCATGAGCTGTTTGCTCATGACCAGGGTGAGGGGGAAGAGCCGGGTTCCCGATCCTCCGGCCAGAATGATGCCTTTGCGGTCAGACATGGGGGCATGCTTTAGTTATGCCCACCGGAGTTGCAAGGCATAAGAAAGGAACCAGGGGCCGGTGCCGGTGCGGGAATCGTTAGATGCGCCTGCCCGAGCGTCGCTCAGATGCAGGCGTCTTTGCAAGGTGTCGATCCGGCTTCGCCCGCGCCCATCGGCTCGAAACCCGCACCAGCACTCGATCTTCGTTCGCTCGCTACGAATTTTGCGAGAAATGCGGGCTAAGGGGACTTGCCCTCCTCGTTTTTTGCGATTGGTTCAGCACCCACTTTCAACACAAGGAAATTAAGCTCTCGCTCTAGCTGAGATCAGTCACTAAATCCCTTAGTAGATTCAACGCCTGTCTGTCTTATGGCTTCATTCCTGAAAAAGTATCCACGATCCTTTGCCCTGAAATCGGTCGGTTTAGCGGCCAGCATCCTTGTGGTCACGGCAGTCTACGAATTTGTCATCCGGCCGGCGGCGGCATCAGACTTGGAGGAAAGATCTCTGGTATCGGCTGAATCAGGGGATAGTCCATTTTCCCTTTGGATTGTGCTCAAAGATTATGAGCAGCAGTTCTGTTTTATTTTGTTATTCTGGGGGTTATTTCTTCTGGCCTTGAAAATCAGGGATTCGATGGTGGAGAACAGAGGATTGGAGGTCGATTTTCTGGAACTCGGCAAAGAGGACCGTCTCAAAAAGGAGGATGCCCGACCCGTACTCTGGAAATTGGAGCGTGGAAATGAGGCTATCCGCCAGACCCTCTATTTTCGTACGATTTTCCGAGCCATGGAGTTTTTTCGCTTTGCCAACTCACTGGAGGAAATCACCAATGTGGTAAAAAACACCTGTGAAGCCGAATTATTGCGCCTCGATTCGGAAATGAGCATGATACGCTACATTGTCTGGGCCATTCCATCGATAGGGTTTGTGGGAACGGTGCGCGGTATCGGCATTGCCCTAGGCAAGGCCCAGGCCGCATTGGAAGGAGATATTTCTCCGGTAACGGCAAGTCTCGGCACAGCTTTCAATTCGACTCTCGTCGCGCTGCTGCTCAGCCTGATTATGATGTTCGTGGTTTACCAAGTGCAACGCATGCAGGAACAGTTGGTTCTGGATGTCGAGAACACGGTTAATGACGGGGTGGTTTCCAAGCTCCATATCGGCTGATTTTTCTGGCAAACCGGATGAGAAACAAGCGGTTATTGGGAATCGAGATCAGCGACCTGGGCGTGACCGCAGCTCAATGGAGCAAATCGACCGCCGAACTCCTGCCACTGGGCCCCGACACCATGGAACTATCCGGTTTCGCGCAGTTGACGGGAAAGGGAGAGGTGGTGTTTGGCAGGCTTGCCTTTGAGCAATTCCTGACCTCGGAACTCGCAGCCGACAATCAATATTGGCACCGCTTGGCAACGGCTGGGAAAGATCCTTCAGTGCGGGGCCGGCGCAGGTCCCAGCCCAGCGATACCGAACTGGCCCAAGCGCACCTGACGACGGTAATTGAAATTTGCCGAAAACTCGAGGGTCGGTTTGACGAAGTTGTGTTGGCGGTCCCGGGACATTTCAAGCGGTCTAATTTGGGGAGATTGATTCAGATATCCGAAGCGGTTGGCATTCGGGTAAAGCATATTTTGGATAGTTCCTTGGCGTCCCTTCTTTCGGCATCCGGAGTTCCGGATACGCGATCGTTTGTGGTCATGGATATTCATTGGAACACGGCGGAGGCTGGCCATATCGTATCCACAGATTCCGGCCTTGAGCGCCGCGAAGTGGCTGAGGATCGGGCTTTGGGTCTGCGACAGATTCTAGACCGGTTGGTGATGGGTCTTGCCAAGCGCTTCATAGACGAATTTCGGTTTGATCCCTCGGCTCGGCCGGAATACGCGCAAAAACTCTATAACCAGTTGTCGGCCTATTTATCCGACCCCAATGAAATATCTGCGTGTAAACTCCGGACCCCTAAAGGAGCTATTTCCGCCGACCGCGGGGCTTTGGCGGAAATAATGGATAACGAGCTGAGGGGATTCAGTGATTTGGCGGGCCGGGCGATCAGCCAAGCCGCCAACTCAAGAGATTGCGCGGTGTTTTTCTCGTCCAGAATCCGCTGTGTCCCAGGGTTGATGGGAATATTGAACAAAGACTACGGGGTTAATCCCCGGATGATGGAAATAGGACAGGCGGCAACTGGCGCTTTGGCATTCAGAAATGCCTTGAGCGATGACTCAGCCATCGATCAACCCTTGTTTCACACTGCGGTTGAATTTTTTGCAAGCCAGGAGAGAGGAAGCGAAACGGCATCAATTCCTCAGGGTAAGGTGTATCATTCCGGGAGGGATGGAATCCTCGGTCCGACCCATCCCACTCACTTGTTATTTCAGGGGCGGTTGCTTGAATTACCGGAATTCGGAGAAGCTGACTTTGCCATTGGTAAAGGCAAATCCATTGCCTCGGGCTTGGCAGTGGCCGAACCAGTGAAAGGCCTTGCTGAATGCCATGCCCTGCTTCGCAGAAAGAAGGATGGTGGGATTGAATTAACCGGAGAAGAGGGTAATCCAACCTGGATAAATGGAGAGTCCTTTACCTCAAATGGCCCTCTTACCCTCCAAGTTGGCGATGTGATTACTTTAGGCGCGCCAATCTTGCAGGTTATGATTGTGGGAATGGCAAGGGACGATGCGTAAATCGGAAGAGGACAATTTCGGGCTGTCATTTTTGGATGCCATTACCTGTGGTTTTGGAGCGGTGATTCTTTTGTTCGTTCTCACAGCTTCAAACGATCAGAGCTTGCGCAATAAGGAAACGGCGGACATCAGAGGCGAGGTCGATACTTTTGATGAAGAATTATTGGAAGGGCGAGAAGACTTGGCCAATCTCCGAAACACCCTATTGGAAACCGAGGAACAAATCGTAACCGCCCAAGGCTTGGCCGATGAGGTTATCCGGGAAACTCAAAATCTGAAGGAGGAAATCTCGCGCTTGGACGATGAAACCCTGGCCAATCTGGAACACCTCAATCAACTCAAAGCAGACATTGAGGCGAAAAAGAAAGCCCTCATGGCCCAAATGGGGCCCACGAGCATAGACCCCGGCATGGCCTTGCTTCGTCGCCAAGGAAACAATCGCCAACAATATTTAACCGGGCTTAGGACAGATGGTCGGCGACTGGTAATATTTGTCGACCGATCTCTGAGTATGACCGGTGAAACCTTACCCGAAATAATGGCCATGAAAGCCGCAAATCCCGTAGAGCGGCAAGGTAGCGAAAAATGGCTGCGTGTAATGGAGGCAACCGAGTGGCTGCTCGCAACGATGGTCGAAACAGAGTTCTTCCAGTTATTTACCTTTAGCGAGACAACGGAACCTGTTTTGACGGGACAGGGAAATGACTGGCTGGCGACTTCGCCCGAAACTGTCGAAGCTGTTCTCAACAAGCTTCGGCAAGTTGTGCCTGGTGGCGGCACCAATCTGGAGCGCGCTTTTCGGCGGATTGAGAGTTTTTCCCCCAAGCCCGACAATGTTATTGTGATTACCGATGGTCTCCCCACCCAGGGGGATTCGGTTGCTTTGCCGTCAGGCCAAGTATCGGGCGAGGATCGCCTGAGGGCATTGGAAATGGCCGAAAGGGCTATCCCTTCAGGGGTGCCAGTCAACGTAATCTTGTTCTATCTCGAAGGGGACCCCGAGGCGCCCAGTAGTTATTGGGACCTGGCATTACGACATGATGGGTCTTTCTTTTCTCCTGCTGAAAGCTGGCCCTGATTTGAATGAAACGCAAAAGAAGAGGCGCTTTTGCCACCTTCAGCTTGTCCTTTCTGGACTGTATAAGTTGTGGTTTTGGAGCCATAATCCTGCTCTTTGTTATCTTTCGTGGTTCGCATCCCCAGATACTTGAACAGGTTGAGTCCGAACTTGAAGGTCTTTTGAAAGATCGGGAAAATGCCATCTTCGAGATTCGTGGGGACACCTTGAAAACCAATCTGGATTTGGATCGAGCCTTGGAGCAATTATCCGAATTGGAGGACAGGATTGCTCAATTGCAACGACTCTTCAGCGAGGTAAGGGGGCAGTATGCCGCCAGCGATGCTCGCGCTCGAAAACAGGCCGATGAAGAAGAAAATCTGGAAAGGGCCCTTCAGGATTTGGATCTTTCCCGTATGCCGGAACAGAAACCGACCGATGTTGTGGGTGGAATACCGGCGGATAGCGAATACGTTATTTTTGTCATCGATACTTCCGGGTCGATGGATCAACACGAGCGTTTGGTGGCCAGAAAGCTGGAAGAAACTCTTTTTGCTTTCCCGAATTTGAAAGGTATTCAGATCATGAATGCGGATGGCGTTTATTTATTTTCCGGGACGAAAGGAACTTGGCTGAATGATTCCCCCAGTCAAAGAAGGAGAATACTTAATCGTTACCTCAACTGGAATAATGACAGTGGCAGTAATCCGGGACCGGGAATTTTAACCGCGATTACCGACTTCAATGACGGAGAAGAAAAAATCAGTATCTTCGTCTTCGGAGATGAAATGGATTCAGGAAATCCGACGGAGTTTTTATCGATTGTGGAACGCAATAATCCGAAGCTGGATAATGGAGACCACTTGATCCGGATACACGGTATTGGGTTTTACACTGATTTTGCCTTTTCTGGCCCAACTGGAAAAAATTTTGCCGAACTCATGCGTATTCTTGCCGTCCGCAATGGAGGCGCGTTTGTGGGAATCACTGATCGATAATGGCAGAAGAATCTCAAGAGCGGCCGGCCAGGGCAGAACTGTTTCCGGGTTGGAATCCGGACTATGACCTTATGGAACTCGTCGGGATCATTAAACCTTTTCAAACTCGGGACTTGGCCTCAGATGAAGGATCGAGCGACCGTTCCGTCTCGACCGAGGGTTCCCTTTTGGCGGGGAAAAAAGTGGTTATCGGTTCGATTCAACCCGCCCATCAAACTTCCCATTTGCCGGAGGCAGGTTCGGAAGACCGACATGTTCAGACCCTGGCCGCATTTACCGGTTCGCCCAGGAGAAAACCAGTAATACTAAAGTGGTTAATGGCGACCATGGGAGCGCTGGTTTTCATGGCCCTTGTATTTTGGCTGATGATGAAGACATCGGATTACACCGCTATTAACACTTTTGGAGGAGCGGGCTCGAATGAGATTCATTTGCTTGTCGAGCCGGGTGAGGCATTACCCGATTTTACTGGACATTTGCTAGTCGAGGGGGTCCATGAATGGAACGATAGCGTTTCCACTGAAGACCTCATCGGAAAGAACACCGTTATGCTGGTTTGGGGGTCTTGGAATGCCGAACTGCTTTCCTGGTCGCAGGACTTGAATTATCAACGCTTGGTCGATTTTGATTCAAGCAACACGCAATTTCTGGGATTGAATCTGGACAAATCGCGCGAAGATGCGTTGGCGATGCTCAATGAAGATATCGCCGGTTGGCCGCATATCTTCAACTACTCGGAATACCAGAAATCAACGGATCAACCAATGCAACTTCTTGGCATTGAACAATCCCCATTGATATTACTATTCGATTCCACCGGACATCTTCGTGCGCAGGGCTTGAGACCGGAAGAAGTGGTTGAGGCTTATCGGACTTTGTTTGAGTAGCAAATCGACTCAGTCCGGGTTGCTCATTTCCAGAAAATATTCCGGTTCTTAATCAAATCACATTCTCTTGGCCGTTTTCCCCTTTCAGATCTTGCACTCAAGACCGTTTGTAGAGCAGTGATACTACGGATACGACCAAGGCGATGATGGCAATAACGATACTGATTAGAGTAGTGGCGCGGTTTGAGGACAGTTGTTTTTCGTTTGCTTCCGATGCGAGCCGGGCTTCCAGGAATAACTTGAGAGAAATATAGCTTTGAAGGTCGGAATCGCTGTCATTTGTGTTGTCGAGGTAGGTTTGCAGGCTTTTCAGGGCGCCGGTGAAGTCGCCCCTTTCCTTGCGAAGGTAGGTCAAGTAAACTGCGGCATCCGGCGAGAAGTTGATTGCGAGAGTTTCTTCAAAAAAAGTCTCTGCCGCAGGATAGTCTCCGGCTTGGTATGCGGCCAATCCCCGGCGGTATAGCATTTCGGATTTTTCAGCGTTTTGGGTTGGGTTGGACGAAGCATCCGTTGCCATGATCCCAGAAGCAAACAGGGACGCCAAGCAAACAAATAGCAGAGAAATCTGCATGGATCGACGGCTGTATCTTATGCAAACCTTGGCCCAATTCCCAAGGCGGCAGGGGAAGTGGTAAAGATGCCGGGTAAATGGATTAAGGCAAGGGGTCATGCTCCAAGTTTCCTTTGAGCAACTGATTGATATGAACGGAGTCGGCCTTGGTTTTCTGAAGGTTCTCCGACTCGCCCAACTCCGGGTTGGTCGGAGTTGGCACATTGGATTGCGCCACGGTTTCCGGAGCATTTTCTGAAGTGGGTTCGGCTCTTGGCCGCAACGGCTCAATTTCAGGTTCCTGGGTTTTCCCTGAAGGACCAGCCGAACTCTCCGATTCAGACGACTCGGTTGGGTGGGGGGCTGAGGAAGTTGGATTCTCGGTCCCGGCAATCTCTCCATTTGGAAATTGTGGTGATGGACTTCGGATCTCGGAGCTGGCGCCTTCCGGTCCGGGATTTTCTTTGGGACGTTCCGCTCCCTGGGAGATTATTTTCAGAATTCCAGTCTCCCCGGAACCATTCCTCGTCCCTTCCGCCGTTGCTCCACCTCTTGGGGATTCAGGCGAACTTGCGTTATTTTCGGTCCCCTGAGGGGGTCCATTAATGGCGCTGGCAGACTCATTAACCGGAATGTCTTCCGAGCTGTCGGGCTCGCTGGTGATGCCATAGGTGGAGGATGTGGGGCCATCTGTTGCGGGGCTTTCCAATTCAGCCCCTTCATTTGCCTGACCCAATTCCAAGGTGGAATTGCCAGAAAAAACTCGAACCGGCTTTAAGCCCGTAGGGGGAGCCAAATTTTGACCAACTGGAGGGTCCTCTCCGAAATTGATATGTATCCGGCCAACCGTGCTACTGGAGAGGGCTGGATTTTTCCTTATAAAGTCTGTCCTGATCTTTGTCAGCTCGTTTTGGGTCCTGATCGCATCCTTTTCACCGGGGACCGGGCCAAAAAACAGGGAAAGGTTCTCATGATTGTATACCACATAATAGCCTTCCACCACGGGGAAATATCCATCCGGAATGGATCGAGGCTTCCATCGGACCTCGATACGATCGGGCCCCAATTTTGCCAGATCGCTCAGGGCAGCGGGCGGAAATACGAGGGTCTCACCGGCCAGATCAGCCCAGTTCAAGATAGCCACCAAGACAAGTGTTGGAGAAAAGAGCTTCAAAACCCATGGGCTAGATATCGACTGGAAATACTTCGGGCTGATTTAGCTCCAGACCGGAAGCGGAGAGGGGGCGATTCACTGTTGCCAGCGCCGATTGAATCAAATCCTTCGTTTGGTCACTCTTGGCATTTTTCGTTTCCAATTCATTTTCGCGGGATTCGGTCACTTTGTCTTCCTTGATCTTATCTTCCGATAGCTCCCCCAGTGAAATTTGTCCCGAACCGGATTCACTCGCTTCAGTTCCCTTTTGGGCTTCCGGATTAGCCACGGTAATTTCCTTTTTGCTGCCGTCAAAGTTGTCCAGAGGGTCCTTTTTTTCTTCTTGAGCAAGGGCCATAAAGGCCAAACAACAGGCGAATCCCAGAAGTAGTGGAAAGTGTTTGGAAAAGTGAATCATGAACCTGGATATGCTATTCCACAACGATTGGATAGGACCTTGCGAGCCTAAAACCCACATCATCCGCGCCGTCCAGCCCATAGCGCTTGCGAGTGCTTCGTAGTTCGCTGTTTGTTACCGATCTCCAACTGGAACCTCGAATGAGCCTTTGAGCTCCTTTATCGGGCCCGGCATAGTCCACCAATGGGTGGGGAGAGTTCGGATAAGTGTAGGAATAGTAGTCCGTGCACCATTCGGAAACGTTGCCACCAATATCAAACAAACCCAGGGAATTGGCGCTAAAGGATCCCACCGGGGAGGTGGCTTGGTATCCATCCCGGTAACCTGGAACCGACTGACCAATCATGACTTTGGCTTCCGACCCGGCAAAGTTGCCGCTATTTTCAGGAGGAGGTATCTCCATTCCCCAGGGATAGATCATCTCAGTTGTGCCTTGATGGTAACGAGCGACAAACTCCCACTCCGCCTCAGTAGGTAAGCGATAACCATCGGTACGTGGCTCGATCAGTTTATATTTGCCTGCCACTAGCTGGTAAGCGGGTTTCAATCCCTGTATGTCGCTCAACCAGTTACAATATTCCACGGCTGCACCCCAGGAAACGTTCACCACGGGTCGATCACCGGATTGAAGAGAGACTCCGCTTACAATTCCACTATCGTGATTCGGTTTGAACCTGTTAAATTCCCGGTTGGAGACTTCATGCAGGCCTATGTAGAAAGGTTGGCGAATGCGCATTGCTACCGGTGTTTCATCAAATCCTCGACCTGAAAATTCCTGGGGCAGTCCCATGATGTAAGTATCCGGCTCGATCAGAATCAGTTGATAACCGTAGGGTGACGCAATCTCCTTTTGAATATCTTCCTTTTGCGCGATAAGGGCTCTCAGGACTTGGTCGTCAGTGAGTCTTATGGCTTGGGTTTCGCTGATCAATTCGAAGGAGTATCGGGCTGTTTTTTGAGCTTTGGGGCGGAGTTTATGTGTCTGGGAAGTATAACCGGCTTTGCGCAACTCCAGGTCATAATCCCCTACCGGGAGTTCCAGATTCAGCGGTGAAAGCCCTTGAATGCGCCCATCCAGATAAACATCTGCATTGGATGGTTCTGTTTCTATGCGCAGTTCCCCAACCAAAGGTGAAAGCACAATCTTTTGCGCGATGGTCTGATCCGGATTGAGTTTTAAATTGAAGGATCTTTCTTCATGGTCGAGGAGCGAAACCGCGATATTGAGTTCAGTTTTCGATGGCAGCGAAAATGTGCCAGGTGTTTGCCCCAAGGGTTCCCCATTGACGGTCACCCAGGCTCCTTCCGGAATCGTGCTTAAATTGAGGCGGCCGTGTTTCCACTCCAAGGCCCTGGTCGGCAGCTTCAGCGATTGATTGGCAGGTACCCGAATTGAAAATTGCTGAGCTTCCCGATTTTCCAATTCCAAGCGTAAATCGTATCGGCCCATCAGGAGTTCCATGCTTATTGGAGTCTTTCCTACTTGCTGATTGTTCAGGTAAAGGGTAGCGCCTTCAGGGGATGTATTCAGGGAGACGTGACTCCATGCGGGTGTCAGAGAAACTTCCAGGCGAGTTCTTTGCCTCCTACCCTGAACAGTGGCCTTTTCCTGGTGAGGAAGGTAATTCTCTGCTTCGACAACAATTTCGTATTCCCCCGGCTCCAAAGCATGGCCGATCAGCGGAGTTTGGCCTACGAGGGTACCATCAATGCTGATGGCAGCTTGTTCTGGTTGGGTGATTACCGAAAGCAAACCGGGCAGGGCGGATAAGGAAATAGAGTATGGAAGGGGTTTACCAAACAACAGGTTCAACGCTTCTTCGTGGGTGCTGTATCCTGGGCTAACCACTTCCAGAAGGTGTTTGCCCCGTTTTACGTGAAGCGCGCCATCTTCACCCAGGGTCACCTCCTTACCGTTGAGGACCAGGCTGGCTTCGGCGGGAGAGACGATGAGCGAAACCGGAACCAACTGGTTCCAATACCAATAGGACCCCGCCAAAGAAACCAGCATGATTATGCCTCCAAAAATATAGGGCACCCAAAATTTTCGGCATGATTGAACTTCATCGCCTTTGCCCGGCGGAGTAATAATCTGGCTGCCCTGGGTTAAGGATGTCATGGAGTTGGACAAGTTGGCATTGAATATAAGCCTTACAATTTTTCCTTACAAATCACCTCGAGGGGTTTCGGGCTTTCTCCAACTTCCACCCAAAGGGTGTGGCGAACGTCTCGATACATGAGACGGGACCCGACAACGGTGTATTTTCCGGGTCGTAATTCGAGGTTCAATTCGTGGGACGGATCGAATTTTCCCACTTGATAGATTTGGATGTTGGTAAGATTATCCGAAAGAATTTTTACCTGTTGCGGTTTGGATTGCTCTGCCAGTATTTCCTCAAGAAATTTGATTTTCTTGGTGATTGCCCCCAAGGGATCAGCGATTTGGCGGCCTTCCCTGAGGACAATCAGGGCTTTGTCCAATTCGCCGTTGCGTTCAAAGCTTTCCGCTTCCAACAGGATTACCTTTAATTGAGCCTCCCGCTCGATTTGGGCTTGGGCATGGGAAAATCCGTCCTGCGCCGCTTGGGAGGCGGGCTCGTAATCGAGGGCTTCTTCAAAGGCATCCCGGGCCGCCAACCATGCCTGATTTTTCAGCTCCTGTTTACCAGTGGCAACAAGTTGGTCTACGCGTTGGCGTCGTTGTAATTCCCTGGCATCTTTTAAAGCATTTCTTGCTTGGATATCTCCAGGCATGAGAGCCGTAGCTTTTTCCAGAAGTTCCACTGCCGAATTGCCATTTCCAGCGGCCAAAGCAGCCATCCCGTCCCGAGCAGTGGATTCGAAGATCTCCTGATTCAGTGCCTGGTTAATTGCTTGTAGACGGGAATTGATGTTTACCGAATCGGGATCCAAGTCCAAGGCTTTCTGATACTCGACCCGTGCCATTGAGTAGAGGCCTTGGTCCTCATAGCTGCGACCCTCCTTAAAATGTGCGTATACCTGGTTGATGTTTTCAGCGCGGTTTAGTTGTTGTGCGACGAAAGGATCGTCAGGACGAAGAGCTTGTGCGGTAATCAGCAACTCTTTCGCCCTATCGCCATCGCCTGAATTCAGGGCATCAAGACCCGCCCTTAGTGATGCCTGAAATTGCTTTTCGCCCTGCTCAATCATTGACTGCAGTTTCGCCTCAATTTCTCCAAGCCGACTGAGGGCAATTTGAATTTCGCCGTTTTTCAGGAGTGTGTCCGCCTTGAGCAAGTCTGATTTAACGGTCTGGTATGCTTCGGTTTCGGTTGAGGAAGCAGCTTCTGATCGGAGCCTTGTATCCAGGTTTTCAATACTGGATTGGAGACCGCCTATTTCCTCCGCCCGCAGATAGCTCTCCCGCAGGATTTCGATGGTGACCAGGGCCTCCTCATACCCTTCCTGCGCGGCCTGAAACGCTTTCTGGTCCATGGAATCATTGGCCTCATCGACCAGGAATGCGGCCTTTCCAAAGAGGTTGCGTTGAAAGTCATGGGTATGATCTACACTGGCTTGATCCAAAACCGCCTGGTTTGCTTTCTTGCGGAGGTCTGCAAGTGATTCAGGATCAAGGGCAATAAACGGTTTTTGTATGAGCATGGATGTGGATTCCGGTTCGTTTGACGGTCGATCCGTCGACTCCTCAATTTGGTTGGAAGCATCCTCGGTAGATTCATCCGTATCCGGGCGAAATTGGAATATGAGGACTATTCCCAGTCCAAGCAGCGCCATGAGGACGGCTGGAAATAATCGTCCCGGTTTCCCATTGGTGGGAGCTTTGCGGTATGGGGGTGGAGATTTTTCGACCGGTGGAAGCGAAATTTTTTGAGGGCCCGAGCCCTTTTCCGGCGTTTCCAGGTCGGCACTCATCGAATGGCAGTTCCGCAAGCTAACCCGATGGGAGTGGATAGACGCTTAAATTGAACTTAAGGTATCAACCGGCGCCACATCTTCCTGACCGGTTTCTATCAGGTAGCGTTGGCGAATTATTTCCCGAATCTGGCGGAAACGGGAATCGACATCTCCGGTCAATTGATAGGTGCGTCCCTCCAGCTCAATGACTTTGGGTTGCAGGCCTTCGCCGACAATGTCGCTAATTTCGGCCAGTTCCTTAGCTTTAAGGTTGGCGATCTCAATCTTTTCCTTGGCCGCCTCGTAGATGGCCGCGCTTAATTCCAAGCCGCCCGCCAGGATAGCGGCCGCATTCGACCCACTGTTGGAATTGTATTGGGAATCGGAGGCAGCGGTTGCGGCCGCACCGGCAACGGCCAGGCCGGCGATGATATAACTGGTGGTTTTCTGGTTTTGAGCGTTAACGCGATATTGTTCCATTTCAATGGACAACTGCCTGAATTGTTCACGCCAAGTGTTATACGAATCGAAAGAACCCTCCTGAAGATTGTCATAATATTCTTCAATATGGCTCAACATATCCAGCTCCGTTCCGTGAAGCTGCTGGATGATTTGATAAGTTGGGTCGTTTTCAGCCGGAAAGCGCTGAACGTATATTTGCTGTTCCTCGTTTCGAGCCAGATAATCGCCAAAAGCATCGGGCGCCAAGTCGGAGGCAAATCGCATCTGACTGACCATGCGAATTTCCTTTTGTTCTTCCGGAGTCAAATTATTGCGGAAGTTTGCCAATCGGTTTGCGATATGGTTGAAAATGGCGTCGTAGGGGTCCTTCGTCGGCCAATTGGCGGATTGGTAATCTGATTCGAGCGTGAGATACTTAATGGTGTCCTGATACCACATGCGCCCGGAAGAGTCCCTGGTCTGAACCAGAAGAGCAATGGAGTGGCCATCAGATGCCAGAATAGTGGCGTCAACGAATAGATCGGGCGATTGAACCTCCCCGGGACTGACAAAGGTTTGTCCCCATTGCTGGCTTCGGTCCAATACGCTTTTCAAAGTACCGGGCAAGAAGTGTGTTTCAAGACGGCGGATTTTTGGATCGATTGCCTTATGGTCTATTTTTGGCACGCCAGAATCGTCGATGGCGAACAGGCCGCTCCCATCCTCCTCCAGTTCGTAGAGGTCCACCCCGGGCTGGAACAGATTGATCGCCACATTGAATTGCTCCTGCGCTTGATCCTCCGGGTTGATGGCCATGAGCGGGACATGGGGAACCTCGGTCCCATCAATATAATCCAATGCGGTTTTCGGAGTTGCGCAGCCCGTAAATAAAAAGGCCGTCGCGCAGAGTGGAGTGAAGATTTTAACCGGTGAAATTGATAAAGGCGATAATGACCAGTTTGGAGCTACCAACTGGATAATTCGGCTATCAATTTGCGGTATGCATGCGATCAAGCGCGTTTTTATAAGCATCGGGCGGTTTTGGTTGAGGTGGAGGTTTAAAATATTTGGCCAAGCCAGGTCGCCAAACACGTATCTGTTCGTATGTTTGGTTCATCTTGTCATACAATAGGAACCTTTCATCGTAGTAGGATTGGCTGACTTTTTGCATTTCCACCAGCATTTTTGCATTGGCCTCTCGATCCACGATAACCTTCCTGGCTTCCTGGCGATTTAGATTTTCTTCATCAAGCCGTTCCTGTAAGCTGCCTAAAGTTTCAAAAAGACGTTTGTCCAAGTCTTCCAATCGCGTCTTTCCCGAAGTCCCGAATCGGGCGATGGATGATCGCGGTTGCAGAATCGAATTCAGCATATTCGTCCTCCTGCGGTCCTGATAGGGACTCCCGAAGTTGGAGAGGTCTCGCAATTTTTGAAGCTCTTGCATTTCCATTTCATTTCTTCGCTCCCGCAATTGAGACAGGTAGTTTTTTTGGCTGGCGATCACTGTTTCGTAGTACTGAATATACTCCCTCACCTTGGGGCGGAATCCTTCTTCCGTCGCATTGGAATCATCCAAACCCAGATAAACCGCCTTGGTTTGGTCAAGACTGGCTTGGTTGCGGGCCAACTCGCTGGCTGTATCTTCAATCATGATTTCCAGCAATTCCTTGTCCTCAATGGATTCAACCGAGGAGCTTTGAGCGATAAGCGCTCCCAAGAATCCACAAAGGGTTCCACTCCATCCTATCAGAATGATTTTTAAATAAATTGAGCGGGCAGGTCTGATTGGGGACACGGTGGTTCAGGGTGTTGAAGTGGCTGATTTTGTCAGGTCCCTCATTTCCTGGTATTCTCTCCAAAGAACTTCCTCTTCCTCCGGACTCAGGTCCTTTTTCCGGCGAATTATTTCCTCTTTGATCTCCCCGTTTACTTCCTCTCGAATTGCGAGGTAACGAAGCAAAAGCTCGCGTCGTTTTTCTGTGATCTTGTTTATGATATCCGAGTGGTATTGGCCTTCATTCAAATCGGTAGGCTTCAAGGTTAGAGGGTCTAGTTTTACCACTTCGTGTGGGGTTGCGCGGGTACGCATATCAACGATGATGAGGGCTTCGTTCATCAAGGGCTCGTTTTCGCTGAACCAACGTGAATAGGTTGCAAATTCAAAGTAATTCTCAGAGAGCAATTGCAAGATATCCGCAACGGCGGTGCTGACACCTAGACGGGCTACAAACTTTGGGTTTTTGAAGGCGTTTTCCAGTTCGATTTGGAATTTGGCAACCATTTGCAGATAACTTGCCTGGCAAATTTCATAAACCTCCGAGGCCGATTCTGAAAGACCCCAATTTCCCGGTGGTAGCAAGGAGACGGGTTTCTGATGCCACACGGTATAAATTTGCCGTCGATTTGTGGCGGTTCCATTGTTAAATGCAAAGAGGTAGTCTTGTATTCGTCTTTCAATGACAGAAAAAACGGATGCTCTGAGTTCATCCTCCTCGGTCTCCGCTTTGCTTCCCAAAACATAGTTGATTGCCCTGGCCAGCAGTTCCCCTGATCGGAGGTTCTCTCCTTCAAAGTCGATGAATACTTGGGACCGCAAACGTTCCCACTCTGTATCCCGATCGAATAAGGCTTCGTGAATTTGAGTATACTCTTCCACTATTTCTTTGCTCAGCGAGGATAAATGATCGAAGATCCCGGGAAAATCGCTTTGGAGCGAGGGCTTCGGGGAATTGAGCACCGAGCGGATTTCTGCCAACTGCCATTCCCTTTCCACCGCACTGCGATTGTGGAATTCCCTTTTGTATATGGACAAGGCTGTGTTCAAGGTCTCCAATTGAAGGCCATAATCTTGCTTCTTGTCGAGGTGAGTTCTTACCCAGGTACCATCCCATAAATTGGAAAGGTTCTTATTTAAGGTGGATTTCCCTCCTTGCCCAAATAACTGGATTTGGCTGGCCAGGAAAAGCAGGCAAAGTGTGCCCCATCGAAGGCAGGAAAAATTTGGATTGGAGAAGATGCGGTTCAACTTGGGGTCAAAAATCAGAGGATCGTCATGGTGGACATGAAACCGCGCATTATTTATTTCAGTGGGGTAATAACAAGTTAATAGCACCGAAGCAAAAAGGGTCAGTCCGGAATGGCGCTTAGTTAAGCGGCTGTAGGACAAACGTTCCACACCAGTACTCGATCTCCTTGTGCTCCCTACGAATTTTGTGAAATTCGATGTGGAACCCCGTTGAGGTTCGTTGTTTTTTGCCCAATTCAACCCAGTGTGCGCTACGCGACACTGGGCTTTGGAGTAGAACTGCTTTGCCGTTCACTGTAGACCGGAACGGAGGATGCAAATGAGCCCTTCTATGGGCCCGATCATCCGATTCAAACATCTGGCTTTTAGGCCCAACGGCGTTGAACTCCGGAGCCCAGCGTTGCGTAGCACAGGCTGGGGTACCGATCGGGACTATGTTGGAAAGATAAGAGGGATAACCGCCCTGCCATTTCTGCGGTAAACCTTGAAATCCGAATCCACGGTCCAAACCCGGCACTCACCCATTAATTCAGTCATTCGCACGACGCAGGCATCTGCGAAGTCCATGGGTGTATCCTTATACCTGGTCATCAACTTTTTTACGGCAAAGGCATTCTTTGAGACGGAAAAGGACGAAACGATTACTTCCTTTTCAATAAGGCCCATTATGAAGGGAACGGCCGCCGGGTCCCTGCGGAGTAGATAAAGCGCCTCAGCCAAAACAGCATCACAGGTTATCAGGGGAGGCTTTAATTCCCTGAAATATCGGAGCGACCAAGCGTGGTGTTTGTCCTTTCTATTAAAAAGAGCTACCAGCGGCCCGGTATCCACCAAGACTGCCGACTTCATTCGCCAAAGCCTTTTAGACGACCCTTGTCGGACGAAAGATCCGAGGGCAAATTTCCGGACCGGCATTGAAACAGATCTTCCGCCACCGCATAACACGACTCTTCGTTGGCGAGCTCGGGATCGCGCAAAATCAAATCCAAAGCTTCCCGCATCAAATCGGACGGCGTCTTCTGGCGACTTTTTGCAACCCTCTTCAGTTTCAGTTTTTCCTGATCGCTCACTTTGATGGACAAGGTGGTTTTCACAGGTTTTTCGGTAGACTATTTTTGACAAAAGTCAACTACTCCCCGGGATTTATAATATGATGCATAAATAATTTCAGATTACTCGGGCCAAGAGGCGGTGAAAACACGGGTTGCCAATCCGTAACGACTGCTCCTAGCTTCCTCCCCATGCGTATCCTGCTTACAGGTTGTGCCGGGTTTGTCGGTTGGAAAACCGGGGAGTTGCTGTTGGGTCGAGGGCATCGCGTCACCGGGATCGACAATTTGAACGATCAGTACGATGCCCGTCTCAAGACCTGGCGCTTGGCACAACTACAGCCCCGGAAGGGGTTTACCTTTCAAAAATGCGACATCGAGGATGGTCCTGCCACGGAACGACTCTTTCGGGAATACGCATTTGACGCGGTGATCAACCTGGCCGCGCGAGGCGGGGTGCGCGCCAGCGTGGAGAACCCCCACGTGTATTTGGGCACGAATGCGGTGGGCAACCTCAATTTGCTCGAATGCATGCGGCGCCACGCCATAGAAAAGTATATTCTCTCATCCACCTCCTCCCTCTATGCCGGCCAGGGCATGCCGTTCCGGGAATCCCTTCCCGTCAACGAACCGATTTCCCCTTACGCGGCGAGTAAGAAAGCGGCGGAAGCAATGGCCTTTTCTTATCACCACCTTTACGGGATCGACGTATCCGTACTGCGCTACTTTACCGTCTACGGCCCGGCGGGGCGGCCCGATATGGCGCCCTTGCGGTTTGTGCACAACATCGACCGGGGAACCCCGATCACCCTTTACGGGGACGGCTCCCAGAGCCGAGATTTCACTTACATCGACGATATCGCCGAGGGGACGGTTTTGGCACTAAAAAAGGTCGGTTTTGAAATCATCAACCTGGGAGGAGGACGGGGGCCCATTTCCATCAACGGCCTGATCGGCCAGTTGGAAAATTATCTGGGCAGGAAGGCCGTCATCGATCGACAGCCCTTTCTCAAGGTGGACATGCTCCATACCTGGGCCGATATTGCCAAAGCGAAGTCTCTGCTGGGATGGGAGCCGAAAACGACTTTCGAAGAAGGCGCCGGAAAGCTGGTGGATTGGTACTTGGCCGAGAAAAAGTGGCTGAGGCAAATGGAGTTTTGAAGCCCCTTCGGGGACACCACACTAACCTGCATTTCTCCGTGCTTTCACCCGTTCAAGATACTCCCTGACCCGTTGCAGGGGCCAGGTGTTGAAAACCGATTCGGGCGTGAGCCATCCTTTGCGGCAGGCGTTGATGCCGGCTGCCACGTAGGCCAATCCGGACACGCTGTGGGCATCGGGATTGACACTGGTGAGGAGCCCTTTGGCGGCGGCCTTTCTCCAGTTGCGCCAGTCCATGTCCAACCGTTGCGGATGGGAATTTATCTCGATGATGACGTGGTTGGCGACGGCGGCATCGATCACCTTTTCCACATTCACCGCGTAGGGTTCCCTGCGCAAGAGGAGCCTTCCGGTCAAATGACCCAGCATGGTGGTGCAGGGATGCTCCACGGCCCGAATAATCCGGCGCGTCATCTCCTCCTCGCTCAGGGTGAAGCTGGAATGCACTGAGACCACCACGTAATCCAGCATTTGCAGGGTTGCATCTTCCAAATCCAAGGAACCATCCCTCAAAATGTCGCACTCGATCCCGGCGAAAACATGGCAGGAAAACATTCCCGAGGCGTTGAGGCGGCGGATCTGCTCAATCTGTTTTTGCACCCGGGCTTCATTCAGGCCATTGGCCTGGAAACTGGCTTTGGAATGGTCGGCTATCCCCAGGTATTCCCAACCCAGATCCTGAGCCGCCCGAACCATGTCTTCCAAAGAATGGGCGCCATCCGAGGCATGGGTGTGATTGTGAAATGCCCCCCGCAAATCCTCCCTTTTTACCAGATGGGGCAGTTGCCCGCTCTCGGCAGCTTCCAGCTCACCGCGTCCCTCCCGCAGTTCGGGCGGGATGCAGGGCAATCCCAACAGGGAAAACAGGTCCGACTCGTCCTGGACGGAAGCCACAGACATGGATTTGCGGTCATCCCGGCGCAATCCCCACTCGCTCAAACTGTAGCCCAGGGAAAGCGCCCTACCCCGCATGGCTACATTGTGATCCTTGGAACCGGTAAAATGATGCAGGGCAAAAATAAACTGATCCGGCGGAACCACTCGCAGGTCGGCCTGCATCCCATCTTCGAACCGCACGCTGCTCTTGCTGCCGCCCCGGGCCGTGACTTCCTTCACCCCGGATTGCGAAACGAACCAATCCATAACGGGGCCGGGTCGGTCGGAGGCTGCCAGAAAGTCCAGATCTCCCACGGTTTCGACCAGGCGCCGCAGACTTCCCGCGACCTCTGCACGATCCACCTCGGGCAGGGCGCGCAATCCTTCCAGAATGGGTCGGGACGCCTCCTTGGCCGCCCACCAGAGGTGTCGCTTGGAATAGGCCTCCCGGTTCCGGATACCCGAGAATATTTTTCCCACCGATTTCGGGCCAAACCCGGGCAATTGGGCCGCCTCCCCCGATTGACAGACCCGAGTCAGATCTTCGATTGAATCCACCCCCAACTCCTGGTGCAGTTTTTTGATCTTCTTGGCCCCCAGCCCTGGAATTTCCAGCATCTCCACCAATCCCGGCCCAACCGATGCCTTGAGATTGTCGTAAAATGGGAGGGGTTCATCCCGGTAGAGGGCAGTGACCTTTTCCGTGAGCGCTTTGCCAAAGCCCTTGATGGACCCAAGGCGCTCCGTTTCGATCAAGGTTCCCAGATCCTCCTCCAGCAAATCCAGGGCGCGCTGTCCCGATTGGTAGGCCCGGATCTTGAAGGGGTTTTCCCCTTTCAGTTCCAGCAAAGTGGCAATCTCTCCGAGAACCTGCGAAATTTCCCCCTTATCCATGGTCCGTGTTCTTTAACGGGGATGCATTTGAATTTCCAACTCCATTTTCAAGCGGGCGTGATCCACCTTTCCGGAAGCCGTCCTGGGAAGGGCAATTCCGGTTATGAACTGCTTGGGTATTTTTGGGGGGGCCAATGTCTTTTTCAACGCCTCTTCGAGGGCCGCCACGTCGATCTGAGCGGGCGCCCCTTCCAGCACCGCGACGAGGCGTTCACCCCATTCAGGGTCGGGCAGGCCCAGCGCCACGGGAACCACTGCCGGAGAATGACGCAGAATGGCCGCCTCCACCTCGGCGGGATTCACCTTTTCACCGCCGGTATTGATAACAAAGTCCTTGCGGCCCAGAACGGCCAATTTTCCCTTCCGGTCCACGCGCCCCAGGTCTCCCGTCCGAAAAATGCTCATCCCGGAACTCTCGGGATAATAACCGTGAAAGAGGGAAGCCGTTTCCACCTCGATCTCGCCCGCCCCGGTCAGCCCGATTTTCACTCCGGGAAGGGGACGCGTCCAAACCGTGGAGCTTTCATCGACTTCCTCCGTCTCTCCAAGGGCGATCATGGCCGCCGTCTCGGTCATCCCATAGGCAAATTGCACCGGTATCCCATGTTCCCGGATCGCTTCAATCCATCCCGGCCCCGTCTCCCCTCCGCCCAGGAAAATGCGGCCAAATTCTTTGAGCCATTCCGGACCGCCCTCCACTTGGAGTATGCGCGCCAACTGGGTGGAGACCAACGAGATGGACTTGGTTTCGGAAACCTCCGGCCCGAAATCACCGCATTCAAGGGATTTCCAACGGGCAAAGTTCACCACACCCCTGGTCAGGATGGCGCGAATCACCTGCATCAAGCCGCTGACGTGAAATAAAGGGAGGCAATTCAAACTGCTCAGGGGACCACCCCCAAGGTGGGCGGAGAGGGACCGCACGGCTGAGGTCAGGGTATCCGGGGTATGGACACAAAACCTCAGCGACCCGCTCGAGCCTCCGGTGGGAACCATGATGCGGCACGATCCCGCCCCAGGGTCACCACCCTCGGCCGACAGCGGACTGTCTCCAAAAATCCGATGAAAATTCGCCGTCTCCGCTACCTGTTCCCATTCCAGGTCCCTCCAATCCGGGCAGGCCAGAAAGAGGTCGCATCCCCGGGAAATTCCGGCCATCAAAACGGCCACGAACGCGACCGGATCCGGTTCGGCCACCAGGATCCGTTCACCGGGTCGGCCGATACGCTCGACGGCGGATAACATGCTCCGGGCAAATTCCGACCAATCCGGTTCTGGCATGAACGGAGCGCTCAGGATTTCGTCCGGATCGGTTGGGAAGGGCCTCATTTCCTGGATTCCCACAAAGCCTGCAAATCTTCCGAGGTGACCACACCGGCAGATACGCGGGGGCCCCGGTCGTGAATGAACCATCCATCTTCCCTCAGAAATTCCTCCGTGGAAAATCCGATGGGCTTTTCCGAGGTCTGGTGACGGGCCAAAAACTGCAATGCCGCCTCGTAGCCAAAGGAAGTTTCAAACACCGAGGAACCGACCGCCCCGGGGGGGACGGCTCCCTTCAAATGCCCCAAAATGGATGGCTTGATTACCAAGGGGCCGGGCCAATCCGCCCATAACTGCAGATCCTTCGACCGGGCCACTGATTCGTCCAAGGCTATGGGAGTGCCGTAACCCCGGGATGCTTCGAGAATCCCGGTTTCCCGCCCCTTGGGCAAGGGTTGCTCGAAATATTCCACCGGTTTGCCTTCCAGGAAATCCAGCCATCTGACCAGTCCACCCGCATCCAAACCCCCGTTGGCATCCAACCGCAAATGGTGCGAGTCCCGCAACGCCCCGGCCAATCGGTCGATCCCATCGAACTCCCTTTCCCGATCGAACACCCCCACCTTTACCTTGAAAGTGTGAAAGCCCAAATCCTGTTTTTTCTCCAGATCCGCCTGCCCCGAAATCAACGATGCCACGGGGAAGGTATGCCGGGAAACCTCTCCCGGCATCTGATCCAGAGCGGCCCGCACCGCCACCTGGCAGCAAGGCAGTGTTTCCGGAACGGGCCGGTCCGCGTCCAGCACGGGCGACATATTCTCGCACCATTGCAGGGAAGCTCTCAGGGTTTCGGTTCCAAACGGGGGCATGGGGGCAATTTCACCGAATCCGAATCGGCCGTCCGCGTCCTCGAGCCTGATAATGATCCCCCGCCGCCGCCGCCAGGGGCCGTGGGCCGTCACCAGAGGCCTCCGAAAGGTGCGGACATAGGCTTTATATTCAAAACGGCAGTTCATCTGCGGACCCTTGCAGCGCCGCCCCCCGGAGGAGGCCAAAACCTGAATGGTGCAAAAAAACGAAAAGTTTGACAGGGCCAATTTTAGTTCCGAGAAACCTTCATGGAAAACATGAAACATTCCTTGGACGCGGAATATTACCTGCCGGCAGACTGTTTCTTCCAGTCCAACGCCCCCACCGGCCTGACTTACGACGACGTAACGCTGGCCACGCGTTACTCGGAAATCCTCCCCCGCCAAACCAATTTGGAAACCAGGTTATCCCCTTCCTTGACGCTTCAGATTCCGATTCTTTCCTCGGACATGGACACGGTCACCGAGGCGGAAATGGCCGTGGCCATGTCCTTGAATGGCGGGATGGGAATAATCCACTACAACATGGACAACAAGAGCCAGGTCAAACAGGTGGCGCGCGTAAAACACCACGTTCACGGGCTCATTCGGGAGCCCGTCACCATCGCGCCCGGGTTCACCATCGGCGACGTCCTGGAACTGATCGAGCGCAAAGGATACAAATTCCGCACATTCCCCGTGGTGGACGAGGAAAAAAAGCTCATCGGCCTGTTATCCGGATCGGTGGTGCGCAACCGCTATAAAGCCATCCCCGTGGCCAAGGCCATGACCTCTCGCGGTAAATTGATCACTTTGAATGAAAAAAAACTGGACGACGATCCCATCGCGGCGGCGGACCGGTTTTTCGACGAACACATCGGCATTCACAAAATTCTGGTCATCGACGACGACGACCGGCTCAAAGGCCTTTTCACGTTGAGCGATATTGAACGGATCAGCGCGGAGAAGAACTCCTTGCTGAAACCCAGCCGGGACAGCAAATTCCGCCTGACGGTCGGGGCGGCCGTGGGGGCGGTCCGTTATCCGGACGGCAGCCATAATCGCGATCCCACCCTCGAACACATTGACAATCTGGTGAATGAAAATGTCGACGCGGTGGCGGTTTCCTCGGCCCATGCCCATACCGAGGGGATGGGTAGGACGGTAAAACTCATTCGAAGGGATTTTCCCGAGCTGACCATAATCGCGGGAAACGTCACCAGCGCCGCCGGAGTGGAATTTCTCGCCTCCTGCGGCGCCAATGCCATCAAAGTCGGGCAAGGCCCGGGTTCGATATGCACGACCCGGGTCGTGGCCGGGGTAGGCATTCCTCAACTGACGGCGATCTACGTGGCCAGTCACGAGGCGGCCAAACTCGGGGTGAGCATAATTGCGGATGGCGGCATCACCAAGTCCGGCGACATGGTCAAGGCGCTCACTTTGGCGGACGCGGTCATGTTGGGAAGCTTGCTGGCGGGTTGCCGGGAAAGCCCGGGCGATATCATTGAAATCAGCGGCCAACTCTACAAACGTTATCGCGGCATGGGTAGCCACGCCGCCATGAAAGCGGGGTCCGCCGCTCGCTATGGCCACAGAAAAATGAATGCCGAAAGAAAAGTAGCGGCCGAAGGAATCGAAGCCCTCAAGGAATTATCGGGCCCGTTGGACCAGGTTTTATCCGAATACATCGGGGGTATTCAATCCGGCATGGGCTACCTGGGGGCGCCCACCCTCCTCGACCTCAAACGCCGGGCCCGCTTCATGCGCCTGTCGCCAGCCGGCCAAAAGGAATCCAGCACCCACGACGTCCTGGAGGTGAAAACGCCGCAGGACTCCAAAAACTGGGAATTGAGAAGGTAGGCCATGGCAACTCCCCCTTTCGCAAGTAGAATTATCGCCGATACCGGAATCAGTTTCGGGGATGAGGGTAAAGGACGGCTGATCTACGAGATCATTTCCGAATTACAGGAAACGACCGGACGGCCCGACCCGGTGGCCGTGGTCCTCAAGGTAAACGGGGGGGCAAACTCGGGACACACGGTGGGGGGGCTCAAGCTCAACCTGCTTCCGGCCGGGGTCGTCACCCAATGGGTGGCACACCTCGGAATAGGGGCCGGGGTGGTGGCGGACCCGCGTAAATTTCTCTGGGAGGCCCTGCCCCTGGAGTCGATGGGTTACACCGTGATCGATCGCCTGGCCATCGACGAACGCACCATGGTTTCGGATCCGACCCACCGCCTGCTGGACCTGGCCTTCGAATTCTACCGGTCCAACGTCCTCGGCGAACCTCCCCGCGGGTCGACCGGCAGAGGGATTTCGCCTTCCTTTCAGGACGAAACCGGACAGTGGCAAATTTACTATGCGGCCTTCCGCGATTCCAAGGACGCTTTCCACGAAAAGATATCCCAGAAATGCGACCGAGCCTGCCGCACCATTCAACACCTGTGTCGATTGCCGGCCGAAGCCTGGGAGGGGTTGTTCGACGACCTCACCGCGGCGGAGATGCGGGCAAACGAGGAGAGTATCGCCTCGGGGATTTTCCCACCGGAAGAATTTGATTTTGGCCAGTTCAAGGGAGCGGGGCCGTTTGCCTTGAACACCGATAAAATAGTGGAGGTTTACTGGGAAGCGGGACGACGGCTGGTCTCCCAGGTGGTGGACCTTCGCGAACTCATCCTGGGCGCCTTGGAGAAAGGCAATTACGTGTTGGGTGAATTCGGGCAGTCCTACTGGTTGGACAAGCGGCAAGGTTTTTCTCCCAACGTCACCGCTTCCCACAGCGTAACTCCTGAAATATTCAATTCGGCCGGAATCCCGGTTCAACCCGTTCACAGCATGGGAGTGGCCAAAGCGTATGACACCAAGGTCGGCACCCACCTTTTCCTCACCCAATTCCCCGAGGGACACCCCCTTGGCACCCTGCTTAAGAAACTCGAGTTTGGAACCTCCACCGGTCGTCAGCGCATGGTGGGGTGGTTCGACGCGGTGGAAAAGGGCGACGCCCTTCGTTATGGTGGGTTCCAGGATCTGGCCATCAACAAACTCGACGCCTTGAACCACCGGGGAGACTGGAAGGGAAAACTGAAGATTTGCGTGGCTTACCGGGACAAGGACGGCAATCGGGTCGATCACCTCCCGCGCGATGAGGCTTTCCGCGCCCAACTTTCGCCCGTCTACCGGGAATATCCGGGTTGGTCCGAGGATATATCCACCATCCGCAACTTTGAGGGATTACCCCTTGAGGCACAGAATTACGTGGCCGCTATGGTCAAGGCGATCATGGATGTGGGCTACGGGGGTGAGCTTCCCTCCCATCCATTCAACCTGCGTTACATCGGGGTCGGCCCCGATCCGGCGCAGATCATCCGGGACGTCCCGGAAACCCATGAACTTATCGGGCTGCTGACCCGCCAGGGTTAAGGCAAATCCTGCAGGGCGGCCCCTATTCCGGATTCCTGCCCGGCCAATCTTTCCAAAACCTCCCCCAACAAGTAAATGGATCCGGTCACGACAATGGTCTCTCCCGGACGGCCTATGGAACAGGTGTTTTCCTCGGGGAACAGTTCCTCCAGATTCGCGTCCACGACGGAAATTTCCGGATTGGTTTTGAGCCAATGCCTCATCATGGAAAAGGTGGCGGTCCGGGGCTGTCGCGGCTCGAGCAGATAGAGCCCGCGGGCATGCCTCTGGACGACCGGGACGAGAAACCGGGCCCGGAAATTGCCCAGGGTACCCGCCACGATCCAGGGTTTATACCCCAATTCTCTCCTGAGAAGAGCGAGATTCTCCTCCAAAAAGTAGCATCCTTCGGAGTTGTGGGTAGCATCCAGAATCAAATTCCTTCCGCAGGGCAGGGGTATCTTTTGCCACCGGCCGGGCCAGTCGACTCGATGCAACGCCTCGGTTCGACCGGCGGCGAGCCCGGAAAACCGTTCTTCCACCACTTGGCAAACGGTGACGGCGGTGGCTGCGTTCCAACGTTGAAAGGTGCCATGGAGATTGGTGGTGGGATAATTCTCCACCGCATCGCCAAATTGGTCCTCAACTGAAAAAACCTCCGCTCCGCGCTCCCGGGCGATCCGGCAAATGACCTCCCGGGCGGGTCGGGGAACCCGGCCCAGCACCACCGGGCGGGCCGGTTTGATTATGCCCGCCTTTTCGCCGGCAATTTTTTCCACTGTTTCTCCCAGGATGTGGGTGTGATCCAACCCAATGGAAGTAATGACGGAAAGGAGAGGATCGACCACGTTGGTGGCGTCCTTTCTTCCTCCCAGGCCGGTCTCGAAAATGCCGACGTCCGCCGCATGCTTGCTGAAGCAGACCATGGCCATGGCGGTCATGAATTCAAAAAAGGTGGGGTGTTTCTCCCAGTCATCCCCGGCCAGGGCACCGGCCTGAAGATTGAGCTCGGCGGTCAACTCCGTTATGGTGTCCTCGTTCAAAGGGACTCGATCGATCTGGATGCGTTCGCCCAGGAAGAGCAGGTGAGGCGAGGTAAAGAGTCCGGTCCGGTACCCGGCGCTGCGGAATTGGCTTTCCAGCATGGCGGCGGTGGATCCCTTCCCATTCGTTCCCGCAATATGAATTATGGGATAGTCCTTATCCGGCCGGCCCAGGGCGCGGACGAAGGCATCCATGCGATCGATGCCGTAGGTGGAACCCTTGTTGCGCAGGCTGAAGAGGAAATCCCTGGCCTGAGGAAAGTTCACCTATACGCTGGGAAACGACAGGACTCAGGCGGATTGACCGACCGACCAGAAGGTCGACAAAAATGACTTCAGCCGATCCTTTAAATCGCGCCGGTGCACGATCTGATCGATGAGGCCCCGCTCCAACAGGAATTCTGCCGTCTGGAATCCCTTGGGCAGGTTTTCCTTGGTCGTTTCCTTGATTACGCGGGCCCCGGCAAAGCCGATCAGCGCGCCCGGTTCGGCGATTATCAAGTCCCCCAAGGAGGCAAAGCTGGCCATGACCCCGGCGTAGGTCGGGTTGGTCAAAACCGAAATATAAGGCAAACGCTTTTTGGAATGACGGGCCAGGGCCGCGCTCGTTTTGGCCATTTGCATCAAGCTCAATATTCCCTCCTGCATACGGGCTCCGCCGGAAGCGCAAACCATGATACAGGGCACGTTTTTCTCGGATGCCCGTTCGATGCTGCGGGTAATTTTTTCGCCCACCACCGAACCCATGCTGGCTCCGATAAAGCGAAAATCCATGACACTTATTTCCAGAGGTATGCCGTGCAAATTGCCCGACCCGCTGATAATCGCGTCGGTCAACTTGGTCTTGTCACGATAAGTTTCCAGACGTTTCAGGTAGGTTTTGCTGTCCTTGAAAGAGAGAGGATCCAGCGAGGTCAGGTCGGAATCCCATTCCCGGAAGGAGCCCTCATCGATGAGGGAATTGATGCGGGTGGGGGCATCCATGGGGAAATGGTAGCCACTTTTCGGGGCCACCAGCAGATTTTGCTCGAGTTCCTTATTGTAAATGAGATCCCCGGAAATGGGATCCCTGGTCCACAAACCTTGGGGAATGTCCTTCTTTTTAACAGTGACGGTAGAGTACTTGGGTTTACTGAAGAGCGGCATGGTAAGAGGTATTATCCATGTCCCAGGGTAAGGATGTCAATACGCTGAATTCCGGCCCGATTAAGGGCCTGGGCACAGGCATTCAGGGTGGAACCGGTGGTAAATACGTCATCCACGATGACGTGGCGAAGATCGGACCGGAGCCCGATTTCCGGCCGAACACCAAAAGCGTTGCGCAGATTGTCCATTCTTTCCCGGCGGGTCAACAAGGTCTGGCTCGGCGTATCGACCCGTTTGCACAGGATATCCCGCAATTCAGCGGAGGGTTCCTGCCTTAACAGCGCCCGGCAAAGGGCCAGACTCTGATTATATCCGCGTTCCCGCATTTTTCGGGGATGCAGGGGAACCGGCACCAGGACGGCCTCTTTCAGGTATAGGTTGAGGCCGGGGCAAAGCTGGAATAGTTTGGCAATGTCCTTCAACAGGTAGCGGGCCCCCTCGTATTTGAAATAATGCACCAGTTGCCGACCGGCGCCTTCCAACAGGATAACCGTTCTTCCCTGCCGGTAGACCGGATCCAGTTCCCGGCATTTGGGACAGGTGCGATCGCTGGCCATGACGGCGCCAAAGTAGGGATAACCACAGGTAAAGCAAAATGGCGGTCGGACCGGGATCAGTTCCCGGGCAACCTTCCCGCTGATAAATTGAAAGGGACTATCGGGGCCGACCGCATCCCCGGTAATGACGCAGTTTCTGGGAAATACCAGATCCAAAAACGCTACCATGGACTGCCCTAATTCCACTTTCATTACTATTCCGCCCATCTAACCCGCATGTCTCACAATTCTTCTGCCGCAATGCGGAATATGAGCCACTGCCCAAGGGCCATGGCTAGATTTGCCGACGCTGGTGCGGGAGATGGAAGGGGTCAATCCTTGAATCTCGACATCGCGAGCGACGTCAAGATTGCAAGGAATGACCCCGACGGGGCTCGATCTTCGTTCGCTCGTCACGAATTTGGTGATACATCCGGGCTAATACTTCAACCAGGACCGGGCCCGTGGATGTTTGAGAGCAGTGACAACCCAAGCGGTCAACAGCAGAAACCCCAGGCAGAGGAATCCGTCGGCCAACCGATGGCTGCCCCACCAGAGTGAGCTGTCGCCCGAAGGGGTTTCTCCAAAATGGGAGTAGGACAAAATCAGGGTAACCCAGCCCGCATGTAATCCGAGGCTGGCCCAGAGGGAACGCGTTCTCATAAACACCACCGCCAGGATGTACCCCACCAATGCGAGGTTCAGAAACAATAACGGGCTGAAGGATTGGGTAACGCCGAAAACCGTCCACAAGGCGACGTAAAACCCGTCTGCAATACCCGGGCTTTGAGTGTCCGGAGCCCACATATGAGCGGGCATATCAAAATGCAGATAGGCGAAAAACAGGGCCGACAGCGCAACCGACACCACCGGAACGAACGCCGTATAAAACATCCGCAAAACCACGGCGCGAAAAACCAACTCCTCTCCCAGGGCCACCAACAGGGCGGCCAGAAAGGAAATCAGGATCTTGTTCAATACAAAACCGGTGGTGAGGCCCTCCCGGAAAGTCGAAGCTCCCATCATTTGTTGCAGCGCGATCAATCCCGCAATGCTCGCCATCCCCAAGAAAAAATACCAGCCAAAGTAATGGTAGAAGGGGAGACGGGATTTGAATCCCAATTTCCGTGACGATGCCAGACCGCACTGAAAAACCACCCAGGGAAAGGTGGCCAAGGCTACCAGCCAGCGCAGCCGATCAAAGTAATCGGGGAGGGATTTTTCCGTCAGGTAGCCTGTCAGGTCGTTGGGAGAATGGGCGTGCCACCAAAGGGTGAACTGATAGGCCAACGGACTCAAGATTGCCGCGGCAATCAGGCTTCCGAAAAACCATATCAACAAAATCTTCAGCCCTTTCCAACCATAGCGATGGACTTCGGGATAGAAGAGAATATGGAAACGGTCGCGGGAAAACACTGACATGGTAGAAAAAAGCCGACCCGAGAATGACAGGATAATTTGGGAGGGTCGAGAGCGCAGTAGAAGGCATCACTTTTCCACGGCATGACCCCGACGGGGCTTCTATCGCTCGCGACGCATTTTTTGGGAAATGTGGGTTAAGGGCAAAATTCCAAGCTAATAATACACCTTTTCCAGAAACAACCCTCGGGGCGGGGCGGTCACAACGTCGGCCGTCCGCACTCTATTTAGCAGGATATGCTCGAAATCCTCCGGCGAAAGTTTGCCCTGTCCCACCCGCAGGAGGGCCCCGGTAAGGGAACGGGCCATTTTGTAGAGAAAGCCGCTGGCTTCAAACGTCATGCGGATTCGCTTTCCGCGCTTGCGGATACGATAGGCCATGAATTCCTTGATCGGGTTTTCCTTCGGGCAAGAGCCGCGCCCAACCGCGCCAAAGGCGGAAAAATCGAATTTGCCAATGAGGCATTGGCCGGCCCGTTCCATCGCACCCACATCCATGGGAAAAGGGATGGATAGGACGTAGTCGGTCTCGAAGGGATCGGCCCGGCCGAGATACAGGCGGTAATGGTAGCGCTTCGTCCTGGCCGAGTAGCGGGCATGGAAAGCGGCCGAAACGGGGCGAACCGACTTCATTTGTATGGACGAGGGAAGGTGGGAGCCCAAAGCGGACAGGAGTTTTCCGCGGCCGTGGTTCCAGGAGGCATCAAAATGAAAGACCTGGCCGAGCGCGTGCACCCCCGCATCGGTTCGGCCACTCCCGTGGATGCGGACGGGAGATTTGAACACCGCGGCCAAGGCTGCTTCAAGATGATCCTGCACCGCATCGCCGGTCGGTTGGCTTTGCCAGCCGGCAAAGTCAGTGCCGTCGTAGGCGCAGAGGCATTTCCACCGCTTCACCCGGGCAGATCCTCATGAGGGGGAAGGAGCGTTTGTCCCAGGGATTGGTCGAGGTAGTCCTGCAAAATCAGAGTAGCGGCATGGGAATCGATTTCCCCGCTTTTTCGGTCCCACTTGCGGTTCTGAGACTTGAAGTTTTCCTTGGCCTGATGAGTGGTCAAACGTTCGTCCACAGCCACCACGGGCAGTTGAGTCAGCTTCCTCAGCCTCTCCATGAAAAGACCCACTTCCTTGGCCTTGAATCCCATTGACCCATCCATGTTGTAGGGCATTCCAACTACAATCCGGCCAACCTTGCGAGATTCCAAAACCCGCATAAGGTATCGCAGTCGGGCCGACTCGGTCCTTTCCACAGCGGCGGGGAGCGGCACGGCCAGGCCCAACTCGTCTCCCAAACTCAAACCGATGCGCTTCTCACCGTAGTCGATACCTAAAACCGTCACGGAAAATTGCCTCAGACCAAGTGCTGAAAATCGGGGTTGCGGCCTATGGCCTGGACCACCTTCTTGAGATCCTGGGCTTTATCCCGGTGGCAGACCAGGGTGGCATCGGGAGTATGCACCACGATCAGATTTTCCACCCCGATCAACGCGGTGAGATGGCCATCTTCCGAGACGACGATATTGTTGGCGGACTGATCCGCCACGAAGCTGCCCTTGCCGGCATTGCCCCATTCATCCCGCTCACTATGCCTGGCAATGGCCGGCCAGGAGCCAACATCATCCCAGTCGAAATCCGCTTTCACCATGGCCACGTTGGGAGCCCGCTCCAAAATGGCGTAGTCCACCGAAATCCGCTCCAGTCGAGGATAAATATCCGCCATGGCCTCTCGGGCGCTCTTCCCCGATCTGAGCCCGGCGCGTATGGCCCGCAGACCTTTGTGAAGGGTCGGTTTGAATTGGCGAAAAGCTCTTTCGATGACAGAAGCCCTCCAGATGAACATTCCCGCATTCCAGTAACCGTTTCCGGAATCCAAAAACGCTTGGGCCGTAGCCCGATCGGGTTTCTCCACAAATTCCTCAACCCGATAAAGCGGGACACCATCTACTTCGCCGACCGCTCCACCCGCCCGGATATAGCCATAACCCGTAGCGGGTTCCGAGGGCATTATGCCCATGGCGATGAGCAGGTCAGAGGCTTCCGCCGCCTCAAAAGCCCGATTGAGGGCCTCGCCATAGCCCTCGTTATCACGAATCACATGGTCCGCCGGCAGAATGGCGTAAGTGGCCTCGGGGTCCCTCGCCTGCACAAGGGCGGTGGCCAATCCCACTGCGGGGGCCGTATCGCGCCCCACCGGTTCGGCAATCACGCGGTCGGGGTGGAGGTGGGGACAATCCTGCAATATGCAAGGGCGCTGTTCCTCATGGGTAATGATCAGCAAATTTTCTGGCGGCACCAGGCTTTCCACCCGCCGAATGGTTTGAGCAAACAGGGAGCGGCGGCCCACTATGGCCTGAAGATGCTTGGGGCGGGACAACCTGCTTTGGGGCCAGAAACGCTCCCCCCGACCGCCTGCCATGATGACGATATACCGCGATTTCATGATTTTCCTGGCGGGATTGTGGGGAGGAATGCGGCCAGGGAGCAAAACCATTTTGGAACCCTGACCCGCATTTTTCACAAATTTTCTACTGCGCTCCGAGATATCGGCGCTGGCGCTGATTGGGGCGGGAATTCCGGAAAAAAATTGAGGGAATGGGGAATTGGTTCTCGCCTTTGGAAAAAGCTTGCAGTACCCTGCAGGCAATCCTATGAGAAATCCTTTAACCCAATTATGAAAGTGAAATCCCCCTTCTTTATCCTACTCCCGATATTCTCTACCATTGTCCTTCTGATGTCCGGTTGCGGCCAGTCGATCAGAAACCTGACTCCGATGGAGATTCCGATGAATCCTTCCAATATCTATACCCTCAGTCTTCAGATCCCTGAGATTGAAGAGGACATAGTGGAAGGGACCCTCAACCCCCAAGTGGTCATCGACGGAAGGGTCCGCCCCATGAGTCGCAGCCCACAGGGACAACAAATCTGGGAATATGAATTTACCATGCCGCCGGACAGAACCAATGCGGTTTATTATTACCAGATCGATTACCAAAAATATGTTCTGGGAGTGAGAAGTTCGCGATCCATTACCATGCCCAAGGACGGCGTGACAAAGTTTTCCCTGATCAACCGCTATGTGATTTCTCTGGCGGCCAACCGAGGCATCGTAGGTTCCAGAATAGGATTGAACGGAAGCGGGTTCCGACCATCCGACCAGATTTTCGTCGGAAACGTTCTGGCCACCTCGGTCTACTATTCTCCCAATGCCTTGGGCTTCTACGTTCCCCATCTCGCCGCTTCACAAAATTACGAGGTGGTCCTGCGCGGAGTACGCGGAGATATTTCGGTGGGTTCCTTCAGGGTCGATCCGGCCGAGATGCAAGTATTGCCCGTTTCCGTATCAGTGCTTTCCGGTGAACGCTCAACCCTCATATTTTCCATTCCTACGGAGGCTCCCGCGGGGGGCTTGGCCATTTACATAACAACGGACATCCCGGAAAGTGTTATTCTTCCGGAGGTGGTTATTCCGGAAGGCAGCAAATCCACCAGTGTCGCCCTGGAGGGTGGAATTCCTGGAATTGGAGTGCTCGCTATCGAAGCCGATGGTTATTCGCCCCTGGAAGTTCCCATAGAAGTGTTCAACTGATACCCAAAAAATTTGCCAAAAAGCCGCCTCCCCGCAGGCGGCTTTTTTTTTGCAGGTTGAAAAAGCGCCCGGCCTGTTCTTGAACAGAGCAGAAATCCAATGGAACGGAAAAACAGCATCGCCCGTGTAGCAGCCTACTTCATGCGCTATCGGTTTCTTTTTGCGCTCAATATGTTCCTGGCCCTTGCCAGCACCGCCTTCGAGATCTCCATCCCCAAGATCATTCAATTTGTCATCGATGAAATCATAATGGTCAAACAGATCCGTTGGTTATGGATGGGGCTGGCCGCCATAGTGACGGCTTACTTCTTGCGAGACGTTTTGAACTACCTGCGCATCCGTTTGAACAACGTCATAGAACAACGGGTCCTCATCGACCTGCGCGCAGCCCTGCACCGGAAATTAATGCATTTGCCCGTGGGATTCTTTGACCAGCGCAAGACAGGGGATATTTCCTCACGGGTGACCGAAGATGTTCTCAACGTCGAAGGCGCCATATTGGATGGAACCGAACAAGGACTGACTTCCGTTTTTACATTGCTCGGAATAGCGACCTTTCTGTTCATTACCAATCCAGTGTTAGCAGCCTTTGCCACGCTGCCCATTCCTTTGCTCCTGCTCCTGGCAAAGGGACACTACAAGATCAGCCGCCGAAACTGGAAGCGCGTGCGCCGGAGCGCAGGGGACATGCATGCATTGTTGGTCGAAGACATTTCCGGCCACCGTCTGGTCAGTTCGTTCGCCTTGCAGGAACGGGAGAGGGCCCGCTTCCTGGGCAAAGCGGAAGACCTGAAGAAGAAAACGCTCACCGCCATGTACCGCTGGGCATATTACAGTTCCACCACCCGTTTTATCAGTAGCCTGAGCATGGTCGCGGTGCTGGGAATCGGAGGCTACCAATACGTGCAAGGAAGTTTGACCATCGGGGAACTCGCCATGTTCCTCCTCTACAGTGGCCGAATTTTGGAACCCATAAGCCGGCTCAACGGATTAAACAACCTCCTCAGCGCAGCTAAACCTTCGGGGGACCGGGTATTCGAAATTTTGGACCACGAAATAAAAATTGAAAATCCACACCAGGCGGTCCCCTTTCCCCTCTCGCCCATATCCGTCACATTCAGGAATGTTTCCTTCGCCTATGAAACCCGCCCGGCCATCATGCGCGATTTCGACCTCGAACTGTCCGAAGGCAAAGTCACCGCCCTGGTCGGCCGCACCGGGGCGGGCAAGTCCACTGTGGCCAACCTGTTGCTCCGCTATTACGATGTGGACCAAGGCGCGGTCATGATAAACGGGGTGGATGTCCGCAACATCGACCTGACCTCCCTGCGCATTTCTATCGGCCTGGTAGCCCAGGAACCGTTCCTGTTTGATGGCACAATAAGAGACAACCTGCTGCTGGCCAAAGAATCCGCCGGCGAGGAGGAACTGTGGCAGGTTTTGCGGGGAGCGCACGTGCAGGAGTTCGTAAAAAGCCTTCCCGATCAGTTGGATACCATGGTAGGGGAGCGGGGGATCCGGCTGAGCATGGGAGAAAAGCAAAGAATCGCCATCGCCCGGGCCCTCTTGAAAAACCCTCCATTGGTCATCCTGGACGAGGCGACCTCCAGCGTCGATAGCGCCACCGAAAGCAAGATTCAGGAAGCGCTGGAAAACCTGACTGCCAACCGTACGGTTCTAATCATAGCGCACCGCCTGTCCACCGTCAGGAAAGCCGACAATATAGTGGTTCTGGGAAACGGCCGGATAGTGGAAACCGGCACCCATGAGAACCTGATGCGGCAAAGGGGCGAATACTATAAATTCTGGAGAATCCAGTACGACGTGGTCGAGGAGCAACCCCCGGCCATGAGCCTGTAATCCCCGCCTAAGCCTCAGCGCTTTTTTTGGCCCTGGGTTTTACCAGGCCGAAATCCTTTTTGATCTTTTGAACCGTGGGTAGGGATACGCCAAATTTTCTGGAAGCCTCCGTTCCCTTCAAACCGGCCTTTATGGCCTTGGCGATTTTCTCTTTCTGGGCCGGGGTCAGCCGGATCCGTTTCTTTTTCTTTGGCACTTGCTTGGGCAAGCCCCTGAGGGCATTGATCAGGGCTTCGGTGGATTCCAGACCGACTTCCTTGTGCAAGGAAGGCAACTTCGCCGCCCTCTCCTCTTTAATTTCTTTTTCCAAGGTGGCTACCTTGGCCTCGTATTCCTTTTTTTCCTTAAGTTTATCAGTAATCATGGTTTTAATTAATAAGTGATTAATTGCACTTTTTGGAAATCCGCTCCATCGCTGTAATTTGGGGACGTAGCGGGATTAAAACTCCACGAAAATGCAATTGAAAATCCAGCATTCCATGGTTTTTAAAAAAAGAAGCAATACAATATTTTAAGAATATTTTAAGAATAATTTAATATAAGCTTTAAAACATCTGCCTCTCAAATTTCCGGTAAACAGGTGAAGAACGGCAGGATTTGTATTCAAGTGCCGAGGGTTGTCAACCCCTGCGGAGGCGGGCCCTGTTCAAATCCTTCAAAAACGATTGGACGGATCCATCCTCTCCCTCCCGCATTTGCACCGGGGATGCGGCCAGTTTGTCCAAAACGATACCGCCCTTTCCGTCCCATCTGCCAAAATGCAATACACCGGTCGGACAACTTTGCACACAGGCGGAACAGCGTACGCACTGGGGATCCTCCATGGGCAGGCCCTTGTTGGCAAAATTCATTATATCAATCCCCTGGTGGCACACTGAGGTGCAAACATTGCAGGAAATGCATTTCTTTTTATCGGCAAAAATGCGGAACCGGCTGAACCGGGCATAAATGTGCATGAGGGCGGCCAGAGGACAGGCAAAACGGCACCAGACCCGGCCTGAAAAATGAAAATAAAATGCCAAACCGAGGACACCGGCCAACCACAGATCAACCAGGTATTTGTAATTGAATACCGGGTAACCGCTTGCCAGACCTCCAAACCAATTCCCGGCAACACCGGAAGGGAAGATCCATCCGACAACCCGCAACAGAAACAAGGCCACGGCCGCGGCCAACACGATTTGTCCCACCATGTTCAACCTGTTCCACCACACGCCATGCGGCATTTTGTGCCGGTGGGCGTCGCCCAGGGTCTCGGCCAAGGCGCCGCAACTGCATACCCAACCGCAATATGCCCCTTTGCCCCAGCGCCGCACTATCCAGGGGATGATGACAAAGGTCTGGATCAGGGAAAGCACAAGCCATCCCCATATGGGCTGCTCGCTGAACACGTTCCATACGAAAAGGGGCCAAGCCAGAATAAAGCCAAAGGCCCTCCAATAACTTTCCTCCGGGAAAAAAGTGTCCCCGAACCACTTGCCCAAACCGGCATCAAACAGGCCATTATTACCCATCCAGGGAAGCAGGACGTAAGGAAGCAGAAAAAGCGGAATGACCTGAAAAGCCATCAGGGAAAAGGTCTGCCGCCTGACGTAGGGGGTGCGGCGGCGGCGAATCCGCCTGACGCCGAAGGCAACGACACAGGCGGAGAATGCCAGGGAATATAAAAACCCGGGGTCCCGCGCCGCCTTGATGACGGATCCGACCAGAGAGGAGGGGCCCGCCCACAGCAGGCCGAAAGGACCCCACTCCCCGTGCTGCAACAGCCCGTTAATCGGGCCCCAGCTTTTCCAGTGATAGAGAAATACACAGAAAGCGAAAAACAAGGCCAAGGCGGACCAGGATTTCAACCCCCACTCTCCCAAGATGGAAATACCGGACTTTCTAAAAAAATCCAAGGGAGCTTCCCGCCCCGTCATGACAAAAACCGCGTCATTAGGCAGCGACTCGTGTTCCCTGCCGCGCTTTTCCAAGGTTATCGAATCCGGTTGGATCTCGCGGACGCGGCTTCCGAATTCCACCCGAAGTGAGCCGGGCGGATGATGGCCCCGCATGGCGAAGTCGGCAGCGGGATTAACTCGATCGGAGGTGGGTTCGGCCACCCCGGTTGGAAAGTTGGGGTCGGCCGCCAAGGCCCGGACCTTGTTCACATTTTCCGGCTTGGGGCGGGAGAATTCGCCTTTCCGGTAGCTCAATGTGACCTCGGCCCCGCAACACACCAATGCGACCGCTGTCTCGAGGGCCGCGTCACCGCCTCCCACCACAACCACGTTTTTCCCCATGAAATCTTGGGGGTCGTGCAGCCGATTGGTCACTTTGGGCAGTGCTTCACCGGGAACATCGAGCTTGCGGAAATTACCACTTCGCCCGATGGCGACAATGGCTCGGAGGGCCCGAACGGGTTCGTCATCCCCGCCATGAACCAGAATTACCCCTTTGCAACGTTCGAGCCGGTCCACCTTTTTTCTTTGGGATGAAACTTCAGCCCCTTCCCGCTGGCGGGCCAATTCCTCCAACAGATCCTCTTTGTTTTTCGCCTTGAATCGAAATTCTCCCGCCGGAGTCATCTCCGTCGGATAAGTGAAAATGGGCTTTCCTTTTGGAAAATTCTCGATGGTGGAAAATTCCTCGACTGCCTCGTAAAGCTGAAAATCCAATCCGGCCTTCCTGGCCGCTGCGGCAGCAGAAAAACCCGATACCCCTCCTCCCACAATGACCAAGTCCAACACGCCTTCTTTTCCTCGCTCAGCCTGAAAATCCGGATCCTTCACTATGGCATGCACCGCTCTGGCTCCAGTGTGGGCGGCAAACTTGAGCAGGGGGATACCGGTCAAATCCCCCACAATTCTCACATCTGGAATGTTGGTTCTGCCGTCCTGGCCGACCACCGGAAGTTTTTCAACCACCCCGGCCGGCCACCGGGTATGGAGCCAGCGGGTATATTTTTTTAACAGAGAAACCATGGATGGAGATTTGAGTATGGGGGGAAACCAATCTGGGGGATGGTCCCGCATTCGTCCACTCAATCCGGTGGCATATCCCGGCCCCGGCAACCGAAATGGCCCGACTCTCTACCTGTGGTGGCGCCGGAAACCGCAGGACGGGCAGCTCAAAAGCGCAGGCGGTGCTCCCTGCGTTTTCGTTGGGCCGGAGAGAGCTCGGGCACCTGATGAAGAACGGGATCGATCTCCCGGCTCCGGAGAAGTTTTTCCGCTTCGGATTGCAAGGAACGCCACCGTCCCCAGGCGAAGTCGGGGGCCAGGGCAATGTTTCGCAGAAGACTCACCCACTCCAAGCGCACCCGCTCGATATCCCCATCCTGCAGGGACCCTTCTCCACTTTTTAATCCCGACTCCTCGTAGGCTTCATAACGCGCAATGACCTCGGCTGCGCCGTCGCCATAATCGAGCGGCAACCCTTTATCCAGATAACCTTCGAAGGTGGCATTTCCATAGACCAGGCGGCAGCAATTGCCCAACCGGCTGCTGAAACTCTCAAAATCCTCGAACCGGTGGCCCGCGCGCAGGTTTGCCAGATCGTAAACCAATTCGTTTACTTCGTAGGAAGGCTCTTCCAAGGCCGCGGCCACGGCCAAGCCTTCGCCGTAATGGAAAAAGCTGAAAATAATGCCCCTCCGGGTCGGTCGACCATCCCCGTCAATCAATCCGAGTCGAAACCAGGCCTGGGTCGGCGATAAACCACCCATGTCCCCGGATTCCTGCTCGCGCACCAGGGTGGAAAACGAGCCGATATCGTCTACTGCGCGGCGCCGTTTGCGCGCTCCAAGCAAAAATTTGCCCGCGGAATCCCTTACCGCGAAAACCTCGGTGTCGGAAAAGTCAATGCGTCCGTAAAGAGTGCCCTTCCGGTCGATGACCTCGACGAGCTTCCCGCCGCCGGTCATCTCGGGAATCCTGGGGAGGACTACCTCTTCAAAGGGATCGTAGTACCAGAAGCGGGAGACGGGATTTCTGCCCTTTACCTTCGGCTTCAGCAAAGTCATCTGCTTGCGCAACCACTTTGTCAAAACGATGTCTTTCCGGCCCTCCTCTTTGGACCAATTGGCCAAGGCCACCTCCCGGCCATAGATCTTCCCGGGACTCTTCTGCAACAGGCAAACCACCCCCATGCCCGCCATTTTCAAGGTTCTCGGGTCCGAAAGCGCCGGGATCCAATTTCCATTCCGAAAGAACAGAATATCCCCCAGACGGGCTTTTACAGCGGGCTTTTTGCGTTCCCAGATTCCTTCACTGTTGCTGACCTCCTCGATCAGACGGCTCTTTCTTGCGTCTTTTCTGCCCGCCTCCATGGCGAGGTTTCTCTCCCGATCCCGCATAAATTTTTCCAGGCCGAGGGGGATGCGTTCCTGGCTGAACAAGCGGTGGGTCAACTGTCGCACCGTTTTGAGGGGGTCATTGCCCTGTCGATGGGCCGCCTGCATCACCCCTATCAAGCTGGGCCAATCAACCTGGCTGACCCGATGCAACTTCAAGGGACTCGCCATGTGGATGCGCGGCTTGTCGGGCACTACCAGGATGTAGCCCTGCCGGTCCCGTCCACGACGACCGGCTCGACCAAACATCTGGAGCAACTCATCCGGCCGGACGCGCATCAAACGATGCCCAACCCGATAGAGGGTTTCCGCCACCAACACCGATCGCATGGAGAAATTGATGCCCGAGGCCAATCCCATGGTGGCTACCACTACCCTCAATTGGCCGGCCTTGGCCAGGGGCTCGATTACACCGGCGCGCTGCAGGTAGTTCAGCCCACTGTGATGGTAGGATATGCGGTTTTTCAATAACCGCGCCAATCCCCTCCCGGCCAGCCGCCGTTGCTCCGGAGTGAGCAGGAGTTCCTCATCGACCGGAATTTCCCTGGAAAGCTGCCGGGCGATATTTTCTGCCTCATTACGATGGGGGGCAAATATAATCAAAGGGCCCAGGTTGGCCACCAGGGCTTTGCTCACGATGCGAGGCCAAAATCCCCGCACCCGGGCCGGCACCCTGATTTTCAAGCCCTCGACCAGGACTTCTTCCTGAGGCACCGGTCGATGCAGCCGCCGAACCAGAACCGCGTCCCGGTCCAGTCGATTGAGCCAAGCCACGAGATCCTGGGGATTGGAGACACTCCCGCTCATGAGCAGGATCTGGCAAGACCGAGGCGACATGGCAATGGCCAGTTCGTAATTTACTCCGCGAACCGGATCGGCCAACATCTGGTACTCGTCTATGACCAACAGGCCCGGGCCCTTGCCCTGTAAAAACTGCCGTTTTTGGGTTTCGAGAGTGGCGACCACAACCGATGCCCCTTCATTTTCCACGATGTCTCCGGTGCAAATTCCCACATCCCAACCGCGGGCCCGCCACTCCATCAACTTGTCATTGGCCAGGGCCCTGGTGGGAACCGTGAAAATAGCCCGTTTTCGCAACCCTTGCTCGACCAGCAACTCGAAGATATAGGTTTTGCCGGCCCCGGTGGGCGCGTGCAAAACCACATCCTTTCCGTCAACCAAATGCCGCACCGCCTCCTGCTGCCACAGGTCGGGAATTATGAAGTCGGTATGCAGTGATGATTTCAGGAGGCGTCCGTTCCAATGAACCGTTTTTTTGATGACTTCGCTTAATATGGGGACATTTTCCGCGGATTCCCATTCTAAGATTATCCCTTGACCATTGGTTGAATCGACCTTTACACAGTGAAACTCAAGTCGAATTATCAAATTGGACAGGCTAGCCCCAACCTATGGAACCTACGAAGCAGACCAACGGCGGAAATACGCATACCAGGATTATTGAGGTCATCAATAAGATGGGTATCCATGCCCGTCCCGCCGCCAGGATTGTGCGCTTGGCCAATAAATACAAAAGCGAGGTCTATGTGGAACGGGACAAGGATCTGGTAAATGGAAAAAGCATTATGGGCCTGATGATGCTGGCGGCAGGAAAAGGTTCCCGATTGAAGTTCATAGCCAACGGCGAAGATGGAGCCGAGTTGCTTTCCGAAATGAATTCCCTTTTCAAAAGGAAGTTCGACGAAGTCTGAGGGGTCTCCGGCACCGAGGTTGAAATGAGGGTTTCAATTAAATGGGGCAACGGGATCACAGACCGAAAAACGCTTCGGTATTCCCCCGGCTGATGGCGGCAAACTCGTTTTCCTCCACATTCAGGAGACGGCCGCAGTAGCGCGCAGTTATGGCCGCATAGGCGGGTTGACAGAGCTTCCCCCGATGGGGAACGGGAGCGAGGTAAGGGGCATCGGTCTCTACCATGATCTTTTCCAAACCCTGAACCTTGACCGCTTCCCGCACTTGCTCAGCAGAATTAAAGGTCACGATTCCGGTAAAGGATCCGCGGCCTCCCCTCCTGTTTATTTGCCTGATGGCCTCGCCGTCCTCCACGAAACAATGAAAAACGACGCGTTCCCAATTCACTCCGGAGACATCGAGTTCCTCGATGCATTCCCGATAAGCCCCTCTGGAGTGGATTACAACAGGACAGTCCAAGCGGCGGGCCTGCTCCAACTGGCTGCGAAAGGCCCGAAGCTGGAGGTCCTTTATGGAGGCGGCCTTTTCGGGATCCCCGCTAGGCAAGCGAAAGAAATCCAGCCCAATTTCCCCCAGGGCCACGGGACGATTCCGCGGTTGCTGGAAGAACCCGGCCACCTTAATGACTTGCTCTTCCCAATCATCTCCCACCTCGGAAGGATGAAGACCCACCGTGTAATAAATCGTGCTTGGATGTCGTTGGGCGAGCATTTGGGAAATTTTCCAGTCGGCCTCGTTGGTGCCCACTGCAATCATTCGGTTCACCCCGGCATCCCCAGCCGATTGCAACGCCTCTTCCAAGGCGCCCTTTCTGTGGAAACGGTCGAGGTGACAATGACTATCGATAATGGAAACCGGGCCACCCATGCTGGGTCAAAGTGCCAACCTCTTTCCCAAATATCAACCCCGAAGGCGGAAGGGCGAAGAAGGTCGGGTTGCGGCGATAATCTTTTGACCTCGACGGCAGAACCCATCTAATTACGGCCCATTCCCAACACCGGAATCAGTTATGGAAAACATCATCATATTGGGAACCGGCTGTGCCGGCCTTACCGCGGCAATTTACGCGGCCCGGGCCAATCTGCATCCCCTCGTTATCGAAGGCAACTTGCCCGGAGGACAACTCACCACCACCTCGGACGTGGAAAACTTCCCGGGATGGCCCGACGGAATCGACGGTTACACGTTGATGGAGAAGCTGCGCAAACAGGCGGCCCGTTTCGGGGCGCGTTACGAGCTCGACTGGATAGAGTCGGTGGATTTTTCCGGGGACATCAAAGTCCTCAAAGCAGGTGAAAAAACCTACCGGGCCAAGACCGTCATAGTTTCAACCGGTGCTTCTCCACGGTTGCTGGGCCTGGATTCGGAGAAAAAGTTGTTCGGCACCGGGGGCGTTTCCACCTGCGCCACCTGCGATGGTCCATTTTACCGGGGCATGGATGTGGTGGTGGTCGGCGGAGGTGATTCCGCCTGTGAAGAGGCGCTCTTTTTGACTCGTTTTTCTCCCAAAGTCACCCTGGTCCACCGGCGCGACCAACTCAGGGCATCGAAAATCATGGCGGACCGCACCCTGGCCAACGAAAAGATCGAGCCTTGTTGGAACTCGGTAGTCACGGAATTCGAGGGAGCCGAGGAAAACGCCGTATCCGGGGTCCGGGTCAGGAACGTCATAAACGGTGAGGAAAAAAGCATCCCCTGCAAGGGAGCCTTTATCGCCATCGGGCACATCCCCAATACCAAAGCCTTCGCCTCTCACCTGAATACGGACGATAATGGCTACTTCGTTCCCTTGAACGCCAGTCAGGTCTGTAGCAATGTGGAAGGAGTCTACGTGGCGGGGGATTGCGTGGATCACGTCTACCGGCAGGCCATAACGGCTGCAGGTATGGGTTGCCAGGCCGCCATGGAGGCGGAACGCTGGTTGGCCGAACGCCAATAAGGGGTCGATAAAGCAGTCCGGATCAAAAGGGACATTTTTTCTCCTAAAGAGGTTGCTTTTGGGAATTTTACCCCTTTCTTATTGTTAATTAGTCTCATTATCATGCGAAGAAGGCGCCAGAAATTACAAGATCTACACGAGGCCCTGGCCCGGAAGGGCCTGCGTTCCACCCGGCAACGAGAGGTCGTCTACCGGGTTGTTTCCCGGGCCAAGGACCATCCCACGGCGGAGGAGATTTTCTCCAGATGCAGGGTAGCCATGCCCACCATTTCCATCGCCACGGTCTACAATTGCCTGGAGACGCTGGTGGATTGCGGCCTCGTTCGGCAGGTCAATTTCGAACGCGAGTCCTCCCGCTACGAACCGGCCCTCGTCCCCCACGCCCATTTTTTCTGCGATGAAACTGGAGAAGTAACCGATGTGGAATTGCCCAATAAGGTGCTGGAAGCCTTGAAACGTTTGGTTCCGGAGCCATTTTTCGTGTCCGAAGTGGAGCTTAATTTTAGAGGAACCCAGTCGAAACAGTCCCCCGGTGTGGCTGCGAAATAACCTGAATCACCAGAATGGCATGCGTTCATTAGAAATCGAAAATCTGACCGTTTCGGTCGAGGGAAAACCGATTCTCAACAACCTGTCTCTCACCCTGCCCAAGGGTGAAGTCCATGCCATCATGGGCCCCAATGGATCGGGCAAGTCCACTTTGGCCAAAGTTTTGGCCGGTCATGAGGATTACGTCATATCCTCCGGAACAGTGCTGATGGACGGGGAAAACCTTTTGGAACTGGAAGTGGACAAGCGGGCCCGCGCGGGACTGTTCATGGCTTTTCAGTACCCGGTAGAAATTCCGGGAGTGAGCATTGCCAATTTTATCCGCGCCGCCCTGAACGCCCGGCAGGGTGAGGGGGATTCCTTCGATGCCATCGCCTATTACCGTCGTTTATACGCGGAGATGGACCGCCTTGGAATCGATCGCAAATTCACCAGTCGTTCGGTCAATGAGGGATTTTCCGGCGGGGAGAAAAAGCGCTGTGAAATCCTCCAGATGGCCATGCTCGAACCCAAATATTGTGTTCTGGATGAAACCGATTCCGGCTTGGATGTGGATGCCTTGAAAATCGTTGCCGCGGGGGTCAATCACATGCGCGGAGATGATCGGGGAATCCTGGTCATCACCCACTACCAAAGGTTGTTGAACCACATCATCCCCGATTGCGTGCACATCATTGTGGACGGTCGCATGGTAAAAAGCGGGGACAAATCGTTGGCGATCGAAGTGGAAGAACGCGGATACGATTGGATCAAGGAGGAAATGGCCGCCAGCGTGTAGCCCAACCACAAGAACAATTTACCATGAAAAACGAAAACGCCATCAACATAGATCGGGAAAAAGGAAATTTCCACTACGATACCACCTATGAGTTCGACGCGGGGGTCGGCCTGAACGAAAGGGTGGTCAACTACATTGCGGACGTGAAGGAGGAAGACGATTGGGTGCGCGCCTTTCGTCTGAAGGCCCTCGAAATCTTCAAAGGGAAACCCCTCCCGACTCACTGGGCGACGAAGGACCTGGAGAACATCCACTTTGACAAATTCCGTTATTACCTCTCCAAGGGACAACAACCCAGCCGGACCTGGGACGAGGTTCCGGATGATGTGAAGGAGACCTTCGAACGCCTGGGCATCCCCGAACAGGAGCGCTCCTTCCTGGCCGGAGTGGAGGCTCAGTTCGACAGCGAGGCCGCCTACTCCCGCATGAAGGAAGACTTGGCCAAGGACGGCGTCATCTTCGTGGGGTCAACCGAAGGGCTGAAGCGGCATCCGGAAATTTTTCGAAAATTTTTCGCCAGGGTCATCCCCATAGCGGACAACAAATTCAGCGCCTTGAACAGCGCGGTTTTCTCCGGAGGCAGTTTTATCTATGTTCCTCCCGGGGTAAAAGTGAAGCAGCCATTGCAGGCCTACTTCCGGATCAATGCGGAAAGCTTCGGCCAATTTGAGCGCACCTTGATCATCGCGGATGAGGGAGCGGAAGTCACCTATATGGAAGGGTGCACCGCTCCAAAATTTGAAACCACCACCCTGCACTCGGCCGTGGTTGAGCTGATCGCTCTCAAGGGAGCGAAAATCCAATACATTACCGTACAAAATTGGAGTTCCAATGTATTCAATCTGGTAACCAAGCGGGCCAGGGCGGAGGAGGAAGCCGAAGTGAAGTGGATCGATTGCAATATCGGATCTCGCCTCACCATGAAATACCCGGGAGTAATCCTCAAGGGTCGACGTGCCCGTGGTGAAGTTCTTTCCATAGCCCTGGCTGGAGACGGGCAACACCAGGACACGGGGGCGAAGATGATTCACGCGGCCGATGAAACCACCAGCAATATTATCGCCAAGAGTATCTCGGTAGGAGAAGGACGTTCCACCTATCGCGGCCAAGTCCACATTCCCAGGCGTCTGCGCGGTTGTAGAAACAACACCGAATGCGATGCCTTGCTCATCAACGCCAACAGCCGCACCGACACCTATCCGGCCATAACGGTTCGGGGGGACCACAACTCGGTCCAGCACGAAGCCAGCGTTTCCAAGGTCAGCGCTGAACAAATTTTTTATTTGATGCAACGCGGCATGAGCGAAGGTGAAGCCATGAGTTTGGCCGTAAATGGATTTGTCAACGACCTGGTAAAACAATTTCCCATGGAATACAGTGTAGAGCTCAAGCGCTTGATCGACCTCGAGATGGAGGGATCCGTGGGTTAACCGGTAGAATGGAATTTTCCGCACCATGCCCCCTGCCACAACAGTGAATCCCGGTTCCGATCTCCTGACGGAAACTGTTTTCGAACATTTTCAAGGTCGGCACCCCGATCTTCCGCCTTGGTTGCTGCAACAAAAGCGGCAAAGCTGGATGGAATACCGGTCTCTGCCCTTGCCCAACCGAAAGATGGAGTCCTGGCGCTTCTCCAATGTCAGGGGTTTGGGAGTGGATCCCTTCGCTTTGGCCAATCCGATAAACGGTCATTCAAGGGCGGCCTTGGTGGCCCGGTCACAGGATCTCGACCCTTGCGCCGGAAGGATGGTATTTGGCAACGACGACTTGCTCGAAAATTCACCGCTTTCTCGGGAACTGACGGAAAAAGGGGTGATCTTCGAACCGTTGCAAACTGCGTTTTCCAAACATTCTGAAATCCTGGAAGAATTCTACATGGCTCAGAAATCGGCGCTGGGATCGGAGAAATTTGCCGCTCTTCATACCACTTTGAATCGCAATGGAACCCTGTTGTATGTGCCGGAAAAGGTGGAAATCAGGCTCCCCCTGGTCAGTCGCCATTGGGCAATGGGGGAAAACGCGGCGGTATTTCCCCATACCCTTGTGATTGCCCGGGACCAGGCGCGGGTAGTTTTCGTGGATGTTTACCGCTCGAGCAAGGCCTCCTCCCGGCAGTTCGCCTGTGGAGTGAGCACCTTGTATGCCGGGTCCGGCGCCGAGGTGGAATATCACTCTATCCAGAACTGGGGTGAACGCTCTCTCAGTTTCAACACCCTCACCGCTATAGCCCATCGGAATTCACGGATACGTGCCTTTGGCATGAACCTCGGCAGTAAATATTCCCGCAATGAAGGCCATTCCATAATTGAAGGACCTGCCAGCAATGCGGAATTCTACTCCCTGACCCTATCCCATCTGGACCAGGAAATGGACCAACGTACCCGGCAAACACACCGGGCCCCCCATGCCCGTTCCAACCTCCTCTTTAAAAATGCCCTTCTCGATTCCTCCAAAACCATTTTTTCAGGTCTCATCAAAGTCGATAAAGCGGCCCAACAAACGGATGCCTACCAGACCAACCGGAACCTGCTGCTCAGTCCGAAGGCGGAGGCGAATTCAATGCCCGGCCTGGAAATTCTCGCCAACGACGTGAAGTGCAGTCATGGCGCTACCACCGGCCAACTGGATGAAAACCAGCTTTTCTACTTTTTGTCTCGCGGGATTGGGAAACTCGCCGCGCAAAAACTGCTGATCTTCGGGTTTTTCGAGGAAGTTCTGGAAAAAATAGATAACCGGGAATTGGCGGAATTCCATCGGCGGCTGGTGCAAGAAAAATTCAAGCGTTCCTGAACCCGTTCAGACACCAAGCCCGATCGCCTTCACCCCAAGTCTCCATGCCTGAACAAATTGTCCTCAACCGCGATGTCGAAGCCCGGATCATACCGGAAGGCGCCCGGCTGATTATCCCCGCTGGAACATCCGTTACAGTAACGCAAAAACTCGGAGGAACCTTTACGGTGGTTTCCCGATATGGTATGAGCCGGATAGCCGGTTCCGACGCCGATGCTCTGGGTTTGGACATTCCGGAGACGGCCCAGAAGAAAATTCAGGAAGCCGCCGCTACCGGCCCCTTGCAGGAATCCGCCATTTGGGAACAACTGAAATCGGTCTACGATCCGGAAATACCGGTGAATATCGTAGATCTGGGATTGGTTTACTCTTGCGAAGACGAGGAGCAGAAGGACGGCACCCATCACGTGGACGTGAAAATGACCTTGACCGCGCCGGGCTGTGGCATGGGGCCGGTCATCGCCGAGGATGCCCGCTCGAAAATCATGACCTTGCCCGGCGTGTCCAACGCCAAGGTCGAGGTGGTCTGGGATCCGCCCTGGAACCAGGACATGATTTCAGAAGAGGGAAAAATGGTCCTGGGACTGGTTTGAACCACACCTCGAATTGCGCTGGAATTTTTCCCCATACCCCTTTTCATTGTGCTCTATGTCTGAGGAACTTGATTCAAAAAGCCCCTCTCCTCTCGGAGAAATGGTGCAGAAAAAATTTCTCCAGGAAAGGAAGATCTTCCTTTGGGGAGAGGTAAACGACAAGTCGGCCAAGGAAATCACGGAAAAGCTGCTTTACCTGGAGTGGACCGATCCCGGCAAGGAGATCTCATTCTATCTCAATACCCCCGGTGGAAGCATCACCGCAGGAATGGCTATCTACGACACCATGAAGCTTATTTCCTCGCCTATTTCCGTAATCGTAACCGGCATGGCAGCCAGTATGGGATCGATCCTGCTTTGCGCCGCAGCCCCGGGAAAACGCATGCTCTTCCCCTACGCCAGGATACTCATCCACCAACCTTTAATCCACGGCCGGTTCCAAGGGCCGGCTGTCGATATCAATATCCAGGCCCAGGAAATGGAACGCACCCGGGAAGAGTTGAACAAGATCCTGGCCGAGTCTTCCGGTCAGAGTATCGAAAAAGTTACCGAGGATACGGACCGGGACTTTTACATGAACGCCGTCGAGGCCATCGAATACGGGTTGGCCGACGTCATCGTGGAAAGCGTCTAGCCGCATTTCTCACAAAATTCGTCGCGAGCTACGGGAACGCCGTCGAGGTCAAGACGTGGAAAAGTTATGCCTTACAGGGTCAGTTGCCTTGTAAAAGTGTATGAAGTACAACGGAATACAGTTTTCAAGGCCTGACCCTTCTCTTTTCCGAGGTAGTCCCAAAACCAGGATTCAGGCGTCCTTGCCGGAAATTTTCTTCAGGGTGTTATGGTAGGCGTCTACACCCACAGCAACAGCCTCGGCCAGTTTTTTGCGATGCCAGGCGGATTTGATTTTTTTTGCCTCGGTACGGTTGCTGAAGAAGCCACCTTCAATCAGGACTCCCGGGCAATTCAGACCGCTCAACATGGAAAAACGGGCCCGTTTCAATCCTCGATCAACACCCCCAATCGATTGGATCAATTGGCGTTGAATGTTAAATCCAGCCAGAGTGCTCCAAGGATCGAAATGGTTGGCGGGGCGCGCTTTCAGGTCGATTTCCTCGATATGGCTTCGGGAGGAGGAGGGCTGACCCAACGGGGTGTAAACGTAAGTCTCAATGCCATGAACGGAAGGGCGGGGGACCGAATTGAAATGCAGGGACAAGAACAAATCCGCATTCACATCGTTGGCATATTTGAAACGATTGGTGTTTTCCACGTACCGGTCCGAGTGCCGGGTCAGCAAAACCTGATAGCCCCTTTCCTGCAACGCTTCTTTCAGTTGCATGGCCCAGGCCAGGACTATATCCTTTTCCAACATGCCAAGAGATTCATTGGAACACCCGGGGTCTCTTCCACCGTGACCGGGGTCGATGACGATTTTTTTCAATCTCGGTTTGTGGCTGAAAACCTGGGGAGTGAGCAGGGGCCGAATGATATTTCTCATATCGTGGGAGGAGAGGTATAGCTTTCCCTTGCTACCGGCCACGGCAAACCCCAGGAAAATCCTGAAATTGTTCAACAGCATCACCTTGCTGTTTTGGCTGAATTTGAGGGAGGTCCACCGGCTTGAAAGCGTGCCGGCCTTCAGGTCGCGGGATTGTTGGTAACGCATCCCCAACTTGCCGGCTACGGTTGCCAGCTCCGTATAGGGCCTCTCGTACAAGATGGCATCCGTAGGAGTGGGAGGGAGCTCAGCCCCTGATCCGGATGGCAGCAGGCACATTCCCAGCCCCATGCAGAGGAGTAAAGACCCCCACCTGAAGTGCGGTCTTGCCAGAATCATATGCCCCCCATTGATCACTCGAAATTCAATCCTCCGGTTCGTGTTCGTTGTACTTGAAAACGCGCTGATTCTCCGGAAGGGGAGATACCATGGTGTTGATAAAACGCCCAGCCAGCCGTGGCGGGGTATCCTGATGACCGATGTGGTCGAGGTCCCCGACGGCCCGGGCTATGGTATCAAACCCCAAGTCCTTGTGTTCTATCTCCCTGCCGCGGAACATGAGGCTCAACTTCACCTTGTTCCCCTTGCCCAGAAAATCCTCGGCACGCTTGATTTTGGTAAAATAATCATGGTCCTCGATCCGCACCCGGAACTTGACTTCCTTGACCTTGTTTCGCGTTCGTTGGGTCTTGGCGTCCTTGCCTTTTTTTGCTTGCTGGTAGCGGTATTTACCGAAGTCCAGTATTCGGCAAACGGGAGGTTTGGCCGAAGCGGAAATTTCCACCAAATCCAGGCCGAGCCGCCTGGCCATGGACAAGGCCTCCTTGGGATGCATTATCCCGATTTGCTTGCTGTCGGGACCAATGACTCTGATCTCACGAGCCCGAATTCTTTCATTCTTCCGGATTCTTGGAACCCATTTCCGCCTGGGCCGGCCACCTCTCCTGGGCATTAACAGTTGGCCTCTGCCAAGTTAGGGATGCACTCCGCTCGATCTTGCGGAATTTCAAAAGGAGCCATAAAATACCACTTCACCAATCGGCAATCCGCTTGAGTGATCCCGATCAAAGGCATTACTGCGTTTTCGAATTCCATTTATTGGTCGCTGGCTGGGAAAATGTTGCCTTGTTCCATGTAGATCAGACTTGAGGATGGCAAGCCCATTTCCGCGAGCATCACCATTTGATGGAGATTTTACACGTTGAAACTTTCCCCACAGGAGCAACTGGACTTGGCGTTGGGATTGGCAAATCTGAATCCTCCACCAACTAGCGCATGGGAGTATTCCAGGGTCGTTCCTCTCAGGTAAAGCGCACTTTTGCAATCCACCACTACCTGGGACCCGGCCGATTTCACCAGAATATCGCCCCGCCTGTAATCCTGCACAAAATCCAACTTGTATGAGAGCCCATTACAGCCCCCGCCCGAAATCCTGACGCGCAAAACCGTGTCCTCCGATTCATCGGAAAGTAATTCACTCAACTTATCTCCGGCGGATTCGGTGAGCTGGATCAATTGTTCATTGCCTAATCGAACCCCTTGGGGCAGGTTTTTCATTGTTTATCGGGGATGAATAAAGCCGGGGGAGAAGTGGGTCAATTCTTAAAGAGGATAAACCTTCGCGCCACCTCCACTGCGGCGGCAAAACTGGAACTATCGGCCCTATCCTTGCCCGCGATGGAGTAACCGGTGCCGTGATCCGGACTGGTGCGGGTACAGGGCAACCCCAGGGTGACGTTTACGGCGTGATCGAACTCCAAGGTCTTTACCGGTATCAATCCCTGATCGTGGTAAAGGGCCACAATTACATCAAATTCGCCCTTCAAGGCCCGCCAAAACAGGGAATCTGCCGCCTGCGTCGCGGACACCCCGGGAAATTTCTGCCTCAAATCCTCCAGTAACGGATCGATCCATTCGCATTCCTCCACTCCGAGAAGTCCCTTTTCACCGGCGTGGGGATTGAGCCCGCAAACCCCAATCCTGGGTTCGGTTGCACCATAAACCCGCGACAGCAGGTCTGCCTGGGTGACGGCCCGAATCAACTTTACCGGGGACAATTCGTGAGAAACCTCGTGCAAGGGAATATGCCAAGTGGCCAGCACGACCTTCAGGCGGCGGCCCACAAATCCCATTACCGGGGAACCTCCCCACTCGGCCGCGAAAAATTCGGTCTGGCCGGGATGCCGGAAGCCGATGGCCCGCAAGTTTTCCTTGCTTACCGGACCGGTCACTGCGGCCGCGTAATGACCGGCCCGGCAACCGCGGGCAGCCTTGATCAGCGCTTCGCGGGCAATCAGGCTGTCCGCCTTTTTCGGGTTCCCCGGGATGGCTTGGTAGTCGCCCCTTCCCAGTCCCTGTCCGGTATAACCCAAGGCGCGCAAGGACGCCACCCAGGGCTCACTACCGAAAAAGACATACCCGTTTCGGTTTCCCGGGTAGGAGCGGGCCCATTTGAAAATGACTTCCGGTCCGACACCAGCCGGATCACCCGAGGTTATGGCAATGGGTTTGGAATCTTCCAACTGTTCCGGCATAAAGATGCGGGGCAGCTCACTTGAACAACTCCAATTGCGGGTCATTCAGCAAATCGTAGTTTTTCATGATGCGCAAAACCTGCAAAATATCCGATTTCTGATAGTTCCGGTTGATCTCAACCCGGGCCAAAATATCCAACAACATGGAACGAAAGGAAATAATACCGTCTACCCCTTTTTCTTTGAGGAGTTCCATGCTCTGTTCCCGATAGGGATTTTCCGTGGGCAATCCGGGCAATACCAGAACCTTGAGCAGATCGTCCTCCTCCACCTCCTCCGAGGCCGGCCGGAAAAGGGCGCTGACTTGTTTTACGACCTGCTTTTCCAGGAAGCGGAAAATCTCCGGGCTGCTCCTCAACATGGAGGGAGTAAACCTCAGGGAATGCCAACCTTTCACCACCACGACCGCTTTGTGAATGTAACGCAACTCGCTGGAGAACAACATGAAATCCGGCCGCCGGGACCGTTGGGAATAGGACGGATTGAGGACCAGCAAGTCAATCTCCTCATCCCTTCTCTTCTTGCGCGATTGAACCTGGTATTTGCGCAATTGACGCACCAAAAAACCATTTTGCTCAAAATACTCCCGCACTATTTTTTCATCAACGGACGACATCGCGTTCAATACCTCATTTCCGGAAAAATAACTCCTCCCGGCCCACATTGACCACCTAAAAATTCAGCCCGCACAGGGAAGGAAGTCACATGGTTCAACCGTAACCGATCAGCCCCGGGCGCCGTATTGGACCAGGATTTCCTTGACCAGGGCAGGATCGATCCGCCTTTTCATAGAGGCTTCTCCGACGCGTTTCAATACTATGAAACGCAACTGTCCCCGCCTTATCTTCTTGTCCCGCAGCATGGCTTGGACCACTTTCCCGACAGCGAGAGGTTTGCGAAACTGCACCGGCAATTGGTAGCGACCGACCAGGGAACGGATCCGGTCCAGAGCAGTTCTATCGATGTTTCCCAACCTGTTGGACAGTTCCCCGGTCAGGACCAGGCCAAGCCCTACCGCCTCACCGTGTTCATAGTCCCCATACCCCGCCGCATTTTCGACGGCATGGGCGAAGGTGTGGCCCAAATTGAGCAGGGCGCGCCCTCCCCTATCGGCCCTTTCCCTCTCGTCGGCCCTTACCACGGCCGCTTTTATTTCACAATTGCGCCTGATGATGGAGGGCAATTCCACGTGGCCGGCATACAGGTTATCCAGGTTTTCCAGCCGCTCGAACAGAGGGGCGTCCCCCAGCAAGCCATGTTTAATGATTTCCGCAATTCCACAGTTGAATACCCTCCGGGGGAGGGTCTCCAAAAACCGGGTGCCGGAGAAAACCGCTTTGGGTTGTAAAAAAGCGCCGACCAGGTTTTTCCCCGCCGGCAGGTTGATACCCGTTTTCCCGCCTACTGAACTGTCCACCATCGACAGCAAGGTTGTCGGGACCTGGTAATAATCGATCCCCCGCATATAACTGGCCGCGGCAAATCCGGAAATATCCCCAATGACCCCTCCTCCCACGGCAAATAGACAACAACTGCGGTCAAAATTGAGTCCCGCCAAAAAGTCGTAAATCTCCGACAGGCAGGAAAGGCTTTTGGTCTTCTCTCCGGCAGGCAGCAGCAAAACCTGCCCGACAGCTTGCAGCGATTGCAAAAATTCCCCGTGGGCGGCAGCGAAACCTTTATCGACTATAAAGGCCGATCTCCTGTTTTCCCGGGCCAGGTTCCCGGCCGTTTCAAGAACACCCTCGGCCGCATTTGGACCAATCCGGATGGGATAGCGCCGCCGGCCCAAATCCACCTCTACGATAATGTCCCGGCCTGCCATTACACGCTCTCTGTTTTCAGGCCGAAGACGGCATTGACGTAATTTTCCACCGTAAATCGTTGCAAGTCGCCCGGCTTTTCGCCCAAGCCCACGAAGTGGACCGGCAACCCCAATTCCCGATATATCCCGGCCAGGGCGCCGCCCCGGCTGGTTCCGTCCAGTTTTGTGACGATTAACCCGGTCAGCTCAATCGCCTGGTGAAACTTCCGCGCCTGCTCGATGGAATTCGACCCCAGGCTGCCGTCGATCACCAGCCAGCGGTGATGGGGCGCAGCGGCGTCCTTTTTCCGAAGAACACGGACCATTTTCTTCAATTCTTCCATCAAGTGGACTTTATTGTGCAAGCGTCCCGCAGTATCCAGGAGGAGGAAGTCGTGCTTTCGGGTCCGGGCCGCTTCGTGCGCGTCAAAAGCGACAGCGGCGGAGTCCGCCCCGCGCCTGCTCGACACCAGGGCAATCCCCAACCGGTCCGACCAGGATTTCAATTGCGCGTTGGCGGCGGCACGGAAGGTGTCGCATGCCGCCATCTGGACAGAATATCCGGCCTCTTGGTAGAAGTAACCCAGCTTGGCGGTGGTGGTCGTTTTTCCACACCCGTTTACCCCCAATAGCATAACCACCTCGGGCGATCCTTTCGGAGCATCCAGGGTTCCCTCCGCTCCGTCCAGAATCCGTTTGAGGACGTGGGATCCGATTTCGGCCACATCCCTGCCGCGCAACCTTTTCTCCTCCCCGTAAGCCCGCTGAATCTCCTCCATGATTTCCACCGTAGTGGCCACGCCGAAGTCGGCCCCGTAGAAGGCCTCCTCCAACGCATCCAGGGATGCCGAATCGAGCTTCTTGCCCCGGAAAATACTACCTGCAGCGCCGAACAGGGAGTGGGTCGTCCCGGACAATCCGGACCTGAATTTGTCAAAAAGACCCAACATGATTCCAGATTGGCATCACCGTTCCACGGCTTCCCGAAGCGGCCGCTGAATGGTTCCCTTCATTTTGTCCAGTATGCCGTTGATGAAGCGCTTGGAATCCGGACTGGAAAACAGCTTGCTCAAATCGATGGCCTCATTGATCGACACGATGGGCGGAATGTCCAGGCGGTTCATCAACTCGTGAATGGCCAACCGCAAAATGGAAAGGTCCATCTTGGCGATGCGGTCGAAATCCCAATTTTCCGCATAGGTTTTGATTTGGCCATCGATGGAATCCTGGTTCTCCAGCACCCCATAAATCAATTCCTCGGCAAAACCGTAGTAGCTCCGCTTCCGTTCCTTTCCGGCAAAGAACAATCGCAACTGCAGTTCCAAATCGTCCGGCGGATTTATTTCACAGGCGTAAAGAAACTGCAGCGCGGTGATACGATTTTTGCGCCTTTTCGAGGTTCTACCCATGGCCGACTTTGATTCTCCTGTGAATTTGAGCCATCTGCAGGGCCGCTTCGGCAAATTCCCGTCCGCGGTCCAGCCGTCCCTTGGCCCGGTCGAGGGCCTGTTCCATGGTATCGGCCACCAAGATACCATTGATGACCGGGACGGACTCCTCGAGGGCCACCGACTGAAGGGCATGGGAGGCGGTTTGGGCGACAATTTCAAAATGGACGGTCCCTCCCCGCAGCACGACCCCGAGACCCACACAGCAGTCAAACCGTCCACTTTGGGCAAGCATCCGGATTCCCCAGGGCACTTCGTTGGATCCGGGAACCCGCATCACCTCCATATTTTCTTCCCGAGCACCGGCCTCACGAAGGACGGCCAAAGTTCTCTGCAAAAGCGGTTCCACTGCCGGGGGATTAAACCGCGCACAAACGATTCCGAAGGCAAACGGGCTGCCATCGATCGATTCAAACTCCGGGTTCAGAGTGCTCATGCCAATACAAAGAACGGATAATTCAGGGGTCAGTTCAAAGCCACTTGCTCGACAATTTCAAGGTTGTACCCATCGAGGGCCACCACATTTCGAAGGGTAGTGTAGAGAAGCCGGATTTTCCTGAGCCCCAGGGCCACCAGGATTTGGGCGCCAATCCCGTAATCCCTGAAATCCATGTCCGATCCCCCGACCGCGGCCCGGTCACCTCGACTCTTCAGAACCAACCCTCTCCTGGCCTGCTCCATATAAAGCACCACTCCACGGCCCTCCCGGGAAATTTTCTCGAAAGCAGCCCGCAAATTCAAAAAACCGCCCCCCTGCATGTCCCGAAAAACATCCTGCAACACGTTTTCGCTCTGCACGCGGACCAGGGTGGGTTCACCCGACACCTCGCCTTTGACAAAGGCAAGGTGATGCCTGCCGTCAATTTTACTGCGGAAAATAAACATTTCAAAATCCCCGAAGGCGGAGCGAAAAGGTTGCCGAGCCACTTGTTCCACCAGCTTCTCCCGTTTATGGCGGTATTCGATGAGGGAGGCGATGGATATCAAGGGCAGGTTGAAGCGATATTTGAATTCCACCAACTGGGGCAGCCGCGCCATAGTGCCGTCCGGATTAACCACTTCGCACAAGACACCTGCGGGAAACAAACCGGCCAATTGGGCCAAATCGACCGCGGCCTCGGTATGTCCACTTCGCTCCAATACCCCGCCCGGCCTGGCCCGCAGGGGAAATACGTGGCCGGGTTGGATCAGGTCCTCCGGGGTGGTTTGCCGTGAAGCGATCCTGCGAATGGTTTCCGCCCGGTCAAAGGCGCTGATTCCCGTTGTTATGCCCTCGGCCGCATCGACGGACACGGTGTAATCCGTGCGGTAGGACTCGCGATTGTGCGGAACCATGGGAGTGAGTCCCAACCGTTTCAGTTGCGGTTCGGCACAGGGAACGCAGACCACCCCGCTACAGTGGCGAATCATCATGTTGACCAGTTCGGCAGTGGCCTTTTCGGCCGCAAAAATCAGGTCCCCCTCGTTTTCCCGGTCCACGTCGTCGGTAACGATGACAATACGGCCGTCGGCGATGGCCTCGATGGCCGTCTCGACCGCGTCAAATTCATTCTCCAAGCGCCGCGACAACTTATTCATAAAATCCGACCCTTCCTTACAGGGTTTTGATTCCCTATTCAATTTGTATTACTCGGCCCGGCTATCCCGGCACCGCAAGAAGGGAAATCCAACCTTGTTCGCGGCGAGCGGCCGAGAGGGCGGCGCCATGGAGTCAAGCCGATTTGCCCAGGACGTACTTGCGCAATTCAACCCTGAATTTCCCGACGTTCACCGAGCTGGTCATCTTTACGATGATCTTGTGCTCATCGTTGGAAAACCAAAGGTCGATGGCGGCATTCTCGCTCTTGCTGAACACTCCGCCCAAACCCTTTACGTCCGCCGAGACACCCACGCAGTCAAACCTCCCCGCCTCGACTTTGACCCTTTCCTCCCGCACGATTTCGATTTCCGTCATTATGGTCTTTTTGCCATCCGTGACCGGGATCCGGATGCGTTGGCCGATTTTTTTTCCCTGAAGCCGATAGGCGAACAATATGGAATAGGGGTCCTGACACCCCGGCTCTATGGGGATGGGATCGAGCGGTTCGCCAAAATTGGAGTATTGGGCAGACTGCTTGTCCCAATCGACCTCGATTACAATTTCCCGGTGCAACCCGCCTTCCCTCTGGTTCTTGCGATAATGCAGGGTCTGGGTGACCTTCTCATCGGTAAAGCTTTCAATGCGGTTGCGCACCCTGTAGATGAGGTCGGCCCAAGGGGTGGTTCGAACCAGCAGGATGAATTTCAGATCCCCGACTTCGCTTTCCTCGGCTCTTTGCACCAGCATTTCTGCTTCCCCGACTTTCATGACCCCCCATTTGACATCGTAAAAGAAATGGTCCCCGGGGTTAAAGGGCCGTTCATATGAGCCATTGGCATCCAACCGACCTGGTAGCAAATAAAGCATACCTAGCACGAGGGGGAGAATGCTTCCCTTGTCCAGGGGAAAGGGAAGGAAAAGGCGCGACCGGGGATGTGGCATGGGAAATTCAGATGGTCAGGCAAAATTTCTCTTTCAATGGAAAAAATCGAGCCAATAATTCAGGGAACCGGCGCAGGTTTTAAGTTCCAAACCTCCTCAGCGTACTGCAGGATGGAGCGGTCGGAGGAAAATTTACCGACGCGAGCGGTATTGATAATGGCTTTGCGCGTCCATTCCTCCTTATCGCGGAAGGCATTTTCCACGACTTTCTGCTTCCTCAGGTAGGCTTCGTAATCGGCCAATACAAGAAAGGGATCCCCCCCATCGAGAAGGCTGTGCCTCAACGGCGCCAATACCCCCGGTTCATCCGGGGTAAAGGCATCGCTGCCCAACCAATCCACGATGTTTCTCAGTTCGTTATTGCGGTAATAGTAATGGTATGGGTTATAGCCTTTGGCGCGCAGTGCTTCCACCTGCTTTACGGTCAACCCGAATATGAAAATATTTTCCGGGCCGACTTCCTCCAGGATCTCCACGTTGGCCCCATCGAGGGTTCCGATGGTAAGAGCTCCGTTCAGGGCCAACTTCATATTTCCCGTTCCCGAGGCCTCCTTGCCCGCCGTTGAAATCTGTTCTGACAAATCGGCCGCGGGGATGATCTTCTCGCTCAGCGACACCCCGTAGTTGGGAAGAAAAGCCACTTTGATCCGGCCCTTTACGCGGGGATCGTTATTGATTGCCTCTCCCACCGCATTGATGGCTTTGATAATGGTTTTGGCCAGATAATACCCCGGAGCCGCCTTGGCCCCGAAAATGAACACGCGGGGGACCATCTCGAAGCCCGGGTCGTGCAGAATCCGGTAATACAAGGTGAGAATGTGCAACAAATTGAGGTGTTGTCGCTTGTATTCGTGCAACCGCTTTACCTGCACGTCGAACAAGGCTTCCGGATTTACATCGATGTGACAAAGGTCTCGGATAATTCCGGCCAGCCTCTTCTTATTCTCCAATTTTATATCCATGAACCGCCTCCGGAAGGCGGCCTGGCCGGCGAGGGGTTCGAGCTTGCGCATAACATTCAAGTCGATGGGCCACTTGTCTCCGATGTGTTCGGTAATCAGGTCGGACAATCGCGGATTGCAGGCCAATAGCCACCGCCGCGGTGTAATGCCGTTGGTTATATTTTTTATACGGTCCGGATAGAGGGCGTAGAAATCCTTGAATAGGTGTTGTTTCAACAACTCGGTGTGCAGGGCGGCAACGCCGTTGGTGCTATGGCTGCCCACCACGGAGAGGTATGCCATGCGTATCATTTTGCCATCGGTCTCTTCAATCAGCGATACCCGCTCCTTCATGAGGTTGTCCCCCGGCCATCGCCCCTCCACTTCGTTGTCCAGAAACCACTGGTTGATTTCAAAAACGATTTGCAAATGGCGGGGCAGCACCTTCTCCCATAGGTCCACACTCCATTTTTCGAGGGCTTCCGGCAGCAGGGTGTGGTTGGTGTAGCCAAAGATCTTTTTCACCATGGCCCAGGCCAGTTCCCAGGCCAGGTTTTCCTCGTCGATGAGGATCCGCATGAGTTCCACGATGGCCACGGCGGGATGGGTATCATTGAGTTGAACAGCCGCCTTATCGGCAAAAGCATCCCAGCCGGAATGCGCTGTCCTATAGCGGCGAATGATATCCTGAAGGGAACAGGAAACAAAAAAGTATTGTTGAACCAACCGAAGCTCCTTGCCACTTTCCGTCTCGTCGTTCGGATACAACACCTTGGAAATGGTTTCGCTTTCAGCTTTCTCCTGCACCGCCTCGACATAACCCCCCCGATTAAAGGTGTCGAAGTCGAACTCCTCCGAGGACTTGGAAGCCCACAAACGAAGAAAATTTACCGTTCCCGCTCCAAATCCACAAATGGGAATGTCGAAGGGAACGCCGACCAGGGTCTGCGTCTTCACCCAGGCCGGGCTCGGGTTTCCGAAAGAATCAAAGTGCCTTTCCACCCGCCCGTAAAGGTGAACCTCCATGGAATATTCGGGGCGCACCACCTCCCAGGGATTGGCGAACTGCAGCCAGTTGTCAGGGTGTTCGACCTGATGCCCATTGACAAATTCCTGGCGAAACAGGCCGTATTCATAGTGGATGCCGTATCCGATGGCCGGGTAATCCAGGGTAGCCAATGAATCCAGGTAACAAGCGGCCAGGCGTCCCAGACCTCCGTTACCCAACCCCATGTCCGGTTCCTCCTCCCGGATTTCATCCAGACTGAACCCCAATTCTTCCAGGGCCCGCCTCGCTTTTTCCTCCAGTCCGACATTGAACAGGTTGTTGATGAGGAGTCGGCCCATCAGGTATTCCAGAGACAGGTAGTAGACCCGGCGGACATCGTTTTGGCGGTGCACCTCCTTGGTGGCGATCATGCGCTCGAGAATGCGGTCCCGAACCGCCATGCAGGTCGACAGCCACAAATCCCGCTTCCCGGCAGTCGCGATATCCCGTGCCAGGGTGAACTTCAAATGATTCAGGATGGATGCTTTCATTCCCCCCACCGTGTCCTCGGTATTAAAATGGAATCCACTTGCCCCTCTCTTCCCTTCAGCCAGCATATCTCACCAGGGGTTGCCGGAAGGGGCCGAATTGCGAAAAAACCTGCGATCCAGTTCATTGCGGCCCAATTCGATGTAGGTGGGCTTGCCCAGAGGGCTCAAAAGCGGGTTTTTACAACGTAATAACCGGTTAGCCAGTTCGATCACCTCCTTTTCCGAGACGGAATCGTCCAACCGCACGGAACGCTGGCAGGCCAGGCGGGCCAGTTGATTGAAGGCTTCCAACGGCTTGTTATTACTAATGGTCCCCGCCTTCATCAACCCGACAAGGTCATTAATCAGCGCTTCCCCCTCTTCGGGGGAGGTCCAGACCGGAGTGGCTTCGAGCCGGAAGAAATTGCGCCCGAACTCCGCGATTTTGAAGCCGTTCGCGTTCAGGAAATCCAAATGATCGAGCAAGGCGGCGGATCCGAGAGCATCCAATTCGAAGGGGACCGGTATCAACAATTGCTGGGCCGGCACATTGCTTTCCCGGTACTGCTTTTCCAATTGCTCGAACAGGATCCTTTGATGGGCGGCGCGGCGGTCGAACAGTATGATGCCGCTGGCGGCGTCAAAAATGGCCAACCCCTTCTGGGCGTGCCCTAAGAATCGCCATTTCACATTCCAATCCGGATCGGGTGTCGCTCCTGCCGTGGTGGGAGACCGGGATTCCCTTCGGTAGCCGGGCGGATTGGGTTCTACCCCTCCCCTTCCCCCTTCTTTCGGCGCCGAAAAGGGGGTTTGCGGGGCGGCATTCCCCGCCTCCCCAGCCACCGGCAGCACCGCTCCGGCACTGGCCCTGGCCCCGGCTACCTCGGGGACCGCGGCTGACCGGATGCCTTGCAAAAGACTCCGGATAACAAAACCGCGCAAACGGGCGGCCTCCCGGAAACGAACCTCCCGCTTGGATGGATGCACGTTCACGTCCACCGCTTTGGGGTCGAGTTCGAGAAAGAGGAAAGCTTGCGGATACCTCCCGCGCGGAAGGAAGCTGTGATAGGATTCTATCAAGGCCTGATTGAGGGTGGAACTGGTCACGGGCCGCTTATTTACGATGGTTATCATGTCATGCCGGGAGGACCGGCCCTTCCCCGGCCGACTGATCATCCCTCGCAGCCTGTAATCCCCGTCCTTCGCGTCCACCGCCATCAAGCCGTCCACCACCACGGGGCCGAAAATTTCCCCGACCCGTTCCTCCAGGGATGGGCAGGCCGGGGAATCAAAAACCATCCGCCCATTTTCAATGAGGCTGAACCCGGTTTGGGGGTGGGCGATGGCGTAAACTTTGGCCAAGTGGATAATGTGGGCCGCTTCCGTGTTATCCGCCTTGAGAAATTTTCGGCGGGCCGGAACCGCGTTGAATAAATGGGCAACTTCCACCCGCGTACCGTGGGGCATTCCACAATCGCGCACGTGAATCAGCTTACCCCCGTTGATCAACAACTCGGTTCCGCTTTGGGACAACGGCGGCCTGGTTTTCAACTGGAACCTGGAAACACTGGCAATGGAAGGGAGGGCCTCTCCGCGGAACCCGAACGTGGTTATGTTGAGGAGGTCCTCCGCCTCCCTCACCTTACTGGTGGCATGCCTTTCAATAGCCAGCAGGGCTTCGTCCGGCCGCATTCCGGAACCATTGTCTTCGATCCGAACAAGGGAACGACCCCCGTTGGAAAATTCAATTTCCACCCGGGTGGCGCCGGCATCAAGGCTGTTTTCCAGCAACTCCTTGACGACCGCAACCGGCCTTTCAATCACTTCGCCAGCGGCGATTTGATTGGCTACGCGGTCGGGAAGAACTCGGATCTGCGCCATAAGGAGACTAAAGGTAAAGGTGCGTTATCTGCTTCTCGATCTAAAGCATTTTTTCCGCCAGCCTCCTGTTCCAGCAAAAAATACCCCAGCAAAACGGCAAGAACGGGTTGAGGTCGAAGCGAATAGCCATAACACTACCCTTATTCACTTGACTGTCTACCACCCAATCCGAACCCATGCGCACCGGCCCGATCGCTCCCTCCCCCTGGGACAGCGCGGGTGAACCCATTTCGTCATGCCCAATCAACTCGTAAACGAAAAGAGCTTATACCTGCGGCAACACGCCGACAACCCGGTGAATTGGTACCCTTGGGGTGAGGAGGCCCTGGCCAAGGCCAAAGCGGAAGATAAACCCATACTGGTGAGCATCGGATACTCCTCCTGTCACTGGTGCCACGTCATGGAGCACGAATCCTTTGAAAACCAGTACATCGCCCAACTCATGAACGAACATTTCGTCTGCATCAAAGTAGACCGCGAGGAACGCCCCGACGTGGACCAGATCTACATGGAAGCCGTCCAGATGATTACCCAGCGGGGCGGGTGGCCCCTCAACGTATTTTGCCTGCCTGATGGACGCCCCTTTTTTGGCGGAACCTACTTCCCGCCGGAAGATCGGGGGAATGGAATGGTTCCATGGCCCCAGGTTCTCATCCGGGTATCCGAATTTTTTAAACGCAACCGCGACCAACTGGAGGAAAATGCCGAGAATATCGTCAAGAACCTGGATGCATCCAGCACCCCCCTTGCCTCCGCCGACGGCCCCATTGACCGGAATGTGTTGCTCAATACCAGCCGGGAATTTACACGGCGTCACGACGACGACTACGGCGGCTTTGGCGCGGCGCCTAAATTTCCCCCTGCCATGGCCCTAAACTACCTGATTCAGGTGCGTCAGGGTTGGCGGGAAATTTCCAAAAAGGACACCTCCGTCAATCCCGCCATAGACCGCATCGACGCCGTTATGGAAACCACCCTCACGGGAATGGCGCAGGGCGGTTTATTCGATCAGATCGGGGGCGGTTTTGCCCGCTACAGTGTGGACCGCTATTGGATCATTCCACACTTCGAAAAGATGCTCTACGACAACGGACTCCTCCTGGATATCTACAGCCGGGCCTGGCTGACCTATGGAAAACCCATTTACCAGGCCGTAGCAGAGGAAACGGCGAGGTGGGCCTTGCGCGAAATGCGTTCTGAAAACGGGGGTTTCTACTCCGCTTTCGACGCGGACAGCGAAGGGGAGGAAGGCAAATTTTACGTCTGGAAGCCGGAAGAAATAGTGGAAGTCCTGGGCGAGGAGGAAGGAAAGCGTTTTTGCCAAGCCTACAACATCACCCATGCCGGCAATTTTGAGCACGGGTTTTCCAACCCCGCCCTGACAGAAAGCGATTTTGGCATCCGCCAGTCCCTGGCTCCGGCCCGGGCCAAACTGTTCCGGCATCGAAGGGGCCGCGTCCCCCCCGGATTGGACAAAAAACAACTCACCGCCTGGAACAGCCTGATGATTCGCGGCCTGGCGGAAGCGGGATTCGCCCTGGATCGGCCCGATCTGTTCGCCGCCGCCTGCACCGCGGCAGATTTCATCTGGGACAACGCGCGCACCCCCGGCAACCGGCTCTACTCGGTCTATTACAATGAGGGGTCCGTCAATGCCTATCTCGACGATTACGCCTTTTTCGCCGAGGCCTTGCTCGCCATCGTGGCCTGCGCCGATATCTTCCACCCGGGCCGGTCCAAACGCTACCTGAAGCGTTGTGAGGCCATAACCCAGGCGACGCTGACCCATTTCAAGGATCCCGAGGCGGTGGGCTTCTATTTTACCTCCCACGATCACGAAAGCCTGATCACCCGCAAAAAGGAGTGGTGGGATGGAGCCATTCCCTCGGGGAACGCATCCATGCTTCACGTGCTCAGCAGCCTCTATTATTTGACCCTCGAACCCGCTTACCAGGAGGCCTTTCTGGAACTCCGCCAAGCTTACTCGGGTTCGATAGCAAGAAACCCGAACGGGATTCCCCACGCCTTGGGAGCGCTCGTGGCAGACAGTAACGGTATCGAGGTCATCAAGGCCAAAGACGTGGCCAACCTGGACGACCTGGCCGCCGTTCTCCGCCAACAACCCTGGGTAAAACGATTTTGCCTGCTTTCAAATGAGTCCGAGCAACCACCCGGTTACCAGCGTTGCATCGGCACGGTGTGCCTCCTCCCCGTGGACAAACCGGAAGTCATGTTTCAATAGGGTGATCCCCCTGGGCCATTCCCTGCCCCAGGAATGCTCGCCAGAACCGGATTTGCTTCCCCACCTGTTCTGGTCCCGGCATTCCCGGCCTTTCCCGGGCCGCCATGGCCTTTCCGATATCCAATACCTCGACCCAGTCTTCCCCGAAATGCGCCTCTATTTTCTTTGCCTCCCCCAGGGGAACTTCATTCAGCCCTACCCCCAATTCCTCGGACTTGGCCACCAAGGCTCCGACTGCGTGGTGGGCCTTGCGGAAAGGGACTCCCCTGCACACCAGGTAATCGACCACATCCGTGGCGAGCAGGACGGGGTCGGCCACGGCTGAAGCGCACCTGACCGCGTTTAGCTCCATCCCCTGCAACACCCCTTCCACCACCTGCAGGGATAGAACCACCTGGTCGCAGGCGTCAAACAGAGGGAGTTTATCTTCCTGAAGATCACGATTATAGGTGAGGGGCAAGCCCTTTACCAGGGTCAACAGGGTTAGCAAATCTCCCACCATCCGCCCGGACTTGCCCCGCACCAATTCCATGGCATCCGGGTTCATTTTCTGCGGCATCAAAGAAGACCCCGTAGAAAAGGATTGGGGAAGTTTGACGAATCCAAATTCGCTGCTGCACCACAAAATCATATCTTCCGCCAAACGCGACAAATGAAGACCGATCATGGCGCAGGCGTAAACCGTATCCAGTATCCAATCGCGATCGCTTACCGCATCCATACTGTTCCGTGTCAACCGCGGTTCGCCCCCGGCATCGACGAAGCCCAGCATTCTCGCCGTAAATTCCCGGTCAATGGGCAAGGTAGTTCCGGCCAACGCTCCCGATCCCAATGGGCACCAGTTGGCTTGGTCGGCCACATGACTCATTCGACTCAGGTCCCGCCCCAGCATCTCGACGTATGCCAACAAGTGATGTCCCAGACTCACGGGTTGGGCCCGCTGCAAATGGGTGTAACCGGGAATAAATATCTTTTCATCCCTTTCCGCTCGATCCAAAAGGACCTTCATGACGGCCCGGAGGGCGCCGGTTATCTCACAAGACTGAGCTTTGACAAACAACCGGACATCGGTGGCCACCTGATCGTTGCGCGACCTTCCTGCGTGCAGTTTCGCCGCTTCGGGAACCCGCTCGATGAGGGCCCGTTCGATATTCATGTGGACGTCCTCCAAGGATTCGGACCAGGTAAATCGACCCTTTTGCATCTCCTCGGCCAGGGTGTCGAGCCCACCGTGGATGGCCGCTTTTTCATCCGGGGAAATCAACCCGACATGGCAAAGCATGGCGGCATGGGCCCGGCTGCATTCCAGGTCAAAGGGAGCGAGCCGTTTGTCGAAGGATACCGATTCGCTGAAACGCAACATCACCTCGGCCTGATCCTCGGAAAACCGGCCTCCCCAAGTGGGCTGTCTGGAAGTTTCACTCATCGGTTACGGAGAAATTTATGCCCTTGATACCCGCTTTCGAACAAGCGTCCATTACCCGCACGATAATCTGGTGCGACGTTCCGTCACTGGGCGCCAGGGTCACTAAGGCCTCGACCTTGTTGGCATCGCTGGCCTGCTTGAAGCGGGTGAGCATAGCCGTCAGTTCGAGGAACCGCGAGGCATCCGGCGAATCGTAGGCGTATTCATTGACCACCACCTGACCCTCGTTGTCAATCTCCACAATCTGCTCATCCGGCATCTCCAATGGATCGGATTGTTCAACCACACCGGGCAATTGAAAGGAAATGTCCGCCTCCTGTTTCTCCAAGGTGGAGGTCACCAGGTAATAGAGGAGCAAAAGAAAGACCACGTCTATCATCGGTGCGATGGGGATCGATGGGTTGGGCTCCGGTTTCTTTCTTCGCCGGATCATAAATCAACCACTGGCCTCATAGGTTGCGTAAATGACCTCATAGGCGCCGACTTCGGCACAGGCCTTCAGCACTTTCCTGATTTCCAGGAAGGGAGTGGTCCCATCCGCCCGCACCACTATTTGCAAACGGGGGTTGGACTCAATGGCCCCTCCTATACGGGTTTTCAACACTTCCAACCCCACCCTCTCCCCGCCGAGGTAGACCGATCCGTCTCCCTCAACCGAAACGATGCCCCGATCCGACACCTCGGAGGGCACTTCACTCTCGTGAGACTGGGGAAGTTCGACCTCAACGCCCTTTTCCAACCGGGCCAAAGAACTCACGCACATGAAAAAAACCAACAGCAAAAAGACCATGTCGATCATGGGCGCCATTTGAAATGCCTCTTCCGGCTGGGGCCTTTTTCTCCGCTTTACCATCCTGAATACTAACCGTCGTCCCCTATGGCTTCAACCGGGCATCCGTCCAGGGCCTCCAGACACTCATCCATTCCATCCTGATCCTCGGGCTGGTTGTAAACGTAGGAATAGCCGCCGTCTTCGTTGCGCATGAAGAAGTCGGGCGCGATTTCTCGACATAAATCACAGTCGATGCACTGGTCATCCACGTAATAATTGCCCCCGACATTTTCCGGCCACTTGGCGTCTGGATCAGGCATAACCAAAGCCACCCTTGCCAATTACAAATTACTGTCAAGAGTGATATGGACCCCAATCCGGACCGGGGTTGGGCCAATTTCAAAATTGAGCTGCCGAAAAGATTGCGCTTTGCTTCACAAAACACAACGGTAGCCTTGCCTGAATCAGGCTGGCATCCCCCTTGCTGAAGGGGAGCTGCATCCCGCTGAGAAATCATGTTATACGACCGGCCATACATGCGAGAGCCCGTCTCCCGCCCCAATCTCTACAAACCCCTCTACTTCCTGCTGGGAAGTATCGTCGGGGTCTACCTCCTGCAGATTTTTTTCCGACTACCTTGGGCCAAACCCCATTTTGATCTTTTCTTCGGCCTGTCTTCCTCCGCCCTTTCCAATGGCCATGTTTGGCCCTTGCTGACCTACGGCTTTCTCCACGCCAACTTTTTTCACATTCTCTTCAATTGCCTGATGCTTTACTGGCTGGGGAAGGCCTTGCTTCACCTGCTCGGGGCCAGGCGATTTTTCACCCTTTACGGGATTTCGGTTCTGCTGGGGGGGGTAGCCTGGTTATTGGTCAACAGTTGGCGGGGGGACGCTGCAGTGCTCATGGGGGCTTCCGCAGGGGTTTCCGGTCTTTTGGTAACCTTTGCGCTGCTCTTCCCCAATCGGCCCTTGCAGTTTCTGTTGTATTTTTTCCTGCCCGTCAGGATCACCCCCAAAAATCTGGTTCTGATCGTGATGGCTATCGATGCTGTCGGCCTCCTCCTCGGCGAACTCCCTCTCTTACGACAACCCACCAGTCCCATAGCTCATTCAGCGCACCTGGGCGGAATGTTGGGAGGTTGGTTATTTTTCAAATTTGTCTTGCCCCGAAACCTCAACATCGGGCTACCGTCAGTAGAGGTATCTCCTCCCAAATGGATCACCAATAAAAAAACCAAACGAGCCGGCAGCGGCCGTTTTCGCATCAAATTTTCCGACCGCAAGGAGCTGCAAAATGAAGTGGACCGCATCCTGGACAAAATAAACGCCGAGGGTTTCGCATCCCTTTCGGAGGAGGAGAAAAAAACTTTGGACAAGGCTAAAGAACTCCTTAACCGGTAACCCTGTTCCCCTTTGCCCAGTTTCAGAGATAGTCTTTTGCACCAATGGGACCGGGCCCAGAAGCTCGAAGGTGGAGATCCGGATTCCTGGTCCTGGGAGACCTGGAAACGCCTGGAGATTTTCACCGCTTTTTGCCCGATTTATAAACAAACCCTGCTGGTTTATCCCGACTACATTCCCTGGCTGGAAAAGGAAGAAAACCTTTTTGAGAACTTCGGGGGTCATGCCCTCAAAACCGAATGGTCCTCCTTTAAACTCCCGGCCGGGGAGAAGGAACCCAACTCCTACCTCGAAGCCTTGCGAAAATTTCGCCGCAAAATCAGCTTGCGCGTGGCCTACAGGGAGATCCACGGCTTCTCCAAAACCGAAAATTCCTTCAAGGAAATGACCCTTCTGGCCGAAATGTGCACCGAGATTTGCTATAACCTGGCCCTTTCTCGCTGGCGAGACCGTTGGGGCATCCCCTGGAACGAGGAAACCGACCGCGAGGCGACGGGTTGCGTCCTGGCCATGGGCAAGCTGGGGGCGGATGAACTCAACTTTTGCTCCGATATCGACCTCATTTATTTCTACGAAGGCAATGGTTATTGCCGAAAAGGGAACCGGACCACCGCCAGAAGCATCGGGGAATTCTACGGCAAGGTAGCACAAACGGCCACCTCTTTCCTCACCAAGAGGACCAGGGAAGGGTTTTTGTTCAACGTGGATCTCCGCCTGCGGCCCCACGGAGAAAAAAGTCCCATAGCCCCTTCCTTTCAAGCAATTGAAAACTACTATTACCAGGCCGGACAAACCTGGGAACGCCTGGCCTGGATGCGGGCAAGACCCGTAGCCGGAGACAAGGGGCTGGGCCACGAACTCCTGGAGGCCCTGAACCCCTTTCGTTACCCCCGGTCCCCCTCCCCGCTGATCCTTCAGGAGATCTCCTTGCTGAAGGCCCGCACCGAAAAGGAGATTGTGGGATCCGACCACATGGATCTGCATGTAAAAAACGGACGGGGAGGCATCCGCGAAATCGCGTTTTTCCTGCAGGGGCACCAATTCCTTTCCGCCGGGAAAAATCCATTTTTGCAAACGCATAACACCATGGAGACCCTGGAAAAACTGGAACTCTACGGCATACTGGACAGTTCCCAGGTTCACTTTCTGCGCAAAGCCTACCTTTTCCTGCGCGCGGTGGAAAACCGCCTGCAAATGCGGGAAGAACGGCAAACCCACCTACTTCCGGAGGCCAAGGAAGACCAACGGGCTATCGCCCTTTCCATGGGCTACTGGAACTGGAAATCCTTTTCCCAGGAGCTGAATGGATTCCGGGATGAGGCGCATGCTTTTTACCTCCAGTTCTACCCACCCAAAGATACCCTGGAAGATTTCGATTTGTGGTGGAATTTTCTGGCCAAAAATAAATTGGATGAAAACCTGAAACCCAAGCTGGAACATTGGTTCGGCACGGATCCGGGCATGCCGGCAGAAGTGCGGAAATTCGCTTTGGGCCCCCAATTCCACCAACAGGTTACACGGGAGTTGGTTTACCTGATCGTCGATCTGACCCGCAACCTCGACGCCGCCTTGGACAGCGTATTCGATCCCTTGCAAACCCTCTATCGCATCGGCGAATTTGCCACCAAGTACGGGAGCCGATTGGGATTTTTTAAAGCCTGTGCTGAAAATCCCGTTTTCTTTAAAGGACTCTGCCGATTATTCGACCGCAGCCGTTTTGTCTTCCAACTCCTCTGCCAACACCCGGAAATTTTCGCGGAAATTACGGAGCCGGACATCCTCCGGCGCAAAAAGACGAGGGACGCAATCCTGCACGAGATGGAGTTGTTGCCCGCTGGAGAGGATTTTGTGGACTGGCTCTGGCTCTACGTAAAAGCCGAACACGTCCGGATTATAGTGGCCGAGGTGGTGGATGCCTACAATTTCCAGGATTCCGAGCTGGCCTTGACCCGGTTGGCCGACGCCACCGTCCTCGCCGCGCTCCATCAAGTGGACCCCGAGGGAAAACTGGGGGTAATCGCCCTGGGCAAGTTTGGCGGGGCGGAAATGACTTTGGGCTCCGACCTGGATTTCATGATCCTGTGCGACGAATCGGAGGAGACCCATGTGGTCAACCGCAAAATTATGTGGCTTCAAAAAGTCTTGGCTCATGCCAAGCCACTGGGTCGTCTGTATGAAATCGATATCCGGCTGCGCCCCCATGGTAATGCCGGTCCCCTGGGGGTAAAACTTTCCTCTTTGGAACGCTATCACCAGTCGGAAGCGAAAATTTGGGAACGGCAACTGATGCTGCGTTCGCGAATGGTAGCCGGATCGGAGGAAATGGCTCGCGACTTTGCCGATTTGCGGTCCCGCATTCTCTTCGGGCATCCCATCACCCTGGGGGATCTGAGGATAATTCTGCACCTGCGCAGGCGCATCGAAAACGAAAGAGACCCGAAAGCGGATGAAAAACTGAAATTCAAATCGGGAGCGGGGGGAATCGTAGATATCGAATTCCTGGCCCAGATGGCCTGCCTGGCGCACGGCCCCTTTGACCGGGGCGAACCCCCAGCCAATACCCGCCAAACCCTGAGGTTCCTGAAAAACCGGAAACTCTTGCCCACCGAAGATGTCGAGCGACTAATGGTCCACTACGAATTCCTGCGAAGACTGGAACGGATACTGCGCCGGGATACGAACCGGGGCGTGTCCCTGTTGAGCGAACATCCCCGGGAACAGGATCAATTGGCCTTCTGGATGGGGTTGGCCGACCGGGACGCATTTTTTGCAACCCTGGCCGAGGTTCGCGCTGAAGTCAGGAAAATATTCGAAGAGAACACCCAAAGATTGAAAATCCACCTGTCAAACACCCCGGCATAAAGGCTCGACTTATGCCCCGGCGGTCCTTCATATATTTTGTTCAGCAGCAGAGAAAACGACTCCCCCTCCCCGACGAAAATGGCCTTGATGCGTAAATTTTCCTCCATTCGTCTCCCCGTCGCGGCGCTCCTCTTGCTGGGGATGTGCTCCCTCGGCCATGGGCGTGAGTTCGATTATTCCGAGGCCATGAAGAAGGAGACCCAAACGGTGGTCTTTCTTTTGGAAAACTACCATTACTCGCAAAAATTCATCGACAACTCGCAAGCCTCCGAATTGCTCCATAACTTTATGGAGGATCTGGATTACAACCACGTATTTTTCCTGCAAGAGGACCAGGACGAATTGGTGGCGGAGCATGCCGGCCGGCTGGAACGCAATCTGAGGCGGGGGGACCTGCAGGCCGCCTTTTCCATTTTCAACCGGTATGAACAACGCGTCATGGATCGCATCGAATGGGTCGGAAACCGGCTGGAGGGGGAATTCGATTTCGACACCGAGGCTGAATACGTGGTCGATCGAGGGGAGGATCCCTGGCTCGGCAGCCAGGAGGAAGCCGATGAGCTGTGGGAAAGTCGCCTGAAATACGAGTTGTTGTTCGACCTCCTCAACGAAGAAGAAAATGAGGAGGCAGTGAACACGGTGCGCCGACGTTACAAGCGCTTGGCCAAAAACCTGGAGGACCTGGAAACCGTTGACGTGCAGGAAATCTTTCTGACTACCCTGACTCAGATGTTTGATCCTCACTCAACCTTTCTCTCCTCGGATACCCTGGAGGACTTTTCCATTTCCATGAGCCTTTCCCTGGTGGGAATAGGAGCTATTCTGACTCAGGAAGACGGCTTTTGCACTATCCGCGAACTCATTCCCGGAGGACCAGCCGACCTGGACGGACGACTGCGACCCAATGACCGCATCGTCGAAGTGGCCCAGACCGGAGAAGAGCCGGTGGATGTCATCGACATGAAACTTCGCAAGATTGTGAAAATGATCCGCGGAGAAAAAAATACCACCGTCTACCTGACCGTCATTCCAGCGGACGCGGTGGATCCTTCCATCCGGGAGACCATCGACCTGATGAGGGACGAAGTGAAAATTGCAGCGCAAAGGGCCACCGCAAGTCTTTATCAGTTGCCGGGAATGAACGGAGATCCCCTATCGGTAGGTGTCATAAACCTTCCATCCTTTTACGGCGATATCAGCCTGGAGGAGGGTGGATCAGCCACCAGCACTACTCAGGATGTGGAGGAACTGATCGGCATTTTGCAGGAGGAGGGCATCAGTGGGCTGGTCCTCGACCTGCGGGATAATGGAGGCGGTCTCCTCACCGAGGCTATCGATTTGACGGGATTATTTATCAAAACCGGGCCCGTAGTCCAGGTCCGCAATAACCGGGGCTTCATTCGCCGGGATTGGGATAGAAATGCACAGATCTCCTACCAGGGCCCCTTGGTCGTCCTGATATCCCGTTACAGCGCCTCTGCCTCCGAGATCGTGGCCGGAGCGCTTCAATACTACGACCGCGCCTTGATCGTGGGGGACAATTCCACCCATGGCAAGGGCACCGTCCAGGCCGTTTTTGAAATCGATCGCCTCGCCTCGCCCTCTTTTTTCAAAGACCAACCCACCGGAGCGGCCAAATTGACCATCCAGAAATTTTATCTCCCCAACGGCATCTCCACCCAGAACAAGGGGGTGATATCGGACGTGCCCTTGCCTTCGCACCGGGAGTTTCTACCCATCGGCGAAGCCGATCTGGACAAGGCCATGGGGTGGGATAAAATCAATCCGGTCAACTGGGCTTCCCCGGAGGCGGAATGGTCCGAGGATTTTCGACCGATCGACGAGAACTTCAAATCCCAATTGAGAGCTCTCAGCGAGGCCCGCCAAATCGAACTGGAGGAGTTTTCCTTTCTCAAGAAAAGCATTTCCGTCTTTAAAGAGAGGCAGGAAAAAAAAGCTTTCTCCTTGAACTTGGAAAAGCGGTTGGAGCTCAAGCAAAGCGACAAGCTGATCCGGGAAGAACTCGAAGCGCGGGAGGATGAGTTGGAAAAAAACTATTTTCCCAGCGAAAAGATTGTGCTCAGCGACCCTCAGGCTGCCCCCGCCACCACGTTTGTGGGGGAAGATCCGCTATCGGCGGATCGGGTCAATGTCGATCCGGCAGAGGGAACGCCCCCCGAGGAGGATGAAGGCCCGGTTCTCGATATCCACTTGCGGGAATCTCTCAGGATTCTTTCCGACTGGATCGACGCCTCCAATCTCAAAAGCGTCGATACCGCCGCAAAAAGACCTCTCCCGAATAACAGCCGAGGGTAGCAGTTTGCTCTTACTTCCTGAGCATCAGGTAGCGTTCGCGGTGAGACAAATCCAGGACGGACTCCACCCTGCTGAACCCGGCCCTATGAGCTTTTTCCTTCAACCTGTCGTGTTGCCCAACCCCGGTTTCAAGGGCGAGCAACCCTCCGTCCCCCAGATAACCGGGGCCTTCCCGCAGGATCGCCGATAGCCCATCCAGGCCCCTGTTCCCTCCAATCAAGGCCAGTTCCGGCTCGTAGCGTAATACCTCCGGCTCAGCCGACTCCAGCTCCTGCTCCGTCAGATACGGTGGATTGGCCACGATGAGCTGGAAGGTCCCCTCCACCGCCTCGAACCAGTCGCTTTGAATAAAAGTCGCCCGATTGGACAATCCTGTTTTTTCCCCGTTTTCCCGAGCGAGGTCGAGAGCCTCCGGGGAAAGATCGATCCCCACCCCGGAAGATTCCCCAAAGGTGTTGAGCAAGGCCAATAAAATTGCGCCGCTACCCGTGCCCAAATCCAGAATCCGAGCCGGCTCCCCTTCCGAAAACCCGGTCTGCAAAAGCTCGATCAGGTATTCCGTTTCCGGACGGGGAATAAAGGCGCGTTTGTCCGAGCACAATTTCAATCCGAAGAAGTCGACCCAACCCAGCACGTGCTGAAGGGGTTCCCGGTTGGCTCGCCGGATTATGTCGGCTCGGATGCCGGCCAACTCCTTCTCGGGCAGGGGTCGCTCAAACTGCAGAAATAAATCGAGCCGCTTCAGCCCCAAATTGTGCGCCAAAATCCATTCCGCACTCAAACGCGCGTCGGGCACACCGTATTTCTGCAGATAGGCAGTGCTTTTCTGCAATACTTTCAGGATGGTCAGCATGGGCATAAGGATAGGTGTTGTCCCACAAAACGGGGACAGGAAAAAGGCAAATCAGACCAATTTTCCCTGCATCAACTCCTCCAGTTTCCCCTCGTACTCCGCCTTTTGCAGGGATTCCACCACCGGGTGGAGGTGGCCTTCCATCACCTGCGGCAGGGTGAGCAGGGTCAACCCAATGCGATGGTCCGTCACCCTGCCCTGGGGAAAATTGTAGGTGCGAATGCGTTCGCTGCGATCCCCGGTGCCAATCTGGCTCTTGCGCTTGGCCGCATATTTTTCCTGTTCTTCCCGTCGCTTCTTTTCCAGGAGGCGTGAATAGAGCACCTTGAGGGCCTTTTCCCTGTTTTTGAACTGGGAGCGATCGTCCGCGCAATACACCGTCTCCCCGCTTTGCTGGTGTACGATACGCACGGCGGAATCGGTTTTATTGACGTGCTGGCCACCAGCTCCGGAGGCCCGCATGGTGGTGATTTTCAGGTCGTTGGGATCAATATCGATGTCCACCTCCTCCGCCTCCGGCATCATTGCGACGGTCACGGTGGAAGTGTGGATGCGGCCGGACGATTCGGTAACCGGAACCCGCTGCACCCGGTGCACACCCGATTCGTAGCGCAATTTCCTGTAAACCTCCTCCCCCTTTACCAGAAAACAAACCTCTTTGAATCCCCCCAATTCGGATGGATTGCTGCTCATCGGTTCCACCTTCCAGGAATTGAATTCGGCGTAACGTTGATACATCCGGTACAAATTTCCCGCAAAAAGGCTGGCTTCATCCCCTCCCGCTCCGGCGCGGATTTCCACAATGGTATTGCGCGAATCCGACGCATCGGGGGGTATCATGGCGAAGAGGATTTTCTCCTTCGATTCAGCAAAGCGTGTTTCCAGTTCCGGCAGCTCCGCCTTGGCAATTTCCTTGAGCTCCTCCTCCGCATCAGGGTCGATGATCATTTCCCGCAGGTCCGATATTTCCCGATCCAGTCTTTGCAGCTCGGCATAACCGTCGATTATCTGCTGTAGTTTCCGGTGCTCGCGCGATACCCGGGCCATTTGAGCCTGATCGCGGAAAAATTCAGGTTTGGCCATCTCCTGTCCCAAATCCCGATAGCGGGTCTGGTAGGGCTCTATGTCGGGTATGCCTTCCATAAAATGGTGTCGGGTGACCAGGGTCCCCCCGGAGAATTCAAATCCCCCATTAAAGGGATGGGATTTTCCAAGGCAACCCGTATGCAGGCCCTCCAAAAAAATACTTTTCAAACGGGAACAAATTTTTAGATTTGCCGTCTTGGCTAAAAAACCCTGTAACCACCCATGATTGAAGTAAAGTCGCTCTACAAAAGATACGGTTCAATCGATGCGGTCAACGGAATCAGTTTCCAAGTGAACCGTGGCGAAATCCTGGGGTTTTTGGGCCCAAACGGCGCCGGAAAATCTACCACCATGAAAATGATAACCGGCTTTGTTCGCCCTTCTTCCGGGACCATCCTGGTGGATGGGCACAACGTCCAGGAGCATCCAGTCACCATCAAGGAGAAAATAGGCTACCTTCCGGAGAATGGCCCTGTTTACGGTGAAATGACCGTGCAGGAGTTTCTGAACTTTATCGCCGAAATCCGTGGTTTCCGCGACCCCATGGAGAAAGAGGAAAAAATTGACCGGGTTTGCGACCTCTGCCGCTTGAACAGTGTGCGCCATCAATCCATCGAAACGCTGAGCAAGGGCTTCAAACAACGGGTCGGATTCGCCCAAGCCGTATTGCATGACCCCCCGTGCTCATCATGGATGAACCGACCGACGGCCTGGACCCGAACCAAAAGAAAGAAGTGCGCAAAATTATCAAGGCCATGGCCCGGGACAAAGCCATTATCCTTTCCACCCATATATTGGAAGAAGTCGGCGCCTTGTGCAGCCGCGTCATCATCATCGCCAAAGGGGCGCTGATTGCCGACGAATCCCCGGAGTCCCTCCTGGAAAGAAACCGGAAATTCAACGCGTTGCGCATTCAAGTGGACGGGGTGGAAATCGAAACGGTACGCAACGCCCTCAGGGACCTGCCCCAAGTTGCCGCGGTTACCCTGAACGATAATCGTTTGGAGATTTTCCCAAAGAACAAGCGGGCTGTCGAAGCCCTTATCCTGAAGACATTTCGCGAAAACAACTGGTTGATTACCCAATTCGAAAAAGCGCCGGTGGGGCTGGATGAAGTGTTTTGGGAATTGACCGCATAGAAGGTTTAATCCGCAACTCTTTCTTTTATTATGAAGCAGATTGTCCCCGTTTTCAAACGCGAGTTTTTCGGTTATTTCCGCTCCCCCATTGCCTACGTCTTTCTCATCGTCTTCCTGGTGGTTTCCTCCGGCCTGGCCTTTTATCTGGGCCAATTTTTCGAATCGAGAGTGGCCTCACTGGAAACCTTTTTCAACCTGCAGCCCTGGATCTACACGTTTTTCATTGCGGCAGTGGGCATGCGTCTTTGGTCGGAGGAGCGCAGATCCGGAACCTGGGAACTTCTCCTCACGCTTCCCATTCGCACCGGCGAAGCGGTCATGGGGAAATTCCTGGCCGGATGGGCCTTCATCACTCTCGGCATAGCCCTGACCTTCCCCTTGCTCCTGACCGTGGCCTACCTGGGCGATCCCGACTGGGGACCCCTTTGGACCGGTTACATGGGCAGTATCCTCATGGCCGGCAGTTTCCTCGCGGTATGCTCCTTTACCTCGGCCATAACCAAGAACCAGGTCATCAGCTTCGTCATCAGCGTGGTGATAAACCTCGGCCTGGTGTTTCTGGGATGGTCCGTATTTACCGAGCTGTTGTCCTTCCTTCCCCTGGCCTGGGTAGACGGCCTGAGCAATTTCAGCTACACTACCCATTTCGTCTCCTTCACCCGCGGACTCATCGTCTTTAAAGACTTGGTTTTCTTCCTCTCCCTGACCTTTTTCTCCCTCCTTCTCACCGTCATCATTTTGGAACATTAATTCAATTTTCCCCACCCCATGAGTACGACACAAAAGCTCATAGCGGGATTTCTTCTCCTGCTCATCCTCATCCTGACCAACATGCTGGCCAACCTCTTGAGCTGGAAACTGGATCTGACCGATGGGAAACTCTTCACCCTCTCGGCCGGAAGCAAATCCCTGGTGCAAAAACTGGAGGAACCGATAGTCCTGGATTTTTACTTCACTCGCGACGTGGAAGGCTTGCCCATCCGGTTTAAAAACTACGCTACCCGGGTGGAAGAAATGCTGCGCCAATTTGCCGGCGCCTCCTCCGGCATGATTAAATTGAATATCATCAATCCCAAACCAGACACGGAGGAAGAAGAAGCCGCAACCAGCGCGGGAGTCAGCGGCAATCCCATGCAAAATGGCCAAACCCTGTACTTCGGCCTTTCCCTTACCCAGGCTGATAGTCAGGAAGCTATTCCGGTTTTCGATCCCAGCAAGGAAGAGTTCCTCGAATACGATGTGGCCAAAGCCCTCTATACCGTAGAGCAATGGGATAAACCTGTCATCGGGTTGATCAGCGGCCTTCCCGTGGTGGGCACCACCCAATTCTTCCCTGGGCAGCAACCGCAAAATCCGGACTGGGTATTTGTCGAGCAACTGAGGCAAACATTTGAAATTTCCGAAATTGACGATGCGGCCGGTTGGCCTTCCCTGATCGATGTTCTGCTGGTCATCCATCCGGTTGACCTGGAGGAAGCCCTCCTCTATGAGATCGACCAGTACCTGCTCCAAGGCAGACCGGCCATCATCGCAGTAGATCCGGCCAGCGGCTTCCAAAAGGATCAGCAACGCCAAGCCATGATGATGGGGCAGCCGGCGCAAAATGTCTCCAGTACCCTGCGCCGGCTCTTTGCTGCCTATGGAATAGACTTTGACGACAGCCAATTGGTGGTCGACATGGACAACGCCGCCAGTGTGCAAACCCGGACCGGGCCCATTAAGATGCCGACTTGGCTCCACGTTAACCAATATGCCCTGAGCGCGGATGAATTTATCCTGTCCGGGCTCGATTCCCTGCATATCATCGAGGCGGGGAGCTTCGCCTTGTCCGAGGAATCAGACCTGGAGCTGAATCCGCTTATCCAAACTTCCTCAGAGGCGGGCGCCTTCTTCGCCATGATGGCCGATCGCGTCAGCCCCATGCAGATGGCATCCCAAATTACCCCGGGGGGAGAGTCCTTGACCATGGCCGGTTTCCTGCGCGGAAACCTCAATACCGCCTTCCCGGACGGAAAGCCCGCCGAGGAGACTTCAGAAGACGAGGAAGATTCTCCCTCCCCGGCAACCCCTCAAAAACCGGAGGATTTTCTCTCCAAATCGACCAGCCCAAGCAATATCCTTCTCTTTGCCGACACCGACTGGTTGCAAGATCGATACTCGGTCCGGCGTCTCAATTTTTTGGGCATGGACGCCATTCAACCCCTCAATGATAATTTGAACCTCCTGGGAAACGCCGTCGAATTCATGTCTGGCAGTCGAGACCTCATTTCCATCCGGGGCAAAGGCAATTCCATACGGCCTTTTCTGGTGGTAGACAGGATCGAACGCCAAGCCCAAATCGAGTACCAGCGGAAATACGATGAAATCAACGCCGAGGTCCAGGAATTTGAGGCCAGAATCCGGGAGTTGCAATCCCAGCAAAGGGAAAGCAATACCTTGATGCTGACCCCGGAGTTGAGGCAGGAAATCCAAGAACTCAACGAAAATGCCGCCGAAAAGCGGAGGGAACGCCGCGAAGTCAGAAAAAAACTGAGAGAAAAAGTGGAAAACCTCGGATTCACCCTGGCCGTATCCAACCTGGCAGCGGTCCCGCTGCTGGTTTTTGCCGCCGGAGTGCTCTTCTTTATTCGTCGGCACAACCGCAAATAGGACCCCCTTTACATGAAAATACCATCCCTGCTCATCACAGTTATCGTCCTGGCCATCCTGACTTTGGTCGGTTACATGCTGCGACATTCCTCTTTGCGCTCCCCCGTGGAGGACCCCCGGGTCGGTCAACCCTTACTGGAAAGGGAAGCCCTGGCCCAGCTCCAGACCATAGAGATTTCCGAGGATGGGGACCGGGTAGAATTACAGGCCGATGAGGAGGGGAAATGGGTGGTCCGAACCCTCTACGACCTGCCGGTGGACTTCGGAAAGCTCAGCGCCTTTGTCCAAAATATCGTCGAAGCCAATATCGGGCGCAGGATCACGGCCCTTCCGGACCGATTGGAGCGACTGGATCTCAACCGCGGAAGGGTATGGCTGACCTCCTCGGACGGCGCTTCCCTATTGGACATCACCTATGGGAAATCGCTCCCGGGAGGGGGAACCGCCTTTTTGTTCGACCAGGAAAAAACCGCTTACCAGGCCACCGCCAGCCCCTACCTGGATGCCGACTCGACTAATTGGGGGGCCAAGACCCTTTACGAATTTGAAGCGGACGATGTGGCCGGAATCCAGTTTTCCCTCGCGGGGGAAACCTGGGGGGTCAGACGGGAGGACAAAGACAAGGACTTTGTCAGCACAACTCCTTCCGACGAAAAAACCCCAAAACAGAGCGAAATCACCTCTGTGATCAACCAATTCAGCATTCTCCGCTTTACCCAAGTCGATAAACGGGAAGAGGTTGAGGCCACCGAGGAATGGAAAGGCGCCCGGGATAATACCCGCTCGCTGAAGTTTACCCTGTTTTCCGGTGAAAATATCACGGTGAAAATGAGTCGATACGAGCCGCCACCATCCCAAGATGAGGAGGATTCGACAATCTCCACCACGGGTCAGGTAACCTACCTGCGTATCAGCAGTAGCCGGGCAGACCATCCCATTAACCGTTTTATGGATGAACTGACCTTTGAAGCCTCCTCCTATACCTTTGAAAACATTCCAACCGAAATATCCGAACTTGCCGACCTTCCCGAAGAAGCGGAACCCGCCGTAGAAGAGTCAGAGGAGAGTATCGCCGAAACCGAGCCCTCTCCACCGGAAGTGGCCGAAGCAATAGAGGAGATTGCCTCGGAACCAGAACCGCAATCGGCCTCCACCGAAGAAGCGGCCGAAGCAACTCCCCCGGAACCGGAGCCTTCCCCACCAGCCACAGAGGAAGGGGCGGAAGGGACAACCACTGCCGAAGAGATCGTCCCCGCTGAACAGGCTAAACCAACTCCATCCACCCAACCGTAGAAAAAATCCGGCCAGCGTCTCTCGCTTCAGGTCCCGAGGGAAAGGAAGCGCTCAAACTTTCTAATCTTGCATGGCCTTGAGATTACCAGATTTGGTCTGATGGGAATTGCAGGGTGTCGGCCCGACTTGTCGTAAATGAAAATCCCGATTTTGTGGACGGGAGCAGCGATGCCCAGGGCACCTTTATTCCCCAGTATACCACTGGTTCCTTTTTCCGGATGGCCCGGCGTTCAGATGGCAACCCCGCAGGCATGCCTCCCGGCGCTGTGACCGGACACATTGGCGCCGGCGCGACCCTCTGGTTTGCCGATATCAATAATCCCAACCCAACCACGGGAACCGGTGTAGACGGGTTTATGGGCCATTTGTTTTGGAACCATTCTGAGTGCTGTGCAGACCGGAACCGCTACTGGCCTTTGCAATCTCACAGCATCTTTAAAGATGGACAACGGGGGGTAGGGAGAGCCGGATGGGTAATTCCCACGTTGAACGACCGGCAAGTCCTGGACAATACCAAGGTTCAACTTGGCGGAACCCTCAATCGTTCTACCAGCACCTTCGACGCCAGTAATCTTACGGTGGAACAGCAACTCTTCAACGGCAAGGGAGGGATCGAATTCGCCTACGACGAACAGGAGTATTTCAACAAATCCCTGTTTCCTTATGGGGACTGGTTTGGTTTAGGGGTCGACGTGAATGAGAACCTTCCCAACGACCAGCCCAACCCCAATGTGGGAAGGGCTTTTATGGCTGCCGAAATTGAAAAACGGCAAAATATCTGGAAGCGCGAAGCCAATCGCGTGACCGCCTTCTACGAATTTGATTTCACGGAACAGGACGGCATCTTGAAATGGCTGGGTAAGCACGTTCTGACCGGCCTCTGGAACGACCAGGAAATCAATTTTACGGACCTGGATAACCGTAACCGTTGGAACACAGCGGACACCAATAACGATTATGACGGACGTACCGTTAGAGACATTTTTGCCGGAGGTTTGCGTAGCCGTAGCGGTGCTTTCAGCGTGCTCCTGAGGTATTACCTCTCTGACGATTTGCGGGGTGTTTCCCGTTTTGAAGACGTGCGGCTGACCGAATACACCCGGGCTCGGATACCCGACGATAACACCGATTGGTTGATCGGTTGGCAGGATATACGAGGCGCAGACCCCAACTTCCCTGATGTGCCACAAGGCCCGATTCCCAATCCAGCGACGATTGCTGATCCGGCCAATTATCAAGGCGGCCAAGGTCTAGGGGATCCTTTGTATTACAACAACTTCAAGAGCACGGATATCACGGTTCAGGTTGGAGCAAGAAACCGGCAGGTCATAGAATCCCAGGCCCTGGCCTGGCAGGGCAAATGGTGGAACGGCCATATTGTTACATTGCTCGGCTGGAGAAATGATACCTCTGTCTCTCAATCCCGGTTGGGCAACGGAATCGATTCGGAAGGATTTCCCCTGCCGGAGCAGTTCCAATTAGGCCCTGAGAATGCAAAATTGGAGGGAAACACGACCACCGCAAGTGTGGTGGCACACCTGCCGGATGAGTGGTTAGGAGATCAGTTTGGCATGAGCTTCCATTATAATGAATCAGAGAGCTTTGAACCGACCTCTACGCGCTTCAATGCCCGGAATGAAGCTCTGGCCCCCCCCCAACGCCACCACTGAGGATTACGGGGTAACTTTTGAATTCCTCAACCGCACAATTTCTCTGCGGTTCAACAAGTATGAGATGAAGGTATTCTCTACTTCTGGAATCGGCTCCTCCGAAATTGAACGCTTGACCGGAGTCCTGGGCGGGGGACTCGGCAACCAGCAATGGGCCAATGCCTGGATTGAAGGACTTGATTTTAATGAAGCCTATGCCCAATCAGCGCAATTCGGTAACACGGGGAATTTCTCATCCTACCAGGATGTGCTCAATGCCCTGGGTTCGTTTCTGCCTGAACCTACCCGGAGTGCTGTCAATCCCCGCTTCGCGCCAGCACAACCTCCTAATCCGGGCGCCTCCTTCCGGGTGGATCGCATTCCTAACGTTTCTACGCAATCGGAAGTTGTGGCCGAAGGGACAGAGAAATCGAGCTGATCGGCAATATCCCCCGTAATTGGCGCGTAGCGCTCAACTATGGCGAGCAGGAAACCATAATCGACAATTCAGTGCCCACCCTACTCGCGGTAGCCCTGGAAGCCCAACAGAATTTGCGGAACCTGAATCTCTATACCCTTCAGCATGATCCTCTCGAAAATACGGATTTCAGCATTGGAGATTGGTTTGAAAACAGGGTTCTCGTTCCCCTCCTCAATATCAAAGCCCGGGATGGCACCATTTCTCCCGAGCAGCGCAACAGCCGCATCAACTTCATCACAGCTTATGATTTCACCGAAGGCACCCTGAGAGGATGGGGAGTCGGCGGCGCTTATCGCTGGCAGGACAAGATTGCGGCCGGATACGCCAAAGTTCGCCATCCGGAGACCGGCACCATTATCGACGACGTAAGCCAACCAATCTTCGGACCCACCGAATGGAACGCCGACGTATGGGCGAGTTACACTGGAGATCTCCCCCTCATTGACAACGACAAGATCGATTGGAAGATTCAGCTCAATATACGCAACTTCCTGGGAGAGGATGATTATATACCGGTTCAATTTAATCCGGACGGATATGTGGCGGTGGTGCGCAACCCCAATCCGATGGATATTTACCTCACCAATACCTTCAGCTTCTAACCGAATCTGAACCCCGATTATTTCGCCGGCCGGCCTGCTCTCGCAAAAGCAGGCCGGCTTTTTTTGGGGGAATTAGAGCTCAAAGGATACGGCTCAACCCTTTACCATTTCCTGGCTGCAAATAATGGGCGAGGTTGTATTCGGGCTCGCCACCACGGGAAAGAATATAGGGGCTGGGAAAATCCCTGGAGGGCATGTACAATTGCCCTGGGTTAATATGCCGCTCCGAAGACCTGCAATCGATCGTTGTTATTGGCCACCAATATCAGGGTCTCCCCCGAGGCGCCCCGCAATGCGGCCATGTCCCGAACGTCCCGGTCCGCCACAAAGCCGCTCAGCCGCGAAACCACGGGGGCAAAGGTCCCGTCCCCCTTCCCTCGCAGAAACAACCCGGTGCCGGCATCGGCCCGACCCGTTTCCACTTCGGAGACATAAAAGTTGCCCGCCACCAGCAAATCCACCAGCCCGTCCCCATCGAAATCGCGCGCCGTAATCCCGAAGATCGGTGCATACTGCGCCTCCGCCGGCAGGCGCTCGAGCACATATCTCCCGTTACCCTCATTGAGCAGCACCACACTGGCAAACTCCTTGGCCTGATAGTGCAGGCTGCGCTGCAGCCCACCGCCGAATATATCGCCCAAGGTGGCTAATCCGAAGTCGTGGTAGGTGGGAAACTTCGTCTTGATAAAGGGCATCTGCCCGGAGGAACACTCCCGGCCACGCACCGGAAATACTTTCCCCGCTTCGCAATAACCCAGAACGATGTCGTTGCTGCCATTGTCGTCGAAGTCGTCCGTGTAAATTTGAAACGGCTCGTGCAGCGAAGCCTTGTACTTGTAATTGAGCCCCAGGTTGCCCACGGCGAAGTCGCGGTCTCCATCCCCGTCCAAGTCGGCTTGAATGATCTTGTTCCACCAGCCGGTGGTATCGGTCATGCCGTAATAGGCCGTTTCATCGACCAAACCCTCCCCGGTGTTGCGCAGAAAGGTGATCGGCATCCACTCCCCCACCACCACCAGATCAAGCCTGTCATCCCGGTCAAAATCGGTCCACACCGCCGATGTAACCAGGCCGATCCTCGAGAGCAGGGGGGCATAATCCTCGGTCACATCGGAAAATATCCCGCCGTCGTTGGCCAGCAGGTAGCTCTTGGCCGGGTGAGGGTAATTGCCCGGGTCTACCCGGCCCCCGACAAAGAGGTCCAGGTCGCCGTCCGCGTCGTAATCTCCCGCAACCACGCAGGAACCACTGCCTTCAATATTAGGAAGGTGCCCCTCGGCCTTGAAAAACCGCCCGTCACCCCGATTGAAATACAACCGGTCCTGGTACATGAAGGAAGTCAAATTGAACTCCGTGCCCCCACTTGCCACGTAGAGGTCGAGATCGCCATCGTTATCGGCGTCGAACAAGGCCGAGCCCATATCTTCCTGGATCCGGTCGTCTTCCCAGGGCTGGTTCGCAGTGGGGACAAAGGCGCCCGTCTTCGTTTGTATAAAGAGAGAACCGGCCTGGTTGGCCGGACCACCCACAAAAAAGTCTTCCCGGCCGTCCCCGTTAACGTCGCCAAGGGAAAGACCGGGACCGAATTGCGACATTTTGTGCGGAAGGAGCGATTCGGTGACGAAGTCGTTGAAATCATTCTCGCGGTGCTCGAATTCCGCCCGGGCTTCCCCGGTAAGGTCTACGAACAGCGGGGAATCCCCCTTTTGTTCCTCGGACTGCGGCGGATGGGAAGCGTCGCTGTAATCCAGAACCAAGAGCCGGTCCCCTTGCAAATGGGTCAATTCCTGGGTCTTCCCGTCCGGCCACTCTATCTGTAAACGGTCCACCATGGCGGAGGCTCCCAGACCAAAGTGCAGGATATCCTCCACAGAGGACATGTAGCCACGGGTCAGATACAATTCCTGATACTGAACCCGGCCGCCTTGCTCGAGGGTGACTTTGGCCCCGATACCGGCCGGATTCAAAGCGCTCCCTTTGAGCTTCAACCGCAGGTAGTGGTTTTTCCCATTCCGGGAGGTGTCATTGCGGTAGACGAAGGCGGGGTCCTGCATATTGTTCACGACGAGGTCGAGGTCGCCGTCGTTGTCGAGATCGGCATAGGCGGCGCCGTGGGAAATGCTGGGCTGGGACAAACCGGCCCGGGAAGATCGGTCGGCATATTTCAAATTATCCGTGGCCGCCATGTAGAAGTTGGCCAGCTTGTTGACCGGGTAGAGGGACTCCAGCTCCATTAGCTGTCCCTCACGTACCTTTCCGCCTTGTTGGGCCAGTATCTCGTCAATTTTGGCCTTGGCGTCCTTGTTGCTGGGATCGCGCAGAAAACCGTTGGTAATGAACAAGTCCTTGCGTCCGGCGTTGGTAAAGTCCGCCGCCAGGACGGCCCAGCTCCAACCGGTGCTGGCTATGCCGGAATAATAGCCGATTTCGCTGAAGGTCTCGTTGCCGTTGTTGATTTGCAGGGTATTGCGCATGTACTGATGGCCGTATCCGAAATCCACCAGGCGCCAAAAATCGTCGGGGGCCATCGAAGCCATATTGGTCTTTCGCGAGTAGTTGTCGGGGCCGGACATGTCCAGGACCACGATATCGAGCAGGCTGTCCCCATTGAGATCCACCAACTCCGACCCCATGCCAAAATAGGAACTGTGTTTCAGGGCCTCGATTCCGGATTCCACAAAGGTCCCGTCCCCCTGGTTGATATACAAAAAATCGTGCTCCTGGTAATCGTTGGCCACGAAAACATCGGGCCAGCCATCGTTGTTGAGATCCCCAATGGCCAAACCCAATCCACATCCGTAATTCCAGATGCCGGCTTCTCGCGATACGTCCTCAAAACGCCCGTCGCCATTGTTGCGCAGAAGCTTGTCGCGCTCGTCATCGGGCAAATCGTCTTCGCGGGCGAGCGGCAACCTGGTCTCGGTTGGGTAATCCATGTAGCGCAAATGATTGGCTATGTATACGTCGAGGTCCCCATCCCGATCGTAGTCGAAAAATGCCGCCTGTATGCCGAACCCCGGATCGTCCAGCCCGTAAGCAGTCGCACTTTCGCTAAAGGCTCCATCCCCATTGTTGATGAAGAGCAGGTTTCTGCGCTTTTCGAAATCGTTGCGGTAAAACGAACGGCACACGTAGATATCCAAATACCCATCCAGATTGATGTCGGCCATGGAAACTCCGGCCGACCAGCCATCTTCGGCTCCCACCCCGGCGGAGTCGGTAACATCTGCAAACACCATGCCGCCCTGGTTCAGGTAGAGCCGGTTGCCCGTCATATTGCCGGCAAAATAGAGATCCGCCAAGCCGTCGTTATTGACATCCCCCACCGCCACGCCGGCGCCACTGGTTATGTATTCGTACATGAGCTGATTGTTCTGCTCGTCGCATACCAGAAAGTTATTGAAATCCACCCCGGCATGGTCGGCCGGAAGAAGGGTGAAGACGGCCTCGGAGGATGCAGCCAGTTGCCGAGGGGAAGGTTGGGCCCAGATGGAGACGACTTGTCCAGGAACGAGGAACAAAGCGGCCGAAAAAAAACTCGTTTTCACAATTGTTTTCATCGAGGCCCCGGAAACGAAACGGATTTTATCACCAGCACTCCTAGCGAACTATTTGAGGATGGATCAAATGTCGATATTTTTAGTGAAGGCCAAATTATCAAGGTCCGGCCCCTTCCCCACGCCTGAACAAAATGCAGGTGGGTTGAGGCACGTTGATCCCTTTTCCCGTTTGGTGAATCAGATGTCCCGAATCCTGGTCAACGGCAAACACCGAAACGGTATTGGAATGCTGGCCGCCGGCAAGCAACCACTTTCCCTCAGGATCCAAATTGATGTTTCTCGGAAAAGCCCCGCGAATATTTTCGACTTGTTTAGCCGTCAATCTACCGGTCTGAGGGTCCGCCCAATACAATGTAATGCTGTCATTGCCCCGATTGGCCGAATACACGAATTTTCCATTGGGGTGTACCAGAATTTCCGAGGAGGAGTTGAAATTTTGTCTAGATTTTGCTTCCTCGCTCAGGGCCTGGGTAGTGGATTTCAGGCTGGCAGTCCCGGTTTCCGGATCGAAGGCAAAAGTAGAAACCGAGAGATTGAGTTCCTGAAGTAGGTAAATGTACTTCCCGTCGACAGAAAAACGCATATGGCGAGGACCTCCCCCGGGCAGGGATTGAGCATGGCCATGGGGGCTGATTGAGGCATTCAGGGCGTCCACCCTGTAAATCACGATTCGATCCAACCCCAAGTCGGGCACGAAGGCGAATTCTCCATTTGGTGAAAACCCCGTCCAGTGAGGGTATGGCTTGTCCTGGCGGGCCGCCACCACATTCGAACCCCCTTTGTGCTCGAAGTGCTGGGATTTATTTCCCAACGAACCATCGGAATTAATAGGGAATACACTGACCGAGCCTCCGCCATATTGAGCCGTCAGGAGAAATTTGTCCGTTGGATGGACGGCGAGGTGAGCGCTCATTCCATCTCCGGTCGCCCGCGAATTAAGGTAGTCCAGTTTCCCATTTTCCCCGATTTTGTATGCGGCAACGCAGTAGCGGTCCATCTTGTCCCTTACTCCCGTAGAGTAGAGGAATGCATTCTCTGAATCCATGGCCAGAAATCCGGGGGAAGCGATTTGGGCGACCAATCTTGCCTCACTCAACCGACCGGTCTCGGCGTCGAAAGATGCATAATAGATGCCTCTTGTTATTTTTCCAATGGTCCCAAAAAAAACATCGATCGTTTCAGCTGCGCACCACAGAGGAATGATCAGAAAAATTGCTGGAAGACTGATTTTCATCTCAAATTGAAGGGATACTCTGGTTAATATGCCGCTCCGAAGACCTGCAATCGATCGTTGTTATTGGCCACCAATATCAGGGTCTCCCCCGAGGCGCCCCGCAATGCGGCCATGTCCCGAACGTCCCGGTCCGCCACAAAGCCGCTCAGCCGCGAACCCACGGGGGCAAAGGTCCCGTCCCCCTTCCCTCGCAGAAACAACCCGGTGCCGGCATCGGCCCGACCCGTTTCCACTTCGGAGACAAAAAAGTTGCCCGCCACCAGTAAATCCACCAGCCCGTCCCCATCGAAATCGCGCGCCGTAATCCCGAAGATCGGTGCATACTGCGCCTCCGCCGGCAGGCGCTCGAGCACATATCTCCCGTTACCCTCATTGAGCAGCACCACACTGGCAAACTCCTTGGCCTGATAGTACAGGCTGCGCTGCAGCCCACCGCCGAATATATCGCCCAAGGTGGCTAATCCGAAGTCGTGGTAGGTGGGAAACTTCGTCTTGATAAAGGGCATCTGCCCGGAGGAACACTCCCGGCCACGCACCGGAAATACTTTCCCCGCTTCGCAATAACCCAGAACGATGTCCTTGCTGCCATTGTCGTCGAAGTCGTCCGTGTAAATTTGAAACGGCTCGTGCAGCGAAGCCTTGTACTTGTAATTGAGCCCCAGGTTGCCCACGGCGAAGTCGCGGTCTCCATCCCCGTCCAAGTCGGCTTGAATGATCTTGTTCCACCAGCCGGTGGTATCGGTCATGCCGTAATAGGCCGTTTCATCGACCAAACCCTCCCCGGTGTTGCGCAGAAAGGTGATCGGCATCCACTCCCCCACCACCACCAGATCGAGCCTGTCATCCCGGTCAAAATCGGTCCACACCGCCGATGTAACCAGACCGGTCCTCGAGAGCAGGGGGGCATAATCCTCGGTCACATCGGAAAATATCCCGCCGTCGTTGGCCAGCAGGCAGCTCTTGGCCGGGTGAGGGTAATTGCCCGGGTCTACCCGGCCCCCGACAAAGAGGTCCAGGTCGCCGTCCGCGTCGTAATCTCCCGTAACCACACAGGAACCACTGCCTTCAATATTAGGAAGGTGCCCCTCGGCCTTGAAAAACCGCCCGTCACCCCGATTGAAATACAACCGGTCCTGGTACATGAAGGAAGTCAAATTGAACTCCGTGCCCCCACTTGCCACGTAGAGGTCGAGATCGCCATCGTTATCGGCGTCGAACAAGGCCGAGCCCATATCTTCCTGGATCCGGTCGTCTTCCCAGGGCTGGTTCGCAGTGGGGACAAAGGCGCCCGTCTTCGTTTGTATAAAGAGAGAACCGGCCTGGTTGGCCGGACCACCCACAAAAAAGTCTTCGCGGGCGAGCTTCACTCGCTCATCAATGGAATAATGCGTGTAGCGCAAGTGATTGGCTATGTATACGTCGAGGTCCCCATCCCGATCGTAGTCGAAAAATGCCGCCTGTATGCCGAACCCCGGATCGTCCAGCCCGTAAGCAGCCGCACTTTCGCTAAAGGCTCCATCCCCATTGTTGATGAAGAGCAGGTTTCTGCGCTTTTCGAAATCGTTGCGGTAAAACGAACGGCACACGTAGATATCCAAATACCCATCCAGATTGATGTCGGCCATGGAAACTCCGGCCGACCAGCCATCTTCGGCTCCCACCCCGGCGGAGTCGGTAACATCTGCAAACACCATGCCGCCCTTGTTCAGATAGAGCCGGTTGCCCGTCATATTGCCGCCAAAATAGAGATCCGCCAGGCCGTCGTTATTGACATCCCCCACCGCCACGCCCCCACCGCTGGATATGTATTCGTAAACGAGCTGGTTGTTCTTCTCGTCACTGACCAGAAAGTTATTGAAATCCACCCCGGTATGGTCGGCCGGAAGAAGGGTGAAAGTTGCCTCGGTGGAGAGGGAGGGTTGGGCCCACAGGGAGATGATTGGGTCGGCAACGAGGAACAAAGCGCCCGAAAAAAAACTCGTTTTCACTATTGTTTTCATCGAGGACCCGCATAGGGAACGGTTTCCAGCGTCAACATTCCTGGCCAAATTTGGAGAAGCGGCGAGGCTCATTACATTATGGAATACACCGGGCTTGCCAAACAAAATAGTGCGCAATCTAATGGCTTCGGTAGGTTATGGCCCCAGGTTTATCAGTTTTAGCCCGTATATCTCCTTTCCGAATCAGGATGGTCATCGGGACAACCTTTTCCATCCTCCCAAAGGTCTGCCTTTGGGGCGCCCTGGGGCTGCTCCTGGCCTTTTCCCCGGCCTCGCCCCTTACTGCGAAGACCCTCGCTCAGATAAAACTGGAGGAAATCCAGGAGAAACAAAACCGCCTGATGGAAGCTTACCGTGTGGAAACCAATCCGAGCGATAAGGAATCCCTGGAGTTCCGATTGATTGCCGTTCACACCGAGTATGCCGCCTTGTTGGCAAAAAATCCGGAAAATCCGGCTGTAATTGCCGCCTATGGGCTGTATTTGGCCCAGATCGATAAGGGGGATGATGCGCTAAGAATGCTGCTCAAGGCAGATTCCCTCGATCCCACCATACCGCAGGTTAAGAACCAGTTGGGAAATTACATGATCGAGCAAGCCAACTTCCAACTCGCCTTGCCCTATTACCTCGAAGCCATCCGCTTCGCTCCCAGGGAACCGCTCTATCACTACCAACTGGCCAACCTGCTCTATTATTTCAGGGAGGAATTTGTACAGTATGAAATTCTGTCCAAAGAAACCGTGGAAGACCAGATGTTCAGGGCCTTCAAAAGCGCGGCCGAGTTGGCTCCCGATAATATGGCTTACCAATATCGTTATGCCGAAGCATTTTACGATCACCCCTTTGCCGACCTGAAGGAGGCCCTGTCGGTATGGGATGGCCTCTTCCACCGCGTTCAGGACGAGCGGGATAAACAAATTATCCTCCTGCAACAGGCCAATTGCCACCTCAAGCTCGGGCATCCGGAGGAAGCTTCTCTTTTGCTCGATCGGGTCAATGATCCTTACCTGGACACCAATAAGGTGAAGTTGTTAAAGGAAATTGAGGAAAGGGGCTTCAGCCCTTCACAAGGAGGGTAAGGGGTCCATGGGCTTTGGGTCCTCCCCTTCCTTGTCTGCTTCTTCGGGACCTTCGACCTTATCCTTCTCCGCCTGCATTTCACCGGTCTCTTCATCCATCTCCCGGATAATGGAAGATCGGTCGTCTCGGGCGAGTGCGGGTTGTTCCGCATCGAGCAAAGACTGACTTCCCCCGCTTCCCGGCCTGGAAATCGCCCAATTCCCCCCTCCGGCCAATGACAGATAAAGAAACAACGCCCCGTAGAGAGCTTGGAATTGGAAATACAAATGGTTTTCCTGGGCCGGCCAGGAAAAACTCCCGACAATCAGGAACAGCAAAAGCGCCAGGGCCGTGATCCGGGTCCAGAAGCCGATGAGCACGAGAACCCCGATAAACAATATGGCACAACCGATAAACACCTGAACGATATCGGCCGAACCGATTTTAAAAACCCCGAGTGTTTTCAGAATAATGTCCGACCGGTCTGCCAGCTCCCGTGCGGCAAAAAAGGTGGTGAGAGCTCCGGTGACCAAGCGAAGGAGGAACAGGCCCAGATTATGGAAGAATAAAAACAAAACGCCTACAGATTAAGAAATCCCGCCGCCTTTGGAAAGACCAAAGGACACTCTTCTATGACCGGGCGGTCTGCAATAGAGCATCATCCATTTCATAGTTTGCATAGACGTTTTGGACGTCCTCCAGATCTTCCAGGACATCGATAAGCCGCAGTATTTTTTGGGCTTCCTCCCTACGGGTCAAGGGCACCAGATTTTGCGGTATGTAGGCGATCTCAGAGGAATCCGGCTCGATGCCGGCATCCTCCAAGGCGTGGCTCACCTTCTCGTATTCCGATATGGGGCAACGCACCTCAAAATGATCCTCTCCGTCCAATATATCATCGGCCCCGGCATCCAGAACCACTTCCATCAGGGTATCCTCGGTGGTCTTCTCCGCCGCAATGGTGAATTGCCCCATGCGTTCAAAATTAAAGGCCACGGCTCCCGGCCCTCCCAAGTTCCCGCCGCTCTTGGAAAGGGTGCTGCGCACCTCACTGACGCTTCGATTTGTATTGTCCGTGGCAACTTCGATCATCAAGGCCACTCCTCCCGGGGCATAGCCCTCATAAATGACCTCTTCGATCACCACCCCCGGCAGTTCCCCGGTCCCCTTTTTGATGGCCCGTTGCACATTGTGGTTGGGCATGTTGGCCGCTTTGGCTTTCTGCAGCACGGTCCTGAGCCTTGGATTCAAGGTGGGATCACCACCCCCGGCCCGGGCCGCCAGGATCAACTCCTTGCTGATGACCGAGAAGATCTTGCCCCGTTTGGCATCCACGGCTGCCTTATGCCGCCTGGTCGTTGCCCATTTACTGTGACCTGACACGAGAAACTAGGTTATGTGCGTTTGGATTTACGTTTCGATTTCTTGCGAATCAGAGGGTTGTCCTGTCGGATTGCGCCAGATTTTACTTTCCGGTCCTGGGCAATTTCCTCCGGATCCTTTCTTCGGTTGGTAATGGTTTGTTGCAGTATGGTCATAAGATTCTGCACTGTCCAGTAGAGGCAAAGCCCGGAACTGAAATTGTAGAGCATTACAACCATCATTACGGGCATGAATTTGAATATGGCCTGTTGTTGGGCCGAAGCGGCTGTGGGGGTCATGCGCATCTGGAAATACATGGTGACCCCCATCAGGATGGGAAGCAGGTTGAAATACTGGCCCATAAGGGGTAGGTTTATCCCCCAGGAGAAGAGCTTTTCCGGTTGGGAAAGGTCGGCAATCCAGAGGAATTCGGCAAAACGAAGTTCCGAGGAGGTCCGCAGCATGTAAAAGAACCCAATGAAGATCGGGATTTGGATCAGCATGGGCAAGCATCCCCCCAAGGGGTTTACCTTATGCTTCCGATACAACTTCATCATCTCCTCATTCCTTCGCTTGGGATCGTCCTTGTAACGCTCCTGCAGCTCTTTCATCGGGCCCTGGATCTTCTGCATCTTTTTGGCCGATCGGGCGGAAATCTGGGTCAAAGGCCAGAACAGGATCTTTAGTGAGATGGTGATAAGGATTATGGCGACACCCCAATTGGGTATGAACTGGTGAATCACCTTCATGCCCAGGAGCAAGACCTTGCTGATGGCGCCAAACCAGCCGAATTGCATGACCTTTTCCTGGTTGCGGTCCATTTTCTGCAGCCGGAATATCTCTTTGGGTCCGACGTAAAATTCCATGCCGCGGCTGACCCGCTCGTTGGGGCCCAGGCCCGATAGCTCAAAGTGGGCATCCCCTTCCAACGCCACCACGGGCACTCCCTTCTCATTGCTGAAGTCAAGGGTGCGCGGCGTCACGGTGACCCCGATGCCCTGCTCATCGGGAGTCAGAATGGCTGTAAAAAATTGGTTCTTCAGACTCGCCCAACTGAACCTCGAACTTTCCGTGAGGTAGGGGGGAGGATTACGATTTCCGCCAAAGCCGAGAAATCCGTCAGAGCGAATAAACTTGGACGAGGCGATGAATTCCTCGTCCCCATCCTCGTAATAACCCACATTGAGAAAGCCCCCCAAGAAAGTGCCGCCACCCAGCAAGGCGGGTTCGAGCCGGCCCAAGTGAAGTTTGTAATTGCTCAACAATAGGGAATTGGAAGTGGTGTTGACAAAATCGACGGCGTGCCGGATCGAATACAATTCCTCTTCCTCGGGGCTGGTATTGATCCAGAATTTTTTTCGCAACAGCAATCCGTTCGATTCGAGGCGCTCGAAGTGTATTTCCCGGTCGCTTTGATAGGTATTGGTGAAGGAACTGTCAAAACGGCTGCGGTTCACCGAAACCCCCAGCATCGGTTGGGCGCCATAGTGATTGAAGAGAAAGGGAAAGTCCGAATCCTTGTCCGCCTCATAAGCCTTCATGGCCACTTTTTTGATGCCGCCGCCCTGGTTGGTGAAGACGACTTCTATCAGGTCATTCTCCAGGTAGTAAAGGGATTCCGGGGCGGCGTCGGTTTCCGCGATTTCCGTGGAGGGTTCGACCAATGCCTCGGTTCCCTGGCCGACTTGCTCAGGACCCTGGGATATTTGAGGAGGGGTGGATTCCGGCCCCACCGGGGGAGGGGAATCGGATGAGGGCGCGGGCCCGGCCGGCGGTGGCTGCCGTTGCTGATTCCAGTTCATAACGGGAATCAGGGCAAATGCGGCTACAAGAAAAAGGACGCCGATCAACGTGTTCTTCTTATCCATGAATCTTTACGAGGAACAACAGGTCTGGTCGAGCTGGGAGTCCCGCCGCGAGGGGCTGGACTGGTTTGTGGTGGCAGGTATTACGGGGTCGAATCCTCCGCCGTTAAAGGGATGGCATTTTAAAAGGCGGGCCAAGCTGTAAAAGCTCCCCCTGAGCAAGCCGTGCACTTTTATGCTTTCAAGGGCGTAATCCGAGCAGGACGGGAAAAACCGGCAACACCCTCCCGGACAAAAAATTGCGTTCTGAATCGGCCGGAGGACCGTCTGATAAACCCGGAGGCATCCGACCGCGATCCGGCGGGGCGCTTTTGCTAGGTGTTCTGGAATGAAAGATCTCATGGTGGGGTTTCCTTCTGGTTCAGATACTGACAGGCTTGGGTAAACCTTTTTTCCAGCTCCCGAAATGTAAAGTCCGTAAATTTAGGCCGCACCACCAGAACGCAGTCGCAGTTATCCGGGAGTTCGTGCTGGTGCATGCGGAAAAGTTCGCGGCATAGGCGTTTGCAACGGTTGCGATCCACCGCCTTACCCACCCGCCGGGAAGCGACAATACCCAACCTCCTGACCGGTTTGCCCTCCCCCACCCCCCTCGGAATGTAAATGGAAAAAATAAAAGGGGGGCTGCGAAAGGGGCGGCCAAATTTTCGGACGACATCGAATTCCCGGGCCCGACGCAATCGTTGCCGCGCCGTAAATCGATAGCGCATCCGGCTCAACAAGGGGGTTAGGCGGACAGGCGTTTCCTACCCTTGCGACGTCGTGCGGCGATTATCTTGCGCCCCCCGCTGGTGGACATGCGCTTGCGAAACCCGAATTTACGGGCGCGCCGAAGTTTGGATGGGCGGTATGTCGGTTGCATGGTAATTCAAAAAAGGACTCATACGCTAGATCGGCCCCAACGCTTGTCAAGTTTCCACCCCGCCAAAGTTGCTGCAGCCATTATTTTTCTAAAAAATTTGCTTGATCCAATCGGCAAATCCGGCACTTTTCCGTTTTCTTTCGTCGTCCCGTTCGTCTAGTCAGGTCTAGGACACAGGGTTTTCATCCCTGCAACAGGGGTTCGAATCCCCTACGGGACGCCAAATTTACTTTAAGCGAGGATCCGTATCTCTCACGCTTCTATCCAAAGACGTACTTTTCCAGGTAATCGTTGTGGAACTTGCCGGAGGGATCGAGCTGGTCGGCCAGTTGACGGAATTCAGGCAGCTTCGGATAGCGGGCCTGTAAAACCTCGGGCCGCATCGTGGTGAGTTTTCCCCAGTGGGGGCGGGCGCCGAGGGGCGCCAATTTTTCCTCGACAAGGGTCAACACGGCTTGAACCCGGGGCCAGTCCTTGATCCAGGTAAAGTGGAATGCCACCTGGTTCTCCCCATAGGCGGAGCTCATCCACAAATCGTCACCCTTGACCGTGCGAATCTCGGAAATCTGCAGGACCTCGGCCAATTCTCGTCGCAAACCGTGGAGTTCACCAATCACGGCAACGGCATGCTTGCGGGCAACGAAAAACTCCGACTGCAGCTCCGCCGCGGTACTGGGCCGGAATTCCATCAGAAAATGCGGCAAGCGTCTGAACCAGGGCCCAACTACACCCATTTGGGGTGTGGAGACTTCGGCATCGTAATTGACAATCGGGTTAACGTGCCGGTCGGCCCTTTGCGCTCCGAACAGTTCCGTCGGCGCTTTGAATTTCTCACCTGAAACCTTGTGCTTGAGCCAGATGGTGGTCAAACCCGGGTCCTGTTGCCAATCGGTAAAGACGGAAACGGAATAGGCCGATGAAAAGATCGCATCGAAGTTGGCCTGAAGCTGGTCCAGAGGCAGGCCGATGTAGACGTACTGCCGCACGTCGAAGGCGGGAACGATGTCGAGCGTCACGTGAGTGATCAGACCCAATGCGCCAAGATGCACCACAGCGCCTTCAAAATTGCGGTCACCTCGTTTTAATCGAGTGAGTTCTCCTTCCGCTGTGACCCATTCGAGCCCCCTGACCTGGGTTGCCAGGTTCCCGTTGCCATCCCCGCTTCCATGCGTCGCAGTGGCAATAGATCCTCCCACCTGGATATGGGGCAGGGAGGCGAGGTTGTGTAGCGCAAACCCAGCCTTATGCAGGCGTTCGGCAAGGTCGCCATACTTCATGCCGCCTCCCACGGAGACGGTGCGATTTTTTGTGTCCAACTCGATTAGTTGATTGAACTGCGAGGTGCCGATCATATCGGCTTCCGTGTCGGCGATGTGACTGAACGAATGCCGGCCGCCCAGGGCTTTGACGCGGCGGCTCCGGCGCACCAGTTTCCTTAGTTCATTGATGGTTTCCGGTTGGTGAAAGCGAGCTGCCCCGTAGGTAAAACTCTCGGCCCAGTTCTTCCCGGCAACTCCCTGAGATGGGTCGGCCAGGACTTTGCCTGATAAGCTCCCATAGGAAGCAAGGCTTGCAGCGGTGGCCGATTTAATGAATTGGCGTCGAGACACGGGCGAAGGCTTCATGAGTTGAACGGGTTGAGAGACCAAAGAAAGATTTTCCTGGTTGATAATTGTCCATGGAGGCGCACAGGAAAAGACAAAATGAGGTGACTACTCAGGTATCTTAAACAATCGTCCACATGGATGTATTTTTGATAACTTATTTCGAAACTGTAGGAGGGGGTTTATCCCCCGATCTTCCAAATGGCCTCACCGCAATCGGGGGATAAACCCCCTCCTACAGTTCTCTCAATCACCATCCCATGAAAATTTTCTCGTTTCTCCTTATTATCCTTCTGCCTATATCCTTGAAGCAAAGCCCCATTCCATTCCCATGCTTTCCGACGATCCAGGCTAAGGAGATCTGAGTTGTTACAAAATGAGAATTGCCCTGGCCGCCGTGCCTGGCGGAGCCGAGGTGTCGGCCCGGATCACCTTAATGAAATCTTCTGACCGTCTGGCCTGTGATAGGTTGTTCATCGCTCAAGGGAAGAACCCATCTGGATTAATGCCTCTATTCGGGAGGGAGAATTTCCTTGCCCTTTAAGTATACGAATTAAGGGTAACCCTTGTTATGGGCAATATAACCCTCTCAGTCGATAAGGAAGTAATCAAGAAAGTGAGGCGAATTGCACTGGAAAAGGATACCACCCTTACTGCCTTGGTGCGCGAATATTTGAATCAAATGGCGGATTCGGTTGACGCTCGCCAATTGCAGGATGCAAATGCGCTCCGCAAAAACTTTCGCAAACTGAGTCGACCCATGGGTAAACGGGACTGGATGCGTGACGACCTCTATGAGTGAACCTCTATTTTTTGATACGAACATTGTTTTTTATGCATTCGACAGCTCGGAACGCGAGAAACAGCCCATTGCCCAGGATTTAATCGCCAATGCCATAGCCACAGGATCGGGCTGGATTTCGGTTCAAGTCCTCGGAGAGTTCTTTCATGTAACGGTGGTCCGAAAACAGCTGATGACCTCTGAAGAAGCAGAAAAAGTAATTCTCAGCTTGTATGCTTTAAACATAGTAGATCTGGATCGTGCTTTGGTTCGAGAGGCCATCTCCATGCACCGGAAATTTCAAACCAGTTATTGGGATAGCCTGATTCTGGCATCAGCGAATCGCTGCAAATGTGGAAAACTCATTTCCGAGGACTTCACCCACAACCGGGAATATAACGGGGTAACGGTTACCAATCCGTTTCTTCGAACAAAACCGACAGAGCCCGGACCTTAGCCCGCATATCTCCTTTTGGCGCAAATTACAGGGCTACAGTTCGGTGTACTTGTCCGCCCTGCCCTTTGCCTTTTCCACCGGATATTTTTGCGCGTTGGCCCGCATCTTTTCCCCAATGACGGTGGCGACGTCGAGGTCGGCAATATTGGCAAATTCCAGCGAGAAGATGAGAATATCGGCCAGTTCTCCCTCGATTTCCTTACGCTTGGCCGGATGGGTTAACGCATCGAATGATCCGGGCCCATCCATCCAGAGGAAGTGTTCCATCAATTCGGCCGCTTCCGCCGCGATGGCCATGGATAAATTCTTTGGAGTGTGAAATTGCTCCCAATCGCGCTCCTTGGCAAAAGCTCTTATCTGAAGTTTCAGTTCCTGAAGCGGTGTTTGGGAATCTTTGCGGGAGGGCATTAAATTATTTTGGCTGGGGGAAGAAATAACATTGAAATATAAGTGAAACTATGTTCACTAATGGGAAAATTTCACTGAATCGGCACTTTACACTGACCCGGCCCTTTTACCTTAGACCAACCTGAAACATTTTTTCCACCCCGAATTATGGCAAGAGCAGCGAAACCAAAAACCAATTTCGGCAACGATAGAAAAAAGAATATCGAACTCGCCATGACCGCGATCAACCGGCAGTTCGGGCCAAACGCCATCATGCGCTTGGGGGAATCTCCCCGGTTGGATGTGGCCAGTATTTCCACTGGATCGATTGCCATCGACCTTTGCTTGGGGATTGGCGGGCTGCCCAGGGGTAGAGTTGTTGAGGTTTTCGGCCCGGAATCATCGGGGAAAACCACCTTATGCCTTGCCGTCATCGCAGAGGCGCAAAAACAGGGTGGCACGGCCGCCTTTATTGACGTGGAACACGCCCTCGATCCGAAATATGCGCGGGTTTTGGGAGTCAATCTGAATGAATTAATGATTTCTCAACCCGAGAGCGGTGAGGATGCGCTCAATATTACCGAGACCTTGATCCGTTCAGGAGCAATCGACGTGGTGGTGCTCGACTCGGTTGCAGCTCTGGTTTCCCGGGCCGAGCTGGACGGCCAAATGGGCGACGCCACGGTGGGCTTGCAGGCCCGAATGATGAGCCAAGCCATGCGCAAGCTTGCCGCAGCCATCAACAAAAGCAGATGCGTTTGTATTTTTACCAATCAGATTCGGGAGAAAATCGGGGTAATGTTCGGGAATCCGGAAACCACTCCCGGAGGCCGGGCCTTAAAGTTTTTTGCCTCGGTCAGGATGGATATACGCCGCATCGGTCAAATCAAGGATCCCAGCGGCAAGGTGGTCGGGAATCGAACCCGCCTGAAAATTGTCAAAAACAAAGTGGCTCCGCCATTCACGCAATGCGAATTCGACATCATGTACAGTGAGGGCATTTCCAAGATCGGTTCCCTGCTCGATTTGGCCGTGGAGCACAAAATCCTCGTCAAAAGAGGGGCGTGGGTATCCTATCAGGGAGACTTGATCGGCCAAGGCCGTCAGGCCGCCAAACAGTACCTTTCGGAGCATCCCAAGCTTCAGGAGGAATTGACCAACGCCATTTTCAAGAAATTAAACCTCAACCGGGGAAATAGTATTGCATCCGGCAAAGGTGGTGAGAATGAAGGTTAGTCAACCTTTATCTCATGGCTAAACAGGATACCTTTGTCGCCCTATCCACACCGCACGGCGAGTCAGCCTTGGGATTGATCCGTTGCAGCGGGAATGCCTGCCGTGAATTGGTAGAAAATATTTTTGGGATTCCGGCCCCTGTTCCACGATTTGCCTACTACAGGGACTTCATCAACCTCAGGGGTGATTTTCTGGACAGTGTGGTATTCACTTTCTTCGAAAAGGATCGATCTTACACGGGAGATCCCATGCTGGAAATTTCCTGCCATGGAAATCCCTTTATTCTTCAGCGCATCCTGGGGGATTTGTTGGAACGGGGTTGCCGGCAGGCTGCTCCGGGAGAGTTTACCCAAACGGCTTTTTTAAACGGGAAAATGGACCTGAGTCAGGCCGAAGCGGTCATCGATTTGATTCGGGCCCGGACCGACCTCGCCTTCAAAGCAGCCGCCCAACAACTCCAGGGAAGTTTAAAGCGTCGCATCGATGACCTTACCAACCGTTTACTGCAGATAATGGCGGAGGTTGAAGCCTACATCGATTTCCCGGAAGAGGACCTGCCCTCGGAGGAGGATCACACTCCGGAAAAACAATTAAACGAAATGCTGCTCGAGATCGGCGACCTCGCTGACACTTCCAGGACCGGGATTTTTCTGCGAGAAGGGGTCAAAGCGGCCATTATCGGACCAACCAATGTGGGGAAAAGCAGTATTCTAAACCGTTTATTGGGTGAATCGCGGGTTATCGTCAGCGAAACCCCCGGAACCACCCGCGATTACGTGGAGGCATCGTTCTTTATCGGGCCCTATCGCATCCGGATATTGGATACAGCCGGTTTGCGCGATACTGACGACCCCATTGAAAAAGCGGGCATTGCCAAAACAGTGGAACAAATGTCCTCCTGTGATTTGGTTCTTTTGACGATGGATGCTTCCCAGCCTCCTCCTCAATTTCCCCATTGGGTCACAGATCTACTATCCGAGGAAAATACAATTATCATATTGAATAAGAATGACTTACAAATTAATCCTGCAACGAATGCAGGATGGCCCGGATTCAGAAGCATCTCCACTTCAGCCCTCACGGGCGATGGAATTGGTCGATTGAAATCGACCCTTCTCGATATGGTAGGCGACCCTAAGGTTTCGACCAAAGGAGATGTCGTGGCGGTCAGCGCAAGGCATCACGAAGCCTTGGAAGGGGCATCGGAACAATTGAGCCAGGCCAAAAGATTGCTTAGCAAATCTGAACCTGCCGAACTTGTGGCGAGCCACCTCCGGGACGGATTGGGACACTTGGAAGCCATCGTGGGGAAAGTTGACAATGAGCGTGTATTGGACAAGTTGTTCGCTTCCTTTTGTATCGGCAAGTAAATGAAGATCAGCGGAAAGCGGCCCTTTGATGTCATCGTATGCGGCGCCGGGCATGCCGGGGTCGAAGCGGCTTTGGCTTCGGCCCGCATGGGCGCGAACACCTTGTTGATTAGCGGGAACATTGATACCATTGGCCAAATGAGCTGCAACCCGGCGGTGGGGGGTCAGGCCAAGGGCCATATCGTAAGGGAAATTGACGCATTGGGGGGTGAAATGGCTGTAAATGCCGATTTTACGGGCATTCAGTTCCGGCTCCTCAATGCTTCCAAGGGGCAATCCGTTCAAGCCCCAAGGGTCCAATCAGACAAAAAAGCCTATCAATTTCGCCTCAAGCACACCATCGAACACCAAAAGAACCTCGTTTTATTCCAGGCTACCGTGACAGGCCTCATTTTTCGAGGTGAACGGGTCATAGGTTGCAGGACCAATCTGGGGGTTGAATTCAGGGGAACGTGCCTCGTGGTAACGACCGGTACCTTTCTCAGGGCATTGACTCACGTCGGACAGAAAAAAAACAGGGGAGGGCGCATGGGAGATTTCAGCTCGGAAAGCCTTTCTTTGAGTTTTTTAGAGGCGGGAATTGAATTGGCCCGGCTGAAAACGGGAACCCCACCCCGCATCTTGGGCAGATCCATTGATTTTTCGAGGCTCGAGGAGCAACCCGGGGATGCTGAACCTACCCTATTTGGGTTTTACGACACTCGGGATGATGAGGAGATGTTCCACGTGGAACATTTTGGCGAAAAGAAAATCGGTTGGAAACCGGGAAAGGAGCAGGTTTCGTGCTGGATTACCTACACCGGCGAAAAAACCCGGGAAATTATCCGGAACAACCTCCACCTGTCGCCCCTCTACTCGGGCGCGATTGAAGGAGTTGGCCCCCGTTACTGCCCCAGTATTGAAGACAAAATTGTCAAATTCAGTCATAAGGACCATCATAGGCTTTTCCTCGAACCGGAAGGCAGGAATACAAATGAATATTATATCAACGGGTTATCCACCAGTTTACCCTTTCCGGTTCAGGAGGAAATCATGGAATCCATCCCAGGCTTGGAGAACGCCCAGTTGATGCGCCCGGCTTACGCAGTGGAGTATGACTTCGCCCCTCCCACCCAATTGTTTCCGTCACTGCAATCCAAAAAGGTGGAGAATCTATTTTTTGCCGGGCAGATCAACGGAACCTCGGGTTATGAAGAAGCGGCCGGGCAGGGCCTGATGGCAGGAATTAATGCGGCCAGGAAGAGCAGGGGGGACCCCTTTCTGGTCCTGGGGAGGCATGAGTCTTATATCGGGGTTCTCATCGATGATCTGGTCACGAAAGGAACCTCGGAACCCTATCGGATGTTTACAAGCCGGGCCGAGCATCGGTTATTACTCAATCATGGCAGCGCCGAACTAAGGTTGTCTCGCTATGCCAAGGAGGCGGGAACTATTTCTTCAACCCGTTGGTTGAAAATAAGTTACAAAATTAATGCGGTCGACAAATGGATAAAATTTCTGGAAAAGAGTAAAGGGGTTGGAGGAACGTTGGCAGATGGCATCAGACGTGGACAAAGCGGAGACGACCTTCCCGGGGAATTTTTGTCGGAAAGCGCTTCGGTCCGGGAGCAGGCGTTGTATCAGATCCGTTACCGCGGGTATTTGCAGCGAGAATTGAAGCTGATTGAGAGAATGGCCTCGGCCGAACAGGTCGCTTTGCCCCTGGATTTCAACTACCGGAAAATACGTGGGCTCAGAAAAGAGAGCGCCTTGAAGTTAAACGCTATTCGGCCCATTACCTTGGGGCAGGCCAGGCGGATCAGTGGGGTCAACCCATCGGACATCAGTATTCTCCTGGTCCTGTTGAGAGCGGGAAAGTTGCGCTGAACCCAGGATTTGTGTTGCCTTCATCTCGATTCTGCACTTCTAGGTTCTTTGTGGAACGCATTGCTTTGGAATGGAAGAAAACAAACAGAAGATCCTGGTTGTTGACGATGAGGAGGATATAACGGACTTGGTTCGTTATCATCTCGAATCAGAAGGGTTTGTGGTAGAAACCATCAATGATCCCAACCATATTTTAGGGGTGGGCAGGGATTTTGAACCGGATCTTTTTATTCTCGATATTTTGATGCCGGGCCTCAATGGCATACAGATCTGCCGAATGATTCGCGCCGATAAAAGGTTCAAGCACGTCCCGGTGGTTTTTCTCACGGCCAAGGCAGAGAGCGAGGATCGCATTTTGGGCCTGGAAACGGGAGGGGACGACTATATTTGTAAGCCATTCATCATCAAGGAGTTGGTATTGCGCATAAAGGCTGTTCTAAAACGCTCTCGATTCAACCCTGCGGATCAACTGAAAGGGCCTCTAAAGGTGCGGAATGTGATCATCGATGAAGAACAATATCAGCTCCAGGTCGATGGCGACCCGGTTGAATTGACCGCAACGGAATTCAAGTTGCTCAAATTGATGGTCGAACGAAAGGGCAGGGTGCAAACCCGGGAACACTTGCTGCAGGAAGTGTGGAACTACGAAGGCGACACTGAGACGCGAACCGTTGACACCCACATTCGGCGCCTTCGGGAAAAGCTGGGAGCCCAGGCAAATATCATCGAAACGGTCAGGGGAGTTGGATACAGGGTAGTAGGCAAGTAAGGGGATGGATGTCTTCCTGATCGTACTGTTACTCGTTCTGCTGCTTGTCTACCTCCGACGGTACCTGCTCTACCGCAATTTCGTAAAGAATCTGGCCGAATCCCTCGAAGCCAGACAACGTTACCTCTCCGCAAAGGGCCCTATCCTGCTGGGTTCGAAGCATGTGCCCCGGTTGACCAACATCATCAATCGGATGATCGAAGAGAACTCGCAATTACGGCAATCGAGGGCCAGCCATTTGGAGCAATTGGAAGCCATTCTGGCCAATATGTTGGAAGGAGCGCTGATACTGGATGAACGCAACCGTATCATTTTGGCCAATAATGCCTTGCGCAATTCATTCTCCAACTGGATCAAGGATTCTGAGATCGAGGGCCAGCGTTTGGAGGTCCTCTTCACCAGTTCGGATCTTCTGACCACGGTAAACCTGATCAAGCGAAGCGAAGCGCCCCAATCCAGTGAAATCGAGCTTATGCAGGCCGATGAAAGCAGGTGGGTTCGCGTTTCAGGGGCTCATTTGGGAAAGGACAATCCGGAATCGGATGACCTGACCTTGCTCATTTTCTTTGAAATCACCCGTCAAAAGGAACTGGAATCGGCCAGCCGGGAATTTGTCGCCAATGTATCCCATGAGCTGAGAACACCCCTCACCATCATCAAGGGCTATGTGGATACCCTCAACCAGGACTTCGAATTGATGCCGGATGGCCGCAAGTTGAAGTTTATCAAAAAGTTGAGGAAAAACGTCGAACGCATGTATAACCTCCTGATAGACCTTTTGTCATTGACTAAAATCGAGTCGACCGAAATGGGCCACAACTGGACAAAAGTTCACCTGAACGCGCTGGTCAGGGAGGTGCTGGCCAATCTGACCGACAGGTTGGAAGGACATGGAATGACTCTCAACCTGGAATTGCCCGATTCTGAAATAGAGGTTTGGGCGGATGAGAGCAAACTGGGCCAAGTCTTGGAGAATCTGGTGGACAATGCGATCAAATATACCCCGGAAAATTCTATCTTGGCCATTGGAACGCAGCGTGATAACCGGGAAGCGACGGTATGGGTGGAAGATAATGGCTTCGGGATCCCCGAAACGGATCTCCCTCGAATATTTGAGCGATTTTATCGGGTTGACAAAGGACGGTCCCGGGAAAAGGGAGGTACGGGCTTGGGCCTGAGTATTGTCAAACGCATCATTGCTCTCCATCGGGGCAGCGTAAAGGGAGAGAACGTCGAGGGCGGGGGGCTTCGCATTACTTTTAAATTACCGTTGACGTAAAGTATGGCTACGCGCCTTTTTCTTCATTCGACCGACCCCGAGCTGACCGCTCGCATGGATCCGAATGTCCGGCGGCAGATCGAACAGCGGCAGCGGACCTTGAAAAAAGCGCTCCAATCCCGCCTGAAACGGGCGCGAACCATTACTTTGGAAATAGGGTGTGGTCACGGACATTTTTTAACGGCATATGCCGAGCGTTTTCCCGAGGAGTTTTGCGTCGGTATCGACGTCAACAGGCGCCGGATCGACCGGGCCGTCATCAAAGCGGAAAGGTCCCGGGCCAAAAACCTTTGGTTTCTTTATGCGGAGGCCATGGAGTTTTTGAAATTCCTGCCGCGGACGGTGAAACTGGGGAAAATCTGGATTTTATATCCGGACCCTTGGCCCAAAAAACGGCATTTTAAAAATCGCATTATTCAGGCGTATTTTCTCGGGGCTTTGGCGGACGCATGCCGGAGTTCAGCCAAACTGCATATAAAATCGGACCAAGCCGGATTTATGGAATGGACCAGAGACCTGATTCTGGCCTCGGATGAATGGCGCCTTAGTCGGAGGCAAGCCTTTCCCAAGGTGGCCACCACCGTGTTTCAAACCCTGACCCGGGAAAAGGCATTCGAGGTGACGGCAAGACTAGAACCAATGAAAAAGGCTGATAATCAAAAGTTGCCCACACACTGCGATGATTAGGGTCATGGTCACGGCAAAGGAAAAACTGCTGAAGGCCAATCGCCTCATTTGCAGGCTGGCGGTTTCGATCTTGACCGGGGCTTCCGACCGCACCCGGGTCGAACGCCATTGCCTGAGCTTCCGGCTCTTGTAAAGTGAATCCGTAATATCGGTAGGCTTCGGCATGAACTCGGGATGCTGACGGGTTTACCGCCGTTCCATTTGGCTATTTATGAGCCCTTTTTCGGTCGATTCGGTTATTTTTTGAGGATTGGCAAATTATTTTTCAAATGATGGTTGACCCCGTTTCCACGTTTCATCAATCAAATTAACTTTTTAATCGGCTGACCTGGTTTTCAGGCATGGTATACCTATCCCATTTGTCCAAAAAACACGCTGCCCCGTTGGGCTTGGCAGTGGCGGGATGCATCTGGGCCCAGCCACAGGCAAGCGCAGCGCCCAGTCCGAAAGCATCCGAGGTTACCACGGTTCTCGGGCTTCCCGTGACCAACTCCATGATTACGAGCTGGGTGTTTTCCCTCCTTATCATCGTCCTGATCAGGGCCCTGGTAAAACGACCCAAACTGGTCCCGACGACGGGGCAGTATCTGGTTGAAACACTGGTCGAGGGCGTCCGGAACCTCATTAAGCCCATTGTGGGAAAGCGATTGCTCAAGCCGACCTTCCCGCTCTTGGTCGGGTTGTTCACCTTCATTCTCATGCATAATTGGAGTGGCCTTTTCCCTGGGGTGGGGACGATTGGCTACGTGGACGAGCAGGGCCAATTCCAGTCCTACATTCGCCCGGGCACCGCCGACTTGAATATGACCCTGGCCCTGGCCGTCATCCATTTTGCCGCCTGGCTCTATTTCGTGCTTCGCTATGCCGGTCCAAGAGTCTTGATTTACGACCTTTTCGGCAATAAGGCCGACAAAAAAGAACTCCCCACCGCCCTGTTTTATCTATTGACGGCCATATTCCTCTTTGTGGGGGTCATCGAAGTCATCTCGATCCTTTTTCGAAATGTCTCCTTGCCCTTTCGTTTATACGGAAATGTCTTTGGCGGAGAAAACTTGCTCTACAGCATGACCAACCTCATGGGTTGGATAGTTCCCGTTCCCTTTTATTTCCTGGAACTGCTCATCGGATTTGTCCAGGCGCTCGTTTTTGTCATGCTGGTTTCGGTGTACATCGGACTCATCTGTAATCACGATTCGGAGGAGCATGCCCATTGATTATTTTTTGGCCCATACCGAGCCTGACGGAAGAGGACGGGGTAAGGGTGGCCGAAACAACTGTTAACCTGAAATTCAAAAGAAAATGATAGAAATTCTAGCTCAAATGACCGGAAGCATACAGGGAGGATTGGGATGTCTGGGAGCCGCCATCGGAGTCGGTCTCGTCGGTGCCAAAGCTGCCGAGAGCGTTGGCCGCAATCCGGGCGCCTCGGGAAAGATTCTCGTACAGGCCATTATCGGTATGGCGTTGGCTGAGGCCGTGGCCTTCTATGCTCTGTTCCTATCAATATAATTCTGGCCGCCGCGCCACCGGCGCCCGCGACCATTCCGCTTGTTTTTCATGATCGAGAACGCCCTTATTCTAGCTGCCGCGGAAGCGGCGAGGAGCCAGGAATCGGCCAACCAAATCCTGCAAATATTTGACGATTTCGGGTTGGATATACGCTTTCTCGTCGCGCAGATCGTCAATTTTGGCATCGTAGCCATCCTGCTTTACAAATTTGCCTATAAGCCGGTGTTGGCGACCATCGAAGAACGCCAGAAGAAAATCTCGGATGGGCTTCAATACGCCGAGGAAATGAAAGCCAAGCTGGCCGACGCGGAAAAAGCGCATGCCGCAACGCTCCAGAAGGCACAGCAGGAAGCCCAAACAATTCTAGGGGAGGCGCGCGAAACCGCCAAATTGTACCTGGATAAGCAAACCGAGGCAGCCGCCGGCAAGAGCGAGGAAATTATTGCCAAGGCCAAGGAGGCCATTGATCTGGAGCGCAACAAAATGCTGACTGAGGTCCGTGGAGAAGTTGTCCGCCTGGTCATCGACACCACCTCCAAGGTTTTAACCAAGGATTTGTCCGAAGATGAAAAGTCTCGCTTCAGCAAATCTGCCGCCGAGGAACTCGCCACGGTAAATTCTTGACGTGCAAACGGATAAAAAGCTGCAGAAGTTTGCCAAGGGATTGGCTGAACTATCCCTGGAAGAGGGGGTTGTTTCGGCTGAAAAGGTTGAGGCCGTTTTGCATGCGCTGAAAAAACGTCCTCCCCTCCGGCTCAAAACGATTCTGAAACACTACCTCTACTATATAAAAAAGGAGATCGACCGAAGCAGGGCGATAATCGAATACGCCGGCGCTCCGGATGACTCCAGCATCGCAACCATCCACAAGAGCCTGACGGAAACCTACCGGAGAAACCTGACCCTGGAATCGCGGGAGAATTCATCCCTTATTGCCGGTTTCCGCATCGCCGTGGGGGATGATCTTTACGACGCCTCCGTAACGGGCCGTCTCGCCAACCTGTCAAAGTCCGTCCGGTAAAGGGATTTTTTGCATTACCATGAGCTCGATAATTGAACAAATCGAACGGGAAATCGCCCAACTCGAAACTGCCACGACGCGGAAAAACAGGGGGAACATTTTGTCGGTGGGGGACGGAGTGGCCAAAATCGACGGCCTCTCCAAGGTCATGTACAACGAAATGATCGAATTTCCCGGGGGCCTCACCGGAATCGCCCTGAATTTGGAGGAGGAAGCAGTGGGATGTGTCGTTCTCGGTGACACCAGTAACCTCAAAGAGGGGGATGAAGTCAATACGACCGGCCGGCTGCTTTCCGTTCCCGTAGGCCCCGAATTGCTCGGTCGCGTGGTGGATGCTTTGGGCCAACCGGTCGACGGAAAGGGTCCTGTCGAGGCAAGGGAGTTTTTCCCGGTGGAGAAAATTGCCCCGGGAATCATCCCGCGCAAATCGGTAGACCAGCCCCTGCAAACGGGGATTATGGCAATCGACGCGATGATTCCCATTGGCCGTGGCCAGCGCGAACTCATTATCGGGGATCGCCAGACGGGCAAAACGACTATCGCCATCGATACCATCCTCAACCAAGCCCAGATCAACAACCAGGCCAAAAAGGCCGATGGCGCCTTTCCCGAGGATTTCCGCCCCGTATACAGCATCTACGTAGCGGTCGGGCAAAAGAACTCCAACATCGCCCGAACCATTGGCACCTTCGAGGCCCATGGCGCCATGGAATACACCATTGTGGTGGCGGCCCCGGCGGCGGATAATCCGGCCAACCAGTACCTGGCTCCTTATGCCGGTTGCGCCATGGGCGAATGGTTCATGCAGAATGGGATGGATGCCGTAATCATCTACGACGATTTGTCCAAACAGGCCGTGGCCTACCGGCAGATGTCCCTCGTGCTCAAGCGCCCATCCGGCCGGGAAGCTTACCCCGGGGACGTTTTCTATTTACACTCCCGGTTATTGGAAAGGGCCGCCCGCATGAACGAGGAAAACGGAAACGGATCCCTCACGGCCCTGCCCATTATTGAAACCCAGGCGGGCGACGTGGCCGCATATATTCCCACCAACGTGATCTCGATCACGGATGGTCAGATTTTTTTGGAAACGGACTTGTTCAACCAGGGGATCCGGCCGGCCATTTCGGTTGGGCTTTCCGTATCCCGCGTCGGTTCAGCGGCCCAGATCAAGGCCATCAAACAAGTTGCGGGAACGGTGAAACTGGAACTGGCCCAGTTCCGGGAACTCCAGGCATTCGCTCAGTTCGGGTCGGATTTGGACGCCAAGACCAAGGCCCAGCTCGACCGGGGTTCCCGTATCGTCGAACTCTTCAAGCAGCCGGCATTTTCACCTAAAGCGGCGGAGGTGCAGGTAGCGCTCATGTGGGCCGTTCAAAATGGATATTTTGACGACATAGCTGTGACCGGGGTGACGCAGGCCATTGGCGCGCTGGAAGAGATCCTTTTGACCAAGCGGGAAGGGTTGCTGGCAAAAATCCAGTCCGAAAAACAGATCACGGACGCCATTGAGGCAGAACTCAAGGAGGCGGTCGAGTCCTGGAAATCCGGTTATGCCGGATAAGGGGTAGCCATGGCCAATCTGCACGACATAAGACGCCGCATAAAATCGGTAAAGAACACGGCCCAGATCACCCGGGCCATGCAACTGGTGGCTGCCTCCAAAATGAAACGGGCCCAGGATGCGGCCCTGGCCAGCCTGCCCTACGCGGAATTGTTGGCCCGAATTCTCGCTCCCATCTCCAAGGGGGTGGTAAATTTCAGCCATCCCTTTTTGGAGGCAGGCCGCTCGAACACGCGGTGCATCATTTTGTTGAGCACCGATCGAGGGCTTTGCGGCGCCCTCAACGCCAATCTGTTTCGGGTGCTTCCCGACAGGGCCCGGGAGGTAAAGTACATCACCGTGGGCCGAAAAGCGGCTCAATTCATCAGCCGCACACAGCGGATTCTGGTGGCCGACTTCATTCTCCCCGACGCTTTCAAGATCTCCGAGGCACGCAAGGTCATTGATTTTGCCATCCAGGCCTTCGAGGACCGATCCGTCGGTTCCGTCGATGTCCTGTATCCGCGATTTGTCAACACTCTCAGGCAGGTCCCCGAGCTGGTCCCGCTTCTGCCCCTGGCGGGCATCTCCAAGTTGTTGGAATCCTTGGGGATTGAGAAGGGGACCCAGGATGACCGGGAATTGAACTTCGAGCCTTCGGCCGAGGTAATTCTGACCGATTTGCTCCCCCTCTATGTGCGCCGTCAGTTCTATGCTATGGTTCGCGCCACGAAAGCCTCGGAACACAGCGCCCGCATGGTGGCCATGAAAACGGCCACTGATAACGCCAATAATCTGGCCGACAGTCTCACCCTGGACTACAACAAAGCCAGGCAGGCGGCTATCACTCAGGAAATCCTCGAAATCGCCGCCGCCACCGCAGCAAATGAAAACTAACCTATCTCAAAAATCTGGAAAAATTTTGCAGGTAATCGGCGCGGTAGTCGACGTTCAGTTCGAGCCTGGAAACATTCCCGAAATCTACCAGGCCCTCGAAGTCGATTTTCAGGTGCAGGGCAACGACATCAGCCTGACCCTGGAGGTGCAGCAACATTTGGGAAATGCCATTGTGCGCACCGTAGCCATGTCCTCGACGGAAGGTCTTGTCCGCGGCATGGAAGTGCTGGATACCGGGGCGCTGATATCCGTTCCTGTCGGCAAAGGCGTGCTGGGTCGCATTTTTGATGTGACGGGAAACCCCGTCGATGAGCGCGGTGAACCACAATACGAGAAGCGTTATCCGATTCACCGGCCAGCCCCCGCCTTGGTGGACCAAAGGGTGGAGGCGGAAATGTTGGAGACCGGCATCAAGGTGATCGACCTGATATGCCCTTTCATCAAAGGCGGGAAGGTAGGCGCCTTTGGCGGGGCCGGGGTGGGCAAGACAGTGGTCATCATGGAACTCATCAACAACATCGCCAAGGCTTACGGGGGATATTCCATCTTTTGCGGGGTGGGGGAGCGCTCGCGCGAAGGGAATGATCTTTACCATGAAATGTCGGAAGCAGGGGTGATCGATCGGGAAAATATCGAGAACTCCAAAGTGGCGCTCTGTTACGGGCAAATGAATGAGCCGCCCGGGGCGCGCATGCGGGTCGGGTTGTCCGGACTGGCCATGGCCGAATATTTCCGCGACGAAGAAAACCTCGATGTTCTCCTTTTCATCGACAACATATTCCGCTTTTCCCAAGCCGGATCGGAAGTATCCGCCCTGTTGGGGCGTTCACCCTCGGCGGTGGGGTACCAGCCGACCCTGGCGCAGGAGATGGGAATTCTCCAGGAACGCATTACCTCTACCAAGAATGGTTCCATAACCTCTTTCCAGGCGGTCTACGTTCCCGCAGACGATTTGACCGATCCCGCTCCGGCCAACACCTTTGCCCACCTCGACTCCACCATCGTTTTGGAGCGCCGGATCGCGGAACTGGGCATTTATCCCGCAGTGGATCCCCTGGGGTCCGTTTCCACCGCGCTGGACCCATCGGTTGTGGGAGAAGTCCATTTTGAAGTGGCGCGCGGGGTGCAAAAAGTGCTGCAACGGTACAAGGACCTCCAGGATATCATCGCCATTCTCGGCCTCGACGAATTGAGCCCCGAGGATAAACAAGCCGTCTACCGGGCCCGGAAAATCCAGAAGTACCTGTCACAACCGTTCCACGTGGCCGAAGTCTTTACGGGATTTGCCGGAACCTATGTGTCCATCGAGGAGACGATAAAAGGTTTCAAAATGATTCTCGACGGGGAGTTGGATTACATCAATGAGAATGATTTCGCTTACAAGGGATCCATCGATGAAGTGATCGCCTCGGCGGAGGGGGAATGATACCTGTTCGGATTCCAATTTGGCCTTAAGGGGCAATGAAATTAAAACTCGAAATCGTAACCCCCGAGGAAAAGGTCTACAGCGAGGATGTGGATACCGTGGTGCTGCCCACTACTACCGGTGAAATTGGAATCCTGCCGGGGCACATCCCGTTGATTACCGAAGTCAAAGAAGGCGAACTCGGGGTTATCAGGATGGGGCAACTCGATCTATTGGCCGTGGACCAGGGTTTCGCGGAAATTTTTGGCGATACCGTATCGGTAATTACCGAAGCGGCCATCGACATCGAGGATATCGATCTGGACTCGGCCGAAGCGGCACAACGCCGGGCCGAAGAAGCTTTGCGCAAGGCCAAAGAGGAAAATTTGCATCCCGATGAAGTCGAAGCCTTGGAAGCAAAAATCCGCTTTGCCCTGGTTCAACAGTTGGCCAAGAAAAAAGGCAAATGATGACGCCGCATCGGGGCCATTTTGCCGCGGGAAGCCTAACAAATCAACTGCCGGAAGTCATCGAACTGGCCTTGGAACCCATGGGGAATACCCTTGGTCACCACCGCCACCGCATCGTGGGAGTGCAACGATTCCAGGTGGGCAATGGAAACCTGAAAGTCGAGGATTTGCTCGTCGGCGTCCAATTCCTCGAACAATAGGCGAGCAGCATCCTCCACAAATTTTACATAAGCGCCATTGAGCTCGGCGAAAGCCTGCTCATCCTCACGGCGCACGATCACCTGGGTTTCCGTCCTCAAGGCGTTGGCACAATGATCTACCAGGTCCTCGTTCGTCATTTCGGAGGACCCGTCCAACTCTACCAGGATACGTGCCTTGCTCCGTTGAGAATGGGGTATGGAATAGACATTCCGGGCTTCCCGAGCGTGTTCCGACAACATTTCCGAGCAAGGGCAGGTGGATGAATAAACAAAATCCAACTGGATGTAGCGATGCAGTTCCCCGGCGTCTTTCAGCCCCCCTTCCCACATCACCTGGTAGTACTGGTACCCCTGCAGGTTGCTGCGAAGGCTGGTCTGGGCAATCGGGTAGTTGAAAAACAACTTCAGGCGGGCCTCCTCGCTCTCCAGCCGGTCGAGGTAGGTTTTGAGAATTTTTTCTATCTCCCCCCAGGTGAATACATCGTCCTTGAACTGGTAGAACACCCTTAGGATGCGCGACATATTGATCCCCTTGTTATCCTTATCCAGGGAAACCGTCCCGGTAACGGATGTCTCCAGGGAAACCACCTGCCCGGTCCTGGTTTTAAATTTCAAGGGCAGTTTGAAATTGGATATTCCCACCTGGTTGATCGCCACCCTGGCGCCGGAAATGTGATCGGCATGTGCATTCTGCATATCGGGAAGCGCCTGAAGGTAAGCCTCACCCGGGTGAAAGGACCCGTCGTAATCGCGGCTCGGCTTCGATAGCGAACCTTGATTTGGGGCGGTCTTGAGCGGGTCATCCATGGGTTTCGATACGTGGTGGCAAAGAATAGCCGAATTGGTGCGGGTGGACGGAATCGAACCGACGTAGCCAGCTTGGAAGGCTGGAGTTCTACCACTGAACTACACCCGCTTGAAGTCGGCAATTTGGCTTAATAATCCCTTCTTGATCAAGCACTTTTTCGAGTTTTCTGGGGAGCGGAAAACGGCGGGAACACGCGCTTCCCCTAAATCTCCCCCCCGGCAATATGCTCCCTTTTTTAGCTTTTCAACCCCAAGGGGATTCTCCAAGTTAGTGCGAATTTTGCCATTCCCACCGAGCGGAACCCCATATGCCGAAGCGAACCGATTTAGAATCTATCCTGATCCTGGGCTCCGGACCCATCGTAATCGGACAGGCATGCGAATTCGACTATAGCGGGACGCAGGCCTGTAAAGCGCTACGGGAAGAAGGCTACAAGGTCATTCTGGTCAATAGCAATCCGGCCACTATCATGACCGATCCGGAATTCTCCGATGCCACTTATATTGAACCGCTTACGGTCGATATGGTAGGCAGGATAATCGAACGGGAAAAGCCGGATGCGCTTTTGCCCACCCTGGGAGGGCAAACCGCGCTCAACCTCGCCCTCGATCTCTGCAACAACGGCGTTCTGAAGGAATGCGGGGTGGAATTGATCGGCGCCAAATCCGAGGCCATTGAAAAAGGTGAAGATCGGCTACTCTTCAAAAAAGCCATGATAAAGATCGGCCTGGATGTTCCAAAATCCCGCGTGGTCTACTCCCTGGAAGAAGCCCGGGAAGCTGCCCCCAACATCGGGGCCTTCCCCTTGATCATCCGGCCGGGATTCACCCTGGGCGGATCCGGAGGGGGAATTGCCTATAACAGGGAGGAATTTGAGGCCATAGCCGCCAACGGGCTCGAATTGTCCCCGGTAACCGAAGTGCTCATCGAGGAATGCCTGCTGGGGTGGAAGGAATACGAGATGGAAGTGATGCGGGATTACAAGGACCAATGCGTCGTCATATGTTCCATCGAAAATCTCGACCCGATGGGAGTCCACACCGGCGACTCCATTACCGTTGCCCCGGCCATGACCCTGAGCGACAAGGAGTACCAACTCATGCGGGATGCATCCTTCGCCTGTATTCGGGAAATCGGGGTGGAAACAGGTGGCAGCAATATACAGTTTGCCGTCGATCCGCAAACCGGACGGCTCGTCGTTATCGAGATGAATCCCCGCGTATCCCGCAGCTCCGCTCTGGCCTCCAAAGCGACGGGATTCCCCATAGCAAAGTTCGCCGCCAAACTGGCTGTCGGCTACAGCCTGGATGAAATTCGCAACGATATCACCAGGGAAACCCCGGCGAGTTTTGAGCCCACCATCGACTACGTGGTGACCAAAGCTCCCCGCTTCACCTTTGAAAAATTCGTCGGGACCGATACCACCCTCACTTCTTCCATGAAAAGCGTGGGTGAGGCCATGGCTATTGGGCGGACCTTCAAGGAATCGCTCCAAAAAGCGCTTCGTTCCCTGGAAATTGGGGCCCATGGCCTGGGAGGGGGAGGCAAGTTTGGCGATGCTTCCCCCATGGATGCCGAGGAAATCCGGGGCCGGTTGGCCAATCCCAAGGCGGAACGGATCTTTTTCGTTAGGTATGCCCTTCTGGCCGGGTTTTCCGAGGAGGAGATTTTTGAACTCACCGCCATCGACCCCTGGTTTATTCGCCAGATAGCGGACATCGTGAAGCTGGAGCTGCGCATCGGGGATGAAACATTGGAAACCATCGGGGCGGAGTTGTTGCGCCAAGCCAAGGAGGCGGGATTTTCCGACGTGCAACTGAGCCATATTTTGGGCTGCAGCCGCGGAGCGATCAAGCGGCGCCGGGAAAGGGTCGGAATCCGCACCCGGTTTCGCCTGGTGGATACTTGCGCGGCGGAGTTTGAAGCCTTCACCCCCTATTACTACTCCTCCTACGGGGATGAAAACGAAGTCATAAAATCGGACAACCCCAAGATCATGATAATTGGCGGGGGGCCAAACCGCATCGGCCAGGGGATTGAATTTGATTATTGCTGCGTCCATGCATCCTATGCCTTGCAGGAAGCCGGTTATGAAACGGTCATGGTCAACTCCAATCCGGAGACCGTATCCACCGACTACGATACCTCGGATCGGTTGTACTTTGAACCCTTGACCCTGGAAGATGTCCTGGAGGTCTACCACCAGGAAAACTGCCAGGGGGCCATTGTGCAATTCGGGGGGCAGACCCCGCTCAACCTCGCGGTCGATCTCAAAGCCAACGGAGTCAACATCATAGGCACCTCTCCGGAAAGCATCGAGGCTGCTGAGGACCGAAAACTGTTTGCAGCCATCCTGGACAAGGTCGGTTTGAAACAACCGGCCAACCGAACCGCCATGGATCCGAATGAGGCTTACCGCATGGCGGAGGAAATCGGATTTCCCATCCTGTTGCGCCCCTCATTTGTTTTGGGTGGACGAGGCATGTTTGTAGTGGGCTCCATGCGGGAGCTGGAACAAGTCGTTTCCGAAGCCTTTGAGGTCGTGCCCGACAAACCGGTTTTGATCGATCAATTTTTGCAGGACGCCATCGAGGTGGACGTCGATTGTATTTCCGATGGGGAAACCATACTGGTCGGGGGCATTCTCGAGCACATCGAGTTTGCCGGTGTGCACAGCGGCGATGCCGGAATGGTGATGCCTCCTTACACCTTGACCGAAAACATGATCGATCAGGTCAAAAATGCCACTTATGCCCTGGCCAGGGAGCTGAATGTTGTCGGATTGATGAATGCTCAATATCTCATCAAGGGCGATGAATTGTTTATTATCGAGGTCAATCCCCGGGCATCCCGAACCATTCCCTTCGTCTCAAAGGCCATTGGCATTCCCCTGGCCAAACTTGCCGCCAAGGCCATGGCAGGATCCAAACTGAAGGACCTGGGGTTCAGCGAGGAGGTCAATCCCAAACACTGGTGCATTAAAGAATCGGTATTCCCCTTCAAACGGTTTCCCGGAGCCAAGGTGGCCCTGACCCCGGAAATGCGCAGCACCGGAGAGGTCATGGGATTGGACTTCAACTATGGGCTCGCTTATGCCAAGGCTCAAATGGCCGCCCAACCACCGCTTCCCACTTCGGGAAATGCCTTCATAAGCGTCAAGGATTCCGATAAACCAAAGGTCATCGATATAGCCCGCTGCATGGCCGGTTGCGGTTTCACCATCTACTCCACTCCGGGAACGGCCAAGGTGTTGAGGGAAAGCGGAGTCCGGGTCCACCAGCTTTCCAAAATCGATCAAGGGCGCCCCACTGTCGTGGATATGATCAAGAATGGAGAAATGAATTTGGTAATCAACACCCCCAGTGCGGGAATGATCCCGCGTCGAGATGAGAACATCATTCGGATGGAGGCCATCAATCGGAACGTGGGTATCATAACCACCATATCCGCAGCCCAAACCTCGGTCAAAGCGATCCAGGCATTGCATTCCAATGAACTCGATGTTAAGCCCCTTCAGGACTATTATAAAGGCGCCTAATCCATACTGACCCGTGAAACGACCCAAAGACACCATTATAGCCCTCTTGCACGGGCCCGACAAAAGGGGACTCGTTGCCCGCGTCTCCGGTTGGATTTTTGAGCGAGGCGGCAAAATCATCGACTCCGATCAACACTACGACAGGGTGGAAGAGATTTTTTTCCAGCGCATTGAATGGGCCCCATCCGACGAGGTGTCCGATTGCCGGGAAGAGAGGGAGGAATTCATTAAATTTGCCGGAGAACTCAATATGCAGGTGGTTTGCAGGATTTCTTCGGCCAAGCAAAGGGTTGCGATCTTCGTTTCCCGCTACGATCATTGCTTTCACGAATTGTTCCTGGGCCAGAACTCGGGGGAATTGCCCTGTGAAATAGCCTGTGTGGTATCCAATCATCCGGACTTGATGGAAGCCACCGAAGGTCACGGGGTGGCTTTCTACCACATCCCGGTTACCCGGGAAACCCGTCGGAAAGCGGAACAGCGACAGTTGGAAATCCTGTGGGAATACGGAGTGGAATTGGTCGTGATGGCCCGCTATATGCAGATCCTGAGCGAGACGTTTCTGAAAGAGTTCGGGAGCCCGGTCATAAACATTCACCACTCCTTTCTGCCCGCTTTTGCCGGGGGGAACCCCTACCGAAAGGCTTATCAGCGCGGCGTAAAATTGATTGGGGCCACGGCGCATTACGCCACTGCCATTCTGGATGACGGCCCCATCATCCAACAAGACGTGCATCGGGTTTCCCACCGTCGCACCGTAAAAGATCTCATCGTGCTTGGCCGCATGCTCGAGCGACGGGTATTGTTGCAGGCGGTGCGATGGCATCTCGAGCATCGCATTCTCGTTTACGGACGGAAAACCGTCGTTTTCGATTAAAGGGGGAGTCTCGCCCAGTCCTTTGGTTATGGGGTTGACTCGCCGGAGGTTTCCCCAAATCTCAATCCGTTTTTCAATTTGATGGCCCCAACTCCCAGATCCTCTAAACGGCGCAGGAAAAAGCAGACCCAATCCCAGAAGTTGGATGAGGCGCTGGCCACATCCGATCTGGATGACCAGTTGGTCGTTTTCTGGAACCGCTATAAAAACCAAGTGGTTTTGGTAGTGTTGGTTGCCCTGGCCACCATTGTCGGGATTCAAGGAGAGAAGTGGTGGAGCGCCAAATCACTGAGCGATCGCAGCGCCGCCTATTCCACCGCCACAACCGAGGTGGAGAAGGAGGCCTTTGCCGACAAAAATGCCAAGCACAATATCGGTGGAGCAACCTATCTGGAACTGGCCGACATGGCTTACTCCGATGAGGATTTCTCCAAAGCGGGGGATCTTTACGAGAAAGCCTTGCGGGCTCTGGATCTCATTCCCCTCGAGCAACGGGCCCACTTGGGGCTGGCTCTGGCTACCCTGCAGGCTGGAAATACCGAGGACGGTTTGGAGCGCTTGCAAGCCGTGGCAAATCATGGCGATTACCTGGATATGGCCAAAGCCGAGGCCCTCTATCACCTCTCCGTGACGGAGTGGGAAAGGGCAAACTTTCCCGCCATGCTGGATTACCACGACCAAATCGATGAATTGGTCAACCCGGGGCTTTGGCAATCCAAGGCGCAATCCCTGCAGCGGACTGTGCCCGAGTTGAAAGCCTTGGTGGAAGAGCGTTTGAACGAAGAACCGGCTGCGGATAATTTGGACCCGGGATTGGAGAACTAATGTGGTGTCCCGGAAATACCTTCTAACAATACCGCAACGGTTTATATTGTAGGAGCGGCATAGGCGCGCCGGGGCGCGCCAATTAGGAATTAGGAATTGGGGAAAAGGAGAGAGATCAAGATCACGATTATGGGGATGCTGCCGATTTGCGGGTGAAGCTGGGTCGACACCCTGCAAAGTCGTCAATCCAAGGAAGTCCGCACCAGTGCCGGCATGTCCTGCCGTAGCCTTTAGGCGAAGCAGGATATTCCGGAGCACAGTAGAAGATTTGTGAGACTTGCGGGTTAACCCTCCGCCCGGACCTCCACCTCTCCCTCCAAGTGGTCGATCAGGGTATTGGCCGATTGTACCGTGGCTATCATGATGTTGTTCAGGCGGTTGCGCATGATGAAATAACATACCATTGCGGGAATTCCAATGACCAGGCCGGTGGCCGTGGTGATGAGAGCTTCCCCGATATTGCCAGCGAACAATTCCGGCCTCCCCATCCCGCTACGGGAGATGGTTTGGAAGGCCCTAATCATACCGCTCACCGTCCCGAGCAACCCGATCATGGGCGCCACCGCCGCAATGACGTTCAGGTAAACGATCCACTGGCTCACGGCATTCTCTTCCCCTTCCAAGGCTTCGCCCAGGCTTGCTTCCACCTTGTTCCGGTTTCCCTCGGGTTCGCTCTCCCGAACCCGGCTCAATGCCATCCCCATTACCCGCGAAAGCACAGAAGGGGCCTGGTTCAGTTGGTTCAGGGCCGATTGAATATTTTTCCCCGAGAGGGATCGGGCCACCGAATTGATGGCCGCCTCGGGGATAAATCTCTTGCGGACGGTTTCCCGGTAACAATGAATGGCCAGGAAAATCAGAGCCACGGAACAAAGTCCCAGAGGATACATGGCCCAGCCCCCTTGCTTGATCATTCCCCACAAGCTCAACGATGTTTCGGACACGGGCTCGGTTTGCCCCAGCAATAGGGTGGGGAGAAGCGAGCTTACAACAAAGGTAGTCAGGGGCGAAAGGATCATGGCGTTTCGGTGATTTCTGTTTTTGCGGTTATCTTCCTTACAGATTCCAAGGGTAAATTTAAATCCATTTCCGGTCGACCTTGAGGAATTTCCAGAGTGGGCTCGGAGGAGGATGGGGCGAGGACTTGATCCTGTTGCCCCAGCATCTCCTCCATGAATGCCTGGAGGGCGGCCTTTTCCTCCGGCCAGGGGAGTTTTCGTCCCAGAAATTCGCGGTATGCCCGGAGCGCCTTCTTCGGGTTGCCTTCCGACAGCCAGGATTGGATGACCACGGGGTAGCATTGTTCCAAATAGGGTTTGGGATATTGGCTGCTGAAGGTGATGGGCAGAAGGCTGATCCACCGCGCAGTCTTCCAATCTTCCGCGGCCAAGCGTGCTTCTCCCAGGATCCACCAGCCCAGGGCCGAGTCCTCAGCGGGATTGTGATTTTCACACCAACCTTTGGCCAGTATTTCGGTTTCCTCCCATCGTTCCAGTTTGAAAAAGGATCTCAACATGAGTTGGTTGGCCTTGGAGTGCATCCGTTCCTCGGCAAAATCCACCCCCAACAGGGTGCCGGCCACACCCACCGCCTCTATAAAACGGCCCGTCTGAAAATAAGCTTCTCCCAGGGCCAGGCTCGGTTCCGCCAGGGATTCCAGTGGGTATAACCGTAAAAAAGGGCTGCGTTGCCGATGAACCGGTTTCAGAACCTCCACCGCGGCCTCATATTGCCCATGGGAAAGCGCTTCCAATCCCTCTTCAATCCGTTCGGCATCAAAAAAGTCAATGGATTGGATCTTATCTTTCCGGAAGAGGTAGGAAACAGTTCCTGCCCCTGCCGCAACCTCGAGCCGGATGGCGGCAAGGTCCACTACCGTCATATCCCCCTCGAATTGACGCCCGTCGGTATTGGTGAGCGTTCCGGTAGCCGCCGTGAGCAGCGATGAGGGATTGGGTATCACCAAAGTCCCCAGCAAGGCCAGGGATGCGGTGAAGGCGTCAGTTTTCATGGGTTTCCTTTTCCTCCGCAGGGTAGGCGTCCGGTTCTTTGGGGAGCAAGCTCACAAGATGTTCCAAGCGGTTTTCGGCCAATCCCCACTCTGGTAGCCCTTTCAGTTTTTCCTGGGACAACAATTCCCTCAGGGTTGCGGCGGCCTCGGGCAAACGACCGACCGCCTCAAAGAGTTTTGCGCTTTTCCAATAGGCCGAAGACACCAGGTCCGGATAAGCCCGGTACATGTTGTAAATGCGTTGATAATAGGCAATGGCCCTTTCCATGGCACCCGACCGGGTGTGGGATTCCGCAATTCCCTGCAGCGCCCGGGCGTGGGGTCGCCCCCTGGCCGACTTGAGCCGCAGGAGCTGCTCGTAGGCCGCAATGGATTCCTCGAATAATTCCATCCGGGAAAGCGTCCGCCCCAAGAGGAGTTGGGTTTCGCTCATGCGGGGATGGAGAGGAATCTGCTCGTTTGAGGTGTGGAGCCATTCACTGGCCGAGGCATAATCCCCCGCCGCAAAATCCAGTCTGGCCAGTCCGAGGTAAGCCATGGAGCGGCTGGAGGAGGAGGGGAATCCATCCAGCAGTTGCTCCAACAATGGGCGGGCCCGTTCATCCCCTGCAGTCAGAAGAGCCAATCCCATGCGGCCGAGGGTTGTTGCATCCATATTCTCCAAGGGAACGCTGTCAGCCAGGGCCATGTAGGAGTATTCACTCGTTTCGGGCTTCCCCACATGTTCAATAAAAAACAGAACCAACCTGGAGTAATAAGTGAATTGGTCGTTCTGTTGGGCAATTTCAATCTCTCGCAGGATCCAGGAGGAAAAATCCTCGGCTGTTGCCAGCGGGCTCCTGAGTTCGGAGCTTCCGGTAAGGGCGTGGCCGACCTGATTGGTTTTCAAATCCTGTAAGGCCCTGAGAATTCGCTCCATCTCCGCCGAATGAATATCGTCTCCATAAGTGGCGAGGGCCCGCTCATAAATGGGAAAGGCCTGGTCCGATGCACCTCGTTGCTGGTTGGCCCATGCCAGCCAATAGAGCGCTTCGCTCAACCGCGACCGCGGGGCTTCCTCATTCTGCAGGAAGGCGTCGTAGTGGGAAACCATGCCGGCGTAATCCTGCAAAGCTCGCAAGATTTTCCCGGCCTGGAACACGCTGTACAAATAGAGGCGCCCAACTTCCGCAGAAATGCCCGAAAAAGTGTTCAAAGCCTCCTCCAGCTCTCCTTTCCCCATCAGTATGTCCCCCTTCAGAACCCTGGCTTCACCGACTCGGAAATGCCGGGGGAACTCCCCGAGGTAGCGGTTTATGGTTGCCAGGGCCTCGTCATACCGCCGCCAGGCGTAGTGGGTGGAGGCCAATCGGTATTGGATTTCCGGATATAACGGATGGTTTCGAGCGCCGCCGGACAAGGTCGTCAACCGATCTGTGCAAGTGGCGTAGTTCTTTTCGAAAAAGTAGGTCAACCCATCCCAGAGACCGGCATTTACCCTCAAGGACCCCTGGGGAAATCGCGACAAATAAGAGGCAAAATCCTGGCGGGCGGGCCGATAGTCTTCCGAGAGGACCTGGACAAATCCACGGGTAAACAACCAGCGTGGGAAGAGGGCGTGGTCGGGAAACCCATCCACTAAATCCGTCAGGACCTCAAAACTTTCCCGGTAGCGCCTCTGTTCCAGATGAGCGCTGGCAATGAGGTAGAGAGCCTGTGGAGCCAGATCGGAATTGGGGTAGCGGTTTACGAAATTCCGGGCCAGGGTGAGGGCTTCTTCCCATTCCTCCATCTGATGAGCTGCGAGCACCCAACGATAATGGGCTTCTTCCCGGACCTCCTCGGGATAGGCCCCGTTCAAGGCAATGTGCTCAAAAACCAGCCAGGCCTTGTGAAACTGTGCATCCAGTAAGAGGCATTGGCCATAACGCAAGTAGAAGTCGGGGGTATAATCTGCGGCGTCTTCCAGGGCCCGCAACTGTTGTTCCAGCCGATGCTGCAATTGGGTGAAATATTGCTGGCCATGAGTGTCGTTCCTCACCGTCCTGCGAGCCCTTCGGGAGCTCAGGCTTTGCTTCAATTCTTCGATCCGCTCCCGCTGAACCTGAACCAGGACCTTTTTGGGCGGAACCAGTTGAAAGAGCTTGAGAGCGTCACCGATGCGCTGCTCCGCCAAGGCGTGTTCAGCAGTCCGGAGCGCGGAAAAAGTGAGCTGGGCCAGTTCGGGCATGGTTGAAACGGACCAGTCGGTTTGAAGGATCAACCCGGTAGCTTGATCCTTTCGGCCATTTTGCAGACAAGCCTCGACCGCTTTCAACTGCCCTTGCAATTTCAAGGATCGAGGGAGGGCAGAGCGGTATAGTTGCCCCAATCCTTCCAGCCCCTCATCGAGGAGGCCTTCCTGGAAGTGGAGGTCGGCACGCTCCAGATAGGCAAATCCGGCTTCCAGCGTGCCCGCGACCTGCTGCAAATATTCATCCAGCGCCTTGCGGGCCTTCTCCAGGTTCAGATTCTGTTTATAAGCCTGGGCCAGGCTGTAGAGCAGGGACGGTTTCTCCTTGAACAAGGAGGGGAATTGTCTCCGGGCTCGTTCGAGGGTATCGATGGCCTCGGGCGATTTACCGGTGGCCAATTCCGCCATTCCTTTGACGGGAAGCACGTGTCTCTGGATTTCCTCCTCCAGGTATTCCGCCTCGTTCCCGAAAATTTCCTCCAAACTTTCAAAGAGGGCTGCCGCTTTTTCCAAATCCCCCTCACCTGCGGCCAACAGGCATATGCCCAAGGCATCCCGAAAGGTCAATCCATCCAGGCTCTCCTGAGCTATCGTCCCCGCCTTTATTCCGGCCAATAGCAGTATCAGCAGGATGAAATACCGCAATTTGCTCCCTCGATTTGAAGAAATGGCACGCAAGAGAAAGGAAATTAATTCGGGCGGATGATTTGACAATCCCTTCTTGGCCTTTTCCTTTCATGGGGCGCCCGCATTGCCCCCCAAGGAAAATAACCGATTGACAATGATAGGGAACGGCGTGTCATAACGCCCTCCTGAAGATCGGGGTGTAGTTCAGTCTGGCTAGAGCGCCTGCTTTGGGAGCAGGAAGTCGGCGGTTCAAATCCGCCCACCCCGACCATTATGGATTACCTGAAAATCTTTAATGTGGGTAATTGGAATCCAAAATCTCTTGTATATCAACGTCTCAATCCAGCTTGGATTGGGATATCTTTTTGCAAATCACTACACTCATGAGATATGCTGGATAGATCTCAACCTCCGCAACTGCAGCATGTGAGTAAACCGGTTTAATGTGTGCCGGTTCCCCCATGGCCACGTCGAGAATCTTGAATCCGGTCTTGTTATTAAATATGCACTTCCAGGTATCGTTGGAATAACGCCAATAATCCCAGGGGTGCTCATGAAGTGGCCAGGCCTGATGAGTTGTATGCATCATGATGCCTCCGAGTTTCAGAACCTTATTTGATTCAAGCGCTACTTTCCAAGGCATGGCCAAATGCTCGAAAACCGACATCGAGAAAATTGCATCAATTGATCCGGACTCAAAAAATTGACTTAGCCTATGGGCATCTCCAACGACATCGACATTGGGCCCTTCCACTATATCAAACCCGCAATATTGAAGTCGCTTCGGCACCAGAGCCTTCCTGGATACTCCCGATCTAGCCCTCGCACCAACCTCTAAGACTGAGCCGCATTTTAGGTCGGGAAGGAGGGATTTAAAAAAAATTTCGACCAAAACGTGAGCTGGATCGATTGAAAGTATATTATCCTCCATTAATCGGCTTATCCAAGGAAAGGAATCACCCTAATTCACATTTCAACCTGAGCAAAGAATAAATAAGATGACCTTCTCCCTCCATCCTCATAAAAGGCTGTCGCAAGTTTTTCTTGGCAAAAGTTTCCCCTCCAATTCGGGAAACAGCATCCTCATAGACATCAGGCCACCTCGACCTTGGATTCGCATCTGACCGGGAAATTGACAGAATTAGCGATGAAGCAGCGCTGGTGGGCTTTCTTATGCAGATTCCGGGCCAATCGTTGATCCCCGCCCTCCTCGATGCTTACAGCCGGCCTGAGGACGACCTCGGAGAATTGACCGCCTCCTCCACCGGTCTCAACCATCGTTCCCGTCGCGTCATCCGAATACGCTGTCACCACGATCCCGGCATTGGCACACAGATGCAGGTACCAGAGCATATGGCAGGCGGACAGGGAAGCCACGAGAAGCTCCTCAGGATTGTAGCGAGACCTGTCACCCCGAAAGGCCGGATCCGAGGACCCTGAGATGACCGGCCTATCTCCAACCTTTATTTCGTGGTTCCTTTCATAGCCCCGGTAACTGCTCGTCCCTTCGCCCCTATTCCCAGTCCACCGCACTTGAACTGCGTAACCGTGTTCCCGAGAAGTAGCCATATTCGTGTTTAATATACTAAGATTGAGGGTTGAAAAGGGGTCCTTTATCCTCGCACAGGTCAAAATAATTTACAGGCGAAACGACGAGTCGCCCCTCCAAATCATAATGAAGAACCCATTCTGGGATTCCTTGCCAAGGTGGTAAAATGTGCCTAGGCCGAGGCGAGTTCTTCGCCGTTTGCCAGCTCGAGTGACAACGGCCGACCTCCGAGATTCTCGAAGAGTTGCTTCCTGCAGGTAAAAACAATCACCTGGACGTTTTGGGCCGCCCTGTTGAGGATATCGAATATGCGCCCCATCCATCGGTTATCCGAAAATACGAGGGCGTCAGCGGGTACGACGGTCGCAGGTTGTCCCTGTTCGAATGGAAAATTCTTGCCGCCATGGGGGCCTCGCCTAGTCACCGGACAGGCAGCCAGGAAGCTGCTTGCATAAGCTATAACTAAACAATAATCATAATGAAAAGAGAACCTCATGCCCCTCAAAATCAGTTCGCCTCAATTTCGTAAACAAGGACGCAATGTGTGATGGATCACCATCCTCTTGAAACCAAATACGGACTGACCGCTTTTGAGTTGCTCGATGCACTCGATAAGAGGTTTCGGGCAAAAGTTACTCTCGAAGGAGCAGTCGCGGAAGTCCAAATGGAAAAGCACATCAAAGCTGTTGTCGGCAACATGATAAATCGCTATCAAGCCCATGATGAAGACGGGAAGCCTGACTTCAGTATTTGGCTTACAGGACATTCTAATCCCATATTAGCCGAATGTAAAAACGTCAGGGACAGAGATGAAGCGTATCGAACCAAAGGGAAGATTGTCGCCTACAAAGTTGAAACGCAGAAAACAAGAGCGGCAACTCACGATCCGACAAGTCGCTTCTATGGATTGGATCAGTTTCAGATTTTGGGCGTTTGCCTCGGGAAGAAGACAGGCGACTGGTCGGATTTCATGTTCATCAAGACTTCTGCTCTGGTCAGGCACAAAAAGCATGGAAGCAAATTAGCAGCCCTGCAGAGAGTTCCGTTGCCCAATGCGACGGATCTGGGGAATTGGAACCGTAACCTCGGAGAACTACTGAGGACCTTTTGATGGGAAATTTCAGACCCATTTACGAAACAAAATTCGGCCAGGCCTACTGCATGGATAGCCTGGAGTTCATGAAAACTATCGGTAATGGGACTATCGACCTGGTGATAACCTCTCCCCCTTACGCACTCCATTTCAAGAAAGAGTACGGGAATGCAAATCAAGATGAATACGTAAGTTGGTTCCTTCCCTTTGCCGAACAGATAAAAAGAGTTCTGAAGGATAAAGGCAGTTTCGTTCTCAATGTTGGAGGAGCTTGGACACCAGGCGCTCCCGTGCGGTCCCTATATCATTTTCGGTTGCTGTTAGCGCTATGCGATGAAATCGGGTTTAATCTTTGTCAGGAGTTCTTCTGGTATAATCCTGCGAAAATGCCGGCGCCAGCCGAATGGGTAAACGTGAGGCGAATCCGGGTAAAGGATTCAGTTGAGTATATCTTCTGGCTTTCGCCGGCGCCATTTCCAGAAGCAAACAATGCCAAGGTCCTGCAAGAGTACAGTGCGGACATGAAGAGACTTATTAAACGAGGGATCAAGAAGACTGTGCGGCCATCTGGTCACAACATCACATCGAAATTCTCCAACGATAAAGGGGGATCAATCCCTCCCAACTTAATTGAATGTGGTAACAACGAGAGCAACAGTCGCTACATCAAGCTATCGAAAAAGCTGCGCAGGAAAGTGCATCCTGCAAGGTTTCCCGCTGAATTACCGCGGTTTTTCATCGAATTCCTAACGGAACCGGGACAGAAGGTACTCGACCCGTTTGCTGGGTCAAATACAACTGGAGCAGTCGCCGAGTCTCTGGGGCGCAAGTGGATAGCAGTTGAGAAAGTCGAGACCTATGCCAAGGATTCGGAGTTGAGGTTCCGAATAGCAGAGGAGGGTATCGAAGATAGTCTTGGACAAATGATTTTGTTTGATGGAAAGGCGTCCTAAGGGGAACTACTCCTGGAGAGTGCCTGCAGCACTATTTTGACTCCATCCCCACAAAAGGTTAATTCAAATTGAACTTGGTAGAAAGAGGGTTTCAGGAAAGGGCGGTCTCATTACCTCCCGGGCTAGGCCGAGGTGAGTTCTTCGCCGTTTGCCAGCTCGAGTGACAACGGCCGGCCTCCGAGATTCTCGAAGAGTTCCTCCCGGCAGGTAAAAACTATCACCTGGACGTTTTGGGCCGCCATGTTGAGGATATCGAATATGCGCCCCATCCTGTAGTCGTCCGAAAATACGAGGGCGTCATCTAGAACTACGGTTGCAGGGCGCCCTTGTTCGACAAGCATTTCCGCAAAGGCAAGGCGAACGAGGACTGCAATTTGTTCCTGGGTACCCATGCTGAGGTTATGGAAGGGTTCCTCATAACCATCCTCTCTCACCACCCCCGTAATATGAAGGTTCTCATCAATGCGGATGGCGGCGCCGTGGAAGAGAAGCTGTAAATAGGGACGGATACGTTTTAAAACGGGGGATAAATACTTTTCCTTGGCTTCCTGCTCGGCGCCGCGCAAAGTCACAAGTAATAGACTCAGGACCTTGACCTCTCGATCCTGTCGACGCTTTTCCTCCTCCACAAGTTCCAAGTTACGAGCTTTTTTTTCGATGGCTTCGTCGAGTCCGGCGCCCTCAGCAGCCTCGACGCGTGATTTGAGGCTGGCGATTTCTTCCTTCCGCTTTGCGCGTTTGCTACGCCTGTCCTGGAGAACCTTTTTGAGGCGGCGGATACGTACCTCCAGTTGTGGCAACGTTTCATCGGTGTGCTGTGCTTGGAGCCGGACAATGGCGGTTTCCTGTTCCGAAAAGGCAGCGCGCGCAATTTCGATGGCGGACTGGAGATCATTGTTCGAGCACTCATTCTCTGCATCGGCGACTTTGAGCTGGAGCTTCTGCAGCCGGTCCTTCCTTTCATCATACCGGCCCTGGAGAGCGGCGATTTCTCTTTGTAACCTGCCCAAGGCTTCCTCCGGCCCCCTTAAAGAGGCGCGCGCGGTATCGAGCGCACTCTGGGCAATATTGACATTTTCTTGGGCAGTCCTCCATTCCTTTTCAGCCTCTTGCCGTGAAGGCAGTTCCTGCATGTCCAAATCGATTATCTCGCGTGTCAGGACTTGGCACTGGCCTTCAATGTAATCGGCGAGGGCTTGCGCGCCAGCCTCGTAATCGTCGGTTTTAGGAGCGTACAATTCCGCCTTTTTGCGGGCAAAGTCCGCGTCCCCAAGCAACTTCCGGCGCTTGGCCCACTGATCTTCAGCGTCCGCGACGGATTTGGCGGCAACGTCCTCCAGCGCTTCCATTAGCGTCGTTGTAGCATCACGCTGCTGGCTCAGCAGCTTATCACGATCCTTGATCGCCGGCTCGACCGTGATCCGGCCGCGACCCGGAACGGTGATGGTGACCGGTTCGACGGCCTGGACGGACGACCGGTCGGCGGCCAGTGGCTCCCCGTCAACTTCGATGCCGGGAAAGGCATCCGAGGTCATTTCGAAATATATGCGCGTCGCGGCGGCATTGAGGCGGCTTAGAACAGTTTCCAGTCCTCGTGCGGCACTGCGTATCGCCTTGTTGGCCTCATCTGTGACCAGTATGGCAGCCGCAGCCTGTTGGGCCTCGCGCTGACGTTTTTCGGCTGATTGGGCCTTTTCGTACTGACTCTCAAGGCCACGCACTCGGGCCTGACGCTTTACGGCACCGAGAATGCGGCGAGACCGGGCCGCTGCTTCCTCAGCCTTGGAGACATCGGCTTCTGACTGACGCGCGGCGGCCCGTAATGCGTCGATCTTGGATCGAACTTGGTTTTCATCCTCCTGTCCTTCGGCCAGCCGCTGTCCAACCTTTTTGAGAGCTGTTTCTTTGGCTTTGATGTCGGCCTTCAACTGTTTCCGGTCGACTGCCGCCTGCTCGGCCTGCTCCAAAGTGTGTTTCCGAAGTTTCAGTTCAGTGACGGCGGTCTGTATGCTGGCTTCCAGTTCGGCCAGTTGAGCATGACGTTTCCCCGCCTCCTCAAGTTCCTTCTGGTCCGCCCGATCACGGTCACCAGTAGAGAGCCGTTTCAGGTTCTCCTGTGCATCTTCAAGCTCGTTCAGGGTCCGGGTCAGATCCTGACGGCGGGCATGCAAGTCTTCAAGTTCTTGGCGAATGGTCTCAACGCGGTCGATCAACTCCTTGTATTCCCCTCGCGGCCGGTTGGCCTTCTTCGTAATCAACTGGCCGAGTTGTTTCTCGATGGCCGCAGGGAGGGCGCGGCCCCGATGGCCGCCCAGGACAGCGCCCACTTCCGACTCAAGCGCGCTGTGCAGACTTGAGCGGGCGCTCTCAGGTATAGCAAGCGCGCCAAATGATTGCCCCTGTTGGACCCAGAGAACATTCCACATACCAATTGATTCCGGCTTCGCCCCGGTCTTCCCGGGCTCGTCGAAGTCGAGCAGACTGCGGAGGGTATCCTCGGCGGCATCGCCCTCCAAACTCCGCCCATCCGGACATGACAGCCGGGCATAGGGTTTCTTAATGAACCGCTTGGTGATTCGGTAAAGGCCGTCATCAAACTCAAACACCAGTTCGACCACCGGCGCGGCTTGATTCCGGTCATTCTGCAACGCTTTTATGGGCCGTGCCTTGGAGCTAAATTTCTCAAAGAGGACAGCGCGAAGGGCATCGAGCAATGTCGACTTGCCCATCTCATTGGGACCGACAACGACATTGAGGCCATCTTCGATTCCTTTCAGGCGCGTCGGGACGGTAAATTTCTTGAACTGGTTGAGGGCGAGGGATCGAAGTTTCATCGCTGTTCTGCTTGTAGCTTCATGTGCTCGAGATAAAGACGCTCCAGCGCAGAGGCGGCAATTCTGCCATCCTCTCCACCGTCTTCGGCCAATCGCCTAAGCTGTTCCGCGGCCATACGTACGAATCCGCTGCGGTCGATTCGATCCAGATCTTCTGCCGTGGGCTGTGAGAAGAGGTGGCGATCATCGACGCGCATGTGGCAAAATGCGGCGGATACGCCGTCCACGACCTGCTCCTGAAAATATTGGCGGTTCTCCAACGATAAAGCGCCTTCTACCGATAGATGGATAAGAACCCGATCCAGCTTGTCAGCGCTTTCCCGCAACTTCCCGGTGAGATGGTCAATGTCCCCCCGGCTATTGACCTGTTCGGATACCCTAGTCCAGGTGTATCGTCCCGTAGGGATAGGTGTCACGGCGGGGACGGCATGCGCCCCCTCGATCTCTACAAGCAACGCCTGACCGCCACCTATCACATCAAAAGCGTCCGTTTCAGGAGTGCCGCTATACCAGCATCGATCATTGATCTGCTTTTGGCCATGCCAGTCACCCAAGGCGAGATAGGAAAGACCGGCCCGGGTTGGCCGGTCGGGGGCGATGAAATTGGAAACGTCCTGATCGTCGGAACCGAATCCTCTGACGCTGCCGTGAGCGAGTCCGACGCGAATTAAACCATCGGGTAGATCCACATCGTCCATATAGGCCGTGAGATCATCAAAAGTATGCCGGTAATGCAGCGGGGCTGGCAATAGAGCCGCGGCCTCATCCTGGAGCATTATGGGTTGCGGAGCAGTATGCACCCTTACGTTGTCGGGCAATCCCTTGCGGAGAATCTGATCCCAAAGACCGTTGGGGCGATACGGGTCGTGATTGCCCGGTAACAAGTGCCACCGGATGCTTGGGAATTGGCGCATCCTTTCCAGGGGCTGGTTGACCGAGCGCGGGGACAGAGCCTCCATGTCATAGACATCACCCGCAACCAAAACGTCGGAGGCCTCGTGCTCCCTGGCAAGCTCCCCCAGCCGCGTTATGGCCTGTAAACGGGCCTCTTGGAGAAGGCCCATCGTCGCATTGTCGAGAAAGCGGAAGACCTTCCCGATCTGCCAGTCTGATGTATGGATGAGCTTAACAGCCATAGTTGGTTCCCTGCTTGATGCGATCGCACCCGACAATCAAACATCTAATTTATTCAAAAGCGAACAATTCTGATCTAAATCAAGGAAAGATGAAAATTCGCCAAGAACCACGAAAACACACTATGATGCTGGTGGGAAAGCGCTTGCGTTACATAGCCGGAAACAAGTGGGGGATCCGTCGCTACTTGGCAGGGGCCTACAACTTCAATGAAAAATCGAAATGCCGCCCGTCTGAAACCTGTTTAAAGGCGGCTTGCAACCCGCTTTCAGCGGACAGACAGGAAGGTTACCATCAACAAACCTGGAGGTCTTTTCGTTATGCATTTATCGGGTTTTGAGCACTTCCAAGAATGGGGCCAAATCACTCTATTGCCGAAACGAAGGAATGGAACCCGATGTTAAAGTTTTGCGTTTGAGCCGTTTCCCCTGGAAAGATATGGTCGGCCGGTTGCCTTGATCAGGAAAATGCCAACAAAGCCGCCTTTGACTAAATCGAAAGCCAGAAAACCATCTTCCAGGAACTAGTGAAGTAATAGCCGTTACCCGGCAACAAATTCGACGAGGAAGCCATTGGCTGAGAAAAGGGGATTGAAGTCCCTCAATATCGTGAGTTTTTTTGTTTTATCTTGACATCACCAATAGTGGTGGGCCTTTTCGTTTTCGAAAGAAGAAGTAATCTTCCAGGCCGCTCTATCTTATCCGCATTACATCCTTATCGCTGAAGGAACCCCAATCGATCAACCATGAAGGGCCTACGAAAGAAACTGAAAAAAACCTACCGTACTGAAACAAAATCCATCCCAACTGCGGCTTCAAGGCATCGGGAAGCGATAACCCGAACTGTCAAGAGAAGTGCGCGTGGAAATGTCCAACTTGCCTTCGGGCATTTCGTGACTAGGCAAGACAAGAGCCTGAGCAAACTCGACAAGATCTAACTCTCAAGCCTCTACAACAAACAAAATGACCGATACCGCAGACCGGTACCGGTGTTTTCGCAGTCTCTACAAACAAGCGGAAGATGCCATTCACAACCTTGGAATCGAAGGATCCGGCACAGATATTCTGGCAAGAGTGCAAAATGGAGGGCAGCCAGAGTCACAGCCGCGCCGGGAAAAGACTAGGGAGAAAACCGGGGAGAAAAACTAGGGGGAAAATCCTGGCCCTGATCGCCGCCGATCCCTCAATTACTATGGATGAGTTGGCGAACCGACTTGATATTACCGCAAAGGGAGTCGAGTGGCAGATTCAGAAAATGAAACGAAGGGAGTGAAAAATAGAGGACAGCCAGAATCACAGCCAGAGACCAAACCAGGCCGGGAAAAGACTAGGGGAAACAACTAGGAGGATTACTAGGGGGAACCCTAGGGACATTGCTGTCCGCTCTCCTTCTGGAATCTGTGCCCATCCGTGTAATCTGTGGTTCTTCTCTCATATTTTCAATTCTCCCCGTCTTTGCGTCCTTCGCGCTCTTCGCGAGATTCAATCCCTAAATCCATCACTCCTTTAATCCAACATTCCCTTCTCCCCAATTCCTAATTGGCGCCCCCTGGCGCCTTTGACCATTGGCGTAGGCGGCATTGCCATCCATTTGGTCGGTTTACCGGCTTGAATGAGGGAATCTTTCCCTCCTTAATAGGGAAATGGATACCTTGGAAAAATATTTTCCGATCCTTGCCCTCATTGCATTGGTTGTTGGGTTGGCTGGTTTGATATTTGGCATTGTCGCTTTCAAGAAGACTTCCCAACTTTACACGTTGACCGAGGTCCAAGAGGCCACTTCCGGAAATAGCGAAAAGATCAGCGGCCTGCAGGAGAAGGTCCGGAGCCTGGAAAGTAGATACACCGGCCTGACCAATTTGCAGAACGCGGTCGATCAAACCCGCCGAGGCGTGCAAACCTTGAGCGGTCAATTGTCCGAAGTGCGCACCCAGGTGAGCTCTGACGCGGTGAAAATCGCCGATCTGGAAGCCAAGTTGGACGTGGAGGATGAGGTTGCCGAAGGGCCCTCCTCCTCACCTGTTACTTTCGCCACTCCCGCTCCTACATCCTCACCCGCTCCCGCCCCATCCCAAAACCTTGACCCCGGCCTTCTCACCCCCGCCGAGGATGGTTCGGGAAGGATGCAATACACCATTCGAAGGGGAGATACTCCGAGCACAGTTGCACGCCAATTGGGTATCAGCCTGGATTCCCTTCTGCGGGCGAATCCGGGGATTGAGCCCCGTTATTTGCGGATTGGACAGAAATTGAATATTCCCGACAATAAGCCTTGATTTCCCTCCCGGGGCCTTCCCCTACGGAAATCCCCCCGTCTTGTCATGAAACGACTGTTGGTTCCCGGCGTGCTCTGCCTGCTTGTCTTTGCCGCGCTCTCCATACCCAAGTTTCAATTGGCCCTGGCATTTTTTGAGGATGCGGGGTGGAGGTATGCCAAGCCTCTTTTCGTCAGGTTGGTGATCGATTTCCTTTTTTGCTGGGTTGTGGCCCTGGTGGTCTGGCTGCAACTGGATAAGCGCCCCTGGATGTCCGCTGCGGCCTTTTGCCTTTCCACCCTGATCGTTTCCTGTTTCTGGATAACATCGATTCAAAATGCCCCCCGATCCTTTCGCCAGGACGCTTCCTATCTCTATCGATTTATCGAGGCCAAGCCGCTGAGGGTAGTTCGACGAGTAGAGCCATTAAAATTACCTCAATCCACGCCGGTCAATTCACCGTCGCCAAAGGAAGAGCTGGCCGCGCCGCCGGAACCCGAGGTCAAGGGCCCCGAGGAGGAAATTGAAGAAACCTTCTACACGCTGATGCGGGCTCTGAAGAAGCGAGATACCGCAACGGTACTCCCGCTAGCCGATGAGCGGACCTGGGCCTATTTTTCCGACCTCAAGGACCTGGCTCTGACGGCGGACCGGGAGGCGTTGGAAAAGCTGAAACCCATCGACCGCTTCCAGGTCCTGGCCCTGAGGCACATCAAGGCCCCTCGGGATATCGCCCGGATCACCCGGGAAAATCTATTCATGGAGGCCGTGGTTCAGGGTTGGTTTTACGTGGGAGATAAACCCGATGTGCGCATCGATTTCGTGGATTTACTGCCGGGGGGCAACCAAGCCATGGCCGACATCATCGTCAACAGCGTGATCCCCGATGAGCGACTGGAGTTTTATCGTCAAGGCGGATCCTGGAAAATGAACTTGCTCACCTTGCTCCCCCACCAGGAAGAAAAACTCATGGCCACATTGCGGGACAACCAGCAAACCGAACAGGAATTTTTCCTCGATTTTCTCGAGCGGGAAACCGGAAAAACCCCTTCCCCCGACATTTGGAATCCGGTCGAGAACGAACCCGAGCAAGGTTGAGCCACCCACTGATAACGGGCGGGGGAATCTACCCTTGAGCTGTGGGGTAGGGATGATCTAGGTTCTCTGGAATGGAATTGGAACTTGTTTGGGACGCCCAGGCCGAAACTGGGGAAGGCCCCATTTGGTGGGAAGATCGTCTCTATTGGGTAGATATACCCGCGGGAAAGTTGCATGCCTACCTGCCGAAAACCGACGAGCGGCTGACGACTATTCTGGCCCATCAAGTAGGTACGGTAGTTCCCAGGGCTTCGGGCGGGCTGGTTTTGGCGCTGGATAATGGATTTGCTTTGTTCGATCCGATAACAAATAAGCTGACGCCTTTGCCCAACCCCCCGGCGGAAGTTCTGGCCGGTCGTTTCAACGACGGGAAGTGCGATCCCCGCGGAAGGTTCTGGGCCGGAACCATGGCCCAAATAGATGGAGTGGGGAGGGGCAGTCTCTATCGCTTGGACACCGATTTTCAGTGCCATGAAATGCTGACCGGAATAGGATGCTCCAACGGGATAGCCTGGAGCCTGGATGAAACCCGAATGTACTACATCGATACGAACAAGAACAACGTCATGGAGTTTCCCTACCAGGTCGAAACCGGCGCCATCGCAGGTGGCCGGGTTCTGATTTCCAAGCAACTCGATCGCAGTGAAGGCGCTTTCGATGGCATGACCATGGACGATCTCGGCAGGTTATGGATCGGATTGTGGCAGGGTTGCTCGGTGGTGTGTTATGACCCGGATCGGGATGAAATAGTGGATGTCATCGAGGTTCCGGCAAAAAATGTAACGGCTTGCTGGTTTGGCGGTGATGACTTGCAGGATCTCTACATCACCACTGCCACTGAGGACATGACCGAGGAAGATCGCCGCACCTATCCTCATGCCGGGGGATTGTTCCGCTGTCGGCCGGGAGCGACCGGGTTGCCCGCGGTTCCCTTCGCCGGCTGAAGGGCGGAGAAGGGGGTCAGTTGCGATTCCCCTCGATCTCCTGCTTGAGCCGGATCAGGGGGATGTCTTTCTCCTTTGAGATCTTTAACAGGTCGTCGTATTCGGCTTTGATGCGGGACTTTCCCGATGGCGTGGTGACGCGTTTTGCCAGGATGGGCCCGTGGGTGGTTTCCAAGACTACGGTCCGGCGGGCGAGTTCCTCCCGTTGGACCGGGAAATAGCGAACACCGATAGTGGTGGTATTTTCCAGAATGTAATGGCACACAGCCTGGATGTTTTCCTCGGTAGCGAGAGAGGACAGATTCAGGCCGGGCCGGCCCTTTTTCATGGTGACCGGGGCCAGGGTGAAGTCGATGGCGCCGGCCCTGGCCAACCCCTTCTGAAAGGCCTCGCCCAGTAGTTCGGGCGAACAATCATCGAGGTCGGTTTGGATGAGGTAAAGGGAGGATTGGGAGGTCGACCTCACCTCGCTGCCCAGGGACAGGCGCACGACATTGGGGCCGACAAAATTCCTTTGGCCGGGGCCGTAGGCGGTTTTGTGCAACTGCAAGGAAGGAGAGGAAAAGGAAGGATTGAGATACCGCAGTATGGCCGCTCCGGTAGGGGTGACGCGTTCGCCTTCCTCTGCGCCTTTATAAACCGGCATTCCTTGAAGTAACAGGGCTGTGGCCGGAGCCGGAATGGGAAGGAGCCCGTGTCGCGTTTTCACCATTCCAACCCCGGTGCAAATGGGATTGGAGTAGGTTTTTTCAATTTGCAGGCGGTCCAGAAGCAGGGCGCAGCCCACAATATCGATAATGGAATCCACCCCGCTGATTTCGTGGAAATGGATTTTTTCCACGGGGATGTTGTGGACGGTTGATTCCGCTTCGCCGATGCTCTGAAAGATTTCCACGGCAATTTTCTTGGCCCCGGGCGGGATATGCCCACGGTCGATCAGGTGGACGATATCGCTCAAGTGGCGGCCGTGGGGATGGTTGTGGGCGTGACCATGGTCGTGGTCCCCCGCTTGGCCATGGTCGTGGGCGTGATGGTGGGCCTTTTCCGGATTGAGATCCAGGACGTTTACATGGCGGCAGACGATACCGTTTTTTTCCACCTCTCCGACCTCCACTTTTCCATCGGGAAGGTGAAGTTTGTCCGGTAAGGCCTCAATCGTGTCGTAGGCGTCGGCCAGTCCGCACAAAGCGCTCAGGAACATATCCCCGGCAACTCCGGAAAAGGGTTCCACGTATAGAATCTTCATGGGTTATGCTTCAGGAGTTGGATGATGCGGTATGCCGCCATGGCCGCGCCGTAGCCATTGTCGATATTGGTTACGGTGATCCCATTGGCGCAGCTCGACAACATGGCATGGAGGGCCGATTGTCCGCCTTCGGCCACCCCGTAACCGATGCTGGTCGGTACCGCGATGATCGGTTGGCTGAGAAGGCCGCCGACCACGCTGGGCAGAGCCCCTTCAAATCCCGCAACCACGATGAGAACGGAGAACTTTTTGAGGTCATCCAGCCGCTTGAGCAGGCGGTGCAGGCCCGCCACCCCCACGTCGTTGAGGCAAACCGCCGCTTCCTCCAGCAAGTTCAGGGTGTAGAGGGCTTCGTTGACGGCGAACTGGTCGGAGCTGCCGGCGCTGATGATGGCCACCTTGGCATCCGTTTCAGGCAATTCGTTTCGCTTCAGAAGAAATGCTCCGGATACCGGATCGAAAAAGCTGCCGGGGAATTCATTCAGGAGGGCTTCCCCTTTTTCGGGCTGAAGGCGGGAAGCCAGGGCATTGCGATTTTCTTGCTGGTAGTCGCGCAGTATTTGCCCGAGCAAAGCCACGGATTTGGATTTTCCGTAAATGACCTCGGGGAAACCGAGCCGGTTTTCCCGATCCATATCCAGAATATAATCATCCATGGGTGGCAATGGCGCGGTTCAGTTTGCCGCTGACCAACCCTTCCGTATCGATGGTAGCCGTATCGAACCCGAGTTTCCCCATTTCTTTTTTCAGGTGGGGTTTACAGTCCAGGAGTCTTTCCACCTCGGCTGTGGGGACCTCGATCCGCGCCTCCTTGCCGAAATGCCGAACGCGGACCTCGGAAAAGCCGAGTTGATTGAGCAGGGTCTCCGCTTTTTCAATCTGCCACAACTTTTTTTCGGTCACTTCCCGGCCATAAGGAATGCGGGAGCTGAGGCAGGGGCTGGCCGGTTTGTCCCAGAGGGGAAGCCCAAAATGTTTGGCCAGGAGCCGGACCTCCTTTTTGCCGATCCCGCAATCGGAAAGCGGTGAATGGATCCCGTGATTTTTTGCCGCCTGCAGACCGGGACGATAGTCCCCATGGTCCTCAAGGTTGGTGCCGTTGAGAACAAGGTAGCCCGGGTATTCCTGCCGGATTTCTGCCAACATTCGGTAGAGGGTGTCCTTGCAATAGAAGCAGCGGTTGGCTGGATTCCGGGCGTAATCGGGGTTTTCCAGCTCACCGGTCCGGATGACCCTCAATCGTATGCCAAACCTGCGGCAGAATTGCCTGGCTTGATCAAGATCCCTCCGTTTCAGGCTGGGCGAATCAGCTATTACCCCGATGCCCTTGTCCCCGAGGAATTGGCTGGACAGGTATAACACCAAGGCGGAATCCACCCCCCCGGAAAAGGCGGTGAGGCTTCCTTCAACCGGCAAAAACCAAGCTTCCAGCCTCTCGATGAGATTATCGGCCATCCCTGAATTGGTACTCCGGGCCCTTTGTTTTTCAAGCATTATCGATCCTCCCCAATGGTCATCCCCGGGGCAGAAAGAGTTGTCTTTGATCCGCCTTTGGCTCAAATCTGTCCCCATGAATCGCATTTTCTGTTTGTTCCTGGCTCTCCTGCCAATTTATCTGCCCGGTGTATTCCTCCTGGGGCAGGATCGTCCCAATTTCATATTTTTCATTACGGACGATATTTCAGCCGACGACCTGGGGTGTTACGGGAACCCTGTGGTGCAAACCCCGCATCTCGATCGCATCGCTGCGGAAGGCCGGGTCTTTGACCGCGCCTATCTGACAACCAGTAGCTGCAGCCCCAGCCGGTGCAGCATAATTACGGGACGTTATCCCCATAATACCGGCGCGCCCGAACTGCACACCCATCTGCCCGACGATCAGGTTACGTTTGTGCAGAAGCTCCAAGCGGCCGGATATTACACCGTCATTTCGGGAAAGAACCATATGAACGAACCGGAGATACTGGGATTCGACGAGAAGGGGGAGGGAGGGAAGCCCTCGGGCAGCCGGGATTGGGTCCGGTTGCTGAGAAATCGTCCGCTGGACCGACCTTTTTTCTGCTGGTTCGCGTCAAACGACGCCCACAGGGACTGGCAGATCAACGAACGGGCTCCGCAATATGATCCCGACGATATGCAGGTTCCCGCCTTTCTATTCGATGGCCCGCGCACGCGGAAAGACTTGGCGGAATATTACCACGAAGTGAGCCGGACCGACACCTATGTGGGCGAACTCGTGGCCGAACTCATCCGTCAGGGAATAGCAGGCAACACCTACCTGGTTTATTGTTCCGATAATGGACGACCCTTTCCGCGGTGCAAAACCCGGCTCTATGACAGCGGCGTCAAAACCCCTCTCATTATTTGGAATCCGGGAAAAATAAAACCCGGGAGGACGAGGGCCTTGGCCAGCTCCATTGATTTTGCCCCCACCATCCTTGAGTTGGCCGGATTGGAAGCGGGACCAACCTTTCAGGGGGTGAGTCTGGCTCCGGTGCTGGAAAACCCCCATGGCAAGGTGCGCGATTTTGCTTTCTCGGAACACAACTGGCACGTCTATGCGGCGCACGAGCGAAGTGTGCGTTACGGACAGTGGCTCTACATCCGCAACGCCTACCCCAACAAACGAAACCTGTCGGCAGACCTTTTTAAGATGCTCTATTTCAGGTGCGCCTTCCGCAACGCCTACCCCAACAAACGAAACCTGTCGGTTGAGAGCAACGACTCGAAATTTCCCGCCGCCCTGGAATTGTGGGACCGGTACGAAGCCGGGGAAACGTTGCCCCATCAGGAGGATATCCCCCTCGTTCCGCGCCCGCAGACCGAATTGTTCCACGTCAACGCAGACCCGCATCAACTGGTCAATTTATCGGGCCGGGCCCGTTACGAGGCCATCGAGAAAAAGTTGGCCTCGGTCCTGGAACGTTGGGCCGTGGAAACGGGAGATAATGTTCCGGAAAATCCGACCCCGGACAGAGCAAAAGGGCCTCGCCCCAGGAAAGATGTGCGGGGCGAAATGCCGGGCCAGGCCACCGGGGCCGACAAAATCAATCGGGCCGGGCCCGTTTTGGAGGGCTGACACGGACAGTTGGGCAACAAACAACAAACCCCGACGGGGTTCCACAGCGGCGAAGCAATCGCGGCGTAAAGCCGCTCCTACAACTAAATCCGCATATCTCACAAAATTCGTCGCGAGCGAACGACAGAAGCCCCGAGAGCAGCGCTTCACTCCCGCGAGCGGAGGAAGCCCTTGGTGGCGGGAGTCTCGCCCAGGTACATGTCGCGGAAGGGGGATTCGGCCTGGGGGAGGAGAACGCCGGACTGTTTGTCCCTGACCCTTTCCAGCAAATCATTGAAGCGCTCCAGCCGGGCCGGATCGCGCAAGTTGTCCGATACCGCGACCACGGGGTTGGCAACGGCGGCCGAACCAGCGCCTACTTCGATATGGAAGGCGTACGGTTCCCCATCGGTCAGGGAATTGCGCTCAATCAGGTCGGGGTTGAGGTAAAAGCGAAATGCGTGCATGCCACGTTCCAACGTGGCCGCTTCCACCTCCGACCAATAATACTCCAGGCGGGTACGCGAACGGGAGCCGAGATTGAAGGCCAACGCGATATAGACCCGCACATCGTCCAGGTAGAGGCGGTTGACCGCGGCGGGGTCCGAATTTCCACGCACTTGGACCTCCACGGTGGTTTCCAGCCAGTGTTCTCCGCCGCGGTTGGAGCGTTCCATATCGAAATTCACCTCCGTTATGCGGAGATCCCCTTGAGCTGACAGTTCGCAACAAGGGAGGAAGGCGAGGGAACTGATCGCCAAAAGGTTCCGGAGGCGAAATTCCCTAGCAATTTTTTTACTCAAGTACACTGTTTAGGCCAAATGGAGAATGAAATGCACACGTTATGGGCTACGGGGGAATGGGCAAGGGCGGACTGGAACGCACCCGGCCAAAACCATTTACCCGTAACCGGTCTACGGTAGGCCTTTCCGCATGCTCCCCTTCAAAATCAGTGTACTGGTATTTTTGCGCAATCGGCGCGGGGAACTGCTTCTCCTGGAACGGGCCAAGCAGCCCAATATCGGTTGCTGGAGTCCGATCGGTGGAAAACTGGAAATGTCCCACGGCGAATCGCCCTTCCAGACCGCCATCCGGGAAACCGGCGAGGAAACGGGTTTGGTCATAACCGAGCAGGATTTGCATCTCTTTTGCATGATCACGGAAAGGGGATACGAGGCATCCACTCACTGGTTGATGTTTTTATTCGATTGCAGGAAGCCGATCGATGTCCTGCCCGCATCGATCGAGGAGGGCCGGTTTGGGTTTTTCCCGGACCGGAAGATCGACGATCTGCCCGTTCCCGAAACGGACCGGCAGTTGTTATGGCCCATCTATCGGGAAAAGCGGAAGGGATTTTGCGCGTTGCGGGCGGACTGTTACCAGGGCATGCCCCAGGCAGTGGTGGTGGAGGAACAATTCGAAGTCAAATGACCGGAAGCGGGAGGAGGTCAGCTCCCAGCCCTTCGGTCCGCATCCGAGAGGATGGCTTGGCGCAGGGCTTCGACGTTGGTTCGGGCACGTTTCTTCTTCTCTTCCAGGTCTGATGGATCTTCCACCGATTCCCGACCGAAGATGTAGAACTTGATTTTTGGTTCGGTTCCGCTGCCCCGCACGGCGTAGCGGTAACCGTTTTCCAGGCGAAGGAAGAAAAAGTCCTGCTTGGGAATGGGGTTGCCGTCGGCATCCCTGAAATCCTGGACGCCGAAGTCTTGCATTTCGGACACGGCGATTCCGCCCACTTCCCGGGGTGTATCGGCCCGATAGGAGTCGAGGATTCTCTTTATCTTTTCGGCGCCGGCGGCGCCCTCGTAGCGCAACTGGCCCAGGCTTTCCAGATAGTAGCCATATTTGCAATACAACTGGTCCAGGTAATCGAGGAAGGTGAGCCCCCGGTTCTTCAGATAGGCGGCGATTTCGCAAAACATGACCACGGCCGCATTGCCATCCTTGTCGCGGATGGCGTCGCTGCCCAGGTAACCATAACTTTCCTCACATCCCAGAACGAAGAAAGTGCTGAACTCCTGCAAAAGATCGGCCCGTTTCGAGCACCTGGTGTTGTCGTAATCGATTTGGTATCCCCGCTCCACCTTCAGTTCGTTTTGCAGGATTTGCTCGTATTGATGGATTTTTTCTCCGATCCACTTGAATCCGGTCAGGGTGTTGATGACCTTGAGCCCGTGGGTCTTTCCAATGGCGTCCTGCAGCGGGGTGGTGACGAAGGATTTGATTATGGCTGCGCGGGATGAACCGGCCGGCGCCAGGACACCCAACTCCTTCATCTGGCTTATGCGGTATTCCGCCATGACCGAACCGATCACGTTTCCACTGAGGAGTTGCATTTTGCCCTCTCCATCCCGGACCGCTACCCCCATGCGGTCGCAATCGGGATCGGTGGCGGCAACCAGATCCGCCCCGGTAGCTTCGGCCTGCTTAATGGCCAGGGAAAGGGCCTCTGCATTCTCCGGATTGGGAGATATAACGGTGCGGAACCCCGGGTCGAATGTATCCTGTTGGGGAACCTTATCCACCGCCACGCCCAGCTTTTGCAGAACGGGCAGGGTGGCGATGCCCCCGGTCCCATGCAGGGAACTGAAAACCACCTTTAACCGGCCCGATTGGAAAAGGGATTTATTGAGCGCCGCCTCCATGACGGCAGATTGGTAAGCCTCGTCCATCGATTCGGGCAGAATGACGACATCCCCGAGATCGACCTCCAGATGTTGGGCCGTGTCTGCCAAGTCGACCCGGTCGACCTGACCGATTATTCCCGAGGCGTGGGGTTCCACGACCTGGGCTCCATCCCTGAAATAAACCTTGAAACCGTTATCGTGGGGGGGATTGTGGCTGGCGGTTATGACCACTCCCGCGGTGGCGCCGAGGTTGCGGACCGAGAAACTCAATTGCGGGGTGGATCGGGGGCCCTCGAACATCATGGCGAGCCCTCCGAGCCGGGTCCAGGTCGAGGCGCAAAGTTGGCAAAAATAGCGGGAAAAATGGCGAACATCGTGGGCTATGACCACCTTGGGGGTATCATATATCTGGTGGCGTTGCAGATAGCCTTTGGCGTAGTTGAAAAGTCCCATGGTGGCCCGAATGATATTGAAATCATTCAAGGCATTCGAGCCGATGGCGGGATGTTGCGGGGTTCCCCATGGCGAAAGGGTTCCCCTCTCCGCCTCGGTAGGGACACGTCCGATGGTGCGCCCCCGCATGCCCCCGGTGCCAAACTCCAGGTTCTTGTAGAAACGGTCGTTTAATTCTTCAAACGATTCGTTTCGCACCAATTCTTCCAGACTTTGCCTGGCCCAATCCGGGAGGAAGTCCCCGGATAGCCACTGGGTCATGTTTTCGACGGTGGAGGGGAGCAGTTTTTCGTTCTCTCCCAAGGCTCGGATTGATGCTTTGAGGTTCATTTCCCGGGGTCGGTCAGGACAGATAAAGGGGTTGGGTGATATCCGGTTTTTTGGCAAGAGACTTCCACCTCTGCACAAAAGTAGCTTCATCGAATCCGAACAGAGGGCTTACCTCGATGGGAGAAAGGGGGACGCCGTCCTTGGTTCTGGCCACGATCTCGCCGGCGGCTTCCAACCAGGAAGCAAATTCCTTCATCTGTGCCTCGGCTGAAGTTCTGGGCGAATCCAGCCCCTGCCGGTTTTTTACCGGGCTGAATTCACTCGCTCGCCGGGTCTCCAACACGACGGATGCTTTGGATAAGGGGAGCGCGTCGAAAACAAACCGTTCGAACTTCACTCCGTTGGGTGAATCCGGAAGGTAGCAATTTCCATCCGCGTCCAAGGTGGGGATTATCTTTTGGGCCCGGTGGAAGGGCAGGGAAGGAGATGAAGGGTCAGCCGCTCCCATTTTTTCAATAAATTTAAGGGACAACAGGTGAATGGCAATGCTTCCGGACAAGAATCGCAAGTTGCCCTGGTCGTCTTTGGCATGCATCAGGTCAGCCGGCAGATCGCTGTATTCGATCACGACGGTTTTCTGGTTCTGCCGGCAAAATACGCCCATCTTTTCTTCGGCATAGGCTTTTGGAATCATCTTGCTCGACATATCCGCTCCGCCTCGGATGTGAAAACCGATAAAGGCCGGGTCGATAATTTTGCACAGGGGGTTGTCCACCTGAAAATAGCTGAGCAAATCGATACCGTTTTCCGCCATGAGGCGGGTGGCCCCACTTCGGACCAAAGCCGGCAGGGAACCCCCGTGGCCATCGGGGTTCATCGCAATCCTCCCCTTGCCGGAAAGAAGAATTTTTCCATTGAACCCGACCGCCGGCATTCTGCCCTGGGGAAAAAAATGGACCCGTTCCTCCGACAATCCGAAATGGTCGTTTTCCTGAAAATATTCTACGGTATCGGCGTGGTTGAAGGGGCTGGTCATGATAAACCAGGGAAGGCAACTCCGGTAATGGATTTCGGCGGCTTTGATTTTTTCGGCAAAAACCTGGAAGAGGGATTTTTGCCGGATCGGGGTGACCGGAAAAAATCCCTTTGGTTTGTCGAACCCGAGCCGCGTCCCCTGGCCTCCCGCCACTACGAACGCCGCCACCCGGCCTGCCCCCAGGGCTGCCTCGCCCATTTCGGTCGCTTCATCCCAGGCATCGGGGTCACCGCCGTTGTCGGGGTGGGGGATATACGGGGCGGGTTTCAGGCCCGAATCGTCCCGGGTTTCCCCACCTGCGTCCCCCCGCAGGTGGGTATGGTTGAGGCGACTGATTTCGGCCAGATCTATTTCCCCTGCCTGTTGCAGCAGAGCGTTTTTTTCGGGCCCGCTCAATTGATCCCAATATTGGAAAGCCTGTCCCTGCCCCGCGTTCTCGAACTCGGTTATAAGAGGAAGCTCCACGGTCAATCTCCGGTTTCCTCCTCCTCCTGGGGAAAACGGTAAATCCATTCTTCCGGTCTACTGTAACCCAGTCTTTCCCGCACGACTCGTTCGAGGAAAACCGGATCGGTCAATAATTTATCCAGGTATTCGTCCTTGGCGGCCAGATCCTGTTCAATTTGCTGGATGCGTTCGCGGTAATCGGCATGGCGTTTTTGCAGGTAAGTCAGTTGATTGCGGGTCTCGTAGAGTTCAATGGCCATGATGACCAAAGCGCCCACGCAAAGCAGCATGAAAGTGGTCAGCAAGATGGTGAATACGAACCGCTTCATAATTGAACAGAAACACAAGAACGGGGAAGCGGGTCAAGGGTCCCGGAATTCCAATCCGCCAGGCGTCGATACGGCCGGATTTTGAAAGGTGGAGTTTGGTTGCACGGTTCCCACGCGCTGATTCTTGAAGGAGCCTCCCGGACTGACCATGTTGGCGGTGACAAATATGAGCAGGTTCCTTTTTTGCATGGTTTCGCCTTTGGAGCGAAAAACCCGCCCGATCAAGGGTAAATCCCCAAAAAATGGAACCTTGTCGTCTACCTCCCTCACTTCCTCCCGCGTCAAACCACCCATGACCAGGGTGGCCCCGTCCCAGATCGTAACCCTGGTCTTCACTTCTCGCACGGAAAAGATGGGCTGGTAAAACCCCGAAGGAACGGAAACCTGCCGTCCACTGGAAATCGCGATGCTGGGACCGCCATACTCGACGAATCCGTCAAATTCCGTCACTTTGGGGTATAAATCCAGGGTTATGCTGTAATCATCTTCTTCCACCCGGGGGGTTACGCTAAGTTCCACGCCAACGTTTCGCACGGTAAAATCCTGCGGTGTGCCGGCAGCGATGATTACTCCGGCCGACCCGCCGCTACCTCCGGTAAGGGATGACCCCGAACCGACTTCCGGTTCGATATCGCTATAGGATTCCGGATAACGGAGTTCCTGGGCCACCGTAATGGTAGCCAGATCCCCCGATAGCACGGTTACCTTAGGCGCGCTAAGCAGGTCGGAACCGGATTTTTGCGACAGGGCGCGAAGCATGCCGACCACGTCGAAATCACCCAAGGCTCCCGTCACCACGCCCAAAGGAGCGCTGGAAGCGGCAAATGCGTTTTCCCCGGGGATTTGAGGAGGATAAAGCGTGTCTACCGGCTGGCCGTCTATAATGATGTTCGCACCACCCGAACCCCGACTAAAGGCTCCGGTAATGGAGCGATTGGAAGTGGTATAGGATTGGCTCTGGTCCCTGCGGCCAAGAGACCAGTCAAAACCGAGTTCGTTCAGGTCTCCTTGGGCCACCTCGAGGAACTTGGCCTCTATTTCCACCTGTCGGACTTCGTCGTAGCGGTTCAGGATATTACGGATCCGGTCCAGATTGCGCTTGGTCTGGGTCACAATCATGGACGAACCGTCATAGGCCAGACTACTGCCGGGATTGCCCACGAAATCGACCCCCGCTTGCTGGAGAAAGTTCTGTAGCGCCCCGGCCTCATCCACTCCACCATCGGAAATTCCCGGGGAAACCGGCAAAAAAGGATCATCCAGAACCGCCCCGGCGTCCTCCCCGACCCCGATTCCGGTCATGCGAATGAAGGTTGAGCGGGAAATCGGGAAAAACTCCGTCTCCAGGTTGGAGGCGGCTCCTCCCTCGCCCGGGCGAATGACCACGGCATCCACCTCCACATCGTATTGGAATCCGACCGAATCAACCACAAAGTCGAGCACTCGCTTCAAGGACAAATTGCGCAGGGTGATATTGATCTTCGGATTCACCTTGTTGGGGTCGATCAAAACGATGTTGACCCCTTTTTCTTCAATTCCGGTGTCGAATCGCAGAGAAAGCTCATTGAGCGAATTAACCACCCGGCTCAACTCCATGTCCCCGTAACTGACGGAAGGGATGATAATGGAATTGAGCTTCTGCAACATGGCCACCGGATCGGCTTCTTGAGTCAAGGCCGAGGAAGATTGGGCCAACACCTGTGGGCGGCTCCAGGATTTTTCCACCTCGGAAATCAAATCACCGCGCAGGTCGCGCCTGTTTCTTGCGCCGGGATCCACCCCTACAGTTTCAAAGAATTCGTCCCGGCTGGATGAAGCGGGGGCCGCTGGGGCGTTTTGGTAGGCGACCGTTGGGGATGACGGGGTATTGCTTGGGGGAGCTGAGGTATTGGCGGCGGGACCCGAAACGACGGAGGGGTCGAGGGGCAGGTCGCTGTCGAAAGCGGTTTTCAACTGCCGAAACCGCGTGGAATTGCCTTCCAGGACGGCCAGAGCGGCCAAGCTTTCCCAGGCCGCCTGCTTGTTGCCGCTTCTCAACAAAGTGTTGGCTTGGGCGAACAAGGCATCCGCTTTCTTTCGGTTTAAACGATCCCGGACCGATTGGGTCGTTACATTATCCGGCAAAGTTCTCAGGGCACTGTAAATGACGCCGAGGGCACGGCCATAATTTCCGCTCCCGATCATCCTCTCACTTTCCAGCACGGCCCTTTCAGCCCGGTTCAGGGCCTGGGTTTGCCGATCCATTTCATCGCGCATGAGGGAGTCAATTTCCCGATCGGCTTCGTTCGGAGCAGCGGTGACGCCGTTCTGGCGAGCTTCCTGGGAAGCGGTTATCAATTCATTTACCTCTCGGAGGGTAGATTCCACCAGAGAGTCGAGAGGATAGTCCCGGGCCAGAATCTCGAGCTTCTGCCGGGCTATGTAATATTCCCCGGCGTCCCGAGCTGCCAGGGCTTCGGTAAAATATTCCATTTTTTCCTGAGAGGTCAGGGCGCCATAGGCGGCAGGAGCCAAAAACAGGCCCCCGAGCAAAAGCCCGGGAAGCAGCAGCGGGGTTAAAGTCCTAACAAAACAATTCATGATCAAGCTGTCTCAAAATACCTCCGGCGGTGAATCTGATCCAGTGGTATGGTGGATCGTCAGGTCGGACGGGTTATCCTCATGAGCAAGTTGTAATATTTTTTGGGAAATGTCACCCTCAACTAACGAGGATTTTTCCACCGTTACCTGCCGGTCGTCCGCATTGATCCCCAAAAGTGTATAACTCGCTTTGGAAGACTGCCAACTCTGCCCCTTCCGGAGGACAATTTGCGTTCCTTCCGGATTGGAGAAAACGCCGCTGGGTTGATCCAGGTAGGCCATCTGACTATGGCGCAATACGTAGGTCTGGTTGGTGTCCAGGTCGGTAATAGTCGCTTGGCCCACCAAGTCGAACGCCTCCGTGCTCCCTTCCCGCAATGCGGGCGGGACCTCCCGGGTTTCCATGAAACGGTCTACCCGAATCCGGTGTTCGGCCAGGGTTTCCCCGGGGGCGCAAAAAACATCTTTTCCGGATTCAAGGTTTTCCAGGGTGAGGACATATTGGCCCGGGTTCCCGGCATAGGCAACCAATTGAAACGGGTAGGGTTCCCGCCTGATGCCGAGGAGGCGCAATTCAAAATCATCCACCATCCCGGCCTCCTCCCGGAAGGGAGGGGTAACCGTGAAGGCCCCCGTCACCTCGTCAAAAAAAATGACGGGAGGGGTAAAAATATCGAAAATCCAGTCAGGCCCTCCTTGGGGAGAGGGTTTCCCCCATTCCACTTTTTCAGCTAGCTTTCCGGAATGGGGGAGTTCATGGTCAAATCCCTCGGTGTTCCCGTTGGCCCCGGGAATTCCCGGGGTACTGGTCGAAGTCAGCGCCCCCCAAAACAAGGCGGAGACGAAAGTGGCGCCGCCAATTCCAAAGGCAATTTTCTCCCACCCCTTCATTTTATCGGATCTGATCCCGCTTGCGAAGAATTGTTTCCAGGGTCACGGTAAAGGAGGAGAGGTTGCTTTGAATAATGGGCACAGGATTTTCCTCCTCGGGATCATCCTGCGCCGCGCTCAAGAGATCGAATGGATTGTAGGAAATCGCATCCTCGGCCGGGGAATCCGGTTCCGCGTAACGATCGAGCGGTTCAACCCTCAGGGCATTGACCAGGATGGGGATGGGAGCGGTCATCAGACCGTTCAAGAATTTGCGCAATGCGTCCGAGTATCCCTCAAACCCGATCTCAAAGACATAGCCCACATATCCGGGGCGGTCTTTCCGTTCGGCAATGGTATCCTCCCAGGAAGAAGGCTGTGTGGGTTGGCTTCCCGCAGTTTGCCTGAGTCCGGTTTGCGGGGGCTCACTTGCCTGGGGAATCCACTCGCGTTTCATTCCTGTCAATCGGGCCGGCTTGGCCGCGACCATTTGGGTTATCAAATACTGCGCTACTATTTTCTGTTCCATAACGGCATCCAGGATATTTTCTTCCGGACCCTGCCGGGTAAACTGAGAAAACCCGAATCGTTCATCCGGCTCAAAGCCGATACCGTTGGCCTCCAACTTGGCATAGGCGTTCTCGATAAACCCGGCCAATTCGAAAAAAGCCGCAGTTGGGGTTCCCGATGCTTCCGTGCTCGATGCCCCTGGAATTTCTCGAAAAAGATCCCTTTCCTCCAGGAGCAATCTCTCCTCCATTTCGGCTATGGATTGATTGAGGGAAGCCAATGTTCGGGCATCAGATGGAAGGGGGCCGGACTGGGCCCAGGCCATGCGCCGATAGATATCCTCCAGTTCGGCCAACTGTTCGTTCCGGCGCATCCCGCTCCACAACACAAACCCCACCAGGGGAAGGGCGAGAAGGCCGAAAAGGATGAGAGAATTCCTGGCGGGATTATCCGAAAGAAAGGGCATAACCGGTCAAAATGGCATTTCGGGCTCAAGGGTAAGCGATACGTCAAACTTCAGTATTCCCGGCCGTGAGGTGTCAAAACGGCGGTCCCCAACCTTTGCGATGAAGGGCAGGCCCTCGAAGGAAGTCAAAAGGGATTCCACTTGCCTGCGGGAATCCGAACTGACAACGGATAAGGGGTTTTGTCGATCCAGCAAACTGCCCGTAATCCGCAACTGCCGGTCCCCTGCATCATCCGAGACGGCGCGGAAGGATTCCAGCCATACGTTCCGGACCAGATTGAGCCGTCCCTGGAGCTCCGCCAATAATAATACATGCCAAATGCGTTCGTAGCGAAGCTCGGCCTGGCCGACATCGCGAGACTTCAAGGCGTTGAATTTCTCGTAGGCAGCCCGGACATCCCGGGCTGAGGCTTCCATGGTACCGACCTGAAGGCCCGCCTGCTCTATTTCCCGCTGCAGGTTCCAGGTTTGGCCCTGAAACTTTAACCCGATGAGAACCCCGGCCCCCAGGAATAGTCCTGCGGCCGCTTTCAGCCACGGTTTTTTCTCGGAAAAGGCCAGGCCCGAGGAATGGGACTCCGGCAGCAAATTGATGTCGATGGGGGAAGCGCCGATAAGGCGAGCCGCCACTCCCACCCGGCCGGGCAGCGAGGGAGCCCACTTGGGGGCGCGGCCCGAAACAAACTCGTCCCCGAAAGACAGATTCCTGAAAGGATCGTAGAGGATTACGGGAATGCCCGTTTTCCGCTCGAGGCGATTGGCCAGTTCGGGCAAGCGGCAGGCCATTCCCGACAACAGGACTCTCGCCGGATTTCCCGCCTGGTAGTGTCGCCGATAAAGCGCCAGGGAACGCTGGACCTCATTCAGCATGCGCCTTGTAAATCCTTCCGAGGCCCGGTTGAGGTGAGCCAGATGGGCCGGGTCCACAGCGGGGTTGTCCAGCCATTGAATTTTGAGCTTTTCGGCTTCCTCAAAACTCTGGCCGAGCTCGGTCGCGAGGGCCTGGGTAATTTGACCTCCCCCAAAACTCAGGCTTCTCAGGAAGGGCGCCTCGCTACCCCCTGCCACAGAAAGCGAAACCGACCGCGCCCCGATATCGATTAGCAAGGTCCGGGTCCTGTCCCCGCCGTAGTTGTAGGCATAGGCATTGAGGTGGGCCGATACGAAAGCATCGATAAAGCGGGGTTGGATTCCAAAAGAGCGGAGCATTTCGAGCAGGTTATCGAGGAAATCGCTCTCCACCACGTGCACCAACACATCGCGCTCGACCCCGTCGTCATGTAAAACGCCATAGGCCCATTGAAACCCCTCCAATCCGTTGGGGAAGGCCTGGTCCGCTTCGAAACGAACCACTTCTCTTTGCCCCTCCCCTTCGATGCGGGTAACCCTCAAATGCTTTGTCAGCACAACCCATTCCGGGAGGACCAGGCCCCGTACGCTCTCGAGGGGGAACCGGGACCGCATCTCATTCAATTCGTCCCTCACCGCGGATAACCACCCGTCCCTTTTTTCGGGATCGGAATCCACTGTTCGACGCATGGCCCGGTTTAAAACCAGCCCGTCGCCGCGACCAAAAGAAAACTGAGCCACGGAAACGTGACTCGCTCCCAAAGCCAGGACGCTTTGCTCCGTTATGACCAAGCCGGACTCGATGGGAATGATGGGTGGTTGACTATGGGCGGGAACACCATGAATTGAGGAACTTTTCAGAGTTGAGCGGGGGCTGAAAGGAATCAAACGCAAAACATCGGCATTTTTCTCGATTTTGCATCGCGCATACCCGATTCGGACAGCCCATGAAGGGAAATGACTCCCTGCCTGAAGGCGCGTTGCGGGCAGGCGGACCGCAGTCGGGAAACAAATGTCAAGGGGCGCCAGCCGAGGTAGACACATGTTCGGAAAATGGCCTAACTAAGCAGCATTTGAGTTCGAACCCTTCTGTGTCTGAGTTGATTTTTTTGTTGTGGCCTCTGTGCCGGATAACAATGTCGGGGAGATTACCGCCATGAAATCGCCATTGCTCATGTTGGGACTGCCCAAGGGCAGCCTGGAAGCATCCACTATCGCGCTTTTTGCCAAGGCTGGGTTCAACATCGTCAAGAGCTTCCGGTCCTATCGTCCGGTGCTGGATGACCCGGAACTGGACGGCCGGTTTGTGCGGGCTCAGGAAATCAGCCGTTACGTGGAGCATGGGTTTTTCGACTGCGGCCTGACCGGTTGGGATTGGGTGGTGGAAAACAGATCGGATGTTTTGGAGGTGTGCGATTTGATCTACAGCAGGACTTCGAGCAGGAAGTCGCGGTGGGTGCTGGCCGTTCCCGAGGACTCTCCCATAAAGAAGCCGGAAGATCTGGATGGAAAGTTTGTGGCTACCGAGGTGGTCAATATCACGCGCCAGTATTTTGATGGAAAGGGCATCGAGCCGAACATTGAATTTTCCTGGGGAGCGACCGAGGTAAAGGCGCCGGATCTGGTGGATGCGATCGTCGACTTGACGGAAACGGGCAGTTCCCTTCGCGCCAACAAATTGCGGGTGGTGGATACGATTCTGGAAACCAACACCAAATTGATCGCCAACAAGGACAGTTGGGCCCACCCGGAAAAGAGGCGAAAGATCGAGCAAATCAGCCTGCTGTTACAAGCTGCCCTGGAGGCGAACGGCAAGGTGGGGCTGAAGCTGAATATACGGAAAGATCATCTGGAGCGTCTTCTGGCCGAATTGCCGGCTCTGCGCAATCCCACCATTTCCGCCCTGGGAGACGATCGATGGGTGGCGGTCGAGACCATTATCGACGAAACGGTGGTTCGCGAAATTATCCCGGCTCTCAAAAACATCGGAGCCGAAGGCATCATCGAGTACCCGCTCAACAAAGTGGTGTATTGAGAGGAGAGCGGCAGGTCTGGCAGGGGCCCCGCCTGGGCCAATAAAATTCTTGAAACTGGCACTTTGCCTGCCATGCTGGTGTCCTTTTCCGCCCTGCCGGTGGATCGATCAAGCAGCGGCAGTCCAAGCTATAAATTATTGATCATTAACTAATTATAAATGCCTTTCCCCAAAGGGAAAGTTATCGAACAACGCTTATTATGAGCACCTTAATGGAAGAACTTCTGAAGGGGCAAAACTTTGAGAAGCTGAAAGAGGGTTCCATTATCCAGGGAACCATCATGGAAATCCGCCTGAATGAAGTCGTGGTAGACATTGGCGCAAAATCGGAAGGAAACATTGCCGGCCACGAATTTGTCGATCTGGGAGATTTGGAAATCGGTCAGGAGATCGAAGTTTTTCCTCGACAAAATCGAAGACATGGATGGCAGTCCGGTTATTTCCTTCGACAAGGCCGAGCAAAAGAAAAACTGGGAGGAAATTCTCTCCAATTACGCGGAGGGCACGGTCGTATCGGGCAAGGTCAAGGCAAAGGTCAAGGGAGGACTGATCGTGAGCATCGGGGTCGACGCTTTTTTACCCGCCTCCCAGATAGATATTCAACCCCCCAAGAATCTGGA